>JANQLB010000131.1 GCA_028280805.1 Tissierellales bacterium
GCTGTATTCCTTGCATTATTTTACTTAAAGGGATATTTCCTACTTCTATAAGTAAATGGGCATGATTGTCCATAATACAGTATGAATATAATTTAAACCGATATGTATCCTTATATTTTTTTATAATTCTTAAATATTCTTCTTTTTAGCTTTCTTCTCCAAGTACTTTCTCTTTATTATTTCCTCTAGTTACTACGTGATATAGCGCCCCCTCATAATGTACTCTAAGTTTTCTTGCCATCATATTACCTTCCCTCTTTATAAGGCTTTATTTAGTTTAATTATATCATTCTAAGTAAATTAGTAAAGCCTGACCCTATTTCCTTCTAGAATACTTTTAACATTAGTAAAATACAGATGTAGCGTATCATGGCAATCTAAAAGTCCGAAAACATTGAAAAAGCACTTTTCTGAAAAATATGCCTAGAAAAAATGAAAGGTTCAGAGATTTAAAATCAAAAAACATGACTTTTTTCAATGGTCTTAAAAGTCCCAGCTACTCACAAATACATTATAGATGTAAAAATGATTGCTTGTCCTATACTTAACAAAAGTGAGTATAAGTAATTATTTAAAAATGAAATATTTTTCTTTCTCTTAATTTTTAGATAAAGATAATTTATTAATGCAACTACTATTGCTTGTATACAGGTATACACTATTAAATGATTGAATCTGTTGTATCCTAATATTGGCCAATTCATAATCCATATACTAAATAGCAATGAAGAAACTAAAACTAATTTAGTATATTTGTTATCTAGTTTATAAAACCAGAATAGTGAATATCCTATTGTAAAAATACAAAATATAATTATCTCATAGAAGTTATCTTTAAAAATAAAAATACTTTTTATAAGCAATTCATACAATATATACACTATCCACAATATCACTAATAAAATAAATTCTTTAGTTTTTAGAATTTTGATAATGATCCCTCCTAATAAAGTTAATCACTTAAATTCTTTCTATGATATCTAATCTCAATTATCTCACCATATACATCTACTTTTTCAATAGCAGATAACTCGTCCATTTTTTTATATGAATCTTTTAATAAAATTAATCCTTTATACCACTTTACAAATCTTTTATATTCTTCATTTTTATTCGATGGAACATTATTTTCTGTTTTTTGTAAAAGTATTTCTAATTCTTTGATTTTTTGATTAACTTCTAAAGATTGTAAATTTTTCATTGTTTCTAAAGCATCATCAGTGTAAATAGCAACAATTATTTTATCATACATATCCTCAAATTCTTCAGCAAATTGTTTGTAAGCACCATCTGAGCAGCTAGATAATAAAAATAATTGAATTATTAATATTATTATTATGGTTTTATTCTTTTTTTTCATAATTACCTCCTTGTATAATGAACCGATTTGTAAACTTAAATGAAAAATCAAAACCCTTGATTCTTATATATAATAGCACCTTCTAACAACTATTGTTTAAGAAATGAGTCTAGTTTTCAATATTATATCATAGTTCACTATGTCTAGATGAATTCATTTAGAGATTGAAAAGACATTCAGAAACTTTTAATTCTGAAAATAATCTAAAAATAACTTTACTATTTTAAGTAAGTTCAGTATGAGTATTTATTATGCATTTTACTTGTATAATTTTATTTTCATAGTACTTATTGTGTCATAACTGCAAGTGTGAGTTTTCTAATTTTACTTACTCTTTACAGCCTGAAAAAATTAATTTGATTCAGGCTGTAAGAATAATTGAATTTAAAACATTCTATGATAATTATAATTGTTTTAATTTTAAGGAATAAATGATTGAGGGTCATTTAATATTTTATCCAATACTTCTCTTGATTCTTCATAATTTAAATTAATATCTTTAATCTCATTTACATAATCAATCATAGGATTCTTAATATCATTAGATATATTTTTGTCTTCTAAAAATTCTTCATTTAAATTTTCAAGTTCTTTTGTGAAATTCTTCCTAGCTATTCCAGTAAAATCTAATATCAAATATTTATATGGAGTACTATTTATTGCTTTTGATCGGAAATAGGCCTTATTTACACCTTCATTTGTTAATAGTCTTGTATCAAAATTATCTAAATCTTCTATTGAAGGAGTCATAAAATCAACTATACTATATAATATTACAGTAGGTATAACTGTCTTTGGATGTTCTAAACCAGTTTTTTTGCAAATTCAACACCTTTACTCAAACTAATACCAGCATCTACAACTTTTGGTATTGTTTCTATGAATTCAGCTTTATCATTTTCTCTTTGAAAAATGTCTTCATAAATATAACCTGCTGTAACCTCTTTATAAGTAACACGAGCAAATGTATTTCCCATCTTATAAATTATTCTGTCTTCAATAATTTCTTCAACTCTAATTTGAGCAGCTTGAACAATCGAGTCATTGTATGCATCTTCACTCTTACTACCAATATCACCCTTACAATACCCACTAGGATCTACATACATCACAGGATTATTTGATACATAAGCATATAGATTTAATCCATCTCCTCTATAGGTATCTTCTTGAGTA
>JANQLB010000132.1 GCA_028280805.1 Tissierellales bacterium
ACTTGTTTTAATTTGTTAAACTTATTGTAGATGTAGTTAGTTGTTTTATTAATATTTTCTTCTCTTAATAAATTCCCGTTATTGTCATAACTATAGGTAATTGTTATTTTATTTGTTATACTTTCTATTAATCTTTTGTAGCAACTTAATACCACTTCCTATTATAGCAGTATTTTTCACTTTATTTATATCAACTGATATTGTATATTCTAACTCAGATGTTAAATTGTTAGAATCTGGTTGAGTTTGTAATGAATGTGTTCCTATAACAAATTCTCCACCTTATGTTGCTGATATTATACTTCCTCCTAGATTAGTTTTAAATTTGTAATATAGATTTTCACTTTTAAGTATATTTATACCTTTATCTTATATATCTAAATTATAGTTAAAAGTTCCCAATTCACCTTTGTCTACACTTTGTTGTGTAAATCCTGTTAAATTAACGTTAAAATTCCAATTTTCTTTTCTAATGTATCTGATGGATTTCCAATAAGTATTTGAGTATTGTCAATGTTGATTTCCTCTTTATTGTTAAAGTTTATGTTAATGGTAAAATAAATCTATCAAAAAAGGGAAAAAATCCTCCAGTAATATATTAAGAAATGTCCCAAAGTCAAGAATCAAATTAAAATGATTTTTGATTAGGAGATAAAAGAAAGGTGCTGAGGGAAGCAATGTATACAACCATAAGAACCCTTTTTGATAAAGGATATAATAAGACTTAAATTGCTAATATGCTTGAAATTGATAAAGGAACGGTTAGAAATATATTAAAGAGAATCGAAAATAGTGAAGAAATGAAGATAAATTTTGGACAACCATTTTGCACTATGCATTCCTCCTTTACAATTGTTTCAAAAAAGTATAAAGGTCAAGGATAATTTTTTACCCTTGACCTGTGTGTTTTTTTATTTATTTTTTTAGCTAACTACAGAATTTAGTTTATGTAGTCAGTCTCTCTATTTTATTAATGACAAAAGGTAATAGATTGGCTAGAAAGTTGTTCAATTGCCTTTGTTATTTGAATTTTGTAGCCATTTTTTCCTTTTTTATGCAATTAGTTAAGCTTTACTTTAAAATATATCTTAATAATCGTCAGTGTAAATATTCCAACATTGCCATATCCAAACAATTTTATTAAATGTCATGTTGTTCTTTAAGTGCATGTCACATGTATTAATTAGCAATTAATTGATTTATTCTCAACAAATTTCCATTTTAACTTTTAATTTCCTTTAGAATCTCTAATGATTTTTTTTCTATATAAGTTTTTTCCCCAAATTTCTTAGCCATTGATAGAAATTCTTTTGCATTTTTAATTTTGTTTGTTTTTATACTTATTAATGCTAAATAGTAATTTATTTCAGATTTGCTAAACTTGCCCAATTTCATCTTTAAAGTTTTTTCTAATATATCTTTGCTTTTTTCAAATTCATTATTATGATAAAATTCTATTGCTATTAATTTATTATTTGGAATTCTATATTTATCTGGTTTTTTTGCTTTTAAAAGCTCCTTTTTATATTTTTCTAATTCCACTTGCGCTTCTTTTTTCCTTTGTATTTCAAATAATATTCTTGTCTTATAGTAAATATAAATCAGTCTATCTCTTCTAGATAATTTTGTCTGATTAATAATGTGTATATTCTCTATTGCTTTATCAAAATCACCATCCATTATGAGAGCACCAACTTTATGTAACAATAATTGGTCTCCAATCTCAGAAGCTATTTTAGATTTTCTTAAGTCTTTATTTATTCCTTCAATATATTTTTTTATGTCTCTCTGATTATTAAGTAAATATTTTAAATATTTATGTTTAATAAAGTATATAATTATTGGAGAAAATCTAATTATTACAAAAATAGCTATTGAAAATAGAAATATATTAGTTAAATCTATATTTAGTATCATTTTTAATTATCTCCCTTACACTATTCTTTATTCACTCGAAAACTGATTTCTTTTATACTAATTATTAAAAGCTGGTTCAGTTAAATGCATTAAATCACTTAGAAACGGAAGAATTTTATAGGCTTTTATACCTGCAAAAATTATACCTGCAGTTGTAGCAACTTTTTTATTAGTCAATTCAGTTGACATGGATAATGTCACTATAGAATCCCCATTTGATGGATTAGTAGAAATTGACTGACTAACAACTGTATTATCTAATGAAATACTACTTGAGTTTGAATAACTAAAATATTCACTATCCATATTGATACTATCTGTTAAAACTAAACCATCATCTGTACTTTCACCACTTAAAGTATTATATACTTCTAAACCACCTAAGTTTACTAAAGGATTATATACTTCAATTTTGTCTTCACTAACTCCCCATGAATTAGTTGTTATCCTATTAGAACTTCCAACCGATAAATTAATTTCCATTTCTCCTACCCAACTTTTTATAGACACTAAATTCACTTCTTCCAACATACTTACATTAAGTTCTTCTGCAACATAACCTAATGTTTCATTTAAATCATTTCCAAACTTATCTAGTGGATTACCAATAAGTATTTGAGTATTATCAATATTAATTTCTACTCCATCGTTAATGTTTATTGAGAAATTTGAGTCATTCATCATTTGATGTATACTATTGGGTCCAGTACCTGTATAATAGGCTCTAGGTGAATTTACTATATAACTTGGTGTTGAGGAATATACCCCTCCCTTACAATACCCACTAGGATCTACATACATCACAGGATTATTTGATACATAAGCATATAGATTTAATCCATCTCCTCTATAGGTATCTTCTTGAGTA
>JANQLB010000022.1 GCA_028280805.1 Tissierellales bacterium
ATCTCCAGACTGATCTCCATTAAAGGATTATTTGAGAGAATTTGAAAGGAGAATCAGTATTTGATTCTAATTATTTCAATGGAGTGCCTGTAAACTAACTGTAATAAGCTATGAGCATTTTCCAGTATAATCAAGCCTTTTATTTTTTTAAAAAAGATCAAAGTCTTTTCCTTCTACTTTTGTGACTATTCTATTAGTATAAATATTATTAAGAAAAAACAGATTGTGACCAGGGACATAGGCTTCCACTTTGTTTCTTTTTAGCCTTATAATGCATTTGTACTTTTAACATACATATTGCCTTGGCTAACCCTGCAATTTATTGCATGGCTTCCATTTCTTTATACAGTTAGGTGTACTTTAATAAGCCTATTATACTTGCTTTAGTAAATAATAAATTAAAACTGCACCTGCGACCGCGGCTCCATTCTCTCCGCTCCTTAAAAAAAAGAAATCTCACTTTAGATTATGATATACTTCACGTAGTTTTTAGTTACGGTAATATTTACGTATAATCACATACATTTTATTAGGCATACGGCAATTTCACACTTTTTCTCACAAATAGTTTAATATGAATAGAATCTCGACAAGAGTCAGGTGAAGAGTGAGTCGAAACATGTTTGTATAATGAATGTATGAGGTTATACGGAAAGATTACCCTTAATCCTTCTTGCACTCAGATGGTCATTGATTGCTCACAGCTCGTGTGCAATAAAGTAATCTCCGTAACCTAAAAAGCGGCCGAGTTTAGGTAGCACAGGAAGTATTTCGGCTATTTTATTAATCCAGACCCCTCTTATCAAACTAAATCTCAGCGAAATAAATTGAAAACGCCTTTGTCACTCGCAAATGTTATTGTAAGGTTTCGTTTAGCCGTTTGGGTAAAACAATGAAATAGCTTCAGTTTAGCAGGGCGTCAGACAAAAAAAAGTTCTAGTTACAAGTTCTAGCGGTGGTGTCATTGCATTCGGGATTATAAAGAAAAAACTGAAAACAGAACGGCATTCATGACCTGTCAGTGCTAATTTGTCTTCTTACTTACAATACGGCATGAATCATAGACAGTTAACATAAACTGAAAATCTGAGCTGCCAAGTTCAATAATTCAATAACTCAATAGTTCAATAATTGTTACAACGAGAAAATACATACCCGTACTGGAACAAGCAGCCTCGTCCATGATGTTGAGTGATCAAAATGGGCAACCTTCAACTGAAGTTTCTGATTATATGGAAGAAAGAGTTTTTTTTAATGAACTATTGACCAATCCAAAGTTGCTGAAAAACCGGCCGTGAAACATGAATAACATGCCTTTTTTGCCTCTGAGGATTATGCAATGCTTCGTACTCAGAGTGATACATCATGGACCATGAACTGTAAAGTTAGATAATAGGCCCACTGATTACGTACAATTGGAATAATAGGTAATTAAGAGATATCATATCACTTAGGGAATTCTATGATGATTCAGTGGTGTTCTGTAATAAACTTTAAAATTTATACTAGGGCAACATTAAGATATTTTCCTATGCAAAGATTGTTACAAAAAAAAAAAGAAAAAAATTAGACAACAGGAGGAAAAGGTGAACTGGGAACGCGGAAAAGGCAAGGGAAACTTGAAAGTAAAACTGAAATGGGAACGAAACATAGAATCGGAGAAATGGAAATGAAATTACTGCTGGAGGACTAGGGCTGTTTTCCTGTTCTCTGTTTCCCTCTCCTTGATTTATGTTACACGCTATCATCCATCACTGAAGGGGAATCAAATAACTTAGTTTCGGCTTTCTCTAGAAAAACATGCGCTGCCGCGGCGCTAAGTTATTAGGTCAAAACATGAAGGGTTTCTCAAAATCACACAACACAATCAAATTAACTTTTTTATATGGCGCTTGGATTTCGGATTCGTCTTCCAGGCCCCGGGGGGGGGGGG
>JANQLB010000062.1 GCA_028280805.1 Tissierellales bacterium
ATAAATGAAGAAGAAATAATTATAAAAAATCGAGTTCAAAGATTTGTAGAAGCAAGAAAAGCGCTAATGATATTAAGCAAGAAATATTGTGATATATGAAATAAAGAAATAGCAAAGGACTTAAATCTTTCTGAGCCGAGTATATCAAAGATTATAATAGAATCGCAAAGGATATCAGAAAGAATCAAAGCAATAGCTGTCTAATCTACTTGATCTCGTAAAAGGTATTACTTCTGGGATTATCGAGTCAATTAATATAATTAATATTAAGAATGATTTAGATAATTTTTATACCAAAGATAGTGAAACAGCATACTATTTAGGAAAAGCTGTAGGCAATGCAGTTGTGAGAGCAGCTGCTTTCAGTGTAACTGGAGCACTTTGTGTAGGAGTTACAGGAAAAGCTACTGGACATTTTTTGAAAACTCGTATATGTTTGCTAAGAATTTAGGGAGTAGGGGGACGACAAATGATGGGCTCCCAAGCAATAGAAGTATTGACCCTGATGTATAAAAAAGTTTAAGAGAATGGGTTTAGACAAGAAATTCGATAAGGCTTTAGAGAAAGGATTGCACTTAGAAGATAGGGAACTTCTGGAATTATAGAACTAAAGGACAATGAAGTAATCACTAAAAAAGGATTTAAGTATACGTATAAACTGAAAGACCCAAAAGCTGCAGGTCATGCTAGGGTTTATGGCAGGGTAAATGGTTCCGGAGAATTGATATTTGATTATTTACTAACGAAATAGAAAGGGAATTGAAATGAAATTAGTTAGTTTTGAAAAAACATTTGAAGAAGAGTACTTTTTTGATGAACTCAAACAGAAAACAATAAATAATATACAGAGCATCCTAGACAACTCTGATAGTAATTTTCTAAAAGATTCAATTGACGAACTTCCTCAAGGAATATTATTTAGTGACTTGAAAATAGAGTATCGAGCGACATATATAATGTTAAAGAAAGCTAATGGAGCTAAACCATCATTTAGACTAGTGTTTGATCTACTAGAACCTAATGACGATGAAGAGTTATTTACCTATGAAATTGAATACAACAGTGATAGTGAGTATTTAGATGATTTCTTTCTAGATTATTAATATGTAATTGTTTTGAGGTGATGGAATATTTTTGTTCCATCATCGTTTCTTTTGGGGGGGGGGTACCCAGTGCCTAGCGAAACCATTACCACAATTACTATATATAACTATTATATATATGGAAAAGAGATAACAACTCAAGTACAAATAGACAATCCGTTTAGATACACCGGAGAATATTATGATGAAGAGAATGGATGATATTACTTAAGAGCAAGATATTATGACCTGGATATAATGAGGTTTATATCTGAGGATACTTATGAAGGTAGATTGTCTGAACTACTAAGTTTAAATCTATATACTTATTGCCACAATAATCCTATAATATATGTTGACCCTAGTGGACATTTTATTGTAGGTATTGGAGATAGGTATGAAAATGATATTAGAAACAAAGTGCATAATATTCTAGATACAGAAGGTTTTAGGCCGAAAACATATGATTCTCGTTATGGAGTAATAGTTGCAAAATATGAAGGATTAGTAGAATATAAAGTAGGATATTTATATGATTATGGTAGTGTAGCAGTAAGCTCTATAATTAAAGGTGCAAAGGAAGGAGGAGATTTGTATTCAAAAGCTGGTTTTGCTATTATATACCTACTTGATGGATTAATACAAACTGCTACTGGACCTGGTGCACAAAATTCTATTGAGTATGAACTAGATAAGATGAAGTATAAAGCATCAAATTTAGGTGATTATGCATATTTGATGAGATATCCTAAAGATAGAAGGGAAGTTGTAGAAGTGTTAGAGCTTAAGAAAGCTAATTATATGTACCATATTAATCTAATCAAAGTCGATGGAATTGATTTAGAAAAAGTATCCTCTTCGTTTAAACTTGAATATATGGAGGCTATAGTAGAATATATTGATAAACTTATATATATTAACGAAAACTACTCAAAGCCACCAATAGATTATTAATACTATTTAGTAACACTTGGTTAGGGGAGGTAGATTAGTGAAAAATAAATATGTGTATCTATTTGTTATTGCAATAGTAGTATTTATTGTAGCATTAAGTATATATTTTGAAAGTCAAGGAGATGATATGTATACAGCAAGAGGTAATGCAAGCATGATATTTTGGGCTATAAGTATTATTATAGCACCAATAATATATATATTATTTAGACTTAAAATGAAAATAACATTAAAATCAAAGGATGACTCCATACCAGATGAAGAAGAATAGTAAATACACAAAGTAAATTTATTAAATGAGCATAGAAGATAATAAGTTAAATTATTAGTAAATATATAATGTAAATTCTGCATCTAGAGCATTCAGTAGTGAATTGATAAAATAGAATAAACAGTAAAACAATCAGGGTATGCTACGAATCAAATTAAATCAAGCATACACTGAATTTAATCTAGAAGTTATTACTTAATTAAGGATATTATGATCTAAATATAATAAGGTTTATATCTGAGGATACTTACGCGGATAAGCTTACTAACCCACTAAATCTAAACTTGTATACTTATACTTGGAATAATCCTATAAAGTATGTTGATCCAAGTGGACATTGACCTAAGCTGTCTAATCTACTTAATCTCGTAAAAAGTTTTACTTCTGTGATTATCAAGTCAATTAATATAATTAATATTAATAATGATTTAGATAATTTTTATACCAGAGATAGTGAAACAGCATACTATTTAGGAAAAGCTATAGGCAATGCAGTTGCGGGAACAACTGGAATGATTGGAGCAGAAGGAAGTTTTGTAGGTGGTGTTGTTACAGCCCCGACGGTTGTGAGGGCAGCTGCTTTCAGTGTAACTGGAGCACTTTGTGTAGGAGTTACGGGAAAAGCTACTGGACATTTTGTTGAAAACCCGTATATCTTTGCTAAGAATTTAGGGAGTAAGGGGACGAATAAAGATAGCTACTTGACATCAAGGCAGTTAAATCAATATAAATCTCAAGTAACTAGTGGAGAAGATGTTCATTTCAATACAGAACAAGAAGCACTAGATTTAATTGAAAAAAAGTTTCCTGATTTTAAACAGGAAGTAGCAGAAAGTAGAAGTGCGGAAGGTTGGCATTTTGATAGTCATCCAATTGGAGGAAGTGAAACAGCAATAGATCATATTAATATTTATAGTAAATCACAAGGTTTTAGAGTGCATATCACATGGGGGAATTAAATGAAAAAAATAATAGTAAGAAACAGAATTGCAAGGAAAAGTGTTATTACATCGAATTTCATTAAATTAACAGCTGACTATGATTTTAAGTCAATCAATGAAATGAGTGAAAAGTATGGAATAAAATATTTAATGAAAAAGTTATTTGACGAGGATGTACATGTTGATAAGTTAGAAGATTCATTTATATATAAAATGTATAACCAAATCTTACATGAAGGTAAAGAGAATGACTATTTCAAAACCATGTATAAAGTAGATGATGAGTTTTGTGTGTCATTAAAAGAAAATATTTATCTGTATCATTTAGTTTTACCACTAGAAGTTGGTAATCAAACAATTATACCTTGGAATTACGTTGATAGTGAATTGTATATCGGTGATACATGGTGGGAGAATGATGAAGTGATTCTTAGTGACTTGAAGTGTATTTCTATAGTAGACTTTATTAAGAAATATAAGGCATATTAAAGATGCCACTGTGTCAAAGATTGCCAAAGAGATACAGTTATTAACAATATATTCTAATCCGAGGCAATCTAGGTCAGAACAAAACGCTGTTAACCAAGGTGATAGAAAACTGTTTTCTATCACCTTGGTTTTTCTATTTTATAGAGAAAATAGGGTCAGATACTATAGAAAGTCAAGTGATTTTGACAAAAAAGAATCCCTAGGTAAGAATGGCGAATGTAAAATTTAAATAGTAATGTATGATTCAAGTACCTTTCATATCCTATATCATCCTGTGTACTACTAGTTTGCTCTAGGGCAGTGACTTAACATACTATTCAATATTTATAT
>JANQLB010000115.1 GCA_028280805.1 Tissierellales bacterium
CATATTGACAAATTAGAAAAAGGATGTGTCTTTGGAAGTATTTTTTCAGTATGGGTAGAACCAGAATTTAGCAACAACTATAGAAAGAGGACTTTTGAAATTCTAAGTGCTGCTGCTGTAGAGTTTAACAATACTAAAGATAAAGTGAAACTAGTAACTAGCTTCAATGATTTTGTCACTGCAGAAAATGAGAATAAAATTGCAGTGTTATTAGGTTTAGAAGGAATGGCAAGTGTCGATAGGGATGTTGAATTAATTTATCCTCTATATCAATATGGTGTCAGAGAAGCAAGTTTAACTTGGAATGAGGAAAACACTTTAGCAACAGGTGTAAATGGTGATCCTAACAAAGGTTTATCACAGTATGGTGTGCAAGCTATAAAAATCATGGAGAAGTTAGGTATTCTTTTAGATGTATCTCATTTAAATGAAAAAAGCTTTTGGGATGTCAATAATAACGTTAGTAAGCCATACATAGCTTCCCATTCAAATGTATATTCACTGTGTAGGCATCCCCGAAATCTAAAGGATGATCAAATTAGAGCAATTACAGATTCTAAAGGTGTAATAGGAATAAATGCATGGCCTGACTTTGTTGATGGGCAGAATCCTACTTTGGATAAGCTTTTATCTCATATAGACTATATAGTAAATCTTGTTGGTATTGATTACATAGGTCTAGGCTTTGATTTTTGTGATTTTTTAAATAGTGGCACTATTGATGTTCTATCAGAAAATAAAAAAAACTTACCTGAATTATCAAATTCATCTCAAATTCAAAATTTAATAAACGGTCTTATCAAAAGAGGGTATTCTGAAGATGACATAACAAAGATAGCATATAAGAACTTTATGAGGGTATTTAAAGAAATTCTCAGATAATGTTTTATTATATTACAATTAAATAATTTTTCATAAAAACTTTTTATGAGGAGGTGAGCTTAAACAATTTTATAAGAAGTTGTTTTTATAGCTTATAGGTTAGTAAAAACACAAATGAATGAGGAGGTAAAAAATGAATTTAGAATTATTGTTATTAACTATTTATATTCTTGGATTTTTAGGATTTGGAATTTGGTGTTCCCGTTATATTAAAACAATGGATGATTTTGCTTTAGCAGGTCGTAGTTTAACACTTCCAGTACTTCTAGGAACATTGTTTGCTTCAAATGTTGGTGGTGGAACAGTTGTGGGTTGGACAGGCAGTTTCTTTTCCTTTGGAATTGATTGGTGGTTCACTGCAGCTGGTGCTTTACTTGCATTATTAGCTGCTACTTTTATACTTGCAGAAAAAACAAGAAAGCTAGAACAATATACTATACCAGATTTACTTGCTATCAGATATGATGATAGAACAAGGATAACTGGTTCATTTATGATAATTCTTGGAGATATTGCACTGACATGTATACAAATAATGTCATTAGGTGGTATTCTTAGTGCATATTTTGGAGTTGAGCCAACCATTGCTAAGATCTCAGGAGCACTTATTTTTATGGCAATTGCATTTTTCGGTGGAATGGTAGGGGTTGCATTTACAGATGCTCTCCAAGCAATTTTTATAGGTGTAGGTTTAATATTTGGTGCAGTGTTTGCAGTTAATCATGCAGGTGGATGGTCAAATATGGTTGCTGCTTTACCAGACAGCTATTTTACTCCATTTAGTCAAGTAAGTCCTATACAAGCATTAAGTCAAGCAATAGCAGTCTTTGGAACAGTCGCTGTTTGGCAATCAATAATTTTCTCCCGTACCTTTGCAGCAAAGGATGCTAAAACAGCTAAACGTGGTATTTTATTCCTTATACCTGCATCATTCATAGGTTATTTGGCTGTTTCTATAATGGGCTATGCTGCTAGATCTATATTTGGAAATACAATTGCTCCTGGTGAAGTGTTTGCTAGTCTTGTCAATGAAGTATTCCCTACTGCACTTGGTTTTGTTTTACTTGCACTTGTTGTTTCAGCAATATTAACTACATCAAATAGTATATTACTAAGTTTAAGTATAAACATTACAAGAGACTTTTATCAAAAGCTGTTTAACAAAAACGCAACTGATAGAGATCTATTAAAGGTTGGAAAGTTTTCTGTATTAATAGTGGGACTTTTATCACTTGCAATGGCATTATTTATGCCAAATATAGTGAGTGCTATCGTATTTACATATACAATGTATAGTGCTGCACTATTGATTCCAGTGTATGGAGGTTTTTTATGGAAGAGAGCAACAGCAACTGGTGGCTTCCTAGGTTTAATATCAGGGGGTGCAACCGCATGGATCTGGTATCTTTTAGGACAACCTGGCGTTCCTGCAATGATACCAGCACTTATTGTTTCTTTCATATGCTTTATTGTAGGAAGCTTAGCAACAGAAAAACCAAACGAAGAACAATTGAAGGTTTTTAAAATTTAATTATTCTTGATCAATATAATACACTTTAGTTCAATTTGAGATGGAAATAATATATTAAAGTTGATTACGACAAGCAAATTTACTTGTATTATGAAGATAAAGTCTTAAGACCATAATTAATCAGTCTTTGGTTAATTATGGTCTTATAAATTTTACTTTTTTTATTACGTTTAAACGACCCTCTGGACGTTGATTTTGATATGAAGTTGGCAAAAGCAGAGAGTGACAATTGCTAGAATGATTACAAAAGATGTTAATGTGATAATATGCCATGAACCGACTGGAAGTTTGGATGAAGAAACAGAAGAAAAAATGGGAGTAAACAATGCTTTTATTTATAACTTGTAAATAACAGTAAATCTATGATACAATTTAATTGGAGATAATTGAGTTTAATACTCAAAATGAATTTTATCGGAGGTAAATATGAATTATAGATTCTCAAAATTATCAAAAACTATAATAATTATTAATATAGTATTAACTTTAACAGTTGCTGTTATTCATGGTTATAATATTCATAGGATTGAAGTAACTAATGAGAAGATTTATAAATTTATGGAAGAGAAGAATGTAACTAGATATACAGCTATACGAATGCTAGAAAGAGAGGGAGAGAAATTATTTATCAATCAAGAATTCACTACATATTTTGGAATGTTTATGTGTATTTTAACATTAATTCTTTTATATAAATTTTTAAAAAGTCATGGATTCTTTTTTGGATTTTTTGCAGCCTTCGGTAGTTTTGTTACATCATTTGTGGGTGGTCTGCTACTGTTTTATGTTATCTTTTCTAAAAAAAGTGAAATAAAGAGAAAAATAAAGAGATATTCATTAAAAGATGAATGGGAAAGGTATATTCATGAAAAAGTAATAATAATTGATAATACTGAGGATAAAGTATAAAATTTAAATATACTATATTAGCTTCAAAAAAATACAGATATATGGGAGTAGATGGTGGATAGTGTTACATCTGGTCTTCAAATCTTGTAAGTTGATTTTTAAGTAGTTAAATATAGTTATATGTGTTGTTGAATTAGCCATTTGAGACGAATTAAGTTTCAAGTGGTTTTATTTATTTTTGATTAGTTTTCAGTGTTTTGACGTTGGGAGGTCTACGCTGACGTCAGTGGCGACGGATGGTTAAGTGGATTTATCACTGTTGGTTATTGTTGTATCATCATATCTAAGAACTTACTCAAATGAGAGTGTTAATTATGCATTGGAATATACTCTATTTAAATTGCAGACTGGATCTATCAAATATACAGAAAAGGTCAAAAGTTTCTTGAAATATTAAGAAAATGAAATTTTTTATGATTTTTATAATTTTTATGATACAATAAAAAAAATTTATATTGCTAATTAATGTAAATTAAAATTACTATATATAATGTGACCTATCGGAGATAAGTTAGTTAGGTGAAAGAAAAAACCAAATACTAATTAATAAGCTATATTTATAATGCATTTTAATGTCAATATAATACATTTTAGTGCTTATTCTAAAATATCAGAATATTTAGACTATATTTTAAATGAAAGGATGATTGAATGATAATATGTTAGTCAAATTGCTGTAATTTGAATTGTTCAAACGAACAACCAATAATCTGTAGTAAAAAAGGAGGGTAAAATGTCAGGAAGATTTTTAAGAAATATTATTGAGAGCTTGGATGGAATGGAATCGAAGTACACAGATATAGTATGAGGTTATACTTTCAAGGGTTATCAATAGGTTGCTGATAATAATTATTAAAAGAAGGTGAACAATGAACAAAAATATTATTGAATTAAAAAATATCACAAAAAAATATGGATCTAATAATAAGACTGAAGTTATTTTAGAAGATTTATCTTTTTCTTTTGATTTAGGATTAACAACATCAATTCTAGGTACAAGTGGTTGTGGGAAGACTACTCTTTTAAATTTGTTGGGAGGTATTGATTCAGAATTTGACGGAGAATTGTTATTTAATGGTGAACCAATACAAGATTTTGATAAATATAGACGAGAGAATGTCAGTTTCATTTTTCAAGATTTGAATTTAATAAGTCACCATAATTTGATAAAAAACATTACTATTGGGTTGACTAACGATGTTGAAAATAAAGAAGAAAAAGCCCTAGAGCTTTTAAAACGAGTTGGTATTTTGGAGCATGCATATAAGAAACCACATCAACTGTCCGGCGGTGAAAGGCAAAGAGTGGCTATCGCAAGAGCATTGGCCAGAGAAACAGATGTTTTGCTTTGTGATGAGCCAACAGGAAGTTTGGATGAGGAAACAAAGATTGAAATAATGGATCTTATAGTAGATATTTTTAAGAATAAAACCATTATTATTATTACACATGATGATGAACTAGCAGAAAAATATTCAGATGTCATATTAAAGATTGAAGACAAGAAATTGGAAGAAGTTCGACGTAATGAAGTTGACGTTCAACTATCTACTCATGATTCTACTGAGGATTGTAAAAAAGACAAAACTTTTAATAATAGGTTTATAACCAACTTACTGTCTAGTAAGAGGAGTTTATTTAATGCTTCTTACTTAATAATAATAATCTCAGCAATTTTTCTATTCGGAACAGGTATAGTTAAAGGTGTTGAAAATGAGATTGATAATGTTTTGTATGATAAATATAAGACAGATAGAATTGGATTACGAGTAGTAGGAATGACTGTCAATGGTTTACAAGGTAATGTAGAAGATTACAATCAAACATTTAATACAAAGATTAAAGGATTTATGACAGGACTGTACACTACAACCACCTTTGTGTCAAATAATGAGAGTCGTGATAATTATTTCAATTCACTACAGTTTGCTATAAAAGAAAACATTGTACCTGATATCACGTACGGCAGATTCCCCCAAGAAAATAATGAGATACTTTACAGTAGAGGGGCTGCAAGAGAAAAAATCTTCGATTATCATAGTATGTCAATTGAAAGAGATGATGAGTTAAATAATTTATTTGATTGGCTAATTGATTTATCAGATGAGGAACTGTTCCATGAATTGACTGCCATTGATATATCTTATAAAAACAATTGTATATACAATGATAAGAAATCATACAACAATGATTTAGAGATTGTTGGCATCATTGATGATTATAATTATCTTCACAATTTTGAATTGACAGAGGATCTAATAAAATTAATGAAACGTTTAAATTATAATGCCAACTATAAACTGTCTGTAGAACATAATGGAGAAGAAAAGAGCATCTATGTAAACAATAACATTTATATGCTTGAAGAAGAATTTCAAAATTATTTATTAGATGTTTATATAGGATTCAATGAACAAAAACACTCATTTTATAGTATTTTTATAGAAGATGAAGATTTGGATCTCCGAAGTGAAGTGTTTAAAAATTACTTGCTTTTCAAGCCACTCTTTAGAGGTCGTGATCGTATTATAGAAGAACGTGATCTTTATTACAGCCATGTTCATGGGTATAAGGTGGCGATAATCGGTGGATGTATTATCTTGGCGATTTTTGCTGCGATTGCCATATTCAATGGAATAAAAACAAACATTGATCGAAACAGAAATAATATTGGGATATATAAATCATTAGGTTATTCATCCAAAGATATAAAAACA
>JANQLB010000014.1 GCA_028280805.1 Tissierellales bacterium
TCCTTATACTGAATCTTTAATGGTTCCAGTTCTTCTCCTGCATAAATTTTTGTAAATTCTTCTATTACTAGTTCCATTGATACTCCATCTGATATTATATGGTGCATATCAGTTATTAAAATATGTTTATCTTCTCTTACCTTTAATAAACCTACTCTTAATAAAGGAGCTTTACTTAAATCAAAGGATCTTATGAAATCTTTTATTATATCTTGTGTATCTTCTTCATTTACTTCTCTGTAATCTATTTTAAATTCTATTTCTGATACTTCTTTTACTATCTGTACTAACTCATCTTCTAATGCAGTAAATGAAGTCCTTAATGATTCATGTCTGTTTATCAGCTCTTTAAAAGTATTTTCTATTCTCTTTTTATCTAACTTGCCTGTTAGCTTTAATATGCTAGGCATATTATATGTTGTTGCTTCTTTATTCATCTGATTAATAATATACATTCTCTTTTGTGCTGCTGACATTTTATAACATTCTCTTTTTTCTACAGGCTTAATTCCATCATAGATACTCTTTTGTAATATTTTAATTAATCTTGATAAATGTTCTATAGTAGGTGATTTAAATATTTCCATTAAAGGAATCTCCACTTCCAACTCTTTATGAATTCTTGAAATTAACATGGTTGCTTTTAAAGAGTGTCCTCCTAGATCGAAGAAATTATCTTTTATACCTACTTTAGATTCTATTTTTAATACTTCCTTAAATATCTGAGATAACCTTTCTTCTACCTCATTCCTTGGTGCTATATATTCTACTCCTGTACTTATATTTCCATCCGGTTTTGGTAATGCTTTTCTATTAACTTTGCCACTTGAAGTTAACGGTATTTTATTTATCTCTATAAAATATGATGGTATCATATAATCTGGTAACACTTTGGAAAGTTCTTCTCTAATATAGGAAATACCTATATCACTTTCTTTTACAAAATATGCACATATAGATTTATCATTTTTTTCTTCCCCTACAACCGTAACTACACTTTCTTTAATTTCAGGTATCTTTTGAAGCTGACTTTCTATCTCTCCAAGCTCTATTCTAAATCCTCTTATTTTAACTTGATTATCTATCCTTCCTATAAACTCTATATTTCCATCAGGAAGCCATCTTGCAAGGTCTCCTGTTTTATACATCCTTTTTTCTAAATTAAATGGATTATTAATAAATTTTTCATTTGTTAATTCTGGTTTATTTAGATACCCTCTTGCTAATCCATCACCACTTATACATAGTTCTCCCTGGATTCCTATTGGACATATATTATTGTTACTATCTAATATATATATCTGAGTATTTGATATTGGCTTTCCGATTGGTACCGTGTTTTTATTGTTATCTAATTCTGCTATATGCATTTCAATGCTTGTAACCGTAGTTTCTGTTGGACCATACTCATTGTAAAACTTATATTCTCCACACCATTTTTCAACTAATTCCCTGCTGCAAACATCTCCTCCTGCAATCATACGTTTTAAACTAGCAATCTTATTGTTTGAGAGGTTATTTAAAAACATTGGAACTGAATGTATATGTGTTACTTGATTCTCCATGATAAAGTCTTCAAATCTCTCTATGTCAGCTATTACGTTTTTATTAATCATAATTAAACATGCTCCGCTAAGAATTGTAATAAAAATTTGCTCTACCGATGCGTCAAAACATATTGATGAGAACTGTAAAACATTGTCTTGACTATTAATATCAAATTCTTTCTTTTGATGATTAATTAGATTTATTACACATTTATGTTCAATCATTACTCCTTTAGGTTTACCAGTGGAACCTGATGTGTATATTACATAAATTAAGTCAGTCGATTTTGTTATATTTTCTAAGTTTGTTGTTTCTTCTAGATAAATATCTTTATTTTCTATATTGATAGTCTCACCATTAAACTGTATTATGTCTTTTAGGTGGGATTGAATTAATAATATGTTAGTGTTACTATCTTCTAACATATATTTGATTCTTTTTTGTGGATAATCAGGATCTATTGGCACATATGCTCCCCCTGATTTTAATATTCCCAGTATACCTACTATCATCTCTAGAGATCTTTCTACCATTATCCCTACTATAGTATCCGGCTTTACACCTTTATTTCTTAATACTCTCGCCAGACTATTAGCTTTTTCATTTAGTTCTTTGTACGTGAGATTTTTATGTTTATATACTACTGCTGTATTATTCGGTGTCTTTTCTACTTGTTCTTCAAACAATTGATGAATAGTCTTATCCTTTGGATAATCTAACTCTGTATCATTAAATTCTACTAATAATTGATATTTCTCTTTTTCAGATAAAATGTCAATGTCTTTTATCTTAACATCTAAATCCTTTGATATTTCTTCCAGTATATTTGTAAAATGGTTAGCTAATCTTTCAATGGTACTTTCTTTATAAAGATTTACTGCATAGTTAATATTTAAAGATATCTCTTCATCTATCTCTATTGCTGTAATTGTTATATCAAATTTGGCAATCTCGTTCTTTAAATCATAGGCTGATATTTCTAATCCTTCTAAATTTAAGTTCTTTTCACTGACCTCTGTATTTTGAAGAACAAACATTATATCAAAGAGCGGATTTCTGCTTATATCCCTTTTAATAGGAAGCTTGTCTACTAATTCTTCAAACTGTATATCTTGATTGTCATATGCCCTTAAAGAATTTTCCTTTACTTCTTTTAAAAAT
>JANQLB010000020.1 GCA_028280805.1 Tissierellales bacterium
CAATCTAATCTGTTTATTACTGAGTAGTGTTCTATCATTACACCCTTTGGCTTTCCTGTTGACCCGGAAGTAAATATTATATATGCTAAGTCTTTAGGATTATTTATATGTTCAAGATTTTTACTATCTTCTTTATATAGTTTATCTTCACCAAGGTATACTATTTCTCCTTCAAAATTAAGATTTTCTATTATATTATTTTTAGTTAATATTACCTTTGACTTACTATCTTCTAACATATATTCAATTCTATCTACAGGATAATTTGGATCAATTGGCAGATAAGCTCCTCCTGCCTTTAGTATACCTAGTATTCCCACTATCATTTCCAAAGATCTTTCTAACATTATTCCTACTATAGTATCGCACTTAACGCCTTTATCTCTTAATACTCTAGCTAGACTATTAGATTTTTCATTTAATTCTTTATATGTAAGACTTTCATCTTCATATACTACTGCTGTATTATTCGGTGTCTTTGCAGCTTGTTCTTCAAATAACTGATGAATAGTCTTATCTTTTGGATAATTTACTTTTGTATCATTGAACTCTACTAATAATTGATGTTTCTCTTGTTTTGACAAAATGTTTATATCTTTTATTTTAACATCTGTACTCTTTGATATTTCTTCCAGTACATTTGTAAAATGGTCAGCTAGTCTTTCAATGGTATTTTCTTTATAAAGACTTGTTGCATAGTTAATATTTAAGGATAACTCTCTATCTATCTCTACTGCTGTAAATGTTATATCAAATTTGGCTATCTCATTTTCTATATCACAAGGTGATACTTCTATGTCTTTTAAATCTAAATTCTTCTCACTAGTTCCTGTATTTTGAAGAACAAACATTACATCAAACAGTGGATTTCTGCTTATATCCCTTTCAACAGAAAGCTTGTCTACTAATTCTTCAAACTGCATTTCTTGATTTTCATATGCCTTTAAGGAATTTTCTCTTACTTCTTTTAAAAATTCTCTAAACCCTTTATCAGATTTTGGATAGTTTCTCATTGCAAGGGTATTTACAAACATTCCGACTATATTTGTTAAATCATTATGACGTCTTCCTGCTATCGGTGATCCTATTACTATATCTTCTTGTCCTGTATATTTACCAAGTAATACATTTATTGCTGATAACAATATCATATACAGGGTTGATCCAGTTTCTTTAGCTATTTTACTTAATTTGTTAGTTATTTCTTCATTAATTATAAAGTTTTTTGAATCTCCCCTATTGCTGCGTACAGCAGGTCTTTGATAGTCTGTTTGCATATTAAGTACAGGTATTTCCCCTTTAAATATTTCTAACCAGTACTTTTCTTGGTTCTCTAACTTTCCTGATTTAAACAACTCATTCTGCCATACTGCATAGTCCTTATACTGAATCTTTAATGGTTCCAGTTTCTCTCCTTTATAAATCTTTGTAAATTCTTCTACCACTAATCCCATTGATACTCCATCTGATATTATATGGTGCATGTCAGTAATTAGAATATGTTCATCTTCTTTTATCTTTATTAAACCTACTCTTAATAAAGGGGCTTTATTTAAATCAAAGGGTCTTATGAAAGTTTTGACTATATCTTGCACTTCTTGATTTGCTTCTCTGTATTCTATTTTAAATTCTACTTCTGATTCTTCTTTTATTATCTGCACTAACTCATCTTCTACTATTGTAAATGAAGTCCTTAATGATTCATGCCTATTTATCAGTTCTGTAAATTTATTTTCCACGCTAGTTATATCTAATTTTCCTTTTAACTTTAATACACTGGGAATATTGTATACTGTTGTTTCTTTATCCATCTGATTAATTACATATATTCTCTTTTGTGCTGCTGATACTTTATAACATTCTCTTTTTTCTACCAGCTTAATTCCACTATAGATACTCTTTTCTGATATTTTGATTAATCTTGATAAATTTTCTATAGTAGATGTTTTAAATATCTCTATCAAAGGAATCTCTACTTCAAACTCTTTATGAATTTTTGAGACTAACATAGTTGCTTTTAAGGAATGTCCTCCTAGCTCAAAAAAGTTTTCCTTTATTCCAATTTCAACATCTATATTTAGTATTTCTTTGAATATCTGGACTAACTTTTCTTCTGCTTTATTTCTTGGTGCTATATACTCTACTTCTGTGTTTATACTTCCGTCCGGCTTAGGTAATGCTTTTTTATCTATTTTACCGTTTGGCGTTAAAGGCATACTTTCAAGGTAAATAAAGTATGACGGTATCATATAATCAGGCAGCTCTTTTCCTAAATACTTTCTAAGCTGTGTAGTTGTTAATTCTTTATATCCTGTTATATATCCACACAGATATTTATTATCATTGTTATCTTCTCTAGCTACTACCACCGCTTCTTTAATATCCTTATGTTTTTGCAGACTGCTTTCTATCTCTCCAAGCTCTATTCTAAACCCTCTTATTTTTACTTGATTATCTATTCTGCCTAAAAACTCTATATTCCCATCAGGAAGCCATTTTGTTAAATCTCCAGTTTTATACATCCTTTCTTCTGGCTTAAAAGGATTTGATACGAATTTATTATCTGTCAACTCAGGTCTGTTTAAATATCCTCTTGCTAAACCATCACCTCCTATACATAATTCTCCTGTTACACCTATTGGCTGTAACGTGTTTTCTTTGTTTATTATATATAGCTCTATATTATTGATTGGTTTTCCTATCGGTATTACCTTAAACTCATCCCCAAAGCAGTCAAAATATGATACATCTACTGTTGCCTCAGTTGGTCCATAAAGATTTATCAACTTTGTATCATTTGTTTTACTGAGCAGTTTATTAAAATTTTCTACAGCTTGTATGCTTAATGCCTCTCCACTGGCAAATACCTGTCTTAGACTCCTTATCTGCTCTAAAACATCATGTCTTTCAATATATTCTAAGAACATATTCAACATTGATGGCACAAAATGCATAGTAGTTATTCTGTTCTTTTCTATAGTATTTAT
>JANQLB010000025.1 GCA_028280805.1 Tissierellales bacterium
TGGTGTCTAAGATAAAAAATGATGCTGTAGTAATTAATGAGCAAGTAATTAATATAATGAAAAGATACGAAAATAAGTGAATTATTCATACCTGACCCCCATGCACTATTTTAAATCATGATATTGATTATCTATAGTATAAATTTAAAATATTTGGGAAGAATCATACTATAATTGCAAGTTATTTGCATTTGTAGTATGGTTTTTTATTATTTTTAAGAAGGAGTTAATAATTTATGAGAGTAGCTTTTTTTGGCAAGGGCGGTAGTGGTAAGACTACAGTCGCTGCGGGTTTTATTAATTTTTTAAAAGAAAAGACAGATCATATTCTTGCAATAGATGCAGATATGAATGTACATTTAGGTAATACATTACAAATGGAGTACAATTCAATTTGTAATGAATTTAATCAAGTTGCAGAGTATTTAGAGGGAAATAGATTGAATTCTAAAGTTAATGAGAGTAACAGTTTTATGGAAAAAGCAAAAAAAATTATGACATCAGAAGAAAAACCAATTGTAATTGGAACTACACCTCCAGCATTGACTTCAAAATTTATTACACCTAAAAAAGACGATGAATTTATTAAAAAGTATTCTACACAGAATGATAATATTTCACTAATAACTGTTGGTACATATGAGGATAATGAAGTAGGACATTCATGCTATCACAGCAAACTTCAAGTGTTGGAACTTATATATAATCATCTTATAGATGATAATAATGATATAGTAATTGCTGATTCTACAGCGGGAGTTGATAGTGTTGGAACTTCTATGTTCTTTGTATACGACATAAATATTTTTGTAGTAGAGCCAACTCAAAGAAGCTTGAGTGTTTATTTGGATTTTGAAAAAATATCTGAAAAATACAACTTAAATACTTATGTAATTGGTAATAAGATTACAGATGATGAAGATATAGAATTCTTAAAAACACATATATTAGATGATAAATTAATTGCAACAATTAAGAGTTCTAATCATATGAGAAAATTTGAACAGGGAAATACTAACGCATTTGATGAATTTACAAAATCTAATACTGAAACTTTTGAAAAGGTACATAAAATTATGCAAAGTACAGAGAAAAATTGGAATAAGTACTACAACATCTTACTTGATATATATAAAGCTAACTGTAAAGAATGGTATAACAGCTATTATGGACAAGATTTAGAAAAGTATATTGACCCAGAATTTAATTATAATAAGGTGATGGTTACGGTATGATGAAGTTTACACCAATAGTTAGCCACACTATTAAAGATTTTATAGAAGATAAAGCAACACTAATTAGTTTAGTAGATGGATTAGGTTCTCCGTTAAATGTTATTTTCCCTCAAGCAATAAAACAAAATATAGAGGAATTTTTAAGTGTTTTTAAAAAGCATTTTATTAACGGTAAGGTATTTTATGCCCATAAGACTAATAAATCAAATTCAATTGTCAGACAAGCATCATTTGAAAATGTAAATATTGATGTGGCATCTGAAAATGAATTAAAAAGTGCATTAAGCAATGGGTTTACCGGAGATAGAATTGAAGCCACTGGACCTAAGAACAAAGGTTTTATTTCATTAGGTTTGCAACATAATATTATTTTTAATGTTGATAACTTAGAAGAATTTAATCAAATTATCAGTTTATCAAGTCACATGAAAAATAGAAATAAAGTTAAGATAATCTTAAGGTTTAGCGGATTTAAGTCTGAAAGTATCAAGGTTTTATCTAAATACAGTAGATTCGGTATACCTGCAAATGATATTGATATAGCACTGGATAAACTAAGTGAGTACAAAGATAAAATAAAATTCTTAGGTTTTTCATTTCATTTGGATACAATAGATTTAAAGGAAAAAGTAATAGCAATTGAAAATTGCATTAAATTTTTTAATATAGCTAGAGACTATGGGTTTGAGCCACACGTATTAGATATTGGTGGAGGGTTTAAAGTAAATTATATTGAAAATCAAAATGAATGGAATAATAGCATAAGTGAGCTTAAAGAATCAATTCTAGGTTATAAGGAAAGTGTGACATGGAACAATCAAAGTTTTGGCATACATAATGATAAAGGTGTTTTAAAGGGCGCATTAAATATTTATAACTATTATGACAGTCTTACTGGAAGTAAATATTTAGATGAACTACTATCTACTAAACTTTCAAGCTTTCAAAACAGAACAATAGGCACTATACTTAGCGAAAATATGATTGATTTATATATAGAGCCAGGAAAAGCGTTTGTGAATCAAGCTGGGATAACTGTATCAAAAGTAAACTTTATTAAACAATCTTCAAATGGAGATACATTAATAGGATTAGGGATTAAAAGAACTGATTTAGTCATAGGAGATCAGGAATTATTTTTAGATCCGGTAATTATTCATAATAAGAAAGATATGCCACTTGATAAAAATAAAGGAGTATATTTTATTGGTAATCTATGCCTAGAAACAGATTTAATATTTAAACATAAGGTTTTTATAGACAAGATTCCAAGCGAAGGTGATATAGTAGTATTTATTAACACTGCAGGGTATTTCATGGATTTTAATTCTTCAGATACTATAAAGCAGCCCATAGCAAAAAAGGTTGCTATTTCAAAAACAGAGAATGGATTTAAGTGGTATAGTGATGAATTATATAGTCCAATGAATGCTCTGTAAGATAAGAAAGGGGATAACATGTTATATAATAATATAAGCGAACTTATTGGAAAT
This sequence comes from Tissierellales bacterium, assembly GCA_028280805.1. Taxonomy (GTDB): domain Bacteria; phylum Bacillota; class Clostridia; order Tissierellales; family VENL01; genus JANQLB01. The sequence continues at coordinate 2,729 of JANQLB010000025.1, forward strand.
ACTCCGTTGCTTAAAATATCTCCAGAAGTTCACAAACTAGAGAATATTGAAATTTATGCAAAACTAGAGCTATTCAATCCATTTGGTTCCGTTAAGGATAGGATTGGATGGGGAATGATAAAAGATGATATTAATAGTATAAAAGATAACAGACAAACAATAATAGAATCTTCAAGTGGGAATACAGCTAAGGCACTACAAGTCTTAGCTTCAAGTAATGGAATCAAATTTAAAACAGTTACAAATAGAATTAAGGTACCTGAAGTGAAAAGCATATTACAGATACTGGGGGCAGAAATAGAAGAACTCCCAGGTCTTTCAGAGTGCCCAGATCCTACCGATCCTAATGATCCAATTACATATATAGAAAACATGATGTCTGTGGAATCAGAAAAATACTATCATACTGCACAATATACGAATATGAAAAATCCACAAATTCACTATGATAATACAGGCAAAGAAATATATGAGGATTTAGGTAATATTGATTACTTCTTTGGAACACTTGGGACTACCGGTTCAAGCAGAGGAACTATGGAATATTTACTTGAAAAGAATTCAGATATGAAAAAAGTAGGTATAATTGCATCTAAAGGTGACAGTATACCTGGAATAAGAAACATAGATGAAATGTATGAAGTTGGAATCTTTAAGAAAAAGCTTTATGATAGCATTATCACAGTTGATTCAGTTGAAGCTGTGGAATGGATGCTGCAATTGATAAGAAAATGCGGTGTGCTGGGAGGACCAACTAGTGGAGCAGTTTTTTATGGAAGTTTAAAATATTTAAGAGATATAGATAAGACTCTTACAGAAAAGAAAAAAGCTGTATTTGTTGCTTGTGATCGAGTTGAATGGTATATATCATATATCCAAAAAAGAAGACCTGATATTTTTGATTCCAGTATAAAAAAAGACAATATAAGAAATCTTTCGATGGATGATTTAGATAAAGTTATAAAAATAGAAATTGATGAAGCAGAAGAATGGGTTGAGAAAAATAAGCCTCTAATTATTGATTTAAGGGGGAACTTAGCTTTTAAAGCAAAGCATATTCCAAATTCAATAAACATTATAGATAACTATTTTGAAGAATTATTAGATTCAGGAATACCTTTTTCAAATAATCAGACAGTGCTGCTTGTGTGCCCAGTTGGAGAGAATTCTAAAAAATTTGCAGCACTACTAAACAAAAAAGGGTTCAAAGCTTTTAGTTTGGAAGGAGGAATTGTATCATGGAGGGATGCAGGATATGCTCTGGAAAGAACAATATTGAACGAAACGATATAGTTGCTAAAAAAATAAGAGAAAGATTTCCTATATTTTTAAATAATCCAGATAAAATATATTTGGATAACTCTTCCACTACTCAAAAACCAAGCAGTGTAATTGATACATTAAATAATTTTTATAAAAAGCATTGTGCTAATTCAGGGAGAGGAAGCTATGAATGGGCAAATAAAGTTACCAAAGAAATTAATGAAACCAGAAAAAAGGTTGCTGAGTTTATAAATGCATCAAATTCGGACGAGATAGTTTTTACTTCAGGGGCTACCATGAGTTCAAATATGATTGCTTACTCTTGGGCACTTCATAACCTTAAAAATGGAGATGAAGTGTTAGTGTGTTTTTCAGATCATAAATCTACAGTACTGCCATGGATAAATATTAAAAACATCTTGCTTAAATTTGGAGTACAAATAAAAATTATCTCAGTATTAATTGATAATGAGGGAGATTATAATGAAAGAGATCTATTTGCAAAAGTAAATTCAAATACCAGAGTTGTCTGCTTAACTCATATTCATAATGTTTTTGGAATGGATATGGGTATTAAAAGTATAATTGATACATTGAGAAATAATGAAAATATAACATTTATAGTAGATGCAAGTCAGAGTATGGGACATATTGAAGTAAATGTACAAGACTTAAATGCTGATTTTCTATACTTTTCAGGACACAAAATGTTTGCTGCAAATGGAACAGGAGTGTTATGGATTAACCCAAAACTTCATGCTGAAATAAAGCCATTTATTGTAGGTGGAAACGATAATATAAAGATTGAAAATAGACAGTTGAAATACAACACTAAAAAGATACATGAATTACTTGAATGTGGAACACTAGATATACCATCGATAATCACGCTTGCAAATTCAGTAGATTTTATTGCTGAAATAGGTATGAAAAATATTGAATCATATATATTGGAAATAACACAGTATTTAATTTTAGAACTACGAAAGATCGATAGTGTAGAGTTTCTACCAGGGGCAGCATTATGTGGATGTAATATTGGTTACGGCATAGTTTCATTTAGGATTAAAGGAATTAGTTCACAAGATGTTGGATTTATTTTAAATGACTATGGCATTTATGTAAGAACAGGAAATCATTGTATGAGTGATAAAAACTCAATAGAAGATTCTATTAGAGTAAGTCTACATGTATATAATACAATAGAAGAGATAAATAGATTTATTAGTGTATTAAAAGAAGTGATTGGGCTTTAGTTTTAGAGAGATATAGTTAAAAAAAATGGGGTCAGGTATGAATAATTCACTAAATATAGTATAATGAAATAGGTGATGATTATGGCTAGAAAGTTGAGAGTTCATTATGAAGGTGCATTATATCATGTAATTGTAAGAGGAAATAATAAATCCACCATATTCATGGAATCTAAGTGGAAAAATACATATTTAGACATTATTAAAATATATAAAGAGAAGTATGATTTTAAACTTTATGCTTATGTTATTATGGATAA
>JANQLB010000026.1 GCA_028280805.1 Tissierellales bacterium
CTGGCTACAGCTATTCCTTCCCCTGGCTGATTTGGAAGTGTCGCATAGGGATTAAGTTTTTTAGCTGTTGCTAAAATGTCTGGGGGTATTTGAGTTGTACTTCTCATAAAATTGCCTCCTTGTTACTTTTTACATTTAAAACATAATATGCTGTAAAGTTTAAAATTGTTAATTTAATTGAGGGTTAGTAAAGAAAGGGGAGAAACATGGAAGAATATTTAATACAATTTGATGGAAATTGGGAAATAATTTGCAAGTTGAATAAAATGTCAAGAAGTAAAATTGAAATAGTTACTACAATATTACCGGTTTTACTAATTACATTAACAGTAGAAAACATAGAAAAAATCGCAAAGATAGAAGGTGTAATAAGCATAGATAAAAATTGCAAGTGTAATATACGTTAAATTTACAGTATTGAAGTTTTTTTCTTACATTAAAATACAAATTATGATATACTATTAAAGCTGAATGATTTGTATTAAGCTGTCGCTAATACATATTTAGGAGACATCACATAATTCATTGAGGGAGGTTTTAGCTTATGATTAAATATAGAGTGATTAAGAGTAGAAAAAACGAATTTACAAATCCTATTACATTGTATAAAAATGAGAAAGTTGTTTGTATAGAGGAATCTAATGCAGATGACGACTGGGGAGGATGGGTATTATGTAAAACTGAAAGCAATCAAGGTTGGATACCTTATCAAATAATTGAAAGACAAGGTGAAACAGGAATCATATTAGAAGATTATTGTGCAATTGAATTTGATATTGAAGTTGATGAAATTTTAGTCATGGAGAAAGAATTGAACGGTTGGATTTGGTGTTATAAAGAGGGAGTTCCAAACATTAAAGCATGGGCTCCGTTGAATCATATTGAAATTTTTGATCAGGACTAAGAAAAACATTATACAATTTAATTGTATAACTCAATGATGTCCAGATATGCAAGGTTGTTGTTACCGAGATAAGGATATTTTGCGCAAACAAGTAAATAAAAGAATTGTTTGTCTTTTGTGAGGAGGTTAAATTATGAAAAAAGTTTTAATACTTATAACTGTATTTATCTCATTAGCCCTTTTATCATGTTCCAGTAACACTGATAAACATGATTACTATGGTAAATACACATTTGAAGAAGTGGTATATCTATCACCTTTATCATCTTCTACTGTCGACTATCTAAATGAAAGAATGGCAGGGACTAAATATATCATTGAAGCAGATTTATACAAAATTGAATCTGCAGATAATACTGTTGAAATTAGTTCTCCTAATTATGTGAAAGAAAAAGTCCAAAATAATTCATCTCCATTATTTAATGTAGCTATTTTACTTGATAATGAGGTTAAACACCAATATACGATATATAATGAAGATGGGAGCAAAACCCATTGGAGATTGTATGCTTTCTCGGATTGCCTGTGGGTTGCTTCGTATGCAGATAATACTGCAGATGGTTCAGAGATTATTATGTATATATATAAATTATCAAGGTAATTCACATTCCTCCATAAAAGGAAATCACCCTGGACTAGTTATATTCGATGAACCCGCACAGCACAGTATAGTATTAAAAGATTTAGTTGCATTATTTTCTTGTATTAAAACAATATCAGGAGATTATCAAACAATTTTGGCTATTACAATGAATAGTAAAGAAATAAATGAAGTACTAAATGAATTTAAAAATGAACATAATATTATTCATTTAGATGAGTTAGCATTTAAGAAATTGTCAAATGAATAATGATTAAATGTTAGTTGTAAATAAATTTTTATTAGTACATAAGTAAAGAAATTACTTATTTGATAACTTTACCACTAGTCATATAAAGCATAGGATTTGTAATAGTAATTGAAATAATTATTATTACAAGATATAAATAATACATCAATTAAAGCCTGATTTAACGGAGAAGACTAGGAGAAGCCCTAGTTTTTTTCTTACAATAAAATACTAATTATGGTATACTATTAAAGCTTAATGATTTATATTTAGTTATCGCTAATACCATAGTTAGCTGACATAGCCTTTAAATAGGGAACGTTGGAAAAATCAGATAATATGAAAGGGGATGTAATCATGAGTGTAACAAGAAATGTAGGAATTTTGATATTTGACGATGTTGAGGTAATGGATTTTTGTGGTCCTTTTGAAGTGTTTTCAGTTGCCGATAGAACATGCTCTAATAATCCATTTAATGTTTTCACAATTGGAGAAAAATCAGGACCTATACTTGCAAGAAATAAGTTAAGTGTAAATCCTAAATATACTATTAATAATTGTCCTGAAATTGATATATTGATAGTTCCAGGTGGGAAAGGTTCTCGAAAAATTATGAATAACAACATGATTTTAGATTGGATAAAGGACATTTATTGCAACTTGGAATTATTGCTTACAGTATGTACAGGGTCGCTAATAATCGCAAAATGTAATTTATTAGATAATATGAGAGCAACAACCCATCATATGTCCCTAGAGTTATTGAAAGATATTGCTCCAAAAACAAAAATCGTAGAAGAAAGATATGTTGACAATGGAAAGATCATATTATCAGGAGGTATATCAGCAGGAATCGATATGTCTCTTTATGTTGTAGGAAAACTTTTAGGGAAAGAAGCTATATTAAGAATTACTGATGTGATGGAATATGGTTGGAAGTAGAGGCTATAGACAGCTAACAAAATGTTTTCGCAAGGGTGCCTATAGGAAAGTTTTTGGGGTCTAGCCAATCGGCACCACATTCCTTCACTGGGTGCCAAGCACCGCCTTCGAAGTAGGCTCTGTGGGTTCAGTTCAGGCACGTCGCAAATTTAATTAGACGTCGCAAGTGCCAAAGTAAGAAGATATTACTCGACTTATCTATGTAAACTTAAGTAAGGAGGAAATATGGTTTTTAAGTTAAAGTTACCTATGAAAATATTTGGTGCAGTTTTTCTTGGAGTATTAATAGGATTTCCTTTATGGCAGTTTGCAGATTCTGCGGCTAAACATATTCCGATTAAATATGCAATTATGGCTTCAACAATAGTTTATTTGATCATACTATTTCTTTTCATAACTTTTGAGGAGTATTATGAATTGAAGAAGAATAGCATTGTTATTAAAAAAGGTAGAAAACAACAAGAAATTAAACTTTCAGATATTAAGTTTATAAACATAAATAGTTTTGAGAGGCGTAAAAGGGGAATGCATTATCAATATAACGTTTTGCATAATACTGCATATTTGGTTACAAGAGATAGAGTGATAAAAATATCTACTAGTTTAAAAAATAAGAGAAATGCTAACTTAGTAAGAGTTTTAAATAAAAAATATCATAAAAAAATTAATTATGATAGTTTAAAAAAGATTAGAATTGAAACTTAATAAATATATGACTTAATGTAAAATACCAGGAATTAATCCTGGTTTTTTTTATGCACTAAACAGAACTTTAGTCTAGGACATAAGCCTAGACTATTTTTTAGCGAACTATATGAACGTATGTTTGTGAATATCTTTAATTGTATAGTATCCGGATGGGACGACTATAGTGGCTTATTATTAATATTTTTGATATAATTACATGATATTAGAGAAAATATAATTAGAGTAAAAGTTTTAGGAGGATTAATAGTGAATAATAAAATAAATAGCACTCAAACTGTTGATAAAACTAAGAAACAAAAAACCTATCTCATCTCTACATGGGGTTGTCAAATGAATGAGCATGATTCTGAAAAAATGGCAGGTATGCTTGATGGGATGGGATACGCTTGTACAGATGATATACAGCATACTGATTTAATTATATATAATACGTGTCTTGTTAGAGAAAATGCAGAATTAAAAGTTTATGGGAATTTGGGAGAGTTAAAGGCTTTAAAGAGAGACAGACCCGATTTAATCATAGCAGTATCAGGATGTATGATGCAGAAAAAAGAGATTAGAGATATTATCAAAGAAAAATACAGCTTTGTTGATATTATGTTTGGTACTCATAATCTGCATAAACTTCCACAGTTTATTGCAAACCATAACCAGACTTCTAAAATGATTATAGATGTTTGGGAAGAAGGCGGAGAAATAATAGAAGGATTACCGGTACAAAGGAAATATGGATTTAAAGCTTTTGTAAACATTATGTATGGATGTAATAACTTTTGTTCATACTGCATTGTACCATATACACGCGGGAGAGAAAGAAGTAGGAATCCTAAAGATATTGTAAATGAAGTGATTAAATTGAGTAAAGAAGGGTATAAGGAAATTACCTTACTTGGACAGAATGTTAATTCTTATGGTAAAACTCTTGAAAATAAAATATCCTTTGCACAGCTTTTAAGAATGATAGACAAAATTGAAGGAATAGAAAGAATAAGGTTTATGACTTCACATCCTAAAGACCTTTCTGAAGAATTAATACTTTCTATGAAAGAATGTACATCAGTTTGTGAACATTTACATCTTCCATTCCAAGCAGGCAGTAACAGAATTCTTGAAATTATGAATAGGAAGTATACAAAAGAGAAGTACTTAGAACATGTTAATAAATTAAAAAAGGAAATACCTAATATATCAATTACTACTGATATAATTGTAGGCTTTCCCGGTGAAACAGAAGAAGATTTTGAAGATACGCTTGATGTCGTTAGAAAAGTAGGTTTCCACTCTGCATTTACATTCTTATATTCTGTCAGAGAAGGTACACCTGCCGAAAAAATGGAAAATCAGGTTTCTGATGATGTTAAACGTAAAAGGTTTCAAATGTTATTAGATGTTCTGCATCCCATTAATTATGAAGCCAATAAAAAGTATGAGGGTAAAGTAGTTGAAGTTCTTGTAGAAGATACAAGCAAAAACAATAAAAAAGTTTTAAGCGGAAGAACTAGAACAAATAAACTTGTTCATTTTGAAGGTAATAAAGACCTTATAGGTACTTTAGTAAATGTAGAAATAATAAAAGCTAAAACTTGGACTTTGGAGGGTAAAATAAATGAAAAATGACCCTATCTATAAAGCACGTGAATTAGGTATATCTATATTAGAATCAACGCAATATACAAACCTAAAAAATGCAGAAAAACAATATAATAACGACATAGAAGCATCTTCCTTAATGAATCTTTATAATGAGCATATGGAAGTTTATAATAAATTTATCTTTAATAAAGATAGAAGCTTAGATAAGGAAAAAGAAGTTATTGATAAAATTAAGGAAATAAAAAAACAGATAGACGAAAATTCTATACTTGAAAATTTATATAAATGTCAAAAAGAATATGATAGCCTAATTAAAGATATAAATGATATAATTAATTATATAACTGGAAATAATGTTAATAATAAAAGTAAGTGTCGTGATAATTGCGGTGGATGCTATAAGACGGCTAAGTAAATAACTTAGCCGTTTTCTTACACATTATTATTATGTTATAATATGTATTATAAAGATTAAGTTCAAATTCTAACCAATTAGGTTCAAATGGAGGGAATTTTTTTGGCGAAATTAACACCAATGATGCAGCAGTATATAGATATTAAGAAAAACCATAAAGAATCTATCATGTTTTTTAGATTAGGTGATTTTTATGAAATGTTTTTTGATGATGCTTTAACAGCATCTAGAGAATTAGAAATAACATTGACAGGAAGAGATTGTGGACAAGAAGAAAGAATTCCTATGTGTGGAGTTCCATATCATTCTGCCGATTCATATATAGCTAAACTTATTAAGAAAGGATACAGTGTAGCTATATGCGAACAAGTAGAAGACGCTTCTCAAGCAAAAGGCATAGTTAAGAGAGATGTTGTTAGAATTATAACACCCGGTACTATAACTGACCAGAAAATGCTAGATGAAAATAATAATAATTACCTCTGTTGTATGTTCATAAGTAATGAAGGTATTGGAATTTCTTATGTAGATATTTCAACAGGAGACTTGTTTACTACTGAGTTAGATAGTAATAACATTAATAATATTAATATAATGATAGATGAACTAGGAAAGATTAACCCAAGCGAAATTATTGTAAATCAATACTTTTATCAAATAGACGGACTTATAAGTCAAGTAGAAAAAAGGTTTGGCTCAATAATCAATACTTATAATGATTGGGCTTTTGATTTTAAAATAGCTAGAGATAAAATTAAAGACCAATTATCAGTAATTACACTAGAAGGCTATGGATTACAAGATAAAAATGCTTGTATACGCTCTACAGGTGCTTTAATTGAATATTTAAATGAAACTCAAAAAACTTCTTTAGAACACATTAATAATGTAGCATTTTATAGTATCAATAATTACATGGTATTAGATATAAACACACGAAGAAATCTAGAGATAACAGAAACTATGAGAGATAAGGGTAAAAAGGGATCTTTACTCTGGGTTTTAGATAAAACCTCTACAGCAATGGGAGCAAGGTTATTAAGAAAGTGGGTACAGCAGCCCTTGATTAAAATTGATGAAATTAAAGACAGACATGATGCTGTAGGGCTATTGATTAACAACCTCCCTCTGATGGATGATATAAAAGAGCTGCTTAAAAAAGTATATGATATTGAACGCCTAATTGGAAGAATATCATACGGCAGTTGTAATGCTAGAGATTTAATATCTCTTAAGGGTTCAATCTCAATTCTTCCTCACTTAAAAAGCATACTTAATAACCCTGATTACCCTCAGCTTAATAAATTAGGAACTGAGCTTGATATGCTGGAAGATGTATTTAAACTAATTGATGAATCTATAATAGATGACCCTCCCTTAGCAGTAAAAGAAGGTAATATAATTAAAGAGAGTTTTAATAAAGACTTATATGAGCTTAGGCAAGGGGCTACACAAGGGAAGCAGTGGTTATCCAACCTACAGAAAGAAGAAAGAAATAGAACAGGAATTAAATCATTAAAAGTGGGATTTAACAAGGTTTTTGGATATTATATAGAAGTAACAAGAGCAAACGTTAATTTAGTTCCTGAAAATTATATAAGAAAGCAGACTCTAGCAAATGCAGAGAGATATATTACTCCTGAATTAAAAGAAATGGAATCTAAAATTCTCGGGGCAGAAGAAAAAATGATGGCACTAGAGTATAGTTTATTTTTAGGGGTTAGAGATGAAATCAAAAAAGAAATTAAGAGAATTCAAAAAACCTCAAGAATAGTTTCCACTATAGATGTATTAAACTCTTTAGCACAAGCAGCTTATAAAAACAATTATGTCAAACCTGACATAAATAATAATGGGATTATAGATATAAAGAACGGAAGACATCCTGTGGTTGAAAAAATGCTGGAAGATGAGTTATTTGTACCAAATGATACTTATTTAGATAACAATGAAAATAGAATTTCTATAATAACAGGTCCAAACATGGCTGGTAAATCCACATATATGAGACAAGTAGCATTAATAGCTTTAATGTGTCAGATAGGAAGCTTTGTTCCTGTAGAAAATGCTAATATCGGAATAGTAGACAAGATCTTTACTAGAGTAGGAGCTTCTGACAACTTAGCACATGGTCAAAGTACCTTTATGGTTGAAATGAGTGAGGTAGCCAATATCTTAAACAATGCAACTAAAAACAGCCTTATCATATTAGATGAAATAGGTAGAGGTACCAGTACATATGATGGATTAAGTATTGCTTGGTCTGTTATTGAATATATAAGTGACAGAGCTAAGATAGGAGCTAAAACTCTTTTTGCTACACATTACCATGAATTAACCGAATTAGAAGGTAAAATTGAAGGTATTAAAAACTATAAAATATTTGTTAAAGAAAAAGGAAAAGATATTATATTCTTAAGAAAAATCAAAAGAGGTGGAGCAGATAAAAGCTACGGAATAGAAGTAGCTAGATTGGCAGGTGTACCTCACGAGGTAATAGGTAGAGCAAAAGATATATTAGCCCGGTTGGAACAAAGAGATATAAATAAATCTGAATTTACAGAAGAAAGTGCAATAACTATTAGTCAAAATCCTGATACTAAAACCACTAAGACTAATCAACGTAAGAACAATAATGCTTCTACAAGTGAAAGCAGTATACAATTAGATATATTTAGCATCAAGCAGAATCAAATAATAGAAAAAATAAGAAATATTGATATAATGACAGTTACTCCTCTTGATGCTATGAACCTTTTATATGAATTAATTAAACAAACCAAAGATATATAATCTTAGGAGAGATATTATGTCAAAGATCATAAAACTTTTAGATGAAAAAACTATAAATAAAATAGCAGCCGGGGAAGTTATTGAAAGACCATCTTCCGTCATTAAAGAATTAGTAGAAAACTCTATTGATGCAGATTCTTCTACCATTATAATAGAGATAAAATCCGGAGGAAAAAAATATATCAGGGTTACGGATAATGGTACTGGAATTAATAAGGATGATATTGAGCTTGCATTTCTAAGACATTCTACAAGTAAAATTACTTCATTAGAAGACTTAGAAAAAGTTACGTCTTTAGGATTTAGAGGGGAAGCGTTGGCTAGTATAACAGCAGTATCCCAATTAGAAATAATCACTAGAACACGTGATAATATCAGCGGATTTCAAGCTAAATTTCAAGCAGGGCAACTAACTACTCATAATGAAGTTGGATCCCCTTATGGAACAACTATCATTATTCAAAACTTATTTTATAATGTACCGGTAAGACAAAAATTTTTAAAAAGCGATAATTCCGAAGCTAGTCAAATAAGTAATATAGTATATAGGTTAGCATTAAGTAATCCTAATATTTCATTTAAATATATAAAAGATGATAAACTTATATTAAAGACTCCTGGAGATGGAAAGGTTGAAAATACTATATACAGCTTATTTGGAAAGGAATTTATAAACTCTCTGTTTAAAATAAACTACAATGGTGATGATATTAAAATAAAAGGATTAATATCTAACCCTAGTTACACGAGAGGAAACCGAAGTTATCAATATATTTTTATTAATGAAAGGTATATCGTTGACAAGGGACTATCAAATGCTGTAGAAAAAGGATATAAATCTTTATTACCTATAAATAGATTCCCTGTATTTATTTTATATATTGAAATGAATAGCAGTAAGATTGACGTTAATGTTCACCCAACAAAAACTGAAGTAAGATTTGAAAACTCAGAGAAACTTTATAACATTATATCTAAGACTGTTAATGATGTTTTAAGCAGTCATAATCTTATACCCAAGGTTACCATTACTAAAGAAAAAAATATCAATAAAGATCAGCAGCAAAGTTTTATAGATGGATTTAATAAATTAAGCAAAGTAAATAAAATAGATAATACTGCTAATACTATTATAGATTCTACTGATAATGTAAAGCAATTAGACTCTTTATCTGAAAATAATTATACAAAAAAGGAATCACCAATAAAGAATAATATACAAGTCGTTGAAATATTTGAACGCAAATCTTCTGATGAAGAAAGTTACAACAATAACAGTTTAAAATATGTCCTTCCAGATTTAATTATTATCGGAAGTCTTTTTAATACGTATATCTTAGCTCAAGATACAGATAATAAGGAATTTTATTTAATAGACCAGCATGCTGCACATGAAAGAATTATGTTTGAAAGATTAATGAAGGAATACAGTCAAGAAAAATTAGTAATCCAAGAACTTCTAGCACCTGAAATAATAGAACTGACTCACAGCGAAATTCAGTTGATAAACGAATATAGTTCTATATTTGAAAAGGCCGGATTCTTAGTTGAAGGCTTTGGCATAAACTCTGTTATCTTAAGAGGAGTTCCAATGATATTTGGAGAACCTGATTCTAGAAAATTATTTCTGGATATACTTGATAAATTAAGTACAAATATACAAAGCAACTATGATTTAAGAGTTGAAAAAATTATTAAAATGGCATGTACAGCTGCAATTAAAGCAGGCTATAATATAAAGAATATTGAGATAAATAAACTAATAGCTGATTTAAAATGTACCGATGAGCCGTTTACATGTCCTCACGGTCGCCCAATTATTATCAAAATGACAAAATATGAAATTGAAAAAAAATTTAAGAGGATACAGTAAAAAAGGTGGAACTAATGATTGAGAAAATCCCTATTCTAATATTGGCTGGTCCTACAGCTGTCGGAAAAACCAGTACCTCCATAGAAGTAGCTAAGAAATTAAATGGAGAGATTATTTCATCTGATTCTATGCAGATTTATAAGTATATGAATATAGGTACAGCTAAAGTAACTAAAGAAGAGATGCAGGACATTAAGCATTATATGATTGATGAAATTTATCCGGATGAGAAATTTTCGGTATCAGATTTTCAAGAAAGAGCTAATTTCTATATTAAAGATATATATAACAGAAAAAAACTGCCTATTGTAGTAGGTGGTACTGGTTTATATATTAATTCATTAATATATGATTTAGATTTCACTAAAGCCGTTAGTAATAAAGAGTTTAGAAAAAAATGTGAAAACGATATAGAAAAATATGGTAATGAATATTTGTATGAAAAGCTTAAACTAATTGATCCTGATTCCTTAGACAGAATACATCTTAATGATACAAAACGAGTAATTAGAGCATTGGAAATATACCATGAGACAGGAAAACCTATGTCAACATATTATAAAGATTTTAGAAAACCTAACCATCTTTATAAAATAGCTATGATTACCTTAAATATAGATAGAAAAGAACTATATAAAAGGATTGATTTAAGAGTAGATTTAATGCTTGAAAAGGGATTAATAGATGAGGTCAAGTCCTTACTTAAAAAGGGCTACAATGAAACCTTAACCTCTATGCAGGGATTAGGATATAAGGAGATCATCAAATACTTAAACAATCAATATGATTATAAAGAAGCAGTTCGAGTTTTAAAAAGAGATTCTAGAAGATTTGCTAAAAGACAGCTTACATGGTTTAGACGTGATAAAAAAATCAAATGGATAAATGTTGATGAATTTAAAACTCAACAGGATATTGTTGATGAGATTCTTAATTATACAAAGAAAAAATTAGAATTAGTTTGATAGTTCTTGTTACTAAAAGTGTATTTAGTGTATAATTTTATGCACCGTTAAAAACAAACTAGATTTCTATTAAGGGAATCTAACTTACTTGATTTTTTATATAATTTAATGGAGGGGATTTTTTTGAAAAACAATATTAATTTACAGGACATATTTTTAAATAAGGTTAGAAAGGAAAACATATCAATAACTGTTTTCTTGGTTAATGGTTATCAATTAAAGGGTCATGTTAAAGGATTTGATAATTACACTATAGTATTAGAAGGTGAAGGAAAACAACAATTAATATATAAGCATGCTATTTCAACAATTGCACCTAATGCTTCAGTAAATTTTTTACATAAACCTACTAATGGATACTCAAAATCAGAAAAATAAAATGAATAGTATCAACTGAAGTTGCAATAAACTCCTTTAGTATAAGCAAGCTAAAGGAGTTTTAATTATGTACTTTACTTTCGCAGAAACTTATATTCATAAGAAAAAAATATTTGATAAAAACAGGCTTAGAAATATATTTTAAATTTTCCTTATACTCTTTGTTATACTAATTATTGATTTAGATAGTTAATTGTAGTATAATTTAATTTAATTAAATTATATTATATTACACTTAATGCAAAATATATATATATAAACTATGGGGGAGATAATATGGAAAAATCTAAAAGAATTTTTCTGGAAGATTTGGAGGAGAAAGATAGTTTTAATCATGATGAACTTAAAAATTTATATGACGATATTGTAGATAATTTGGACAATCATGATTATTATAACGATAGAGAATTATTATTTAAAGTAAAAGATATTTTTATAGAAAATAAAATGATGTTTGAAACTGCTCATATAAATAAAGAAATCGGCATATCATATTATAAAGAGGGTAATATTCCTAAAGCTATCAGGTATGTAGAAAATGCAGTATATATTTTACAAAATATTAGTGATGACTGCGATATTCGCATAAAAGAAACTTTAGTAAATTACTTGATTAGTATAGGTGTAGGTTATTATGAAATTCTTAGCTATGAATCTTCCATAAATACTTTTAAAAATTGCAGAAAACTAATTGATGATAAAATATCAGATAATGTCTTATGGAGATATTACCATGAATACACTATTTCATCTATCTATACTAAAGATTATCATAATGCTAAAAAACTAGCATATAAAGCTTTAGAATACTCTCATGATAATGTAAAAAAAGGATTTACCTATAATGATTTAGGGAGATATTATTGGAAAGTAAAAAGACCTCTTGACAGCAGGCATGCTTATGATAAGGGATTAGAACTATTTAAAGCAGAGAATCATATTTATGGGCTGGCAATGACATATAACAATCTTGCTATGCTTTATTACAGCAATAAAAAGATTGAACAGGCTACTGAATGGATAGAAAAATGTTTTGAAATATTTGATAAGAGTAATCCTAAAGAGTGTATTATATATTTTGATACATATATACGTATTATATTAAGAAAACATGATTTTGGTGAAGCAGTAGATAAACTATTAGAATTTATTAGACTATCAGATAATTATTCATTTGAAAAAAGATTCATCTTAGATGCTATTGAACTTGTAGTAGATAGAATAAGCAAATTTAAAGATGAAGAATACGGTGTTAAATTAAAGAATATACTTGTTCATCTAATAAAACAAACTGATGACGATGATATTGAAGATAACTACTATACTGAAAAACTATACGGTTATCTAGGCAGGTTAAGATATTTATTTTATAAAAAGACTAAAAGGAGGGATTAAAACATGAAAAAATTATTAAAAATTTTAGCTTGTATATCATTAGTATTTCTGTTATCAGTAAGTATTGTATCTGCTAAAGATAATAGTGGCGGTGGCGGTATGTGCAGTCCTGTCATTGAGGAGATACTTATTTAAGTAAAAATAGTTTTTAAGAAGTTTAATAGTTAGAATTGAGAAATTAATAAAAAATACAAATATTCTAATTGATGCGTTCAGATAGAGTTAAAGCTCCACCATAGATTATTAAAAAGACGTTTCTCATTATAATAAAGGTCTACACTGAAATTCTTATAAAGTATGGTTAGATTATATATCGTAATATTAAAATAAGTTAACACATTATTTGTGCTAACTTATTTTTTTATATATTCACTTTTTTAACTTTTTAAGCATATTATAATAATAGCAACTATTTTGAGGTGATTATATGAATAATGATATATTAGCCTTATATAAGTATGGTAAAGTAAGCTTAAATCAAACTTTTGATCAGTTATTTAATGCAAAAGAAAAAAGAAAAGTATTAAAAAATAAGGATGATGATTACGAAGGCATGCAAGCCATACTTCTAGAACTTCAAAATTTAGTTGGGCTAACTAATGTTAAAAAACTTATTAAAGAAATTATTGCATTTGTAGAAATACAAGAGAAAAGAAAGGAGAAAAACTTATTAGCTGAACCTATAGTTTTGCATATGATTTTCAAAGGTAATCCAGGTACAGGCAAGACAACTGTAGCTAGACTTATTGGAAAGCTGTTTAAAGAAATGGGAGTATTAGAGAAAGGACACTTAATAGAAATAGAAAGAGCAGATATTGTAGGTGAATATATTGGACACACAGCTTTAAAAGTTAGAGAACAAGTTAAAAAAGCATTAGACGGTATCTTGTTTATAGATGAAGCTTACTCTTTAGCAAGAGGAGGAGATAAGGATTTTGGTAAAGAAGCAATTGATGCATTAGTAAAATCTATGGAAGATTACAAGGATAATCTAATCTTAATATTGGCTGGATACGAATATGAGATGAAAAACTTTTTACAAACTAACCCTGGTCTAAAATCTAGATTTCCGATACATGTTGACTTCAAAGATTATGATACAGATGAACTGATAGAAATTGCAAAACTAATGGCTAAAAAAAGACAATATGAGCTAACAAAAGGAGCTTTAGTTCGATTAAAAAATATACTAACTAATTATAATGACTGCTATAATAGCGGTAATGCAAGATTAGTAAGAAATATTATTGAAAAATCCATAAGAAAGCAAGCATTAAGATTACAAAAAAAGAAAGATATTTCCAAGGAAGATTTATTATACCTATATACAGCAGACATAGAGGGGAATGATAAATATTGAAAAAAACTGTTATTATAGGAAGACCAAATGCAGGAAAAACTTTATTTATGATAAACTTTGCACAATATCTAGGTATAAATAAAATATATTTAACGCAAGAATTTCCTGATGGTAAAATTCTAAATAAAGAGATGTCAATAGAAAGCGCAAGAAAAAGTCTTTCATCAAATCAAGAATTTAAAACACAATGTGTACAAAAAATTGAAATTAAAATTCCGGTTTACAAAGGCAGAAAACATCTAAAACTCATAGATACCAGCGGTTTCGATGATGGAATTCATCCAAGTCTAAACGTTAGAAACGGAATAATTCAAACTCTAGAAAAAATTGATGAAGCAGATATAATTTTACATATCATAGACATCTCTTTATTATTAAATAGAAATATAATTAGTCAGATTGATAGGCAGATAATTAATTTTGGCATGATTAGAAGGGGATATATACTATTACCTAATAAGATAGATTTAGACAGTGATAAACAAGGTTTAAAGATATTAAAAGATGAATATCCAAATAGATATATGATTCCTATTTCAGCAAAATACAGTTATGGCTTTGATGAGGTGAAATCTTTTGTTATTCGATGTATTTAGTTTTAATATTCTAGGCTCGGTAATATTAACAGGTATTACAATAAAACTTATAGATGATTATTTAGATAATGATAAAACTATTTTTAGTAAAATTATAGAAAACATGGGTAAGGGTATTCTACCATACAGCATAATAATTTTTTCAATATCTTGCTTATTAAATTTAGAAACATCAGTTTCACTGGTATCAAGTGCATATATAGTTGGTATGATAAGTGATTTCAATAGAAAGCTAACCTTTAATCTTAAAGGCTATGAAGAATCTATATTAATCTTTATAATTCTAGTTATTTTTCTAGGTTTTAACGAAATGGTCAGTTCCTTAATAATAATATTTATAACACAGCTAATTGATGATATAATTGACATTAACAAAGATAAATACTACAATAATAAAAATCTTGCATTTAAATTAGGTGTAGTTGAATCTATACTGATTAGTGTAATTTTAGTTTTGATTACTCTTAAAATAGATGCTTTAAAACTAGTTATATGCTTAATAGTTTTCTTATTAATTGAATTTTTAGAATACAGTATTAAATGGGAGGATAAAAAATGGATATAATTACATATATAATCTTCTTCTTATTAATTTTTTTATTAGGGTATGCTTCCGGAAGAAGATATGGTTATAAACAAGGATTAAAAGATGGAAAGAAATTTGCTCCATTAGATATGAAAAAGCAACTTCTTAAAACAGAAATATGTCCAATATGTTATCAAGATATGGGAGATAATGAAGATAATTTTGAATGATTAAATTTTTTTATAAACAAAAGATAAGTTACGAGGTGAAGTAATGGGTAAGGATACAATAAATATATTATGTAAACTTTTTGAGGTTAAAAAAGAAGTTGTAAAATATGTTTTAAGTAAGGAAAGTAAACTAGAAACAAAAGTTAAAAAGATTAATGAAATAAAAGAATATAATCAATATAAAATTATAGAAGCTATGCAGAGAGCTAGACTAAATGCTACTCATTTTCATTGGAATACAGGTTATGGATATGACGACATAGGAAGAGAAAAGGTTGAAGAAATATATTCTTATGTTTTTAACACTGAAGATGCCTTAGTAAGACCTACCATAGTATCTGGAACTCATGCTATAACTTTAACTCTTTCTGGAATTTTAAGGCCTGGAGATGAGCTAATGTCCATAACAGGCAGTCCTTACGATACTCTACAAAAAGTAATTGGAGTAAAAGGTAATGCTAAGGGAACGTTAAAAGATTATAGGATAAATTATAAAGAGATTAATTTAGACAAAGGTGGAAATATTGATATAAAAAATGTACTAAGTAATATATCACATAAAACTAAAATTATACTAATACAAAGATCAACCGGATATAGCGATAGAAAAGCTATATCAATAAATGATATTAAAGAAGCTGTAAAACAAATAAAAAAACATAGTAAAGATATCATTATATTCGTAGATAACTGCTATGGAGAATTTCTTGATAAGCTAGAACCAACAGATGTTGGAGTTGATATAATTGCAGGATCATTAATTAAAAATCCCGGTGGTGGATTAGCTCTTACCGGAGGGTATATAGCTGGTAAAAGTGAGCTAATAGAAATAGTTGCAAATAGAAGTACTGCTCCGGGTATAGGTAAAGAATGTGGTCTGACCTTTGGAACTACTAGAAATACTTTACAAGGGCTGTTTTTAGCACCTAATATCGTTTCAGAAGCTTTAAAGGGTGCATTATTAACTGCAATAGTATATAAAGACTTAGGATTTAAAATTATACCTGATATAGATGAGAATAGAAGTGATATAATACAAGGAGTCGAATTTAAAAACAAAGAATCTATTATTAAATTTTGTCAAGGAGTACAAAGTGCTTCGCCTGTTGATTCTTATGTTTCACCAGAACCATGGGATATGCCTGGATATGAAGATCAAGTTATCATGGCAGCAGGGGGCTTTGTCCAAGGTTCATCTATTGAATTAAGTGCTGATGCACCTATTAGGAAACCATACATAGCTTACTATCAAGGCGGACTTACTTATGAACATTGTAAACTCGGAATAATAAAAAGCTTAAACAACTTATATATCAATAAGTTAGTTAAACTTGAATAGTGTTAACTAACTTTACAGTTTCTATTATTAGAGTCTTAACATGAATTTTCATACCAACAAAAAAACTGACCAATAAATTTAAAAGGTCAGTTAATTATTTAGATTTCTAAAAACACCTATAACTTTTCCTAATATTTTAACATCATTAGAAAGAATAGGACTCATTGTTTGGTTTTCTGGCTGTAGTCTTATATAATCCTGTTCTTTATAAAAGGTTTTTACTGTGGCTTCTTCATCGCCTAATAAAGCAACAACAATATCTCCATTAGAAGCTACATTCTGTTTTTGAACAAGAACATAATCTCCATCAAGAATTCCGGCTTCTATCATACTTTCTCCTTTAACAACAAGCATAAAAGCAGTTTTATTCTGTACAAATTCCAAAGGAACAGGAAACATATCTTCAATGTTTTTAACAGCTAATATAGGTTCTCCAGCAGTAACCCTGCCTACTATTGGTACATCAATGATTTCTTTTCTAGAAAATATACCTTCATTTTCACTATCATCAAGTATTTCTATAGCTCTAGGCTTAGTAGCATCTTTTCTTATGTAGCCTTTTTCTTCTAATTTTGCTAAATGTCCATGAACAGTAGAAGTAGATTTTAAATTAACTGCTTTGCAGATTTCTCTAACAGCAGGGGGATAACCTTTAGTTTGTATTTCTCTCTTTATGAAATTTAAAATACTTAATTGCTTATCTGATAAATCTTCATACATAGCAACACCCCACTTATTTATTTTACAAATATTATAACACATAAAATCCAAATTATCAAACGTTTGTTCGTTGTTTTTACAAAAAATTTAAAAATTATTTTTTGTAAAAATTTTTAAAAATCTATTGACTTGGAACGTACGTTCTCTTATAATGAAAATATAGCGAACTAATGTTCTTGGAGGGATGTTAATGGAAAATATATTTATTACAGAAAAAAGAAAAACGAGAAAACGACTAAGAATAATAAGTAAAACTAGATTTATTACTTTTATGGTTATTGTTATATCAATTCTAGGATTAATATTAGGAAGTGTCTTTAACTTTAATAAGGCTTATAGTAATACATATGAAAGATGGGAAGAAATCACTGTAAAGAGAGGGGATACATTATGGGATATTGCTAAAGACAATAACCCCAAGAATCTTGACACTAGAAGAGTAGTGTATAATATAATGAAATATAACAATATGGAAAACGCAAATATTATTGCCGGACAAACTCTTAGAATACCTATTGAAGACTGATTCTCAATAAACAACGGAGGTGATTAATATGGATAATGATGTAAAAATAAATCTTAAAGAAAGCTATGAAAAAAACTATAATCTTAGAGATAGAAAAGAGATTGAGGACTGGAAGATTAATGAGATGAATAAGATGTTAAAATACTTACATAAAGAAGAAAAAACAACACTACTCGACATAGGAGCTGGAGCTGGATATTATGGTAAATATTTCAAAGACAAAGGAATACATGTATCATGTATCGATTTTTCAAAACAAATGATTATATATTGTCTTGAAAAAGGTTTAGATGCCTATGTAATGGATTTTTATAATATAGATTTTCAAGGACAAATGTTTGATGCTGCTTGGGCATTAAATACATTACTTCATGTTCCAAAGAATAGCTTTGAGGAGGTTTTAATTAATATAAGAAGAACCTTAAGACCTAATGGATTATTGTACATTGGAGTATATGGAGGTCTTAATTCTGAAGGCATCTGGAAAGACGATTTCTATAAGCCTAAAAGATTTTTTTCCTTTTATGAAAATCAAGATATTAAAAATATAGTAAAGAAATTCTTTAAAGTAGAAGAATTTTCAGTGATTTCTCTTGAAAAAAGAAATATGGATTTTCAATCTATGATCCTTCGTAAGGAAAAATAAATTAATTTGTCGTATAATTCTATGCTTATTTTGTCGAAATATTATGTCGTAATTAATTGTCTAAATATGATGGAGAAAATTCTTGTAAAAACGAAGGGAAAAGTTAACGTTCGTGAATAATAACTTAGAAATGAATAAAAAATTTGTTTTTTACGTACTGAAAGCCACAAAAACGACTTTTTTTGTGGCTTATGATATATTTATATAAATCTATTAATATTTTAAGTCGTTTTTTTCATACTTATTTGTGAAAGAGGATTGTTTTTTACAGCTTTTCTTAAACGCTCATCATCAATATGTGTATAAATTTGAGTAGTAGAAACATTTTCATGTCCCAGCAGCTGCTGTAAAGCTCTAATATCAACATTTCCATGCTTATACATGAGAGTAGCTGCTGTATGTCTTAGTTTGTGAGGAGAGTATTTGTCAGTATCTAACCCAGCTTTCTTTAAGTATTTTTTTACTACGTATTGAACGCCTTTAGGGCTTAATCTATTATTTTTTCTACTTATAAAAAGAGCTTTTTTATCTTTAACTCCCTTAGAAGGCCTAACCTCTAAATACTTATTAATTGAATCAATACACGAATTGTTAAGATATATAGTTCTTTCTTTATTTCCTTTACCTATAACCGTAAGGGTATCATCCTTAATCCTATCAATATCTATACTAACTAACTCGGATAAACGCAATCCGCAGTTCAAGAATAATGTTATAATTGCATAGTCACGTTCTTTAAATTCTCCATCAATTACATCTAAAAGATTCATAGATTCCTCTAAAGTTAAATACACGGGATGTCTAGAATCAGTTTTAGGAAATTCCAAGTCTATAGTAGGGTTGTCTTCAATTAATTTTACCTTAGAATAAAGATAATTATAAAACGAACGAAGACTTGCAACTTTACGAGCTTTAGCATTGTTTTTATTGTTACGTTCTTTATCTACATAAGAGATGAAAGAGTAGAGGTCTTGCAAAGTAACTCTTTTAATAATATTAATATCTATATCTGATATGTCAATATCATTAAAATCTACATCTGATTTTATTATTTTATATCTTATCTTAAGAAATCTAAAAAACGTTCTTAAATCATATTGATATTCAGTTACTGTGTTTATTGATTTTCCTTTAATTGTTTGTATATAGTTTAAAAAATCATCTAGAATTATTGGAGTATCATTCATATATAAAACCTCCCTTTTTTGGACGAATGTCGCAAAATGTATATTTTGTATAGTTAATAATTCTAGATTTTTTGCCGATTTCCTGCTGAATTTATAAAAATTGATATATTTTTTTAGTTTTTATGAATTGTAGTAACAAAATATTAAATGATAGTATTTTTACTTGATTAAAAATCACAAAGCCACTTTTACCCCTCTTAGATATTTCCGATGGAATATTATGTATATTAATTATTTTTTTCATGCTTTAGAGAAATCCCGCGCTTTATTTTCGGTTTTAACAGCAGTTTATGAGTTGTCTCATGCTTTGATATTGCCAAAATATTAAATAGCTTAAATCACCTTTACACCCGATTATATTAAAAACATAGATTATAGATCAAGATATTGATGAATGTGCGTGGGGTCAGGTATGAATAATTCACTTATTTTCGTATCTTTTCATTATATTAATTACTTGCTCATTAATTACTACAGCATCATTTTTTATCTTAGACACCA
>JANQLB010000044.1 GCA_028280805.1 Tissierellales bacterium
ATTGGATTTTTCGTAAATTCAGTTATAGTTAAAAATGATATTACAAAAGATGAAAAATATATAGACTTTTTAAAAAGAGTTAATGAAGATACACTTAAATTCTTTGAGTATCAAAGCTACCCATTAGAGGTTTTAGTAAAAGAGCTGGACATGCCATATCCTAAAGCATCAGTATTTTTTAATATGCTTAATTTAGATGATGGTTATAAAAATCTTATAATTAAATCTTTTGAGCCGATTTATGTAGAGAATTCAAATGAAGCGAAGTGTGAGCTTGCAATGTATGTTACTGAGAGAAAAAATGGTATTGAGCTTCATGCAAATTACTGGAATAAATTATTTACAGTTGAAACAATAGCACATATACTATCAGAATATGAAAAGATGTTATCGTTTTTCAGCTGTAAATCAGATTCATCTTATAATGATTATGAGAATACAAATAGGCAAAGACTTCAAGTAACAATAAAAAGGAAAAGGTAGGTAAAGAGATGAGAAAATATTATTAGTTAAAAAATTTGAAAATTAAGTTAATACAGAAACTCAAAATTCCAATACTCCGGCTTCTAAAGCTATGAGTAAAGAACTATATAGTATTCGGATAAGACTACTACGTATTTAAATATTAAAAAATTTGCTTAATAGAATTTACTCAGTGTGGTAGCTATTTTAGTTACCATGCTGAGATATAAATAAATTTGAATTACCTGAGTTTTGAAATTGTTAATCTTAATAAAGACAGCTTAAGTGAGATATTAAAATAAATAATGGGGGAGATAATCATATGAATATTTCAAGTAAAGTTGACAAGAAAAATATAGAAGATATTATAGCACTGACACCTATGCAGGAAGGTATGCTGTTTCATTATTTAAAGGACCAAAGAAGTAATCATTATTTTGAACAGTTAAGTTTAGAAATGGAAGGAGCAGTAGATTATTATACTTTTAAAGAGGCATGGAACCTTGTAGTACAGTCTAATGAAATGCTTAGAACATTATTTAGATGGAAGAAACTAAAAAAACCGGTACAAATAATATTAAAACATCACGAGGTAGAAATCATTGAACGTGACTTATCTCATGAAGATGTGGATATGAGAGAAGAATTATTAAGTGAAATAAAAATAAATGATAGGAAAAACAAGTTCAATTTAGAAGAAGTACCTTTTAGAGTCTATCTTTGTAAACTGGATAATGAGAAATATGAAATGATAATTAGTAACCATCATATATTATATGATGGATGGAGTACCGGAATAATACTTAAAGAGTTTTTTGAAGGCTATAATACTTTAATAGAAGGAAAAACTTACAAAAATCCTGTGAAAAATAAGCTAAAAGAATTTATAAGGCTGCTTCACAAGCAGGATACAAGTAAAAAAAGAGAATTTTGGAAAAAATATATGGAGGATTTGGAATCGAATACTATAATATCTAGAAAAATAGAAATAAACGAGAAGTCATCAGAGGTAGGTAATATAAGCTTTAAAATGTCTGATACTCTTGTTAGAAGAGTAGATGAATTTGTTAAAGAAAAAAGAATAACATTAGCTTCTCTATTATACAGTACATGGGGAATATTACTTCAGAGATATACAAATACAGATGATGTAGTATTTGGAATTACGGTATCAGGAAGAAACTTAGAGCTTTCCGGTATAGAAAATATGGTAGGTTTATTTATTAATACACTGCCTTTAAGAGTCAGATCAACGGGAAGTACTAAAATTATTGATTTATTAAATCATGTTAACAAAACTGTTCAAGAAATTCAAGAATATGAAAATACCTCTTTAGTAGAGATTAAAGAATTTTG
>JANQLB010000057.1 GCA_028280805.1 Tissierellales bacterium
TGACGATTATATAACCAAGCCGTTCAATCCTTTAGAGCTAATAGCAAGGGTTAAATCTCAACTGCGAAGATATACAACATTAGGAAGTCTTGAAACAAATGAGAATACCTATAAAACCGGAGAACTTGTTATAGATGATGAAAGTAAGATTATTACTATTGATGGAGATGAAGTGAAGCTTACTCCAGTACAATATAAGATACTAAAGCTTTTAACAGCTAATGCAGGTAGAGTGTACTCTATAGATGAAATTTATGAAAAGGTTTGGAAAGAACCGGCCTTTAATGCAGAGAACACAGTTGCAGTACATATCAGAAAAATAAGGGAAAAGATTGAAATAAATCCTAAAGAGCCAAAATATTTAAAGGTGGTGTGGGGAATTGGATATAAAGTTGAGAAGATATAGTCATTCAATAATAACAAAAATTATAGTTTTTTTAATTGTTATCACATGTTTTACCGGTGCAATTTATTCATTTGTAATTGTTTATGAAAATAATTATGATGTCTTTAGTATTGTTTTAGAAGATAGTTATTATCTAAGTAGTGAGTATATGGATGAAAGCAGAAATATAATAGGAATCATAACAGACCTAATGATAGAATATAGAGATGAAGAAAATATTATGAGTGGAAGAACTGTTAGAGAGTCTGAAATAAAAAGAGAAGAAGAAATTCTGTTTACGGATTTTAAGTATAATTCTAAAAGCTATAATCCTAATTTAAACTATGAGGAAAACTATAATATATTCAAAGAAGTATATGCTGATAAAATTTCTAAGGTAATAGAGAATTTAATTTATGAAGATTTAAACAAATATAATGAACTCATTAGAAGATTAGGTGAATATAAGGAAAAGGGAATAATTTATTATGTCAGTGATGGAGAAAAGTTTTTTACTAATACCAATAATACAGAAAGCAAACATTTTAGATCTTATCCGTCATATATGATATATGAGATTAATATGGCTCCAGACGTGTATCCAGGAGAAATTAATCACAATAATGATTTTTATTGGGTTAATAGGAAAGGTCATGAATTAACAGACAATAACAATGTTTTTTATATTTCATTTACAGAAGAATTTTTAAATCCTCAAATTGAAGAATGGAAAAAGGATAAAGCAATTGTTACAAATTGGTTATATAGATTAGGAGCTTTTTTATTAGGATTAGTGCTTTCGTTTATATATCTGTTAATCATTATTGGTAGAAAATCATTTAAAGATAAAGAAGTTTATATGAATTTTTTTGATAGATTATATAACGATATTAAAATAGGATTGTGTATATTGCTTATGATATTGTGGGTTGAATCATGTCTTAGATATTTTGGAGATATTTATGAAGTTTTAATTCTTACAACTGCATCAATCTCAATATTAGGGTTACTTCTAGTTCTATCTTTAGTTAAGCATATAAAAAATAGAACAATTTTAAAACATTCACTGATTTATATTATCTTTTATAAGATATTTAGATTTTTTAAAGGTGTATATGAAAGCGGTAGTATAGGAGTAAAGATTGTTTTGATAGCAATAGGTTATCCGGTTCTAATTGTTTTAACTTCAGAAATAAGTTATCGGGCTTTAATGGTTATAGCTCCGACAACTATAGGGTTTTCAGGTTGGTTAGCTCTTAAGCGAGTGAAAGAATTTAATGCTATTAAAGAAGGGGTAGAAAAAATAAAAAATGGAGATATTTATTATAAAATAGATATAGCAGGAAATGGCGAGTTTAGAAAGCTTGCTTCAAATATAAACAGCATAACTGACGGTTTAAACAAAGCAGTAGACAATGAACTTAAAAGTGAACGATTAAAAAATGAATTAATTACAAATGTGTCCCATGACATAAGAACACCTTTAACTTCAATCATTACTTATGTTGATTTATTAAGGATGGAGAAAGATCCATTAAAAGCTAAAGAATATATTGAAATAATTGATCAGAAATCCCATAGATTGAAAACTTTAACGGATGATTTGTTTGAAGCATCTAAGGCATCTAGTGGTAATATACCTGTAAACTATGAAAAAATAGACA
>JANQLB010000058.1 GCA_028280805.1 Tissierellales bacterium
TGACGATTATATAACCAAGCCGTTCAATCCTTTAGAGCTAATAGCAAGGGTTAAATCTCAACTGCGAAGATATACAACATTAGGAAGTCTTGAAACAAAGGAGAATATCTATAAAACCGGAGAACTTGTTATAGATGATGAAAGTAAGATTATCACTGTTGACGGTGATGAAGTGAAGCTTACTCCAGTACAATATAAGATACTAAAGCTTTTAACAGCTAATGCGGGTAGAGTGTACTCTATAGATGAAATTTATGAAAAGATTTGGAAAGAACCAGCATTTAATGCAGAAAATACAGTTGCAGTCCATATCAGAAAAATAAGGGAAAAGATTGAAATAAATCCCAAAGAGCCAAAATATTTAAAGGTGGTGTGGGGAATTGGATATAAAATCGAGAAGATATAGTCATTCAATAATAACAAAAATTATAGTTTTTTTAATTGTTATAGCATGTTTTACTGG
Organism: Tissierellales bacterium; assembly: GCA_028280805.1. GTDB lineage: Bacteria > Bacillota > Clostridia > Tissierellales > VENL01 > JANQLB01. The sequence continues at coordinate 464 of JANQLB010000058.1, forward strand.
TGTGATTTATCCATTTGCAATTGGTTTAGAAACTAATCATGGTAGGTTTTATCTTTTTACTGAAAGTAGTTATTATCAAAGTAGAGAGTATGCTAATGAAAGCAGAGATATATTAAACATTATAATACAACTAACAACAGTATATATGGATGAAGAACATATTATGAGTGGTGGCACTATTAGCGAGTATGAAATAAAAAGAGAAGAAGAACTTCTGTTTACGGATTTTAAGCATAATTCTAAAAACTATAATCCCAATTTAAATTATGAGGAAAACTATAATATATTCAAAGAAGTATATGCTGATAAAATTTCTAAAGCGAGAGAGAATTTAATTTATGAACATTTAAACAGATATAATGAACTCATAAGAAGATTAGGTGAATGTAAGGAAAAGGGAATAATTTATTATGTCAGTGATGGGGAAAAGTTTTTTACTAATACCAATAATACAGAAAGAGAACATTTTAAATCTTACCCTTCGTATATGATATTTGATAGGTACAAAACAGAAGTTTTCCCATCAGAGATTATACAAAATAATGATTATTATTTAGTTCATCTGGATTCAGATGTATTAGTTAACAATAACAATGTTTTTTATATTTCATTTACAGAAGAATTTTTAAATCTTCAAATTGAAAAATGGAAAGAGGATAAAGTAATTATTACAAATTTTTTATATAGATTAGGAGCTTTTTTATTAGGATTAGTGGTTTCATTTATATATCTTTTAATCATTATTGGTAGAAAATCATTTAAAGATAAAGAAGTCCATATGAATTCTTTTGATAGATTATATAACGATATTAAAATAGGATTGTGTATATTGCTTATGATATTGTGGGTTGAATCATGTCTTGGATATTTTAGAAATATGTATGAAGCTTTAATCCTTATAACTGCATCAATCTCAATATTAGGGTTACTTCTAGTTCTATCTTTAGTTAAGCATATAAAAAATAGAACAATTTTAAAGCATTCACTGATTTATATTATCTTGTATAAGATATTTAGACTTTTTAAAGATGTATATGAAAGCGGTAGTATAGGAGTAAAGATTGTTTTGATAGCAATAGGTTATCCATTTCTAATTGTTTTAGCTTTAAAAATAAGTTCGGAGTTAACTGTAATTATAGCCGCTATAACTATAGGGCTTGCAGGTTGGTTAACTCCTAAACGAGTGAAAAAATTCAATGCTATTAAAGAAGGAGTAGAAAAAATAAAAAATGGAGATATTTATTATAAAATAGATATAGCAGGAAATGGCGAGTTTGGAAAGCTTGCTTCAAATATAAACAGCATAACTGACGGTTTAAACAAAACAGTAGACAATGAACTTAAAAGTGAACGATTAAAAAATGAATTAATTACAAATGTGTCTCATGACATAAGAACACCTTTAACCTCAATCATTACTTATGTTGATTTATTAAGAATGGAGAAAGATTCATCAAAAGCTAAAGAATATATTGAAATAATTAATCAGAAATCCCATAGATTGAAAACTTTAACGGATGATTTGTTTGAAGCATCTAAGGCATCTAGTGGTAATATACCTGTAAACTATGAAAAAATAGACA
>JANQLB010000093.1 GCA_028280805.1 Tissierellales bacterium
ATTTATTTTGGTATCGACTAAACAGAAACTGTTGACATTCTCTTAGAATATAACACCCAAAGCTCTGTTAAAAGCAAATTCTAGTTTTTAAAATCTCCTAAATTTACAAATCCTTTTTGTTGACTTATCTAAACGAGTTGAAGCATTGGGATATTATTGATAATACCCCTTCTCCTTTCAAGTGTAGCTGAATAGATTTTACAAAGCTGTCGCCATCGATGTACACGACTCCCTCTCGCCGTCGAAATACCTATAACAACCTAAAAACAAACAAAACCATTTGAAACTTCACTCGTCTCAAATGGCTATTATTAGTCATTTCTTAAAACTATATTTAACTATGTAAAATTTCTTAAAAATCACTTCACAAACTTTAAAGACCATATGCAACACCAGCCACCATTTATTCCCAAAGTGCTGTAAATATTGATACTTAAAAATTATAGCACATTTCAGTGTTGTGTGAAGGGACAAAATTAACTACTACACTGATGTTTTGATTAGGTAGTTTGAAGTACTGTTACTCTATATATTTCTAAAAAGGCTTACTTGTAAAATGCTGCATCAACTATTCCAAATTTTATATTATCAGCCTTAATAACCAATTCCATTTCAACAACATCTTTCACATCAACAACAAAATACTGTGGTCTTACACCTTTCTTGATTAAATTAGATTTATAGAGAAGTTTTCCATCTCCATATATTTCTATATATGCCGAAGATTTATTCGAAGTATTTTTTTTATCAGAATTATTTACAACCAATATTCCAGAAAATATTAGATACTTTTTATCTAAATTGTAACCTCTTTTATGATAAACTGGAGCTTGACAATAGTCAGCACTACAAGTATGGTTTACATAAAGACCATCTTTATATTTATTCCCTATAGTATCATATAATTCTGGTTTAAAAAATAAAAACCTTATTCTTGATACTAAAATATCTTGTGTATTTCTGATTGTATATAATGGTCGTAATTCGTCAAGTAACATGTCTTTTTTCATCCACTTCAGAGACTTTTTATACCATTTTATTGCTTCTTCTTCATCTTTTTCTACACCTAAACCATTACTATATATTAACGTAAGTATTTCACAAGCTTTAATATTACCCTGCTCTGCTGACTTCTTATACAATTCTACTGCTTTCTCGTAATTTTGTTCTACTCCTATACCAAAAAAATATAATTCTGCTAAATAGGCTTGAGAAAACTGTTCACCTTGTTCTGATGCCTTTTCATACCATTTTGCTGCTTGTTCCTTACTTGTTTCTACTCCTTTACCATTAGAATACATGTGTGCTAGCCAATATTGAGAGCTCCTATGACCCTGCTGTGCTAACTTCTTATACAATTCTATTGCTTTCTGGTAGTTTTTTTCCATTCCTTTACCATCATGATACATACCGGCAAGATTAAATTGAGCGAGGGGATAACCTTTCTCTGCTGCAATTTTATACAATTCTACTGCCTTCTCGTAGTTTTTTTCTACACCTTGCCCATGATTATACATAACACCAATATTATACTGGGCTGGTACAAAACCTTTTTCTGCTGCCTTGATAGTCCATGCTAATGATTTATTATAATTTTTCTCTAATCCTGTACCATAATAATACATAATACCAATCTCATTCTGAGAGGGAGCATAACCTTGTTGATCTGCCTTTAAATACCATTTTAATGCTTCCTTACGATCCTTTTCTACTCCTACACCCTCTCTATACATCCATCCAATCAAATGTTGAGTAATAGCATCTTCTTTATTAGCTTCAGTTAAAATCCACTTTTTTACTTTTCTAATATATTCTTCGGCCTTTTCTTCATTTTCTATAACACCTTTTCCATAAAAATAACACATTCCTAGTCCAAAGATCCCAAAAGGATTTTCTAACTCCGCCGATTTTTCAAAAAATTGAACAGCCAGTAGATAATCTACTTGTCTTCCAATTCCATAATAGTGCGAATACCCTAAATCAAAATACTTCTTTCCCTCATTTATTTTCTCTTGCTGAGTTTTATCATTCTCTAGAAGAGATAATTCAAATTTATCTGTACTTCCTAAAGATTGCGAAATTAATTCATGTTTTCCAATTATATTCTCTAATAAATTGCTATTTTGATTTATTGATACTACCGATGCATATGACTCAAATTCACAATCAATCATAAATATTCCTTGAAATAAAGATGCTAATATAACAAGGACAATAAATTTTTCTATTTTTAATCTCATAATTTAACCTCCCCATACTCAAAAAAATTATTTTCATTACTCTTATTTCGGCATATTTGATTCATGTCCTTCATTTTTCTATATTATATTTAAACCATTAACTTATCCATTTTTAATAATAATTTGCATTTTTTAATTTAGCAGTCGTTATTAATAAATCCTATTCCCTCCTCTCACCGTTGAAATACCGACAACGACTTAAAGACAAACAAAACCATTTGAAACTTCACTCGTCTCAAATGGCTACTATTAGGCATTTCTTAAAACTATATTTAACTATGTAAAACTAACTGAAAATCATTTCACAAGCTTTAAATACCGGAGGCAACACCATCCACCATCTACATCAACAATTTCTTTACCTTAGAACTCTACTTCGTTACACAACATGCTAAATTTACTAAATACTCCTTTAAAGGTTGCTAAATACATTAATTTCTGTCATTGATCCTACTATAATTAAATGTCTTTTTCCCTCTGTATTTTCTGCTTGGATAAATATTTTCAAATTTGCTTAGAGGGTTAAAATTTTTTAAGGGATATAATTTACAATTTCGTAGGGCCTCATCATCTCGTGATCTTCATGCTCCAATATATGGCAGTGCCAAGGATACAATCCTGTATATGGAACAAATCTCATTATTATTCTGGTAATTTCACCGGGATTAGCTCTTACTGTATCTTTCCATCCTCTTTCATTGAGTTCAGGAGGTACTGCCGGTGCAGTAGTAAGAATTTCTCCAGTTTCTTCATAGTGTTCAACATCAAAAGACTGTCTATCCAGAATTTGAAAATTAACTAAATGAATATGTATCGGATGTGTAGAATTGGCTAGATTGATAAGATTCCAAACCTCTATACTTCCTAATTGAGGTTTAATTGTAATTGGGTCATCCCATGTCTCATCGTTAAGAAGAAGAAAGGCTCTTCCGTATTTATCTGTTCTCCTAACAAGAGTAAGATTTCTTTCTAATCGTGCTTCTTTCTCCTTTAAAGGTATTATTAAACTTAATCTGTATGGAATAATACTTAAATCTCGACTTATAAGAGGTAATGATACTCTAAACTGCATAATCTGACCTTCAGTATTGGGATCAGCAGGATTTCCCCTTGGAAAGGGAGAAGGAGCGTCATTAGTTAATACGATATTGTGACTCATGAAATTAGAAAAATCAATTATAACGTCTGCACGTTCTGCAGGAGCTAATAAAATCTGTTTTGTTATAATGGGTGTATCAAGTAAACCCCCATCAGTACCAATTTGATAAAAGGGTTGACCTGACGAAAGCTTCATTCTATAGAACCTTGAATTTGAACCATTTATAATTCTAAATCTATATTTTCTAGGTTCAACTTCTAAATAAGGCCAGACTTTACCGTTAACTAATATGTTATCACCGAAGAAATCAGGAACTACAGAAGGATAAACGCCGGGTACAGGAGGATCAGGTTCATCTGGATAGTAAAGCGAACCATCGTTATTAAAAGATCTGTCCTGAATAAGTAAAAGTATTTCATAGCATCCTTTAGGAAGATTAAGACATTCTTCTAAAGGGTCACGAATTATATAAGGCCCAGCTAAACCTGCATAGACATTAAGACGTGTAATACCAATAGCGTGAGCATGATACCATAGAGTAGTACCTCGCTGCCTGTTTGGGTAATCATATATTTTTCTTGTAAAGTCAGGTCCTACTTCTTTATATCCTTTTGTAAACCATGCATCGGGATATCCATCACTGTCTGGACGTACAACACCGCCGTGAAGATGTACCACTGTTCTAACTCTAGGTTTATCAGCCTCTGCCCCATGTACTGTAGTATCAACGGGAAGCAAATGTTTGCTTGGAAGGTCATTTACCCATTTAACCCTAATCCATTGATTCTTATTAACCTCAATAGCTGGTCCGGGATAATTTCCCTCAAACCCCCATACGGTAGTCTCCGGAAGGTCTCTATGGAGCTTTTGTTTAAATTGCTGCATTCTTATGTTATAAAATGGTACTCCCCCAATCATACCATTAGGTTTAAGAACTTCAACTATAGGAAGTTCGTCAACAAACTTTGCTAAGGTCACTTTATTTTCTCCTTCCTTATAATCTATATAACTAATTACAGAATGAATTATCTATCTCAATGATGACCAAATATAAAAATATCACCTATATCTGCTTAAATTTAAACTATTCTTCTATAAACAATCTTTTTTCTATTAAACTTACATACAAGAAAAATATAAATCCAATCATAAATTAAAGTTGCTATAGAAATTATCTTAATTAAATATGATTCAAAATATAAGATGAAGGCTATAGCGGCAAATAGACTTCCAATCATTTTAAAAACTGCAATGTATATGGATTGACCACTCAAATTACCCCGCCTTAGCAATAATAGAATAAAAAGACCGGACATCATCAGATTTTGTGCAAAAGCAGAATATTTTCCGCTAAAATCCTTAAATTCAAAGGTAATTGCTGTAATAATAAGAAAGCTTAAGACTAAAGTTATAAAAAAAGATTTATAGAAAAACTTTACTGATATGTATTTCTTCAATTTCCTTCTACCATATCTTAAGTATTGAAACACAATAATGATGTCCAACATAAACCAAATGATATTAATTATATTTTGTATACCATTATGTGGGTAAATGAATGAAAAAATAAATTCCCAGGAAATATTCGCACAGATTGCAGCCATGGGCATACCATATGTTTTGTCTTGGAATCCACGTTTAATAATGAGTATATATGTTGTAATCCAAAATAGTCCAGTACCTAATTGAAAAATTATTAGAAAATCACCTTGGTTTTCCATATAAAATTCCTTTCAAATAATAAGTTTAAAGATTTGACAACTTAAAAAACTAATTATTGTCTATCATACTATATGAAATAAAATTTGCTGTTATGTCAAGAAAAGCTATTCTAAGAAGCTATATCATTACAAAAAATACTATTCAAAAATAGACGAAACCATCTGAAATTTAAATTGTCCCAGATGGTAATTAATCAACACTATCTAACTTTAAAGTAAATAAGGGTTTAGGCATGTGATTACAGCCTAAACCCTTAAATTCACAATATTTTTTCTATAACTATTATTTTCTTAGAGATAATGACTCAATCCTGTCATAGAAATCCAATTCTTCACTGCCATCAGTTATTAAGTCAATGATACATGGACCCTGTAAATTGCTTATGATCTGTGGAATTTTTTCTAAATCTTCAACTTTTTCAACAGTCATACCCTTAATGTTTAAGGATTTAGCTAAATTCTCAAATCCTAATCTTTCAAATTTGAATCCTGTACCTTCTCTATTGTTACATAAAAGCTTATATCCTTTTTCAACATATTCAAGTTTTGCATTATTTAATATAAAATATACTATCGGAAGTTTATACTCTTTTGCTGTTAATATTTCTAATCCATTCATAAAGAATGCACCATCTCCTGCAAATACTGCTGTTTGCATTTGCGGATTAGCTAAGTGAGCTCCTACAGCTCCACCAATAGCTGAACCCATAGCTCCATAGTTAAGATTTACTTCATACTCTGATTCTTTATGTAACGACAAGTATTTTAATGAAAAATTTAAACAACCCCCTATATCACAAACGTATAGAGTATTTTGGGGCATAACATCAGGAAGATTTTCCATAACCTGTCTCATAGATAATCCGGTATGATTTCTAACATATGGTTTATTCCATTCCTTTATGGATTCAGGCTTATTTTCCTTTTCCTTAACATTCTCTAATATGAATCTAATTGCTTGTCCTAATTCGGCTTTTACAGTAATATCCGTACTAAATACTTTATTAAACTGACTTTCATCCCAATCAATATGTATTATCTTTTTATTCTTTACAAGCCTTTCGTCAAAAACCCTTGTAGATGCTTCACCTAAACTAGAACCAAGGACTAACAAACAACTGTAATCTCCATTGTTTACATATTGATTTGCTGCATCTGTTCCTGCAAAACCGTAATTTCCAAGATTATACTTAAAACTTCCAGATACATTTCCTTTTCCACCTGGAGTTGTTATAGTATACCAGCCCAGCTTGTCAGCCAGTTTCTCAATCTCACTCTTAAGTCCTCTACTTCCCTTACCTACCATTATTAAACCTTTTTCTTCTTGTTCTATTAATTTTGCTACTTTTAGCAATGCATTATAATCATTTTCATGGGGCACAATTTTAACCTCTTTAGGTATTTCTTGTTTAAATTCTAGTTTTTGAATATCAAGTGGAACTGCTATATGTACTGGACCATAAGGAGGCGTTAAAGCAATCTTAATTGCTTTCTCCAATTCTGCTATTATTTCGTTCTCATCAAATACCGTTTTACTATACTTGGTGATATTTTCTACCATTTTTTCTGCATTCATATCTTGAATAGCGTTTTTGTTCATTTTTTTTCTATCAATGAAACCAGATATAATTAATACAGGTGATTTATTTCTAAAGGCATCTCCAATTCCATTAAACATATTACAAATGCCTACTGCTCCTGCTCCTAAACATACTGCTAACTTATTCTTGTTTGAAATACTTGCATATCTAGACGCAGAATAAGCAGCTCCTCCTTCATTTTTAATTACTAAAAGTTCTATTCCTTCCAAATCAAATGAATCCCATAAAGGCAATATAGTGCCTGAATGAATTCCGAATATATGATTTACTCCATTGATTTTCAAATACTTCGCTATTGCATCAGAAATGTTCACAAAAAACCCCCCCATATATTTTTTTTATGACAGACTAAAAGCTCTATTTAAATAGAATCATCGAGGTACTATGAGGCTAAAAAATATACTATAAACTTTCATTAAAAGCTTCGACTAATTTTTTACAATTACTTACCTCTTTATCTGTAAAGTCATGTTGTCTAGCTATATAGGCTATTACTACCAGACCTACAGTTCTATTGTCTTTACGCACCGGGTAAACTAAATTGCTTTTTATTCCAAAGGTTTTAAATGCCTCTGGTGGATTTGAGTGACCATCTACGTCAGACATAATCAGTGGTTCTTTTTCCGTAAGTAAGTTTGCTAAAATTGGGTCGTCATTTAAATTTAATTTCATTTTTGAATGTACCTCTTCCCACTGTTCCGGAGTAAGTTTATCTATATTAGTTTTATAAAACGGTCTTAAAGCACCATTTTCTAACACTTCGTGGTAAGCTATATCTGTCGGGTCCAATATCTGTTGAATGTCTTCAAACAAAGTCTTTAATTTTTCCTTCATTATAGAATCACCCCGCTTATAATGTTATCTCAGTACTAAAATCCTTTGGTATTTAACCAGCTTTTTGCTGCTGCTTCATCTTCAAAAAACTCTAAAGTAAATCCTGGTACGTCTTTAATACTTCTTTTCATCTGTAATTTTACTACTGCTCCTGCTTCTATCATTGCACAACTAGTATAACTATTTGATAATCCCCAAACTGCATGATCATTAACTTCTTTTGCAATATCTTCCTTTATTGTATAGTCTTTCATATGACAAACTTTTGCCCAAGGTTTATTTTCCTTACCTTTACCAATGTTTAATAATGAACTTATTTCAGTTTCATAAATATTTTGATGCTTCTTAATATCTTCTTTTGATAATGCATCCGTAACATATTCGTATACTATTCTCCTTGTTGTATCTACTTCATAAATCATATTGGATCCTTTAATCTTTTTTAACATTAAAATTCCTCCTTGTTTTTATATTTTTTTAAAGGTTTAGCAGTTTTAGTAAAGAAAATTAACTTTTTAGCAATTTTGAATATTTCTTTAACAAAACTTAAAACCTTATAAAACCATTATATCTTAAAATATAATAAATTGCTATTAATATTTGGTGAAATTTGGCGAATAAAATCGAAATTCGTAATATTTCATTTTTTACTTTTTAAAAAAGTACCTGTTTATTAGACTGGTTCTAATACTATATTATTTAATCTCTATTTTCATAATATATCTTAATATCTATTTTTATATCGCTTAGACGGGTCTATTTATATAAAATATAACAGATCAAAATAATATAATAGTTGTCTGTTTCTCTTTTTACAATATAAATTAAAACCTCTATTTCTAGAGGCACTCTTTATTTAATATAATCAATTTTACCATGCTGCAACAGCTCCATCTGTTCTACTCTCTGTTCCTCCACACAGAACACCATTTTCATCTCTCCAAATAATCTGTCCTCTTCCGAAAGACCCTGATTCTACCTGCATTGAAATATCATGTCCTTTCCTTTTCAGTGCTTGTGCAACTACTACAGGGAAGTGATTCTCAACAAATATTGTTTTATCTTTCATCCACTGCCAACGTGGAGCATCTAGTGTATCCTGCGGATTTAATTTAAAATCTATTGTATTCATTATAACTTGTACATGACCTTGAGGCTGCATAAAACCTCCCATTACTCCAAATGGTCCAATAGCTTTATTATCTTTAGTTAGAAATCCCGGTATTATTGTATGGTATGTTCTTTTACCTCCCTCTAAACAATTATCATGACTAGGATCGAAGGAGAAATTGTGACCTCTGTTTTGCATACTGATTCCTGTATCTGGTATAACTAGACCTGAGCCAAATCCCATATAGTTACTTTGGATAAATGAAACCATATTACCTTCACCATCAGCAGCAGCTAAATATACCGTTCCTCCTCTATTCGGTTCTCCTGCTTCTCTTATTAAAGCTTCATCTGTAATAAGTTTTCTTCTTTCTTCTCCATATTCACAAGAAAGTAAATCCTGAACCTTTACCTTCATTTTCTTAGAATCTGTTATATATTTCTGTCCATCAGCAAAAGCAAGTTTAATAGCTTCTAGCTGCTTATGATAAGTACTTATGCTTTCTTTCTCGTATTCATTAAATTCATATCCTTTTAATATATTTAAAGCTATTAATGCAATAAGTCCCTGTCCATTAGGTGGAATCTCCCAAACATCATACCCTCTATAATTAACCTTAATAGGTTCTACCCATTCAGGCTTAAAATCTGCTAAATCTTGTTTTGTCAGGTAACCGTTATATTTTTTAAAGAATTTATCAATCTTTTCTGCTATCTCACCGTTATAGAAATCTTCTGCATTTGTTTTAGCTATTGCCCTTAATGTTTTTGCGTGATTAGGCGATTTCCAAACTTCACCTATCTCTGGAGGTCTACCCTCTGGAGCGTAGGTATCAAACCAAGCTTTAAATTCTTCTCCTTTAAGATTTTTCTTATATGAATTATATGCATTTTTCCAATGCTTACCTAAGATAGGTGATACAGGATAGCCGTTTTCTGCATATTCTATTGCGGGTCTTAGAACCTCCGTTAAAGGTAATTTACCAAATCTTTGTGACAATTGTGCCCATGCTGCCGGTGCTCCCGGTACCGTTACCGGAACTACACCAAATTTAGGTATTTCTTCATGTCCTGATTTTTTTAGTTTTTCAATTGAAATAGAATTTGGAGCAGGTCCGCTGGAATTTAATCCATGAAGCTTGTCTTTAGTCCAAACTAGAGCAAAGGCATCTCCGCCAATTCCATTTGATGTCGGTTCAACTACCGTTAAGCATGCAGCAGTTGCTATTGCAGCATCAATGGCATTTCCACCCTTTTTCATTATATCTAAACCTGCTTGAGCCGCAAGTGGTTGTGATGTTGCTACCATACCGTTTTTACTATAAACTACATTTTTTCTTGATGGGTAATTATATTTTAACGCATCAAAATTCATTTATTACTTCCTCCTTATTAAAATCTTAACATTTAAATAAAACATAGTAAATACTTAGCCTAAGAAAATTCCACCATAAACCAAAGCTGCTACTATAAGTATTACGGGATGAACATCAAATATAAAAACTCCTACTATTGCAATTGCTCCAATTATATAAGACTGCAAATTTGGAAATGATTTTTTTGCCATCATAAATACAACGTTTGCAATTAAGACTACTACTACCGGTCTAACTGCTACCATCATACCTTTTAGCCATTTTGCATCCTTAAACTTCATATAAATATTAATTAAGAATACTATAGCAATTGCTGAAGGTAATATAAGTCCTAAAATTGCAGCTAATGCCCCAAGATAGCCTCCAATCTTAAACCCAACAAGAGATGCCATTTTAGTTGTTATTGGTCCCGGTAATGAATTGCCTAATGCTAAAGCGTCAGTAAATTCCTCTATAGAAAGCCACCCAAAGTTTTCTACCACTTCTTGCTGTACTAAAGGTATTGTGGCTTGTCCTCCTCCATATCCAAATATTCCACATCTTAAAAAAGCAATAAATATGTCTAAATAAATTTTCATTAGTTATTCTCCTTTTCTTAAATGAGTTTATATTCTTATTAATATTTACAATATATAGCATTTTTAACATTTTGTCAAACAGTAATACTAAAAAACAATATAATGAACTTCTCATAATTACTTTAAGATTGTTTTTTTACCTCATCAAATAAAATTCTAATTCCTTTTCTTATTTGATTTTCATTAAGCTTTGATATGCATATCCTAAAGCTGTTTTCCTGTGGAGTGTTTCTTATATAAAAGTCATTAGCAGGAGTTATATATACATCTTTACTTTTTAACCTTTGAACAAGCATATTTATATTTATATATTGAGGGAGTTTCATCCATATAAAAAATCCTGTTTCAGGAATATAGTATTCTACGTCATTTTGATCTATATTGTCTAAACACTGTCTTACTATATCCATTTTACGCTTATACTCAAGCTTTGCTTTTTTTATGTGGTTCTTATACATTCCACTATTAATAAATATCTCTAAAGCTCCCTGAGCTAACACCGATGTGTTTAAGTCAAAACATTCTTTATAGTCCAAGAAAACTTTTTTAATATTGTCATGAAGCACTACTGCTCCTATTCTTATTCCCGGCATAAATGACTTTGAAAAACTCTTAACGTAAATAACCCTTTGTGATGTATCATAATAATAAAGCGGTAAAAACTTCTTATTATTATCTATATCTGCTAAATAGTCATCTTCTACAATATAAACATCGTATTTATCAGCTAATTCTACTATTTTCATCTTAATTTTTTCTGAATAATGTGTGCCTAAAGGATTATGAAATCTTGGAATTGTATAAAAAAACTTAATATTTTCTGTTTTAAAAATATGTTCAAGTTTTTTAAGATTAATTCCCTCATAATCTCTATCAATTCCTATTAATTTATTTTTATTTAACTCTACTAATCTGTTTATTAATCTGTATGTAGGCTGTTCAGCTAATATATTTGCTTTATTATTTGGAAAAGGCATTCTTGATAATATATTAATAGCCTGCTGTGCTCCAGAGGTAATAGTTATTTCTTCATATGATGTAAATATCTGATTCTCGCTAAAGTGTTTTTCCAACACTTTTCTAAGTGATTCTGTTCCTTGTGTCTTACTATATGTAAATAGATTATCTTTATTAAGTTCTATAGCTTTATTAATACAGTGGTTAAATTCCTTGTAAGGAAGTAATTTAGGTTCAGGCATTACCTCAGAAAAATTTATAATGTCAACTTTATCATTATTTATATTTTTGTTTTCTACTAAATAATAACCACTTTTCGGTATGGAATAAATCTTATGACTGATCTCTAATTCTTTATACGCTCTAATAACTGTAGATTTATTACATTTAAATTTACTAACCATCTCTCTAATAGAAGGTAATCTTTCTCCTTGTTTTATTTGTCGTTTTTCAACAAGTTTCTCAATGTAATCAATTATCATCTCATATTTCTTTTTCACAATCTCACTCCCTAATTTATAATTACAGGTACAGTTAAAATTGTACTGGTACAGTGTGATTTTTTGATTGTTGTACCTTACACAGCTTCAATATATAATTTAATTATATTATAATATTAAATTATTACAAGAAGGGAAGATAATAATATGTTTCAATCTAAATTGAATCACATCTTAGCATGTCACCCGATTATTAAAACAGATATTATTAAAGGTAATAATGCTTATTTATTTGATAGTGATGGTAATAAGATTATAGATTTTGAATCTGGTATGTGGTGTACTGCTCTAGGCCATAACAATTCTAAAATAAATGAGGTTATTTCACAACAAGCAGGCAAAATCATAAATACTCATTTTAAGTTATCAGGTGATGTATCACAAGTTCTAGCTATAAACTTATTAGGATTACTTAATTTTAATGATGGGAAGGCTGTTTTTCTTAGTTCAGGAAGTGAAGCAGTAGAGTTTGGAATTAGGATTTCCAAATTAATCTCACAGAATCATAAGATATTAACTTTTTCTACATCTTATTTATCTGCTTTTCCTACCACTAGTCTGCCTAGGAATGAAAATCTATGGATACAAATTGATTTTTTACAATGCAATAATTGTACTAAAACTAAATGTACAACAGAATGTAAAGTACTAAAACATATTAATTTTAATACTATTTCCACCTTTGTTCTAGAACCCGGTAGCTCAAGCGGGAGAGTTCTTTTCCCTCCTGATCGCTTGGTAAAATTTCTTTCAGAAAATGTAAAAAAACACGGTGGTTATGTGGTGGTAAATGAGGTTACCACAGGATTTGGAAGAACCGGAGAATGGTTTGGACATAACCATTATGAGATTAACCCTGATATAGTTGTATTAGGCAAAGCTCTTGGTAACGGGTATCCTGTAAGTGCAGTTATAATGACAGATAAAATAGCTAGTGAAGTGGAAGGTAAAAAATTTAGTTATGCACAATCTCATCAAAATGATCCCTTAGGATGTGTAATAGCAAATGAAGTTATAAGAATTTTTAAAGAAGAAAATATTATACAAAACTCTAGAGAAAAAGGTGAATTTTTTCTATATCAATTGCATGATATTAAGAGCTCATGTAGTGTAGTTAAGGATATTCGAGGAAGAGGCTTAATGATTGCAGTAGAATTAAGTATTCCAAATTCTGCTGAGCTTATTTTTGAAAAAATGTTAAATAAGGGGTACTTCATAGGAACTACTCCTGCGTGGAATGTTTTAAGGTTTTTCCCTCCTTTAACTATTTCAAAAGATGATATTATAAAAATGTGTAAAGAACTTAGAAAACAATTAAAAGAACTAGAAAAAACAGTATCATAAAATAAGACTCAGTTCAGGTGGAATTTTAACTCCATCCGAACGCATCACTCTGTATAAGTGACTAGCACAAAATCATAGATTTTGGCTATCTACTTGACTCGTCTTATCCGAATACTATGCAATTCTTTACTCATAGAGTATTAGAATTGTAAGCTATCGGATAAAAGTTATACTTAAAGGGGAGTATGAATAATGAAAATGAGCCGTAAAAAAGCGATATTTTATCTAGTGATTACATCTATACTATGGAGTACTGGCGGACTTTTCATCAAGTTAATAGACTGGAATCCTTTGGCAATAGCAGGATCAAGAAGCGGTATTGCTGCAATTGTTATGCTAATTTATCTAAGGAAACCTCTACCACGATTAAGCAAAATTAAATTATGTGGTGCTTTTTCTTATACTGCATTAGTAATATTATTCGTTACTGCAACTAAGCTTACCACCTCTGCTAATGCTATACTATTACAATTTACTGCACCAATATGGGTAGCATTATTTTGTAAGTATTTTTTAAATCAACCTATTAAAAAGTATGACTGGATTTCTATTTTAGTTGTTATGTTTGGAATGACTTTATTCTTTATTGGAGATTTGCGATCTGGTAATATGACAGGTAATTTTGTGGCAATTTTAAGCGGCATTGCGATGGCAAGCTTTATAATCTTTTTAAAGCTTGAAGATGATGGTTCTCCAGTTGAAATGACATTGATAGGTAATATACTTACCTTTATGATAAGTATACCATTTATATTTAGTTTAACTCCAAACTTGAATAGTATAATAGGTATATTAATATTAGGTGTATTTCAGCTTGGAATCTCATATATACTATATACAAAAGCTGTTAAATATGTATCCGCTATTGAGGCTGCTTTAATACCTATAATCGAACCTTTATTAAATCCAATTTGGGTATTTTGGATAACTAAGGAATCTCCCGGATTATACGGATTATTAGGAGGTTTAGTAGTAGTTACTGCAATTGTGATTAGAGAACTATACCAACGTAGCAAAAAGGGATTAATGTCTCAAGGTGAAGTAGAATAGTTTATTTAAAATACGTTATTATAATGATTAAAAGGGACTATCTAAGTCCCTTTTAATCATCCTATAGATTAGCAATGGTCTCATCACTGACCTTATAGCAATGATATAATTTTCCTCGAATGTACTTCTTATAGAAGTATTTGAATAATCCATTCCTATTCCTTACCTTCCATTCAATAAACTCAAAGAAATCAAATATATTCTCAATTTCCTCTTCTGATAATTCTATATGACTATACTTTGCTTTAACGTATATGCCAGTTAATTGACGGAAATCAAATTCATAGTTATATATCTTATTTGTGATTCTACGAGCATATTCAAATGCTGTCTCACCATTAAGTATCCCATAATTCAGTTGTTCCAATAGCTGAGATATGTTTTGATATAGATATAATACTACACTGCTTCCTTTAAGCTTCCTCAAATCATTATAGTATTTTTTATTCCTTTTATAAACATAGATAACTCTGATTGGTACTATACCCAATATAATTGCCATAATGGCAATCAGCAAGGCTTTGCTAATGTAATCCCATGCTACAGAAAATGAATTTTCTATAGATGGTATTGAGGGACTTTCCGGATAAGCATCTTCCCCTTCATTTATTAGTTCATCTGTCCATCCGACATCTGATCTTCCATCCTCATATATCTGCTCTAAATCTTCAATTGACCTTCTATCTCTATAATCCAATCCTTCTCTAGTTATATCTATATCTTGGAATGTAGGTATCTGGAAAGCAGGAGTTGCCTCAAATGTAATCCAGCTGCCGCTACCCACATATGCCTCCACCCAAGCGTGGGCGTTTGTTTGTCTAACCTCATAAACTCCATCTACTCTTTCCTGTGGCAGCATATAACCTTCAATATATCTTGAGGGTATGCCTTGGGTACGAAGAAGTACTGCCATAGCAGTAGCAAAATAAGTACAGTAACCCTCTTTTTCATTAAATAGGAAATGTTCCACAAACTCCTTTCCAGGTGGAGTATGGGATGGTTCCAAGGTATATTTATAATTCTCTCGCAAATAGTCCCTGATGAGTATAGCTTTTTCGTATGGAGTGGTTGCACCTTTGGTAATATTATCTCCTAATTTATAAACTGAATCTGATAATTTTATTGGCAATTGTAGATACTCATAGTAATCTGTCAATTCTTCTTCTTCATCAAAATCCACAAACCCTGAAGGAATATTGGCTTTCACCTCATATCCTTCACCTTTATATTTAGATCCTAATAGGGTTACTTGATAGTTCTTATCAAGCTTCATCCTTTTGATATTACTATTATTAATTTTTACTAGTTGATATGGAGAAAAAACTGTGTTGGTAGCTAGATTTTCATAGGTTATTTCTACTGTGATCCTTGAACCAAAGTTAAACTCAGGGGGTATGGCTGTAGAAGTATTATAAATACGCTCATTTGTACTATCCTTTTCCCAATGATTATTTTGGTATATATTTTTCACATTTCCCCTTAAATATAAGCGATAAGGTGCTTTTACCTTCATTACCAATCTTTCGTTAACTTTAACAGGTCCTCCTAATTGATTTTCATGTGGTTGAAATCCTGTTAGCCTAAAATCAAACATATCTGCTTGACCATAGCTTCGACTATATAATACATCATCTCTAAAATCTAGTAAAGACGGAAATCTTTCTTGTATTTCACTCTCTAGCCAATGCCAATCCACAACAGCTCCACCCTTAGGCAGTATTGCTGCTATCAATATTATAACAATACCATATCTAATTGCTGTCTTAAACCAATAGGGATATACTTTTACACTATAGTTAGATCTTTCTTTAACCCGATCTTTTAAGGACGTAAAATAACCATCACAGCCAAGTAAAGTAATATAAAGCATTAAGAACAAAGCCATCATAATATATGCAACATCAATATAGATGTACCAATAATAAACAAAGAATAGTAGATATACAGGTAACAATAGATAATTATGCTTTGTTTTAAATAATACTATTATAGTGTATATACTAAGTAAGACTACGAATATAATCCATAGTGCCCTACTATTCTTAAGTAGGATTTCTTCAGTACCTTTAAAGTGATTAGATATGTTTTGATAAAATTGGCTTATCCATAATAGTACACGTATAACAGCTTCTTGATTATAAACATTATAAATTAGTACAGTTCCAACCAAAGTTCCAAGAACAGGCAAAAGTGTAGTAGGAATAAGTACGAGTAATTGAACTATTAATCCAATCAGAATTGTTATAAAAAACTTTCCAATTATATTTAAATTTATTGCTAATACGCTGCTCATTACGTTGGCTAATGAAAATACCATAAGCAAATATATGATTGTATATGTTATATTCTGATTATCTTTCAGTTCTTTTTTCATGCTTTCCCTCCAATACGTCCCTTATGTCCTGATCTATGTCAATCTTATAAACGGGTATGGATTCTCCTTCCAGAACTCTTGCTACCTCTTTATTTTGATTCCATTGGATAGAATTTTCCTTCTTATTTCCCAATACAATATATACTGGGCTAATATTTCTCATTTTCATACGAATTCCCTTTACTCCCAGTTGCCTATTTAGCTTGGGAGTTAAGATAAATAAAGTGCTTCCCTGCTTAATAAATGAGGTTAGTTTCTCAATATTATACTGTAATAGGGAATTGCCTATTGGGTGAAAACCAACGATTTCATCCATAAAGCGTTTTAAGAATCCACGATGGTTTCCTTTCGTCTCGATTATTTCGTCCTTTAGCTCATGATATAACGTAACTTTCATGTTTTGCTTTAGACAATAGTCTATGATTGCAGCTGCGGTTTCCACCAGCTTATCTTCAATAAAGCCTTCATCGTCGCCTTTGTAGCTCAATTTATGACTATCTAGAACTAGTACTACTTCATTATCTCCTCGTTCCTCATAGTTTTTTACTATTAGCTCATCACTCTTAGCTGATGCTTTCCAATGGATTTTCTTTATTGGATCTCCCTCCTGATATGCTCGTAAATTTGATAAGGATGAGAAATCTTGAAACAAAGGATCCATTACAAGCAATTCACCCATATGCTGACTGGCTTGGATCTTAAAGCTCTTCAGAGGAATTATTTGGGGATAAACTTTAAAGGAAAGAGGAGTAACAATAGTCTTGTGTAATGAATAAATATTAAATATATCCCTGATATGAAGCTTTACTTCTCCACTTTTATAATGTCCCCTTCTTTTACAAGATACTATAGTAGTTCCTTCATGGTAGTCCTTTTTTTCCATATAAAATATTTCTTTCTTTTCCCTTTTTCCTGTAAGACGATAAGCAATGTTGTTTTCAATCTCTAATATAGGGAAGGTTAATGATAAGGGGTTTTCAAAATTATAGCGAATTTTGACTTCATCTCCAGCCATCATCTCTTTTTCAGGTAATCTTACATTGCCTTTTAAGAAAATAACACCAAGTAGGCAATGGATAAGGGGTATTAGCATAATTAAGAGAGATGTGTACATTAGAAAATATGGTACTCTACCCCCGACTATTAAAGCAAAGGAAATTATAGCAATATTTATAGCAATTAGGGTGAATTTAATTTTCAATGGGTTTCACCACCGGTACATAGGTTCTCTTTAGTACATCATCAATTATTTTTTCTGTTTTTCTACCTTCAATTCTTGCTTCTGCCGACAGGATAATACGATGACTCAATACATAGGGCACTAGACTCTTAACATCGTCAGGAATTACATAATTTCTTCCTTTTATATATGCGTAGGCCTTTGCTCCACGATAAAGATCTATTGATACTCTAGGGCTTGCTCCTAAATGTATTTCCTTATGTTTCCTACTTGTACTAACTATTTCAACGATGTATTTCAAAACATCATCATGTACATTTATATTGTCAACCTCTGACTGCATTACTAATATATCCTCTTCATTGGCAACAGGTGTTATATGATCTAGAGTTTTACTTTCTTTATGATTCTTAATGATTTCCTGTTCATCCTTTTGACTAGGATATCCTAATGAGACTTGAATTAAGAAACGATCAAGCTGTGCCTCGGGTAAAGGAAAAGTTCCTTGATATTCCATTGGATTTTGGGTGGCTAGAACCATAAATGGTTTTTTCAATACATAGGTTGTGTTTTCTACAGAAACTTCACCTTCCTCCATGGCTTGCAGTAAGCTGGATTGAGTTTTTGGAGATGTACGGTTAATCTCATCTGCCAGTATGATTTGATTGAAAATAGGACCTTTTCTAAATATGAACTTTTCTTCAGTTTTGTTATATAGAGTAATACCTGTTATATCTGAAGGCATTAAGTCTGGAGTAAACTGAATTCTACTATAGTCTAAGTCAATGCTCCTGGCTAAAGCTTTAACCATTGTAGTTTTACCTACTCCAGGAACATCCTGAATTAAGAGGTGTCCTCTTGCTAGTAAGCAAACTAATACCTTTTCTAATACTTCATCCTTTCCTATAATAACCTTCTTTATGTTTTCTAAGATATGAATTGCCTTTTCTCTTGATTTCATATACTTCACCTCTTCTTCTTATTCTGAATATTTCAGTAAGTAATTATTTTATAATAAACGGTTCCTATGTTTATGTATAATAATTACTTATACAATAAATATTAGATTAATTTGGACATTATCCTTCATATTTTTGAATATTAAAAAAAATTAATATGTTTTTGGAAAACATTACAATATTTTAGTAAAAGACAACTTCAATGTACTTTACTCTATTTGAGCAAAAAAAAATAAGATACCAGATATAACTGATAACCTACTAACTATATCGAACTGACTAAGCTTTAAACAAGTTAAGCCAGTCAGTATCGTATTTAATTCATTCTTACATAAGTGTTGTTCTTTAGAAGTAAATCTGAAGTAAATCTAATGAGTATTTGCAAAAGGTATACTAAATTTCTGTAATATTAATTACATTTTCTTAACATATATGCTAAAAAAGTAGGTTATCAGTAAATTCACGATAACCTACTAGTTTTCAATTCAACTATTAAGCTTGAAGTAAAACTAGCCTTGTAATAATAACAACTTAAGCTAATATAACATAGTATGAAACATAGTTAAATCTAAAATAATATCCAAACTACCAATCTAATTTCAGCAAATATTAAAATCAAAATTATCCAAAGAAATACATTGAAATTACATAGTATAAGAATAATATAACTAAAACTATCGGCATTATTGTTATCAAAGCAGCAATAATCAATGCAAAAAGGTCTCCCTTTTCAAACTCGGTTTCACTCTTAAGTTTGTCGAAGAGTTTCTTTTCTTCAAGAAATTTTCTTTTTCTTGATTTAAGACCTTTGTCTAAGTCATTTAGAAATTTCAAATTTCCTCACCACTGAAATGGCAAGCCACAAAATGTCCTTTTTCTACTTCTCTAAGCTCTGGTATATCACGTTTACAAACGTCTCTCGCAATTGGACACCTTGTATGGAATTTGCACCCAGTAGGTACAATAATATTTGATGGGATATCGCCTTCTAATATAATCCTTCTCTTCCTTCTAGATTTTTCTAAATCTGTTTCAGGAATAGCTGATAATAAGGCTTTTGTATACGGATGTTGTGGATTTTCATATAAACTATGCTTATCAGTAAACTCAACCATATCTCCTAAATACATAACACCGATTCTATCACTTATATGCTTAACAACAGATAGGTCATGAGAAATGAAAAGATAAGCAAGACCAAATTTATTTTGTAAGTCTTTCAGTAAGTTTATAACTTGCGATTGGATTGAAACGTCAAGGGCTGATACAGCCTCATCACAAACAATAAATTTAGGTTTTAGTGCAAGTGCACGAGCAATACCTATTCTTTGACGTTGTCCACCAGAAAATTCATGAGGATACCTATAGATCATATAGTCATCCAATCCACATGTTTTCATTATTTCTTTAACGTAGTTTTCAAAATCATCATTTCTACTCTTAAAAATACCATGTTCAAGAAGGGCTTCTCCAATAATCTCTCCTACAGTCATCCTTGGATTCAATGATGAATATGGATCTTGAAAAATGATTTGCATTTCTTGTCTTAGCGGTATCATTTTATTATTTGAGTAATTAGTAATATTCTCTCCATTAAAGAAGATTTCACCTTCAGTTGGTTCATATAGTTTTAGGATCGTTCTTCCGAATGTAGACTTACCACAACCAGATTCCCCAACTAAACCAACAGTTTCACCTTCACAAATAGTAATATCAATGCCATCATTTGCTCTAACATATAACCTATCACCATGAACATTAGAAAAAGCTTCATATTCAGTTAGAACAGTATTAAGTTCATCACTAAACTTTTTACCTTCTTCAAATTGTTTATAGATATCATTAAATAATTCTTTTTGTTTTAATTCAGGACTAGAGTCAGGATAAGCATTTTTGAAGATTTTTACAGCTTTTAAACTTAATTTCTTAAGATTCTTCTTTTCATTTCTTTTCTTACCTGTTGAGAAATATTTTTTTATTCCCTTAGTTTCTAATAAAACATTAGGCATTTCTACACCCCGCTTCTGGATAAAAACATCTTATCAAATGTCCACTTTCCACTTCAACTAATTCAGGTTTTTCATTAACACATTTTTCAGTACAATATTGACAACGGGTTGAAAATCTACATCCCTTTGGTAGTTTTAATGGGTGAGGAACACTTCCTTCAATTTGGTCCAAGTATTCAACTTCTTCATCTAATAAAGGAATAGATTTTAATAACCCTTGCTTATAAGGATGTGAATACTTGCTTTTTCTATCAAAAATAGTATCTACAGGAGCTCGCTCTACAATTTCACCTGTATACATGACAGCAACATCATCTGCCAGCTCTGCAATCGCTCCTAAATCGTGGGTGATAAACATGATTGCTGTATTATGAGCTTTTTTTAGATCGTTCATCAGCTTAAAAATCTGTGCTTGAATCGTAACGTCTAACGCAGTTGTTGGTTCATCAGCAATCAGCAGTTTTGGCTCACATGCAAGTGCCATAGCAATCATAACACGCTGTCTCATACCACCAGATAATTGAAATGGATAATTATAAACAACACTTTCTGGATTGGGAATTTTAACTTCTCTTAAAAGCTCAACTGCTGCATCCCAAGCCTCTTGTTTTGATTTACCTTGGTGCAAGATGATAGGCTCACTTAACTGTCTGCCTATACGATGAACGGGATTAAGTGATGTCATTGGTTCTTGGAATATCATAGAAATATCGTTACCACGAATACCTCTCATTGCCTCTTTGCTTATTCCAACAATATTTTTTCCATCAAAAATAATCTCACCATTAACAATTCTACCTGGATGTTCTAAAAGGTTTAATATACTAAATGCTGTTACTGATTTACCGGAACCAGACTCTCCAACGATACCTAGAGTTTTACCGGCTTCTATTTTGAAATCTACTCCCTGAACTGCTTTCACAGTACCTTTATTTGTGAAAAAGTAAGTGTGTAAATTCTTAACCTCAATTAATTTGCTATTCATTTACACTCCTCCTTTACTAGCTAATTTTACTTGTCTAGCAGCTTTTTTCTCAGCTTTACGTCTTTCTTTCGCAGCTTTTCTTTGTTTCTTCGTAATGATTTCAGCTTTAGGATCAATAGCTTCTCTTAATCCTTCACCAACTAAGTTTACACTCATAATAAACATGAATAGCATTGTACCAGGAAATACCCAAATCCACCAGAAAGTCCTTAAACCTGTACTATTCTGAGCAGCCCTTGATAACAATGCTCCCCAAGTAGGAATAGGTTCTGTTACAGATAAATTTAAGAATGACAAGAATGCTTCACCTAGAATGGCAGCGGCAAAAGTAAGCGTTCCAGAAACAACAACCATAGCTAATACATTTGGAATCAAATGTCTCGTAATTTGATTTCGTTTCTTGATCCCTAGAGCTTTAGTTGCTAAAATAAATTCCTTCTCTCTTAAGGATAAGATTTGACCACGAACTATTCTTGCTAGTCCGGTCCACCTTATACAGCCTAAAATCCCAATAATAACGAATAATCTGAATTGAGCAGGTCTATCTCTAAAAATTGAAGAAATAGTAAATGCTAATGCTAAAAACGGGAATGAGGCAACAACTTCAACAAGTCTCATGATAATTGAGTCAATTTTACCACCAAAATAGCCTGCAATAGAACCCAAACTAACACCAATAGTTACTGACAAAATTGTTGATAAAAATCCAACTTGTAATGAGATCCATCCACCTTCTAAAACACGGACAAATGTATTTCTACCATACCTGTCAGTACCAAATGGGTGTTCCCAGCTTGGAGGTAGATTCCTTAAAGCCGCATCAGTAGCTGCAAAGTCATAGCCGGTGAATTTTGTGTAAAAATGTGTTACCACTACTATAGTAACAATTATAGCAAATAACCAAAATCCAAACATAGCTAATCTGTTATTTTTAAATTTAACAATAATCTGCTGCGTAGGCGAAAGAATGATTTCATCTTCCTTACTGAATCCTTTATTTTGTTCTGTAATTTCAGACATTATTTCATCCTCCCTTGCCTAATTCTCGGATCAACAATCATATAGCCAACATCAATAAATATATTACCTAATAATGTAAGCATACCGAAGAATAGTAATCCTGTTTGTAGAACCGCTCTATCCTTAAACGTATAGGATTCACTAAACAAATAACCCATTCCCGGATAAGCAAATATCCTTTCCACAACAATAGAGCCACTAAATAACAATGGAATCCACATACCAATTAGTGTTATGACAGGAATCAATGCATTTTGGAATGCATGTTTATAAATAACTACTTTTTCTGTCAAACCCTTTGCTCTTGCAGTTCTAACATAATCAGATTTTAACACTTCTATCATTGAAGCCCTAACATATCTAACTAAACCTGCCAGAGATGTTAATACAACAACCGTTACAGGTAAAACCAAGTAGTGCCAGTCCGGTAATACCCCTCTAGGATCTGACCTCCCTGAGAATGGCAGTATTCTTAGTACTACAACAAATAGTAATATTAACAATAACGCTAAAAAAAACGACGGCAACGAAATACCGATAATCGAAAGAACAGTAACAGCTTTGTCATAAAGCTTATTCTTCTTTACAGCAGATGTTATTCCAATAGGAATAGCAATCAAAAATGCAAAAATAAAAGCAATAATGTTTACTTGAAAGGAACGTCCTATATAATTTCCAATGATCTCATTAACTGGTCTGTTAAACCTGATAGAATATCCAAATTCACCTTCAAGGAAAGTATCTTTTAACCAAATAAAGTATCTTTCTACAGCAGGTCTATCATAACCCAAGAAAGATCTCATCGTCTCCACATACGCATTTCTTTCTTCTATGGTCATAGCAGCCGTGTCTTGCGGATTTAGCATCGCCATAACAGGATCACCCGGCATCAGATTAATTAACAAAAAAATTACTACTGATATTATCAAAAATACTGGTACTAGAGAAATCAAACGTTTGGTTAAATAAACTACATACGGAGCCATAACTTCAATGAATGTTTTAGATCCTCTAACGTCTTTGTGTGCCATTAATTCACCTCTCCTCTTAAAATAAGACCACTATCTATTTATTAAATAGTGGTCTTAACTCTAATCATACTAAATATTTAAATTACTTCCAGTTTGCATCAAGAATAGCTCTTGGCCATCCCCATAATGCATTAGTTTTGAAGTTTTCTAAGTCCGCAGTGTATAAGTCATGATAGTTGTTAGAGTAAACTGGAATAATTGGCATTTCTTTATTGAAAGTTCTAATATATTCTCTCCACAGTTCCTTGTATTCTTCAGCACCTGTAAGTGGATGACAATTTTCGATATCATATAATAATTGATCCCACTCTTCCGGAGTGAAACTTGAACCACCGCTGAAACGAGGCTGGTTATCTGATGGGTGACCCCAGTCCAAAATTCTCTCACCCAAGTAGAATATTGGGTTAGATTTAATGTTGTAACCCGTACCACCTACGAATGCATGATATTGTCTTTCTTCATCAGTGTTACCTGTCCAGTGACTATACATAATCGGCCAATCTAAACCATGTATTGTAACATCAAAACCTAATTTTGAAACATACTCATCAGTCCATGTTAAGTGATAAGTATCTGACCAGAATGCAGTGAGTGCTATTTTAATTTCTAAAGGCTGTCCCTTCCACTTATATCCGCTATCAGCATCACCAGTTAAGTGAGCATATTCACCTTCAGTCTTAGCAACTGCAGCATCTAATAATTCATGAGCTTTAGCAATATTTGCATCTTCATCAAAATTACCATCTGCATCAACAATATCGTAATTTATTAATGTTGACTCGAATCTACCAACTGCTTCTGTACCTAATAAATCCATTTCATCTTCATCGTACATCATCCAATGGTTCTTAGAGTAAGGACCTTGAGAAGCAAGACCGTATTCACCTAAGAATAATTCGATAACTTTTAGTCTGTTAAATACGTAAGCAAATGCTTGACGTACTTCAGTCAATTGGAACGCTTCAAAATCAGTGTGCAGTGTCATTGTACCGCCACCATGTCTGTAGTAGTTAGTTACATTAAAGTTGTCATCTGCTTTAACAGGATTGATTTTTTCTGCCTCTACTTGTTGAGCTAATAAGTCAACTTCACCTAATAATAATTGATCTAATTCAGTTTCATTTGGTGTATGTTTAACAATAATCTCTTTAATTGCTGGCATTTTACCAATGTAATCTGGATTTCTTGTTAATTTTACGTATTCAGACTCTTTATACTCTTCAAATACGTACGGACCATAACCAATCGGGTTACTAATGTTAGTTTTTACGTATTCTTGAACAGTTTGATTTGCAGCAGCAGCACCTTCTGTAATAGTATCTTCTGCTAAAATCCAAACTTCATAGAATACAGACATATCAGTTGTGAAGATAACTTTCTCCAATATGAATGTAATTGTGTTATTTTCTTCGTCAATCTCTATAGAATTAACGTAATCTTGCATTGCTGAATTAGCACCAGTTGCAGTTAAAGCTTCCTTATCCATATAGAACTCATAAGTGAATTTAATGTCGCTAACGGTTAATTCTTCACCGTTATGAAACTTAACATCGTCTTTAATTTTAAATGTCCATGTTGTTAAGTCGTCACTTACTGTTTTGCTTTCTACAAGCGGAGAATCAATAAGCTCACCTTCAGGAGTATCAGTCATTAAACTGAATCCCCATACTAATTGTCTGATTCTTTTGTCATACGTTGAGTTCGTCCAACCTGCGTGGAAATCACCATTAAAATCAGCTGATCCAGCTACAAATGGTCTGTCATTCTCAACATCAACAGGGTCTTTGTCTGCTCCTGTTTCTTCACCATCATCTTCTGCAGGATTGTTACAAGCAACAAGTGAAAGCGTTAGAAACACTACCAATAGTAACGCAAAAATTTTTTTCATTAAATTTCCTCCCCCTTATTTGTTTACTTTGTTTTTTATTGTTAACTAAGAAAAAAAACCATTAACACTAATTCTAAATATTTAAAATATTTTAAATATATATTTAGATATTAATTCCTTATTAATCTTTAGCGGTTTTTATTCTCAGATTACAATCATCATTACCATTTTCTAAAGCGTTTTTATGACTAACGAGTATGTTTTATCAAAATATTAATTTTTTCATATATAAATAATATGAAATTTTCATAATAAATACTTTTTGTTTACTAGATTAAATTATAACTTTTAATTTGTCTAATGTCAAGGGTTTTAGTCTTATGAAATTGTAATGCATAACTATAGTTTCTCGCGAAACAAGAGTTTTGCTTCATTCGGTTTAGTTTTTGTTATTGAATTTATACAGTCATAAATGGTTGTATTTAACATATGCATATTCTCTTGTGACTAAATCCAATTCATAATCTGTTTAAAAAAGAGAACATTGATTAATTCATTCTTAGGGGTTTATACTTTTTTACAGCAAGTTTAAGTGTATAATTCGCAGGTTTCGCATCAATATACCTAATGTTCATAATTGCAACTACATTTTATCATATAAATAAACATTATGCAATTGCACTTTTTCCCGTTACTGTCAAAATAATGTGGTACAAAATTTGGTGACATTATCATATTCGGGTCTTTGGCAGGTGAATAAATGAAAAATATCTGAAAGCCTTGATTTAAGCTTATTTTTTCCTGAGTCGAAAAAACAAGTGCAACAAATGTAATCATAACATCTATTATTCGCCATATAACGACATAATTGCTGTTTTTATCACTCAAACTCTTAAATACTTCATTATATTATGTATTTATTCTTAAGTTAACAGCTTAACTAATGAAGATAGCTCCATATAATCATAATAAATACAAAAGTCACCAGCATAATGTTAGTATTATAAAATGAAATGTGAAAATGTCTTATCTTTTTAATAATATTATAATCTTTTTCAATAAACCATTTGTATATTAAGTAACCTATACCCAATGAAACTATATAGTTTAACCAGTTTAAAAAACTATAAGCTTTTACAAATGAAATGTCAACTCCAAAAAAGCCCTTTGTTAATGGTATGTAGAAGTTTCCTAAAATAATACACACTATTGATAAAATAAACATAGCCAGCTTATTATTATAACTCCTGACCTTCTTAATTTTAAACTTTCCAAAAAAAATCTGCGACATCTTTATAAATAGAGTTCCCGTACCTACATTAATTATGTATAACATAACCGTCTTAATGGTATTGCCTTCAAATCCATACTTTATAACTGTTTTACTAACAAAACCGTTAAAAAGAGGAGCTCCGGTAATAGACACCATACCAATAATCATTAGACAGGATACTAAAGGCATATTCTTAAATACTCCTCTAATTTCTGTAACCCTTCTTGTTCCATATACGTTTATAATGTATCCGGCACCCATAAACAGCAATGATTTAAAAACAGCATGGTTAAAGATGTGCATAACACAGCCGATATACGCACTTCCCGACGTACTGCTAAGCCCCATCAAAATAATCCCAATCTGTGATATAGTGCTAAACGCCAGTATCTGTTTTATATCCTTCTGACTTAAAGAAAATATAACTCCTGAAATAGCCGTTATAAATCCTATTATAAAAAACAGATCATCCAGCATGTCTATTTTATAAACTTGATTAAATCTTATAAAAGCATATATTCCGCTTTTAACCAGCAGACCTGATAATAATGCAGAAATAGATGCAGGTGCTGCACCATGAGCTTTTGGAAGCCAGTTGTAAACAGGAAAAAAAGCAGATTTAACTCCAATAGCAGCAACTATAAAAATAAATGACAAAACTACTACGTTATTTTCTCCCATGTAGTTAATTTTCTCAGAAATTATATCCATGTTTAAGCTTCCCGTGACAACATATATAAATATCAGTCCAAGTAAATAAAATATCATTCCTACAGTATTAAACAAAAGATAATATAAACCGGCTTTTACAGAATATCCATCTTTTTTATATATGATAAGAATTGTTGATATAATAGTAGTTATCTCAATAAAAACAAACATATTAAATATATCATTAGTTTGAATAACACCTAAAAATGTACCTTGAATAAATAAGAGAAAAAACAAAAACTTAAAATTAGATTCTCTCTTTTCCCAGCTATATATTAAAACCATCCACCATATAAAAATTGTCACAAAAATAAAAGAAATAGATAGTTGATCATTTCTTAGAGATATTGAAATTACTTTATCCCATCCCCCTAATACTAATATTTGTCTATCTATAAGTCCATTATAGTACTCATAATATCTAAATGATAAAACAGTTATTACTATTTGTGATAAAAAAACAGAATAGTTAAACCATCTTTTATTTATAACATATACAAGCATTCCTGTAATAATTGGCGTAAAAATTATGTAAACAGGTATAAACCTCATGCTATCCTTCCCTTTCAATCAAATCTTTCCAGTTTAACGTACCATAATAGTGGAATATCTTTATACTGAGCATAAGTCCTAGTGCTGTTATGGCTGCTCCAATTACTATTGCTGTTATCATAAGGGCTTGAGGTAAAGGATCAACCATATTTGCTGTATTCTCGGATAATTCTGATATTATTGGGATATCAGAAGCCCCAATCGAACCAAAATTTAAGAATATAATTATAACTGATGATTGGATTATATTATAAAGCATAATTGATTTTATGATGTTCTTACTGACTGATATACCATATATAGATATGCATAATAATATAAACGCTAATATAAAGCTGATCTTCATTATTTTCCCTCCTCAATGAATGTAGAAAATACTAATACCAATCCTGTTGATACCTTAATCCCTATAAACAAATTTAAGATTGTTAAAAATAGAGATTTTAGGTTTATACTGCTGTTAATAGGTAAGAAGTTTGTAAAAATCTCTCCTCTAGTGAAAAGACTTATTGATGATACTATTAATATAACTATAAACATATATTTCTCCAACTTAATTAATAAATTTAAGTTTCTGATTTTCTCCGGTTGAATAAAATAACTAAGGAGAACTGCAGTAGCTAGTATAGCACCGCCCTGAAAACCTCCCCCCGGAGTCAGGTGTCCATTTATCGTAATATAAAACCCGTATAACACAATGAACGGAAATAACACCCTACTTATACATATAAGTATTTGTGAAGTTTTCACTTAACCACCCCATTTAAAATTTAAACAACCTCATCATCTTTTTTAGACATAAAGATTATTCCTGAAACTGCTATTATTAAAATACTTGCTTCAAATATTGAATCAAATAATCTATAGTCTAAATATATTCCGGTAACAATATTTTTTGATCCTGTATCACTGTATGTATTTTTTAAGTAATAATCTTTACTACTTGTATCTATATTTTGAATTGCTTGAAACGAAGTTCTTGAAAATACTACTAATAATATAGTTAACATAAATATCAGCATACATTTTTTAATCATAAATTTCACCTTCTTCAATAGTAATTACCTCAATATCATCGTCAGTTATTGTTAATTGAGCTAATTTGTTCATAAGTATACTGGTTTTCTTTCCCTTCAATATGTATCTACCATTTTTCTTAGACTTTTCTATAACTAAATCTATATTTCTACTACGGAAAATACCCTTTAATTCATCATATTTTCCATGGTTTATAACAAGTTTTAAATTATAATGCTTAGTAAAGTCGTCTAATAATTTATAACCTTTACCCACTGTATCTTTGGTATTTAATAAAAAACTGTCTCTTTTACTAATGTGACTTACTACTAGAAATTCTCTCTGCTTAGAAATAGCAATAATGTATATTAAGGGCGTTATAGCACTTCCAATGGCAACCTCAGCAAGTGCCAAATCAGGTGCTTTTAAGAAATAATAAAGACTAGCTGTAACTAAAGAAAAAATTGAGAAAAAAATAATAGCTTTAAGATTGTTTTTACTACTAATGATATAAATAGATAAAAAGATTAATAATATCTGAAGCATATAAATTATAATCATTTATCAATCTCACCCTTTATGCGAATACCATTTAAATAAGCAGACCTGCAAATAATATGATTATTAACAGGGTTGGTTATCATTATAAAAATCATAATCAATAAAAGTCTTAATGATAAATCATTAATACCAGATTTTACAATCAAAGCTATTAATATGGTTATTGTTGCAACGGTATCTATTTTGCTGCTTGTCAATAACCTTACGTACATATTATTAAACCTGAATATCCCAATTAACCCAAAGATAATGTATATCCATGATAAAATTAATAACCCTTTATAAATCACTTTAATCTTCCTCCTCTTTGAATAAACATTGATAAAAGCATTATTCCTATAAACCCTATTATACCGTAAGATATAGAAATATCCAGCAAAAGAATATTATTTCTATAAACACCATATATAGCAAGTAAGAGGATTGTTTTAGCTGATATAAGATTTAATGCAAGTAACCTGTCCCAGACTGTTGGGCCTATAATCATTCTTATTATAGTTACAAACATAGCTATAATAAGCAAAATCATTGTAATAATTAAGAACATACCTCTTCACCCTCTTTACTTAAATATCTTCTCGTATTTTTCTATAATTTCTTCAGCTAAATCCTTGCCTTTTTTTTCAGGATCATCTATAGACAATACAATTAATTTATTTTTATCTGTATTTATTGTTATTGTACCCGGAGTTAGAGTAATAGCATTAGATATAATAGTTATAATCAATAAATTATTAGTATTAAGCTTAACATCCACAAATACCGGATCACAATCCTTTTTAATTATCCTTATTATGTACGAAAATGAAGACATATATATTTCAAACATAAGCCTGGGAATAAACTTAACCATGCTCAAAAGCTTAGGACCTTTAACTTTAAATCCATGCTCATCATATAATATGCCATTTGAACCAATAGTAGTAATTATACTTATAATTAATCCAGTTACCAGATTTGTAAAATCAAAATTCATTGTTAGTATAATCCAAAATATATATAGTAAAATAAACAGTTTATAATTTTCTTTAATTAACTTCATAATCCACTCCTGTAATTAATTTTTTTCTACTCGGGTCTTACTCCTAATTAAAATAATTTTTACCCTATTTGCATCTATATTATGTATTTTTGATTCATTAATCATATTTCCTAAAAGGTACAGTTCTTCTCTTTCACTTGAATCTCCTAGAAGTTCCCAATATAATTCCTCTATTTCTTCACACCTATTCGACATAATTTTGATTTGTAACTGTTCTAATATCTTTATATCACATATACTGCAATACAAACAAATTCTAGTTTCTTTTTCATTATTTTTAACGTTAATATACATTGATGAAACCTTATTATTTAATAAAAATGTTATTAGTTCATTAACTATAGCAACTGTTCTTTGCTTTTCTTTGTACACTTAATCACCCCTTAATAAATTTAATGTTTTAAAAAATATCTTTTTATTTGATAATTTAAAGCACAAAGTCTTTTTCAGATGCTTACTTAAATTCCTAATAAGTGATTATATTTTTAAAATTGTCTAGGAAAACCTTTTCATATGTTTTATTATACTAACATTTCAATTATACTAAATATGATTATGATACATTAAAATTTGTGTGAATGAATTTCACTAAAATCGAAAAATGTATGGAAGTAAATGCTCAGAATATTGATGTAATTATGAGGATTATTATGAAATTAAAGAAAGGAAAGTTAAAATCATGTTTTTTTATCTTCTTACATTATATATTATTATATAATTATATTTCAACATATATTTTTAAAAACAATTCATGATTTTTACTAAATTTATGTAAAAAAATTAATTACAATCTCACAGTAATTAATAAGATTGTAATTAAAAATATTCTTTTTAAATTACACTATTGCTGATATATATTAATTATCATTTTTTTTATCTCATCTTCATTCCCAAAATAATAACTAACACCATTTGAATATTTAGCTAATCCGGGAAGTGTATAAGTTTTAATATTTTCTTCATTTATCTGTCTAAACTTGTTGGCATAATGTATCATTTCATCAGGAGTCATACTGGTCCTAATATAGTTTTGTGCTACATTTATTACTTCAAATATTTCTAATCCTAAGCATTTACTTATTGCGTTATTAACAAATTCTTGTTGTCTGGCTATTCTTCCAATATCTCCATCAGAATGAGTGTTATCATTGTTTTGTCTAAACCTTAGAAACTTGACGGCTTCCTCGCCATTTAATAGTTTTTTTCCCTCTTTAAAATAAATATGAAGATCATCTTGAGGATCTTTATAATCCATTTCAAAAGGTATATAGACTTCTACACCTCCAATAGTATCTACAATTTTTCTGACTCCTTGGTAATCTACCCTAACAAAATGATGGATAGGAATATGTAAAACGTCTCTAGCTGAATTCATGGACGATTGTGCTTTTTGTGCAGAGTTCTTACCTGTGTAGCTTGCATTAATTTTTTTCTGCCATTTACCATCATATCCTTCTCTGTGAAGATATGTGTCTCTAGGAATTGATACTAAGTCTAGTATCTTTTTATCTGAATCAAAGCTTGCAACTATTAAAGTATCCGCCAAACCATCAGCATATCCCAGACAAAGAATATTAACTCTTTGACTTTCATTTATCATTGTAAGGTAGTTATTTACCTTCTCTTTTGTATCTTCATTTTCACTATTTTCACTCTCAATGTCTTGTAAATTCTCTTCAGTATTAATCTTGATTTCTCTTTCTTGGTCTTCTAAAAGTCTTTTAATATATAATGAATTTTCATCTAACTCTGCTATTTTCATATTTTTCTCATGAAACTGATATAGTTTATAAAATATATGAAAGTAACCACCTATTATTAAAATAGCAATTACTAATAATATTGTAAAAATAGCTATATTTTTTTTCTTCATACTTAATCCTCCTGTTAAACTTATCATGTTTTCATCTTAAGATTAGTATATCCTTTATTTATCTGTTTGTATCTTTTTTATTACTTAATACTTCTTGTAAATAGTCTTAAATATAACAGCCTTCTAATATTATATAGTATATTAAAAAAATTAGAAAGGAGAATTGGTGATTTTATGTCTAATTCAAAGAAAATAAATACCTTAGATGAGATAAGAATTGAGAATGGAATTGTTAAGTTAAAAAATCACTTTCAAAGTCTCGTTAAAAATAATTCAAAGGAAGCTGTAAATTATTTAAATGATGATCATCTACAGTATGTAACATTATTTGAACTGCGTAATGAAATAGAAGAATTTAATATACTTACAGAATTAAATACCAGAAATAGAATTGCTTTAAGAATTACTAAAGAAATTTTATCCAAGGAAAGTAACAATTTAATAGCAGAATATCTATCATCTCATCACATTTCAAAAGTATGCTTAATTTTAAAATGGATACTAGAAACTGGTTTTGCAGAAAATACTGTTAACAACGAGCTTGATAAAACTATAGATACTGCTGCTGTTTTACTAACAAAAGTATATAGAGATAAATCAATTTTACCTACAATAGTAAATATAATTTTTAATAGATTTGAAAAAGATTATTTTATACATGATTTAGTTTGGGCATTTTTTGAATCACAAGACCCTTATACTCTATTTTTAATAGGTAATCGTTTAAAATCTAATAAAAAAAGAGACGTTCAGTTAGCAAGAAAGTTACTTAGCTTTGTACCCGGTATAAACGTAGATAGTGATATTTATGATGAGAAACAATACTTATCTTTTTTAAAATGGTTTGAGGAAAATAATTTATTCTTATATTATGGAGGAGAAAGCTTACAAGAAACTAAAAATCCTATCCCATTCAAGATCGATCTATCAGGTAAATATTTATGTAAAGTTGTTTCCAACGAAACCGGAGAAATTTTAATACCTTTAACTCCGCAGGAGTCAAAACTTTTAAAACAATTTAATGAATTGGATGAAAATAGTAGGATACTTCTTTCTAATTTTTCATCTATAATGCGTCAATCAAGTATGTACTGGTGGAATGTATGGATTAATTATCCTATATTAGAGCAAATCAGAACTGCTAAAACCAGGATGGGGGGATATTATGATTAGAATTGTTGGTATGACCTTCAATCCTGAAACAATAATTGAAGAATATCCACCACGCAGCGTTCAACGAAAGATACTTAAAATACTATCTTCAAGTGATGATAATTACATATATGATTCTGTTGAACAGTTAAAATTTGAGCTAAATCTTCGATATAATATTATTGAGGCTTCAAAAAATCTCTATAAAAGTGGGTTTGCTTTTGAAGTATTTCGTGAATCTAGGTGTAACCCTAAATATTGGAGGCGTACAGATAATGGAGGTTTTTTATTAAAGGAAGGAGTTAAGCCTTCATCAGCTATTAATGATATATATATAAATGGTTCTAAATACGGTACTGAATGTGCAACAGCTATTGTAATTATTTTTTATAAAGGCGTACTAAATATTGTTCCAGAACAACTGTTTAACAGATTATTTCCAGTAATTAATTTAATGAATTGGAATTATATTGATGATGATTTAGGTATCGCTTACTACAGAAATGTCAACGATCCTCTACCGGGAGACTGTAGGTATTTTAAAAATCCAGACGTAGATCCGGAAACACCTCAATGGCAGGGAGAAAATGCCATTGATTTAGGGGATGGATATTACTATGGTCACGGAATTGGTATAAAAACAGCAGAGGACATTGTTAGAATATTAAATTCTGTAAGAAGAGATGATGCCACTCAGTCTGCATATTTATTAGACTCATCTACACGACCAGACTTTAATCATCTATCTGATGTATATTATAATTATATTTCCAGTGTACAATTTATCAATCAATCCCTACCTTCAGTATAGAATAAAACATAACTCAGGTGGAGTTTTTACTCCATCTGAACTCGTTACTGGGTATAAAATTTTTATATAAACTCAGATTTTGCTTACATTATTATTTATTAATACTGAATGACTGAAACTAGATAAGCATAAACATTTACCACTTTACTCTCATCTAGTTTAAAAATTATAATATCTCTTTTAACGGATTTTATAGCTTTTTTAATAATTTTAATATTATTGTAAAAATGATAATGTTTATATTAAGATATAGATTTAACCTCCATACCTCTCATAATTTCCAGTATTACATCATCCGTCATACTCATACCCTCCTTAGAGAGTATACCTAGATTTTTTATGGTTTCCTCTACGGTAATACCTATTATACCGTTCTTACTTGGTATAATACTGTCGTTAACAGCCAAAAGAGCTGACTGAACTGCTGCTGACGCTGACGTAGCCAACTTTAATGCACACCCTACCTTTGCTCCGTCACATATCATACCACTTGTATTTCCCAGCATATTCTTTATAGTACCTTCAATCTGCTTTAAATTTGCTCCCATTAACCAGGCTAAAGCTACAGCTACAGCAGTTCCTGCTGCTACTCCACAACTGCATAGGGCAGATAACCTATAAATATAGTGTTTAATATAGCTGTTTATTATATGACTTATAGCTAATGCCTTTGCTATTTTTTCTTTATTTGTATTATATTTCTTCTGATATGCCAGTATAGGTAAAATAGTAGTTAATCCGTTATTACCACTTCCATTACTGCTCATAACCGGAAGATTCAATCCAGACATCCTTGCGTCTGAGGCAGCCGAAGTCAGCATCATTGCGTTATTCATCAAGTCATCAGATAGTATCCCTTTTGTTATACTGTTATAAAGTCCAAAACCTACACCCATTCCTTTTTTTTCTTGTAAACCAGCCTGTGCTATCTTTTCATTCATTACTAATCCTTCTAACAGAAAATCTAAATCTTTAAAAGATATTTTCTCTATAGTCTCAATAATATTTTTTATGCTGGCATTATATAATATATCCTTTAATTTAGTATCCTGAGTATTTATGCTTTCTTTTTTTAATAACACTTCTCCATTAACTTCCAGATACGCAAAACAATTATGTTTTCCTTTTATAATTACATTAGCTACACCTTGATCTGTAAAGATATTTACCTCAACATATATCTTTTCATTAGTATCCTTAATGTGTAAAAACAATTTTTTGTTTTTAATAATATTTTTAGCAGCTTCAACATCCTTATTTTTAATATCTTCTAATACTCTTAAATCCTTTTGACTTTTACCTGCTGCTATTCCAAGAGCTGCTGCTATATATAATCCAGCCATATCTGTATTTGGAATACCAACAGATAATCCATTTTTATATACATTAGGACTAACATAAACATTGACTCTATCTATTCTTTTATATTTAATTATTTCCTTTGCTTTAGCACATGCTAACGCCACAGCCACCGGCTCGGTACAGCCCATTGCAGGTGTTACTTCCTCTTTTAATGTACTAACTATCAACTTATCTAATTCCACACCTAATTACCTCCTTGTTTTAAAGCAGATTCAAAATCTAAATAATTAAAATTAACTAACTATAACAGAAATGCCTAGTGTAATTAACAATGTAATGTTTATTAATATGAAATTTTTAACAGAAAGTATAAATGTCTTCTTCTTAGACTGCTTCCTAGAAAAAATCCTTATATGTTTTATTACTGGAAAAATAGTTAAAAGAGCAGTTATAGAAAACAAAGGTATAAATTTTAATAAAACCAAAATTATTAAGTCAAAAAATATAAAATAATATAAAAGACTAAAAAGACGTAAAGCTTTATTTTTTCCTATACATATAGGTAAAGTAAAGCGATGATTTGCAGTATCATCCTCAATATCACAGATATTATTTGCAAGCATAATATTGGCAATACCGAATACTGAAGGTATTGAAAAAAGGAATATTTTTATTAACTCACCAACATCTGCGTGAAAATTTAAAATCATATCCTTAAATTCAATTATAATATAATTTTGGTCAAATACATGTATATAAATTGAAATAAAAATAATAACAAAACCCATAAAAAAACCTGAGAACATTTCACCAAATGGTGTTCTAGATATTGGTACTACTCCACATGAATAAAGAATACCTACAGAAAATGATACGCCTCCTAAAATAAGGATAAGCATATTTGTATTTATATAAAGAATGATTCCAAATATTATTGCAACTAATAGTAATATTAATATAATTGCTATAACCTTTTTTTCACTAATATTATCTTTAACTATTACATTATGATGTTCATAGTTATATCCATATTTCTTTTTAGCATTTTTAAAATCATAATAGTTATTAATAGCTGTTGTAGCCATATCTATTGATACTAAAGATACTAACATAATGAAAAAATTATTTAATTTAAAATTATTAAATCTATATAAAGCATAGGCTGTACCTAATAAAAAAGGTATGACACTAGCTGCTTTTGTCTGTATTTCAACCAGCTTAAGAAATATTCTTATTGTCATGCTTTTCCCCCTTTTTTAATAAGTTAATACTAAACTTTTAGTCTAGATTTAATGATTATTTTTTAAGTTATCATTAATCCTTTAAGCAACTCTCACACCATTTCAATTTTATCATAATATATATTAAAATAAACTAAAATTTTTAGGTAAAGAGGTGACTCTATGAATCACATATCGAATAAATTAATTGCCAGAGCAGATATTAAGGGAGGTCCTTTGGCTCATCAGTTAATGGGATATGTTATATTTACTCCTGCTGTAGGAGGAACTAACGTTTGTGTGAATGTACAAGGTCTGCCTCTATATCATCCAGCTACTGAAGATGAAGAACCAATAGGACCTCATGGATTTCATATTCATGAAAACGGTAACTGTAGTGTTGAAGATACTGATAATCCATTTCAAGCTGCCGGCGGTCACTGGAATCCTAACCAGCAGCCTCATGGAAATCATGCAGGTGATTTTCCCGTATTATTTTCTAACAATGGTATAGCTAGAATGTGTTTTTTTACAGATAAGTTTAAAGTATCAGATGCCATAGGAAAATCAATAATTATTCACAAAAATCCTGATGACTATAGATCACAGCCGGCAGGTGACGCAGGAAAAAGACTAGCATGTGGTATCATAAAAGGATATATAGTTCAAAATTATCCCCGCTTTTGCTTCTAAAGAATTCTTCGCCAATTTAAATTCCTATAACAAACTGTTTTTTTATTGACTTAAACTCTAAATTAATGTATTCTTTAAATCCATTAACTCTGATTGACTTAATTTTCCCTCTTTACTTCTTCTATTTTTATATTCAAGATACATAATCAGTTTTTTATGATTAAATTTATTAATAGGATATTTATATGCTATAATTCCTGCTAAAGAAACAAAACCAATTGGTACTATTGTAATAAGAACTTTTATCGCAGTTATTACCGTTTCAGTTTGAGTAATTATTTCACCCTTAAATGATGGTTCCTGGTAACCTATTAAGCCAAGGGTCATTGTAATTATAGAAAGTCCTACAGCTTTTGATAATTTTCTACAGAAAGTCTGTATTCCGCTTAAACTCCCCTCTTCTCGCCCTCCATAAGCTAATTCCCCTACATCAGTTACATCCGGAAACATAGTGTGAGGTATAAATATTATCGCTGATAAACCTATACTAGCAGCAAAAATAACTAATAAATAATAAATCATATTCATTGATTGAGGTAAAAAGAACAACACACTTAAAGTAATTACTACGATACATACTCCACATACATAGGCTTTACTCTTAGATTTTTTTATTGCTACTTTTGACCAAAATGGAACAAAGATAAGCTGTGTAATCATTGCCACACCTAAAAATATTTGTGTCTGTGATTCTAAAGCTCCTATGTAATATTTAACAAAATAAAGCATCATAAGTATGATTGTGTCAATAGCAAGATTTCCAATTGTAAAAATAAGAACAAATTTTCTAAAAGATTTTATTTTCATAGATTTTTTAAAAGATGAAAATATATTTAAGCTTGACCTTTTAACCAGTTGATAATCTTCTTTTTCTTTACCAACAAAAAAAACAGAAAATACGCTCAATGCAAACATCAATGCATATATAGCACCCATTACAAAATAGCCTATTCTTAAATTACTAAACAGATTTACTATTGATAACGGAGTAACAACTACTATCAAAGAAGCTGATAATGAAATTACGAGTCTAAAAGTACCAAGCTTAGTTCTCTCGTTATAATCATTTGTAAGTTCTGCACCATAAGCAAAATATGGTACTATTGTCATTGTAAAAACCGTACTGAAACCAAGGTATGCCAATAAAACATATATAAACTTTGCTAATTGCGAATTAAAATCCACCGGAATCCATAAAGCTGTAAAAGCTAAAAAAATAAAGATTGGACCATATAGAAAATAAGGTCTTCTCCTTCCCAGTTTACTCTTTGTGTTGTCAGATATATAGCCCATCAAAGGATCACTAACAGCATCCCAAGTATTAGCAATAAACATAATAGGTGCAATATAAATCATATTTAACCCCAAAACATCAGTTAAATAAAAAGTATATAAAAATCCTAAAACTGTAAAACCTCCACCTCCAAATACATCCCCAAATCCATACAATAGTTTCTGTTTAAATGTCAATTTACCTATCATAAAATCTCCTTTGTGAAATTTATTTTATTAATACGCTTTGATTATTAGAACTTTAAATACAAAAAATTAACACTACTATTTACTTTTATACTTCTTTTTGTTTTGTTCATTAATTTTACCAAAAACTTCTTGTGCTTTATTCCCTTTGATTATAACAGAGTCCGTCTCCACTTCATCAGCCATTTCTCCCAAGAATAAATCTGTAATATTAAACATTTTATAGTTATGGTTATTTTCCGGCTTTTTAGGTTTAATTGTATCATTGAGTAAATGATATGTTTTTACTGCAATTGAATCTAAGCTGTCTTCTTTTGATACATTGAAGGGTTGTCCGATTTCAATGTTTATTCTTCTGCGAAAATAAAGTTCCTCGCTGCCCCTTATATAAACCGGAAGTATGTTAGTATCACTTTTTTTTGCCAATAAGAAAGCTCCTTGATAAAATGGATACATTTTATTATCTTTCTTGTTTAATCTACCTTCCGGAAAAATTAAAAATGATTCTCCATTTTCTATAACTTTAAGAGATTGCTTTAAACCTTTAATTCTAGACCTCTGATCTGCTCTATCTACTAATATTATATTAATTTGGCAGGCTTTAATCAATCTTTGAAGCCACTTTGTTTTAAGAGCTGACGCTCCTTCAGCCATAGTTCCCATTTTAATACAGGGTAAAACCGCAAAAATAAGTAAAGGGTCTAACCAGCTGTTATGATTTGACACAATTACATAATTTTGATTGGGATTGAAATTTTCAATACCTTTAATTTTTATATTAAACATTACTTTAGATATAAACATCATAAATCTTCTAAAAGCTTTATACATAAAATTTATGTCCTTCATTTTTGTCAACCTCTCATATGAATTTACAATATTATTCTTATTATACTATATAATTTATTGTGTAATCTATTAAACCTTTTTAATAAAATTATTTAAAGTTTTAAAATTTATTATTGCTTATATACAAATTTGTCAAAAAAATACACCCCTTAAGGGTGTAAGTTTGAATAATGATTTTTTATTTAGATTCTTTAAATGCTTCCATCATCTTATCGAGTTTTTTACATTGCTCTTCATTCAACATGGGACGAATTTTATTTAGTTTTTCCATCTTCTTTTCATACTCTTCTTTACTCATATTTTGAGACATTATGTTATTAAGTTTAATAATCTCAAAGAAAATATCTTCTTCTGATTTTCCTTTATATTTTTCAGCAAAGCTCCTTAATCTCTCAAGCTGTTCTTCAGTTACATCAGTTTTTTCTTGAAGCTTCTCCATTGCCCTTTTTATTTTTTCATTGTTTAAGTTATTATCTACCATTACAATTCCCCCCTCAAATTTTCTTCATAAATTATTATGTGTTTAGATTGAGATATATTACTAAATAATGTATACACGGATAAAAATTATTGACTTATTAAGTATTACTCTTAATGTATAAACACCTTGTAATTTTGTAACAAAAATTCCTCGGCTTTCATAGGATGTTGTATGAATATCTTTATCACAAAAAAAGAAAAGGGAGGCATAAAAGTGAGTGAATTACCTGTTGAATATTCAAAGGAAATATCAGAACAAAAAAAACCAAGTGCATTAGCAAATGTATTAGCAAATTCATTAGATAATAAATTTCTGGTTTTTATACCATTATATCTTTTATTAACAAACAAAAATATAGGTGGTGACTCAGTAAAAAATTTATCAAATTCTTTTGGTGTTTCAATAAAGAATATATCAGATTCTGTAAGCAAATTTATGGATTCAATTACTTTTGATAAAATAGTTAAATTAATGGACCCCAAGAAAATACACAAAAATATGTCCATTATTAAAAAAGTAGGTCCTTATCTGCCACAAACTTATATACAGCCTTTAAATAAAATAATACTGACTTTTGAGAAAGTTAATAGAGCTATGTCTTTAATGGATTTTATATCATCCTCTAAACCATTTGACCCTATTATTCCCGCTGCTACTGCTAGTAACAGAGAAAGGTTTAATAAAATTTTAACTGCTGTAAAAGACGAACTTCCTGATTCAAGATCAAAAGATTTAAAGCCAATGATAGAGGTAGTAACAAATATTGATAAAATAAAAGGAGCTACTAACGTTATTACATCATTAATAGATCCATCTAAGAAAATTACCGGTTCCGGTTCTCTGGAAGATTTAATAGATTTAGTACTACCTTTATTAGGAAAGAAAAATATTGATAAAAGTAAGATTAAAGAACTGGTAGGTATGGTGGAAATGCTGAAAGTATTAAATGAAGATGATTAAAATATTGAAATAATATTAATTTATCATTACAACATTTACAACTTTGTTACAGTATGGAGTCATTGGTATTCTCTCCCTTACATTATGATATAATAAATACATAAGAAAACTAGGGAGATGATACCA
The DNA here is from genome assembly GCA_028280805.1 of Tissierellales bacterium. Lineage (GTDB taxonomy): Bacteria > Bacillota > Clostridia > Tissierellales > VENL01 > JANQLB01. The sequence continues at coordinate 41,899 of JANQLB010000093.1, forward strand.
TGAATATTCTTGTTTTTATTATTTCCATACTTATTTATCTTAGTGTAGAAATTATTTCAATTCAAAACACAAAACCCCATAAAGACAGATAGAAGCTTTTCAATAGTAAAAGCACTTATCTGTCTTTTTTAATACCTTTAATTATTATAGTCTAGCTTTGTTGTTAATTGAATTATGTGTTTTTGCTCATCATGATATATGTCTATGTTATCAACCTTCCCCAAATCACGTCTTTGAATCAGATAATCATTGATAATATCTTTAGCTGATTCTATATTAGTAGACTTATACTTTTTAAAAAAATCTTTTTCTGCTATTTCTAAAGTTAAATCATATATTCCATGTCTTCTTCTAGTTCTTATTTCCTTGGAACAGCTTAACATAATATTCCTCCTATCTGATATTATTATCCCCAAAACTCATTATATTTCTCAACCAAAAATGTATATTTTTCAAAAACTTGGACAAGACTTAAATGTATACTTTTTTGAAAGGAGAAATATTATTATGAATAAAAAAATAAACAAAAAAGAACTGATTTTTAGTATTACTTATATTTTAGCAGTTATATTTCTACTATTTTTTATAACATCTGAACCTAAAACTACAAAAGGATACAAAGAACTACAAAACAACAATATTATAGATAATAGTATTAATGATAAGAAACTAAACTTTAATGAAGCTTTTATACTTGAACCATTTGATTTAATTAAAATTAGTAATAATGAAAAGAAAACATCAAAAGTAGATACAGTTAATAATACACCGCAGATATGTATCTTAAAACAAGCAATAGATGCAAACTATCAAAAAGCTATGGAGATTTCAGAGTCTACACCATTAGACTTTGATACAAGTAAAATAATCATAGAATATTGCAATAACCTTGAACTACCACCTGCTTTAGTATTAGCTGTTATGGAACTGGAAAGCAACTTCAATCAATATGCAGTCGGCTCTAGTAACGACAGGGGTTACCTTCAGATAATCCCAAATACGGAAAAATGGCTTGCAGAGTCATATGGTCATTTACTAGGTATTGAGTATAATCCAGATAGAATATTTGACCCTGAATATAACATTGGTCTTGGAATGTTGTATTTACACATACTTAAGGAAGCATACGGAGAAAATTATCATAAAATACTGTCAGAATACAACCGTGGCTATCATAATCTTAAAAAATATTATTCAAAAAATCAAACCTATTCGACTTCATATTCGAGAGGAGTTCTTAGCAGAAAAGTCAAATTTAAAGATTTAAATTAAAGTCTGCCGCTTTTTTAGTTAAAGTGGCAGACTTTAATCTTTTTTCAATTCTTTTATAGTTTCCTCTATAAGTTTTTTATATTCATTTCTAGACTTTAACTTCCCTAAACAAAATGACTTCATGTCCTGATTAAGCTCAATACTTTTAATAATTTTTTCATAATCCTCAATATCTTTCTCTACCTGCTTTAGTTTATATTCCCATTCTTTTATGATATTCATAATTCGCTCCTATGATTATTAGTAATATTTCTCATGTTTATAGTTTGTTCTAATAATTTCTTTCAATTCAGTTATATAAAAATATTTATTCTATAGCTTTATCTAATGGATAATATGTTATTTACAGTAAACAATATGTTAAAGATTAAAAAATAATATTATAAATAAAAAGGAGAGAAGTATAATGAAAAATAAAAATATAGCAATCGAAGCTAAAAAAGCTTTAAATGAATTTAAAACAGAAATATCAAGTGAATTAGGTATAGATTATAAAACAGATAATATTTATTCTATTATCATGGACGTTTATAAAAATAGAACGTCATACAAAAAAAATAATACTTAATCTATAAAAAATATCAGTGTTTTATGTAAGTAATCAGAACTAATTATTATAGTAATCAAGTAACAAAAAACCAAAATTACTCGTTTATTTATTTTTCATGGTTTATAATAGATTCAAGGTAAAATTTAGACAGTTTTTTAACAAACAGTTAATTGGGACAAGCACATATTTAAATAACAAAATTAATCAATAATATTTTTTATACTATTGATTATAAAGTTGTAAAAATAAAGGTGGGAATAATTATATGAGTAAAACTTTAAAAAAAGTTCAACTTAAAACTGACGATGGATTAGTTTTTTATGGAGACTTAATAGAGATTAACTCATCAAGAATAGTCATTAACAACACAACATTCACTATTGAAGGAAAAAATTCTAATGTTTATAAGTATATTGATAAGCAAAGTTTATCAAGACAGGCTTGTTTTGATAGAAAAAAAATCTTATGGATTAGCAAAATCCAATGAAAAAACCGTTCCATACAACAAATGTTTCTTTTTTGTTAATATTTTGTCAATCTATAAAAAGTATGTTACAATATTCTTGTACTTAATTTTAAGTAAGTATATTTTCAGGAGGGGTTATTAATGTGGAGTAATGAAAAATGCTTATGTCCAAATGAGAAGTGCAAGAATCACAGTAAATGCGAGGAATGTATTAAAAGCCACGTTGGCAAAAAGGTGCCGGTTCACTGTATTAAAGAAACTACAAAACGACAATAGCATTTCTCGACAAATTTAGGTACAAGCTGTAATCCTCTTTAGTCTATAATTATAGATTAAAGAGGATTTTTCATTAAGTTCACTGCTCTTTTCATATCATGAGGTATTTGAGCTGTAACCTTTATTCTTTCTCCTGTTCTAGGTGTGTTAAATTCAATAGAATATGAATGTAATGCTTGTCTGTTAATAATATCACTGGGTTCACTATACAGAGTATCTCCTATAACCGGATGCCCTAAAAATTTCATATGTACTCTAACCTGATGAGTTCTTCCTGACAATATATCTACCTCTAATAAACTGGCTTTAGAGTACTCCTCCACCACATTATATCTTGTTATTGAAGGTTTTCCATAATTAGTGACAGTATTCATAATTAAATTATTTTCATCTCTACCTATAGGTTTATTAATTTCACCTTGTTTATTATCAAGTTTTCCTTTTACAAGTACAAGATATTTCTTACTAACACTTCCGTCATCCATCTGCTTAGAGATCTGCTGATGTCCAAATGGGTTCTTTGCAGCTAATAAGATACCTGAAGTATCCATGTCTAATCGATTTATAAATCTAATTTTTTTATTAATATTTTTATCCTTAAAGTATTTTGCAATACCATTAGCTATCGTACCACTATCATGACTCTTAGTTGGATGTACAACAATACCGGGTTTTTTATTAATCACTATTAAATCATAATTTTCATATATAATTTCTAATGGAATATTTTCAGCAGCATAGTTATGCTTCTCATCTTCCATTAATATAGTAATGACTCCTTCTTTATCAATTATTTGTTTTCTTTTAACCTTACGTTTATTAAATAAAATTCTTTTATTTTTATATAAATCCCTAAAAAGCCGACCTGAAAAATTTAAATCTTCTCTTAATACATCTTCAATAGTCTTTTTCGTTGGATTAACATAATACAATATTGTACTTTCATCTTCAATATACTTCAAGATTAAGCCCTCCTATTTTATATTTGTTCGTAATGATGTATAATATAATTACGTATGATATATTATAACCAAATCAAGATATTTGAGTTTACTGTATTTTTACTGTGGAGGGGAATACTTTGATATGCAATGACCAAGAAAGAATTATTAATATTATACACAATAATGATAGTGAATCAAAGTCAGCTGCCAATGAGCTAAAAAAGAAATTTGAAGCTAACGGCTTTATTATATCATATTCTTATAATTATTGTGCGGAATTAAATATATGTATTGGTGGAGATGGGGCTTTTTTAAGAGCTGTTCATAATTATTCCTTTCCGAGTACGCCTTTTATTGGAATAAACACCGGTCATCTAGGTTTTTTTCAAGAAGTTTCTCCAGATAATCTTGATGATTTTATTGAATCTTATATTAACGAAAGTTATATTATTGAAGAAATGTTTCTTGTTGAAGCACTTATATGTACTAGAACCAGTTGTATAGACCTGATTGGTATTAATGAAATAGTTATTAAAGGTATTGAATCAAAGGTAATACATTTGAATGTTTCAATAGCAGATAATTATTTAGAACGCTTTAGCGGTGATGGGTTAATTGTTTCAACGCCGGCTGGCAGTACAGCCTATAGTTATTCTGCAGGAGGAAGCATAATTTTTCCAACTGTTAAGGTCCTGCAAATTACACCCTTAGCTCCCATAAGCTCTAAAGTTTATCGTTCACTTACAACAAGTGCTATTGTCCATCACAACATGACCATAAAAATTAATCCCGAATATAGAGACGAAAATTCTATATTAATGGTTGTAGACGGCATGGAATATAAATATGATAATATAGTAGAAGTCAATTTTAAGCTCTCTGGTATGACAATAAACAAGCTTACGTTAGACCCACATAATTTTTGGTGGAATTTAAAAGACAAATTTATATAGACTAACTAAAAACTTAGTTATTGGCTTTGTTTAAGAATATTGTTGATATTTAAGATTATTTAATGAGTCCTTTTCAGTGAAATCCCATTATGTCCTATTTTAAGGAAAATGTGAACAAAGACTGTACGTATAATCTTTATTTCTTTAACTTCCGTTTTTCATTTAATAATTTTTCCTTGTTAGGACGGGTGTCATCCAATAAAAAGTCTGCCCAAACAAGTCCAAGTTTATCAGTATTTTCTTGCCAATACAGCAGACGATTATAATAATAATTTATCTTTTCATTGACCGGTTTTGGAAAATTGTCTTTTCCAAATTTTAAGACTATTGCTGTCAATTCGTAAATAGGTAATCCTAAAGCATGTGTTTCTACATGTATGGTAGCTCCAGCATGTCCAATTGCGTGGCACAAAGCACCGTATTCCTTATCATCAATTTCTTTAGCCACTGTATGTGAATCTAAAATAGCACGTTTTGCTACAGGCATTTTGATTTTACCTCTAGCCCAAGATTCACAAAGCTCCAAACAAGTCTTGGGTCTATGTTCATTGGGGTACTTTGCTTCAAATTGTTCCAAAGTCAGTTTTGCACAATCTAATGCCCACATTACAAGAGTTCGACGATTTTGTAATTGAATTAGATTTATCAACTCTTGTAAGCATTGACTGTCACGAGAAAACAATATTTTATTTCTTTTCTTTAATTTGATTTCTACATCTGAAAACATATTATTAATTCCCTCCCAAATTATAAATAACCTTTAATTTACATAATACTACTGATTCTACACTAGGCATATCAAGACCTCCTCAATCTTTTGTATGATCTTATTATATCTAGTTTTTTTTAAAGACATCAATTTTCAACATTGTTCTTAAACAGAGCCTAATTGTTAAATCTTTTTGATATAATTGTTAGTACCTATAAGAAACCAAACATAGATTGATAACTGAAGGTAAGATGTAACTATATCTATTAGTCCAAAACATAATAAAGATACATAAAAGATAAATGAAACAGTGTTTAAAATCCCTTTTTTAGATGGATTAAATAAGTTACTCTTTATTTTATGCCAGATTTGATAATAAAAAATACTATAAAAGACAAATCCGATAACTCCTACATCTAGCAGTACTTGAAGATATAGGTTATGAGCATGTCTGACATAGCTGTTAACTACTTGTGAATATTGCTGTACATAATACCATGAAGTGCCGCTTCCTATCCCAAATAACCAATTATTAAGAAAAATTTTAATAGATGAAAGCCAAATTTCAAAACGATATTTAATGCTTGAATCTTTTAGTATATTATCAGGCATCAACCTTCCTACGTCACTAAAATAATCAAACGACAAAAATAAAGCAATAAGGATAACACAATACTTTATCAGCTTTCTTTCAAATAAAGAAGCTATTATAAGAGATAAGCAAAGAGAAATCCAACCACCTCTTGAATATGTAAACAAGAGACATATTAAAGAAAAACTCAATGCTAAAACACCAAGTATTTTCATAGCTTTTTTATTTTCATAAATCATTACTATAATTGAAGCTATGATGACTAAATTTAAAAAGCCTGCAAAAACATTAGGATTAAGAAATGTAGAATATACCCTGAATCTCACTTGATAAATACTGCTATCTACCCAGCTTGCAGGCATTTCTATGTTCCCTCTTGTCAACTGTAAAAGACCTATTATTGAAACAATTATTCCACAAGCTAAAACAACTATAAAAATCATTCTTACGTCCTTATCATTAAAGTATATGGATACAGTTTGTGAAAATAATATTTTAATAATGAAAATAACTCCGAAAAAAATACTTATATACCACAGCTCAGATATAACTGAAGTGAACATTACTAATCCAATTAATATTAGTAGTATTTTATTATTTTTAATATTAAATAAAACATTAAAACCTTGTTTAAATAAAATTATTACGGTAAAAAGAATTCCCATAAATACATAAGCTATTACAGGGCTAAAGGCTGCTGTAATAAGTATCATATATATATTAATTTTAATTATTTTTTTAGCTTCCATAATTGATACCTCAAATGTTGGCTTTTAAATATATTACTTAATAATATTACATGTAAATCATAATAATATCAATAAGAAAGCTCCCGTTTTATATCAGGAGCTTTTTTATTATCTAATTATCAGTTATATCTAAAATACTATCCTAGCAGTTTTTCCATTTCATCAACCAGTTTTCCAAAAAGCTTAAGGGCTTTATCTACAGGTTCAGGGCTTGTCATGTCTACTCCGGCCTTATTTAATACATTAATAGGATAGTCTGAACTTCCACTCTTTAAGAATTCTAAATACTTATTTAACGCTCCATCTTCTTTATCAAGTATTTTCTGAGCCAATGCTACCGCCGCAGAAAAGCCTGTAGCATATTGGAAAACGTAGAAATTATAATAAAAGTGTGGTATTCTTGCCCACTCCATAGCAATTTCATCATCTACTATTATATCTTTACCGTAATATTTCTCATTTAATCCCTTATACATAGAACTTAATTTTTCTGCTGTTAGTGATTCTCCTTTTTCTACTTCTGCATGAATCATTTTTTCAAATTCTGCAAACATTGTTTGTCTATAAACTGTACCTCTAAACTGTTCAAGATAATGGTTTAATAAATATAGTCTTTCTTCTTCTTTATTGGTGTTCTTAAGCATATAATCCATTAATAAAGCTTCATTTACAGTTGATGCCACCTCTGCAACAAAGATACTGTAACCTCCATAAACATAAGGCTGATTATCTCTTGTCAAAAGACTGTGCATTGAGTGACCCAGTTCATGTGCCAGAGTAAATACATCGTCAAGGGTATCTTGATAGTTTAATAAAATGAAAGGTTCTGAGTCATAAGTTCCCCAAGAATAAGCACCACTTCTTTTTCCCTTATTCTCATATACATCAATCCAATTTGAATTTAGTCCTCTATTAACTGTTGATACATACTCTTCTCCTAAACCCTGTAAACCTTTTAATACTAAATCTTGTCCTTGTTCAATATTAAATTTTAAGTCTATGTCTTTAACTATTGGAGTATATAAATCATACATATGCAGCTCATCTACTCCTAAAGCTTTCTTTCTAAGTTTTACATACCTGTGCATTGAATCTAAATTTTTATGAACTGCATTTATTAAATTATCATAAACGTCTACAGGAATTTTATTATTATCTAAAGAAGATTCCATTGCAGAATTATATTTTCTAATTTTTGAGTAAAAAATATTCTTTTTAACATCTCCACTTAAAGTTGCAGCAAAAGTATTCTTATACTTCTTATATGTATCATATAGTCCTTTAAAAGTATCTTTTCTTACTCTTCTGTTACTGCTCATTAATAATGGGATAAATCTACCATGTGTTATTTCAACCTGCTCACCATCTTCATTCGTAATCTCCGGGAATTTAATATCTGCATTATTAAGCATAGAAAAAGTGCTTTGAGGTGCATCAGCTAAATCTCCAGATTGGGCAATTATAGCTTCTTCTTGTGGAGATAATGTGTGCTTTCTTTTTCTTGTAATTTTTTCCAAGTAGTGCTTGTAACGCTTTAATCCTGACTCTTCTTCTATGTAATTATTAAGCTTATTTTCATCAATAGTTAAAATCTCTGGTACAATGAAGGATAGTCTTTCTTCCGACTCTACCATTAAGCTTTTTGCTCTATCAGTATACGATTGATATTTGTCTTCTCTTGTATCCTCATCTAATTTCATTTTTGCATACGTAAAAATATTTTCAGATTTTCTTTTTATATCATTACTTAGTTCTATTACATTTAAAAGTGTCTTAGAACTTTCAACAGTCTTACCCTTATACTTTGTAATCTGCTCTGATAATTTCTTAAGTTCTGTAAAATCCTCCTCCCATTTCTCATCACTGGCATATAAAGAACCTAGATCCCATTGATATTTTGCTTCAACATCTTTTCTCTCTCTCACTTGATTTTCTGACATGATTTAACCTCCTAAAACTCATTATTATATAACTTCTACTTTTATTTAATAATTCTATATCTCTATAATATTACCTCTTTTAAAATAAAATTCAAAATTTTTAAAGTGATTTTATGTAGCTAACATCTTTTAAAAATTTAATCAAACACCCGGCAGTAGTCCTTTGAGCAAGAGGCAGTATACATAGTGTTATTTCATGAAATTTATTTATATCATTATCTATTTCCTGAACTTGTCTATATATATTTAAAGCTTTCTCAGTATTAAATTTTAAGAAATGTTCCAATGTGTCAAAAACAATAGGCTCTTCATAAGAAGTATATTCTGTTACAATACCATAAGTTAACTTGACAAAGTTCTCATATTTTCTATGGCTGTCAAATAATCTTATATTTACATGCTGGGGTATAGTCATATCTTGTATAAGATGTACACAAGCTCCCAAGAAAAAGACAGCTTTTTTTATGTCATTTTTATGCCAATACTCTATCGCATTATCATAATAGTTTTTTGTAAGAGTCAGAGCATCAGTGTGACCATATAGACCTCTCTTTTTTATAGGATTATAAAAATGTCCTGCACTTTTTAAGTCTTGGTCAGCCCACACAACTCCTCTGTTAAGTTCCTCTAAATATAAATTGAAAAATTTGTATTCATGCTCATATTTGAATTTATATAATAATTTTACTGCTTTATAATTGATAAAACGATGAACACGACATTCCGCTATTATAATCCGCTTTTTAATTGGATTAACAGCCCACAATAAAGTTCTAAATGCTTTCCCATAATATTTTTTAATAACAGCCATATATCAAACCTCTTAATTAATTTAGTTGTTTAATAGTTAATAATATTTTCATATGTAATATTTATGATACCCTAAAAAAATAAATACACTCTAGAAATGTTAAAACTTAGAGAAAAAAAGGAATACATAATTCATAAATTAATATGAATACGTATTCCTTCTTATAATTATCTTTAATTTCTATGACAACTTATGAATAAACATTCCGCTTCTTAGTTTAGGCTCAAACCAAGTAGATTTTGGAGGCATTACCATATTGGCATCAGCAACTCCCATTAAATCTTCAATCGTTGTAGGATACATAGAGAAAGCAATTTTCATATCATTAGCTACTCTTTTTTCAAGTTCCTTAAGTCCTCTAATACCTCCAACAAAATCTATCCTCTCATCAGTTCTTGGGTTTTCTATTCCTAGTATTGGGTTAAATAAATTGTTTTGTAATATAGCTGCATCTAAGCTGTTTACAGGGTCTTCTTTGTCATATGTTCCCTCAATTGCAGTTAACTTATACCACTTATTGTCAAGGAACATTCCAAATTGATGTTTTTCTTGAGGTCTATACTGGTCTTTACCAGTATATTCTTCTACTTTAAATTTTTCTTTAACTTTACTCATAAATTCTTCTGTAGAATTTCCGTTTAAATCTTTTACAACTCTATTGTAATCCATTATAAACAAATCTTCATCAGGAAATATTACTGACATAAAGAAATTAAATTCTTCCTCACCAGTATAATTTGGATTTTCTTCTCTTCTCTTTAATCCTACCTTTGCAGATGAAGCAGATCTATGGTGTCCATCAGCAATATATAAATAATCTATCCCTTCAAATATCTGACCAATTCTATCTACTATTTTTTGGTCATTTATTACCCAAGCAATATGAGTAATGTCGTCGTCACTAACAAAGTTATATACCGGAATATTAAATTTAATCCAGTCATTGATTATTTTGTTTAACTCATCATTCTTCCTATACGTCAAAAATATTGGAGCAGTATTTGCATCACAATAATCAAAGTTATTAATTCTATCCTGCTCTTTAGCTGGTCTAGTAAATTCATGTTTTTTAATAATATCATTCATATAGTCATCAATAGATGTACAAGCCACAAGTCCTGTTTGAACTCTGCCATTCATTAATTGTCTGTAAATATAGTAAGTTGGTTGTTCATCTTGAATTAAGATTTCATCTTTAATCATATTATCAAGATTTTCTCTGGCCTTTTCATATACTACATTGTCATATTGACTGATTGAATCGTCTATATCAATTTCTGACCTAACAACATGTAAAAAAGAATAATCATTTCCCTTAGCCATTTCTTTAGCTTCTTCTCTATTCATAACATCATAAGGTAAACAAGCCACTTTATCTACTAATTCCTTTTTAGGTCTTATACCTTTAAAGGGTCTAACAACTGCCATTGTTAATCCTCCTATTCAAAAAAGTTTTTTGTAATTTCTATTATTTCCTCACCTATTCTTGCCTGACCTTCTTTAGTTGAACCGCCAATATGAGGAGTCACAGAAACTTTATCATGAGTATATAAGTCTTTATTTTTAGTTGGTTCTTCTTCAAATACATCTATTCCAGCTCCAGACACCTTACCAGAATCTAAAGCTTCTATCAGGGCTTTCTCATCTACAACTCCGCCCCTTGCACAATTAATAATATATACTCCATCTTTCATCATGTCAAATTCATTCTTACCTATAACTGCTCCAGCTTCCTTATTAAATGGAACATGCAGTGATATAAAATCAGATTGTTTTAATAACTCATCCATGGAAACAAAAGTATACTCATCATATCCTTTCTTAGCTCCAGACCTATTTGTATATAATACTTTCATCCCTAAAGCATAAGCTCTTTTAGCAGTTTCTTTGGCTATTCTGCCAAACCCTATCAGACCTAATTTTTTACCGGCTAGTTCTATGCCTTTATAAGCTTTTTTATTCCACTCATCATTTCTCATGGTAACGTTTGATATGTGTATAAATCTAGCAAGAGAAAACATATGTCCAATTGCTAATTCTGCTACAGATGCACTGCTTGAATTTGGAGTATTATTTACTTGTATTCCATTTTCCATAGCATAATTTACATCTATATTGTCTACACCTACACCGGCTCTAATGATTAGCTTTAACTGTTTTGTTTCTAAAGCAGCATCTATTATTTCTTGTCTAACCTTAGTTGCAGACCTAACTATTATAGCATCAAATCCTTTAATCTGCTCTTTTAATTCTTCTATCTCGTAATGCTGTTCAACAAGCTCATGTCCCATATCTTTAAGTTTTTGAGCTGCTTTTTTATCCATACCATCTGTAACTAAAATTCTTGCCATTTATTTCACCCCTTTATAAACCTAGAATATCTTCTATGTTAGCAAGAAGTTCTTTTATTTCCGGTAATGTTGTTTCACCCATATGAGCTATTCTAAATGTCTTATCTTTTAACTTGCCATATCCATTTGAAATAGTATATCCTCTCATGGCTAATTTCTTATTTAAGTCTGAAACACTAATTTCCTTTGTATTTTTAATATTTGTTAAAGTATTAGAAGCGTACTCCTCAGCTGGGAATAACTCAAAATGTTTATTAGCCCATGCTCTCACGTAATCTGCCATCTCTTTATGTCTGGCAAAACGAGCTTCTAGACCTTCAGCTAATATATTATCTAATTGATAATCTAACGCAAACATATGAGACAGTGAAGGTGTTGAAGGATATTGATGATCTTTCTTTTGTATGTAATCATACAATTTTACTAAATCAAGATAATATCCTCTATTTTCAACTTGTCTTCCAGCGTCTAATGCCTTTTGTGAAAAACTGCAAATTGCAAGTCCAGGAGGTAATGCTAAAGCCTTTTGAGTTGAAGTTATACAAACATCAATACCCCACTCATCAACTTCTATTTTAGCTCCCGCAGCAGAACTAACTGTATCAACGCAAAAAATTACGTCCGGGTATTTTGCTTTTAATAATTTACCGATTTCTCCTACCGGATTCATAATACCTGTTGAAGTTTCATTGTGAGTAACAGTTATAAGGTCATATTTTCCTGTAGATAAAACCTCATCCACTTGTTCTGGAGTTGTTGGAGTTCCCCATTCAACCTCAAATAAGTCAGCAGGTACATTATTATCTACAGCCATATCGTACCATCTCTTTCCGAATGCTCCTACAGCAAATACTGCTGCTCTTTTTCTAGTACAAGAACGAATAGCTCCTTCCATTAAACCACTACCTGAAGTAGTAGATAATAGGATTTGATTGTTTGTATACAATAGCTTCATCATCTTTTCACTTACACTTCTTTGTAATCTTGACGCATCCTTTGTTCTATGACCAATCATTGGAGTTGCCATTTTTTGAAGTACATCTTCCTTAACCTCTACCGGTCCAGGAATAAAAAGTTTTTTATGCATTAAAAAACCTCCTTAAAATATTTATATTTTTTACCATAATTAATCGAACTGTTAAATATAGCTAACCTTTACAATTTAAAAAGATTAAACTATATTCGTATATAGAATAACATATAGAATATTTAACTACAAGATATAAAAATATATTTAATAATCTTACTAATACTTTTATTTTTAATTGTATATTTCTATTCCTACGTCTATGTGTTTTGTCCATCTTTTTTATAATATATAGACATTAAGGTTTAAAACAAAAAAAGCTCCCAAAAGAGAGCTTTTTGCAGTATTTCAAACCATTTAACTGTTAAAAGAATACCTTTACAAACTTAATTGAATATAGATCACATATATCAAGATCATCAGTTTCTGCTTCTCTTAAAACAACATAATCTATCCCTACATCTATTAACGTACCCGATTTATCTATTAATGTAGTTGTGCCAATCAAGAAATCAATTCTTACAAATCTTCCAATATTATCAATTAAGTACCCTTGTAAATAGTTGGTATCAGCCATTACCGGTGGTCCTTCCTGACGTGGAAAACCTATAGGTGATGTCGGCAGTGTTGGAGCCGGTATTCCTGGCTGCATAGGCATTTGGGGTTGAGACGGAACTGTTGGTTGTTGAGCCCAAGGCGGAATCCCAATAGGATTAAATGCAGTTCCAGGCGGATACATGTGTGGAGATAACCTTCTTGACTGTATTCGCATAACTGGTTCATAAGGCTCTGTTATAGGTCTTTTTGCTTGTGTTGTGTTATTACCTTCGTCATTATTCACAATATCACTCCTTACACTCTTAATTTAGGTTTGAGCATACAAAGGTGTTGGGTCATAGAAACAGTGTTCTCTTATCCTATTTTGTATTATTCCAACAGTAGATGGAAAATTAGATGGACAGGTTGGTCTAAATGGATTAAAGTACCATAAAGTCTCATCTAAAGTATATAGTTTGTTTCCTGCAAGAGCCCAATCAGCAACTTCATAATGTATAGCTTCTGGAGGACTAGCCCAAATATTTTGTGGATTTGGTCTGCCACCTAAAACCGATGTGGCACAATCAAACTGCCTTTCTTGAAAAATTACTTTGCGTAAATCTCCCTGACATACTCTTTGATATTCTCCAAACGGTACATGAACCCGATTCATAACAACTGTTGCTACGGCCCTCATTCCTCTTTCTCCTTCTCCTCCAGCTTCACATTTAATAATCCTTGCTAAAAGCTCACGCGGGCCATACGACATAACAACACCTCCTTATATAATAAGTCTACTATTAATATATTAATTAAAGGTGTAAACTGCTACTATATAATGTAATATCCATAAAAATAATACGAATGAAATATGTTAACATAGAGATTTTTATAGAAAATTATACCCTTACTGTTAGAAAATCATTATTTGCTGAGACATATGATAATAAAAATCTATCAAACTCACAATTCAAGTCAATGACTTCCTTTAAACTAAATTCAATAATTTTCAAATAATCACCTATTCTTTAATGTAAAATATTTAGACTATATCAATTGTGAAATTACACTTTAGTATAGAAAAAAAGCAGGATTTCTCCTACTCTAATTATATTCCTTTACTCCCAAATGTTCTTTTAATGCTTCTTGTAATACTCCTGAAAAATTTATATGTTTTTCTTCCGCTAAATCATTAAGCCATCCGGGAATAGTCAATGTTTTTTTAATAGATTTATTATTATATTTCTTTTTGTATTCAATTAAGTCAACATAAACATATGACTTAAATCCATTTGGTAATTCATCATCAAGTTGTATGTCTCTTATATTTCTTGCTTTTGGAATATCTCTTTTTTCTTTTAATTCGCCAACAATCCAACCACTAGCACAATCATTAGCCATTTCAATCGCGTGAAGTAAGTCATTTCCCTCTGTTACAGCTCCTTCTAAATCAGGAATAACTACTGTATATCCTCCGTCTTCATCAGGGTAAAAACATGCCACATAAACATATTTCATGTATATACCACCTTTCTATATTATAGTTATTTATATTATCATAATGTCTTAGGCAAGATTATTTTAACCCCGCCTGTTTCAAAATGCTATGTACTGTTCCCCTTTTCAAATCTCCTGAATGTTTAGGGATTGTAACCTTTCCAGTTTTACTAGGATGCAAATAATGATAATGAGAACCTTCTGCTTTATGAAAATACCATCCACCTTTTTTAATTATTTTTTCTATCTCCCTAAACTTCATTCTTAGTGTACCTCTCTTCTATAAATATATCATAACACGTATTATACGTGTTGTAAATTGTTTTATTATAGATTTGTACAAAAAAATAAAAAAGACTAGGCTTCCCTATGCTAAATCTATTTTATGACGTTGCTCTCATTTTCTAGTAGATTGTATTCCCAAATGATGTACATACACTGCCATCCTATTTTATTCTTTTTTTATAATAAGGGCTTTTTACTTCTTAATTCTTTAGTTTTAAATTTAATAATTTTTAATATTTTTATAGTGTCTATTAATTTTTATTTGATAAACTATATAACTAAACCTATATATAAACTTCTTTTGGGTATATAATATTTAATATTAATTAACTACAAGGAGGAATTATAAGTGATAAGTATTGAAAATAAATCTATAAGTCCTTATTTTAACTTAGCTTTAGAAGAATATGCTTTAAAACACTTAGACATAGACGATGACATAATAATACTGTGGCAGAATGAACCATCTGTAATTATCGGACGAAATCAAAATACAATAGAAGAAATTAATATACCATTTATCAAGTCTAATGTTATAAGTGTAGTAAGAAGGCTTTCCGGAGGAGGAGCAGTTTATCACGATTTAGGCAATCTTAATTTTACCTTTATAACTAAAAGCAACTCTGATAATGTTAATAACTATAAAAAGTTTACTGAGCCTGTTATAAAATCTCTGAGAAGTTTAAATATTAATGCTCAATTTTCGGGAAGAAATGATATAACTATTGAAGGCAGAAAATTCTCCGGAAATGCACAATACTATCATAAAGATAAGCTTCTCCATCATGGTACTATACTTTTTAATTCGGACTTAGATGTAGTACAAAATGCATTAAATGTAAAACCTGCAAAAATAAAATCTAAAGGAACGAAATCTGTTAAAAGCAGAGTTACAAATATATATCCATATTTAACAGAAAAGATTACTTTAAAGGAATTTAAAGATTATCTTTTAACAAATATCTTAAAAGAGCATAATTCAGTCAACAAACAATATAACCTTTCAGAAAATGACATCAGTCATATAAATAAAATTATGAAAGAAAGGTATCTAACTTGGAATTGGAATTATGGAGAATCTCCTGAATTTGAAATTCAGAAATCTAAGCAGTATTCTGGAGGTAATATTGATATTCGTTTAAATGTAAAAGATGGAATAATTAAAAACTGTAGAATATATGGAGATTTTTTTAGTAATAAAGATGTATCAGAGATTGAAAACATCCTTGTGGATAATTCATATGATGAAATAAATATAAAAGAAGAATTAAAAAAATTAGATTATAAAGACTATCTACTTAATATAGATGTTGATGAATTTATTGATTGTATGTTTAACTAAATCTATTAAAACCTAAAAGCTGTTCTAATCTAAATTAATAGGATTAGAACAGCTTTTATTTATCTAATCTCCGGCTTTAAATATATGAATAGGTTTATCGACCGCTCCGTGTGCTGCTTCCATAACTATTTCCGATAAAGTTGGATGAGGATGTACAGCCTTTGCTAAATCATAAACTGTGCCTTCTAACTCCATTGTAGTTACTGCCTCGGCTATCATATCAGTTGCATGGGGAGATAAGATATGAATCCCTAAAACTTCTTTGTACTTTTTATCAGCTATAATCTTTACAAATCCATCTCTATAACCTTCAGCTAAAGCTTTCCCATTTACACTTAAAGGGAATTTGCTTATAATTACTTCGTAACCCTTCTCTCTTGCTTCATCTTCAGTTAAACCTACCGTGCCTATTTCAGGAAAGCTATAGATACAAGATGGAGCTTTATCATAGTTAATTTTTGAGTTTTTACCCATTATATTTTCAACTGCTGTTATTCCTTCAGCAGAAGCCACATGAGCTAACATAAGCCTGCCATTAATATCTCCAATGGCATATACACCCTTAATATTAGTTTCAAGTCTTTCATTAGTAATTACATTGCCTCTGTTATCAAGCTTGACTCCTATTTGATCTAATCCTTTAGTATTAGCTTCTCTCCCAATACTTATTAAAACCTTATCAGCTTTAATTTCCTTTCTCTCTCCATCAACAGAAGCGACTATTCCATCTTCTGTAAATCTCTCGATTTTTGTATTGTAAACAATATCTATACCGCTTTTAGACAATATATCTGCCATAGAAGACCTAATATCTTTATCAGCATTACCTAATATCTGATTACTTCTTTGCAGAATAGTAACCTTAGTCTCAAATGAATTAAATAAAGCTGCAAATTCAACTCCAACTACTCCTGCACCAATAACAATAAGGCTTTTAGGTATCTCCTTTAATTCTAATAAATCTTTACTTGTTAAAGCCAGCTTTTTTTCTATAGCTTTATCAATACCTTCTATTGATGGGATTTTAGGTGAAGACCCTGTGGCTAATATTAAATTTTCAGTTGACAGTATTATTTCTCCTACTTTGATTGTATTTTTATCTATCAATTCTCCATAACCTTTATATAAATCAATATTATTCTTCTTAAGTAAAACTTCTACTCCCGATGTTAATTTTTTTACGATTTTTTCTTTTCTAAGCTGTATATTATCCCAATTTATATTTACCACACTTTTATCTGTAATATCTATTCCATATTTCTCCGAATTAATAATATCATTATATACACTAGCACTTTTTAAAAGAGTCTTAGTGGGAATACATCCCCAATTTAAACATACTCCTCCGATTTCTTTCTTCTCAACAACAGCTACTTTTGCACCTAACTGTGAAGCCTTTATAGCAGCAACATAACCTCCGGGTCCTGACCCTATAATAACTATATCGTATTTTTTCATGATTTTAACCTCCTAGCTAAGAACTAAGAGCATTGGATTTGTGAGTAATTCTCTAAGTTTTGATAGAAATCTACCTGCATCTGCACCATCAATAACCCTATGATCAATACAAAGTGAAATAGGTAAAATATCTCTGATTACTATTTCATTATCTACAACAACAGGTCTTTTTTCAATAGTTCCGATACCCAGAATAGCTGTTTCTGGATATTTAATCACCGGAACACCATACTTAGCTCCAACAGCTCCATAGTTAGTTATAGAAAACGTTCCATTTTGTAACTCATCAATAGAGATAGTCTTATTTCTGGCTTTTTGCTTTATATTTTCAAGCTCCTTAGCAATTGTTAATATCGCTTTATTATCTGTGTTCTTAATTACCGGCACCATTAATCCATCTTCGGTATCAACTGCTATCCCGATATTATAATACTTCTTAAGAATCAGTTCTTGATTTTCCTGGTCATAACTAGAATTAAACTTTGGAAATTCCTGCAAAGCTATTGTAACTGCCTTTATAATGAATGGCATATAAGTTAAATTAATATCTTTTTCTAATGCTAACGGCTTTTGCTGTTTTCTAAACTTAACTAATTCACTTACATCAAAATCATCCATAGTAGCAGCATGAGGGATTAATGACTTAGATAATATCATATTCTTAGCTATAGTCCTTCTAAGCATAGATACTGAAACTCTTTCTACTTCTCCGGCTGTTTTAATCTTAGGGATTTCTATTTCTCTGCTGTGTTTTACAACATTTTCCAAGGTTAATTCATCTTCCTTATTAACAGCTTCTTTACTTTGACTAGACTCATTAGCCTTATAAATATCATCTTTCATTACCCTGCCGGCTGGTCCGGTACCTTTTATTGTATTTATATCAATTCCTAAGTCCTTAGCTAATTTTCTAGCAACGGGAGTAGCCAAAACTTTTCTTTTTTCACTTTTAAAATTTTGATTAATTTCTGTACTGCTTTCTATAACCTCAGATGATACCTCAATCTCTCCTACCACTCCTGCTGTTTCATTATTACCTTCAGTCATAGGTTGACGTTTAGAATCTTTATCAGACTCTACACCTTCTAAATCTTTATCACTTCCATCATCAATTCGTGCAACAACCTTACCTACCTGAATTATATCTCCTACTTCGGCAAACTTTTTGTCCAGCTTTCCACTTACAGGAGATGGAATTTCAGCATTAACCTTGTCTGTTTCAACTAAAAATAAATCATCTCCCTCTTTAATCTCTTCTCCTTCTTCAAAAAACCATTTTAATATCTTACCTTCATGTATTCCTTCTCCTATATCTGCAAATTTAAATTCAAACAAATTTTCCACCTCCTAAAAACTTACGATTTCTCTTATTTTATCTGAAATTTGCTTAGGTTTTATAATAAAATGATGTTCTCCTTTTGGTAATGGTATAGTGACATCAAAACCGGTAAGCCTTGTTGGTGGAGCTTCCAAGTAAAGAAACGCACCTTCATTTACTATAGATATTAATTCTGCTCCCGGTCCAAATGATTTGTATGCTTCATGTACCACTAAAAACCTTCCGGTCTTCTGAACTGACTTTATAATTGTATCTCTATCTATTGGTGAAATAGTTCTCAGGTCAATCAACTCTACGCTTATACCTTCATCCTTTAGGTCTTTTAAAGCATTTTGAACTTCTCGAACTAATGCACCCCAAGCAACTACAGTTATATCACTACCTTCATTTACAAGTTTTGCCTTTCCTATTGGAAGAACATAATCTTCTTTAGGTACTTCCTGCTTAAAAGCTCTATAAATTCTTTTAGGCTCTAAAAAAATTACAGGATCCGGGTCTCTTATGGCAGCTAACAGCAATCCTTTAGTGTCGTAAGGTGTAGAAGGAATCACTACTTTTAATCCCGGTGTTTGAGCAAATATATCTTCCAAACTTTCAGAGTGATGTTCTAACGCCCTTACTCCCCCTCCATACGGCATCCTGATAACCATAGGCAGATTATATCTTCCCCTGCTTCTATTTCTATATCGTGCAACATGCCCGATTATCTGATTTAACCCCGGCAGAACAAAGCCCGAAAACTGTATCTCTACAACAGGCTTCATACCGTTTACAGCCATACCTACAGCCGATCCTATTATAGCAGCCTCAGCTAAAGGAGTATCAAAACATCTATCTTTTCCGTATTTCTTTTGGAGTCCTACTGTAGCTCTAAACACTCCCCCTTCAAAACCAACATCTTCTCCGTACACAACAACTGTATTGTCTCTACCCATCTCTTGATCTAAGGCTTCGGTTATTGCTGATATATTATTTAAAAGTGCCATCTATTTCACTTCCTCTCTTAAATACTTTACATAATCTCTGTATTGAATCTCCAAATTTTCAGGCATTTCTTCATAGTTATATTTAAATATATCTTCTAATGGAACTAGTCCTGATTCTTCTACCTTCTTAAAATTATTGTTAACTAATGTATTGTATTCTTCCTTTTGCTTCTCATCCATTTCTTCATTCCATAACTTCTTTTTTATTAAGTAATTTTTAAATCTGGTAATAGGGTCTTTTTCTTTCCAATGTTCAACTTCACTATCTTCTCTATATATAGTCGGGTCATCAGAGGTAGTATGAGGTCCTAATCTATAAGTTACACATTCTATTAACGTTGGTCCTCCTCCATTTCTAGCTCTATCTACTGCCTCTTTAGCAGCAGCATAAACAGCTAATATATCATTACCATCAACCTGAATTCCCGGTATTTCAAATGCTATTGCTTTCTGTGCTAAGGTTTTTGCCTTCGTTTGAGCTTCTCTGGGAACTGAAATAGCATATTGATTATTGGAAATTATAAATACAGTCGGAGTATTAAAAACACCTGCAAAGTTTACCGCCTCTGAAAATTCACCTTGAGAAGTGCCTCCATCTCCTACATAAGCAATTGTAACTACATCCTCACCCTTAATATTGCTTGCCATTCCTATACCAACAGCGTGTGGAAGTTGAGATGCAATAGGTACACAAATAGGCAGCATATTTACATCCTCCGGAAACTTACTTCCTAATTCGTTACCATACCAATATAAGAAAATCTGCTCTATCGTAACTCCTTTATACAGCCAAGCACCCAATTCTCTAAATGCCGGAACTAACCAGTCTTTCTTTTCTGAGGCGGCTATTGAACCTACTTGAGTTGCTTCTTGTCCCTGATTGGGAGCATATGTTAACATTCTTCCCTGTCTTTGATACTGCAAAGACTTAATATCCAGAATTCTTGTAAGCAGCATTGTCTTATACATGTGAACAAGCTCATCATCTGATATATCAGGTACAAGGTCTTTATTTATTATTTTTCCGTCCTTATCCAGTATTGATAACATTTTACCTTCTAGCGGATTATAACTATCTGTAAGCATGACAATATTCCTCCTTTTTTTAATGACTATTCTTTTTTATTTTTAATATTTTCTATATACCCTCATAACTATTGTCCATAACAATGAACTAAAAATCTAAGTTTGTTAATAAAAAACTCCCTGTGACATGATAGCATCACAGGGAATAATTAAAGTATAAAAACTGGTTAATAGAGTAAACAACCATATAGAATAAACATGGACATGAAAGGATAAATGTTTTTACGCCATATTTAACTTTCCAAACCTTTAATTTTTTGGAGCTTTTGAATATCTACTAATTTAAAACTGTTTTTATTAAATGTAATAATACCATCCTTTTTTAATGAAGAAAGTTCTCTTGATAAAGCACTTCGATTTACTCCAAGATAATCTGCAAGTTCTTCTCTGCTAAATGGTATGTCAACTTCATATTTTTCATTTATTTGCATTTCAGTTGTTAGATAAAATAGCAGTTTTTGCTTGGTAGTTTTTTTTGTAATACAATTTATTCTATTATTTAACTTAATATTCTTCTTAGCTATTATGCCAAGCATGTTATCAATAAGAGTTTTATGGAATTTACATAAGTTTTTACATGTTGAAGTTAATTTTTCACTCCTTAGTAAAACAACAACACTATCTGTCGCTGCCTGTACTGATACAGGATATACATCTGCTTTAGAAATAGAAAATGCTTCTCCAAACATTTGAGGCTGTGAAAGATTTGCAATAATAATTCTATTACCAAGTATATCCTCTTTTATAATATTAACCTGTCCACTTATGACAATACCAATATAATCAGCTTTATCACCTGCATACCAAATATAAGAGTATTTAGAATAATTTTTTTTACTCGCATTAAGACATTGTAATACAGACGATATTTCACAAGTATTCATTCCTTGAAAAAGAGGAGATTTAATTTCATACATTTTTTTCAAAAATAACACTCCTTACGTTGCATATGCAACTGAATTGTTAGTTAAATTATATTATCCTAATCCTAAGAAGTCAAATTAACTAATAGGGGGATTTAAAATGAAAAGAAATATAATTTCTATAGACGAAGATAAATGTGTTGGCTGTGGTCTTTGTGTAAATGCATGCCACCAAGGAGCATTAAAACTAATAGATGGAAAAGCAAAATTAGTATCAGAAACATATTGTGATGGTTTAGGAATGTGCTTGCCCAAGTGTCCTACAAAAGCACTTCAAATAATAGAGAAGAATGTTGAAAACTTTGATAACAATAGAAAGGGTGAAAAAATGAATAGCGAGAAAAAAAATACATTACCTTGCGGCTGTCCTTCTACCTACGCAAAAGAATTAAAAACAAATACTGTAGTTGAAAAAAATAATCAAGATCAAGAAGTACAATCGCAGTTAAAACAATGGCCATGTCAAATTAAGCTTGTACCTGTAAATGCTCCTTATTTTAATGGTGCAAAACTATTAGTAGCTGCTGATTGTACTGCCTTTGCCAATGCAAATGTGCATAGTAAATTTATGAAAAATAAAATAACATTAATTGGCTGTCCAAAGCTGGACAATGAAAATTACTCAGTCAAACTAACTGAAATAATAAAAAATAATGACATCAAAAGCGTAGATGTATTAAGGATGAGCGTTCCCTGTTGTAGCGGAATAGAAAACTCAGTTAAAGAAGCTCTAATTAATAGCGGCAAAATGATACCTTGGAGAGTTATTGTTATCTCACCAAATGGAGAGATAATAGAATAATTAGTTAGATACACTTATTTAAGTTATCTAGCAAAAAAATAATTTTATAAAATAAGGGGGATTTAAAATGAAAAATATGTTTTGTTTTCAATGTCAAGAAGCTGCCGGCGGAAAAGGATGTTCAAAAAAAGGTGTTTGTGGTAAAGAGCCTGAAACGGCTAATCTTCAAGACACTTTAGTTTATATCCTTAAGGGAATATCATATTTAGTAGAAAAGGGTAAATCTCAGGGTGTAGAAATAAGACAAGGAGATAGCTTTGTAATGAATAGCTTATTTATGACAATTACAAATGCTAATTTTGATGATTCAAGGTTTATACAGGTAATTAAAGAAGGCTTAAAATTAAGAGATACTATTAAAGAAGAATTAATCTGTAAAGGAGTTAGTATTGACAAAACTCTAGATGTTTTAACATGGACAGCATCAACAGAAGAAGAAATAAAAACCAAAGGTCAAACAGATAAAGTTGGGGTATTAGCTACTGAAAATCAAGATATAAGGTCACTTAGAGAATTAATAACATATGGAGTTAAAGGACTTGCGGCATACGCCCATCATGCCTTTAATTTAGGAAAGCAGAGTAATGAAATATTTGACTTTATGCACAAAGCTCTTGCAGCACTTTTAGATGATACTTTAACTGCTGATGATTTAGTAGCACTTACTCTTGAAACAGGTAAGTATGGTGTTGATACAATGGCACTTTTAGATAAAGCAAACACATTAAAATATGGAAACCCAGAAATAACTGAAGTAAATATTGGAGTAAGTAGTAACCCTGCTATTTTAATTTCTGGTCATGACCTGCATGACTTAGAAGAGCTTTTAATCCAGACTGAAAATACAGGAGTAGATGTATATACACATAGTGAAATGCTTCCCGCTCATTACTATCCGGCATTTAAAAAATATAATCATTTTATAGGGAACTATGGAAACGCATGGTGGAAACAAAAGGAAGAATTTAAAAGTTTTAATGGTCCAATTCTGTTTACAACTAACTGTATTGTTCCTCCAGAGGGTGAAATAGTCAATAGGATATTTACAACAGGTACAGCAGGATTTCCCGGGTGTAAACATATTGAAGAAGTAGATGGTAAAAAAGATTTTAGTCAAATAATTAAATTAGCAAAAACTCTTCCATCTCCTACTGAAATAGAAACCGGTAAAATTATTGGCGGATTTGCTCACGCTCAGGTACTTGCTTTAGCCGATAAGGTAGTAGATGCAGTTAAAACAGGTGCTATTAAGAAATTCTTTGTAATGGCAGGTTGTGACGGTAGAATGAAGTCCAGAGATTACTATACTCAATTTGCAGATAAACTTCCAAAAGATACTGTTATACTAACAGCCGGATGTGCAAAATATAGATATAATAAGCTGGATTTAGGTGACATTGGTGGAATTCCTAGAGTTCTTGATGCAGGTCAGTGTAATGATTCATATTCACTTGCAGTAATTGCTCTAAAATTAAAAGAAGTATTTGAGTTAGAGGATATTAATGAACTGCCAATAGCATACAATATTGCATGGTATGAACAAAAAGCAGTCATAGTATTGTTGGCACTATTATATCTGGGAGTAAAAAATATTCATTTAGGACCAACTTTACCGGCATTTCTATCTCCAAATGTAGCAAAAGTACTTATTGATACATTTGGAATTAGTGGTATTGGAAACATTGAAAGTGATTTAGAGATGTTCTTAGGTTAAAGAATTAGTTTAAAAAATGTTGAGGTGATAAATAACCTCAGCATTTTTTTTATCAGAAAAGATGTATTCATTAAGAATACCTGCTAAAATATTGTTAGCTAGACAAATATCGAGTAGATTATAAACATATTTTCTTGTTAAAAGACTTTAAACACTAGTAAGATAAGGGGGTTGGAGAGTATGGCAAACGAAACGTCCCGATGTCAGATTGCCTTGTTCTTAATTTACCCCATATTTCACTAGCCTTATCCAAAAATAGGATATTACCTCTGGGAGCATTTGTTTTACAGGACTAAGCCTTTGTTCTTTACAATCATCTAGAGCTTCTTTTATCATTTCTATATATTCATGTGGTACAATTTCATAAGCATCAATATCCATGCCTTCTCTTAAGCACATAACTATATGATCCTCTATAGTTCTTTCCTTCACTTCTCTTATTTTAGCTATTTCTTCTATACTTTTTCCCTGCTTATACATTTCATAGGTTATTATGTGACTCTTTTTCTTTTCTTCTTTTTTTATATTGTTGTTATCATTTAAAGAGCTTACAGATGAATTTATTGAATTTTGAATCAGATTATTTCTAATTGAACTAATGTTAATTTCCTTATCTTTAATATAGTCGGCAATAAGAGTCAAAAATCTGTCTCCGTATTTCTCATATTTCATTTCACCTACACCTTTTATACCTAAAAATTCGTTCTTATTTACAGGCATAAAAGTACTCATTTCTTTTAGTGATACATCGGAAAATACGATATACGGAGGTACTTTTTCAGCCACAGCAATGTTTCTTCTTAATTTTCTCAAGATTTCAAACAACTCGTTATCTATACTTAAACTCCTCTTCACTTTTAAAGTTTTAATATGAACATTTCCTTTATTCTTTAATACAGCTACAGCTTTATTTGTCAGCTTAAGCACAGGGTAACCATCATTTGATAGATTCAGATAATTGTCTGCTACCAGCTTGTTAATCATATCGACTATATCTTTTTTTGTATAATCATTCATAATTCCATAGGTAGATAGTCTATCAAATCTTCTATCTAATATTTTTTTGCTTTTAGATCCTTTTAATATATCTGCTACCATACCACTGCCAAATGATTGTTTTACTCTATAAACACAAGAAAATATTTTTAAAGCTTCTAGTGTTATATCTTTCATTTCACAATCGTCGTTACAATTGCTACAGTTATCACATTTTTCAAACGCTGCTTCCTCTGAAAAATATCTTAATATATATTTTCTTAAGCACTGGGAAGTATGGCAGTAATCAACCATTGCTCGAAGCTTTTCGTATTCATTGGATTTTCTTTCCATAGATAGATTGCTTTGATCTATAAAGTAAGTTTGAAGCTGAATATCTTTAGGAGCAAATAAAAGCATACATTCAGATTTTTCACCATCTCTACCGGCACGACCTGCTTCTTGATAGTAAGCTTCCATATTTTTAGGAATATTATTATGTATTACAAATCTTACATTAGATTTATCTATACCCATTCCAAATGCATTTGTAGCCACCATAACCTCAATATCATCATATGCAAATTTATTTTGTCCATTATTTCTGTCTTCATCACTTAATCCTGCATGATATACTCCTGCTTTTACGTTATTTTTAATTAAGAGCTTATAAATGCTCTCTGCTTCCTTCCTAGTAGCAGTATATATTATACCTGTTACCCCTTTATTTTTTGATAGGTAAGACAGAATGAAATTTTCTTTGTTTACTCCTTTTAGCACTGAAAAGTAAAGGTTTGCTCTATCAAATCCAGTTACGTATATACTTGGGTTTTTAAGATTAAGCAAGTATATTATATCTTTTTTAACTCTTTTAGTTGCAGTTGCAGTGTAAGCTCCAACTATTGGACGAGGATATATGCTATTAATAAATCCTGCTATTTTTCTATAGCTAGGTCTAAAATCATGACCCCACTGTGATATACAATGAGCTTCATCAACAGCTACAAATGGTATATTTATAGATTTTAATGAGTCCAAAAAAGCTACAGATTCCAATCTTTCAGGAGCTATATATACTAGCTTATATTTTTCATCTAAAATATCTTTCATTCTTTTATTTAATTCTCCACTATCTAATGTGCTATTTATGTATGTTGCTTTTATTCCTGCTTCATTTAAGTTATCTACCTGATCTTTCATTAAAGAAATCAACGGCGAAATCACAATAGTTGTTCCCTCAAATAATGCTGCAGGTACCTGAAAGCATATTGATTTTCCTGCACCAGTCGGCATAACTGCAACTACATCTCTGTTATTAATAACATCTGAGATTATTTCTTTCTGTCCTTCTCTAAAACTATTGTATCCAAAGTATTTTTTTAAAGCCTTTTGTATATTATTCATCATAACATTCCCTTTTTAAGTTTTTTATCATACCTCATTTTTGAACAAAAGTTAGATTGCTTGTCCCTAAATTCGTCCCTATTATGCTTTTTTGATAATACTGTTATCCTTAACACCTGTCTTATTGTTATTCTATATTACACTATATATTCTATTTTTACTTTTTTATCTTGCTTGTCTTGGTGCTTTAAAACCCTTCTTAATTATATCTAATATTTGGGAACATCACAAGATAAAAGGACAAGATGATCACTTTTCCTAAAAGTTATATTGACAATATAGTTTTATTAGCATACATCACTTTTACAGCTTTAAAGCTATATCACAAATTGAAATCTGCAACGCTTTTTTCTGATAATATTTATGAAAATGGACATTACATAAATAATCCCTATAGCAATTATGCTATAGGGATTGTTTATCATAAGGTTTTGAACTTTCAACGGTTAAATAAATGTCTCCTATAAACTCTCTTTTGTTATCCGTATTCTTTATAATGCACAAGTCTATATCACTATTCGTAATACAAGTACACTTAATTTGAGAACCGAATAGTATTATCTTCTTAGGAAATCTAGTCGTATTTATTTATACTTATACTATTGTATTTGGATAGCAAGCTGTTTAATGGTTTAAATAATATTAATACAAGGATAAAATTTGATACTCCATGTATTATATCAAATGGAATTCCTCTAATCCAATAGACAACTCCATAGGATAGCCCATAAAAAATAGATTCTGTTATGGCAAATAACAGCCCAAAACTTACTCCGAATAATCCGGCTAAAATTGCATACCCATATTCTGATTTAGTTTTTCTCTTGATGAACTCTGTGATTAAAATTAATATGGGCCAAATCAAATAATACATTAGTATCCAAGTAGAGAATCCATAGAGCAAAATCTCTGTAGTAGTAAATATAACCGAAACTAAGATTATGTGCTTATAGCCAAATACTACTGTATATACAATAAATAATAAAGTTACTATCTCTACATTTGGAATAAAGCTAAGTGCTAGTTTTCCTGAAGTAACAATAGCACTAAGTAATCCGATTAAAGCCACGTCTCTTGCCTTCATTCTACCACTTCTTCAATTCTATTTTATATACATCTCCATCATTTAAAGGAATTTGTTCCATACCTGTTGTAGCATCCACACCATTAACATAAATGTGAAAATATTCATTTTTACTCTCATCTGCATTATAATTAATCAACTCAGCAAGCATTTTGCCATAATTACTTTCCTCATAAGCAAATCCTAGTTCTTCTTTATTTTCTTCTAATAAATCATATAGATATTCTAAATCCGTATTAAAAGAAAAAGACTTATCTACTTCTTCTTTTTCGATAATTATTTCTAATGTAACTTCCTTATCTCCTTCTATGCTAGTTGGAGCTAAAAAAGTGTTATAACCATAAAGTGCTAATACTGCCACCACAACTACTAAAACAATTACCAAAATCTTGTTTTTCACATCAATATCCTCCTCTAAGTTTTTAGATAATTTATAAGGGAAATTTGTATTGTTTTTCAAAGCAAATATAAAACCCTCTAACTAATGTTAAAGGGCTGTAGTAGACAAATTATATAAACTAATTCCACTAAATAAACAATCATTCTACTTACAACACCCTTCATTAACCCGTGAAGTTAATAGTGTTTTTAGTACAGGCAGGTCTTCCGGCTTAGATTTATACAAGGTTTTGCCTTCCCGGTTTCCCAGTGGCTTAATAAAACCTCTACATTCTTTACGGCGGCGGGCCCGCACAGGTTTTTTACCTGTTTCCCATTTAATGCAGATGCAGATTTCGCATCACAACCCATACCAAATATTCAATTCCATATACATTATATTATACGCTTTAAAGAAAAGCAACGTATTTAGTAATTTATTGGTGATTGTCTGTAAATGTCCATTTTATGAGTATTTTATTACTGCTTATCTTAGCTAATTAAATACAAACAACCGGGAAAAACTCAAACTCTATTAACAACAAAATACCAATTATATGCTATACTATTTAAAAAGAAAAGTTTAAAACTAAGTCCGAATTCTATACACACTCTTATACTTTCTGTTGGTCATCTTGCCTAAGATGATGCCAATATTTTAACAAACGAACATGAATTAATGTTTGTAAACAGCGTGATTATACATATAAATAGTAGATTTAAGATTGAAAAAAATCATAGTTACACCATTAAAAATATAGTTGGAGGTATTATTTAAATGGAAAAAATCAATGTAAATATTGCTTATGTCATTAGCAAGCCTATCAATATTGTTTTTAATAGCATAATCAAAAAGAACCATTTAACAAAATATTTTGCATCAAATTCAAGCAGCGATCTACAAGAAGGTACAACTGTTAAATGGTATTTTGAAGATTATGACAATGTCTCATTAGATATTAAAGTGATTGAAATTATCAAAGATAAAAAAATAGTATTTGAATGGTCTACAGTGAAAAACTGCACTAATAAAGTCGAAATTATTCTTGAAAAACTTGCAGATGAAAAATGTCAGATAAAAATTATTGAATCAGACTTTAGTCTTGATAAACTAGGAGTTGAACATGCTTTAGAGCAGACAAAAGGATGGACAGATTTTATTTGTTCTTTAAAAGCTTATCTATATGCTAATGTTAAAATCAGAGATCACAAAGCATAAAATCAGACTATCAATGATATAAGATTTCTTTTTTTTATTGTTCCTTGCTTCATTCGTATTTAAATGTAGAAAAGATACGTGTTTTCTTGTGCAGAAAAACAGCTAGAATTCAGTGATTTAAACAACATACCAGTATTGAATTATGGTAAAAAAACATGGCAAAGACAATGTTTAAAGTCAATTGTAAATGTATAAGTTTCTACTGAGTAGTGCTCGTGCAGCAATTGCATTGACATGATTATTCAATTAATATAATATGTATATATAGCAATATGATTATGAAAGGTGGAATGCTATCCGGCAACACTTGATGTTAATAAATCAAATAACATAAGTGGAGCGTGGAGATGAAGGGAAAAATCTTAAGTTGAATTTAAGAAGAGAACAATACTGTTATTGACTAACAGCTATTTGTTGTACCTAAATTTCAATTTAGATTTTGATCTTTTATCTCTCGGCATAGCTTATACCTGTTTATTAGGGGCCGTAGATTAAAGTCTATGGCTCTTTTTTATTGATTTTTCACATAATCATATTGTTATAGAAAAGATAAAAAGGAGGAAGACAATAATGTCTAGACCATATGTAACTATATCAATTAATAATGAAATAGAAGATTTTCTTAAGCATCTTGAAAGTAAAATGCCCAAATTCAAGTCATTACCTGGAGTTATCGGTATAACATTAAATGGAGGTCTTTCTAGAGGATTTGCTGATCATTTATCTGAAATAGATATTACTTTTTATTTAGATAATGAGAGTTTTAAAGCATGGCATAATCAAAAAACACCTATACCTTTAGGAATTGTAAAGTTCGACAATGTATTATATGATATCAAAATTATTAATTATGAAGAAGAAGATAAGAAGAAATATGGTGATATAGAGCTGTGGGATTTATCTTATTCTAAGATACTTTTTGACCCTAATAATAAAATTGCAAATCTATTTAAAGACAAACTATCTACTAGAATAGATATTTCTAAAGCAGTTAGATTACTATGGGAATCTTATTGGACTTTTAAACTAGCAGGAGATATCTGGATTAATAGAGCAGATCCATTACAAGGACATTTTGTATTAAATGAATCTATTAAACCCTTAATAAAATCATTATTTATTGTGAACAAAGAGCATATTCCCCATGAAAAGTGGTTAGCCCATATGAGTTATAGCCTTGATTGGATACCAGACAAATGGAAAGAAAGGCTTATGAAAGCTATGAATACTGAAAGTTTTACGGTAGAAGGGGTTAAACATAGACAATTAGCAATTGAAGATTTGTGGAGTGAAATAAATAATTTTATTAATGCTAAATGGTATCGTGGATTTAACTTAAGTTGTCATCAAAAATTATTTTATGATCTATTGAAACAATTAGTACAGCGGAAAAGTATACCAGTTAATGAATGGTATAAGATAGCTGACTTATCAGTTCTTAATATGGAACCTTTTCACAAAATTACAGAAATTTGTGGACATAGAATTATATTGAATAAAGAGAGATTACTTGCTCTTAAGTCGGAAGACTTGTACTCTTGGCACTATGAAATAGTAAGAGGTGTGATTACAGATTTAAATTTGATTTAGCCTGAATTATTCATTATAATTCATCGAGCATTGCTCTGTATGGCATAATTGCCGATGACATTGGGGCTTTTCAATCGATATGTTTGTCTACACCTTTATTTTACTAGTTTTTCGGGTCTTTGGACAATGAAACGGATGTATAATTTAAATTGAATTAGGAATGAAGCAAGGAGCAATTTCCTTACTTCATTCTTATCTTAATTTTCTGCAAAGCAGAAAAGAAAACATCTTAAAAATCTTTTAATAATTATCAAAAACACTGTATAATTTCACAATATCAGTAAAAAATCCGTTGTTAGAGTCTTTTCTTTCTCACCCTCAACAACTGCAAATCAATAAGAGAAAGCTGTTTTATGATATTTCATTGTGATTTTTCGTGTATCTATTCTACAGATTATATTATAAAACAGCTTATATTTTTATTATCGAAAACTTTTAATGCCAACTTAATACTACAAAAGCTTCCTTAATTCCAATCAATATCCGAATGTCTTACTGTTTGACCTTCAGCTATTTCTTTTCTTGCTTTGTTAAGTCTATCTCTTTCCAATGGTGTTAATTTTGTAAAATCACTATCCCATGCAAGAACCATTCTTTTAATCAATTCAAATGCGAGTTCCTGTTCTTTCTCAGGTAACATGTCAATCATTTCAGAAATCTCTTTTGATACTGCAGACATAATATCATCTCCTTTACTTGTAAATATCCCCACGGCGTCCTATATCATTTATCAGTAAAACTTGCTCACCATCAATATTAGTATACTCATATAATACACGATATTTTCCTATCCGTAAACGGTAACCTGGAGGATTGGTTCCCTGCATCATCTTAATGTCTCCAACAGGTGGAATTTCAGTCAATCCTTCTACACCTGTTTTTATTCTCT
The DNA here is from genome assembly GCA_028280805.1 of Tissierellales bacterium. Taxonomy (GTDB): domain Bacteria; phylum Bacillota; class Clostridia; order Tissierellales; family VENL01; genus JANQLB01. The sequence continues at coordinate 74,047 of JANQLB010000093.1, forward strand.
GCTTCGTTACCTTATCAATATTTTTAATAGCCTTGACCGCAATCCTCGAATAAATAATTTGCAATTCTATCACCACCTATGAATTATTATCGTCATCCGACACATATTCCAATATATCTCCTGGTTGACACTGAAAAATCTTGCATACTCTATCAATTATTTCCATATTCACAGGCTTGTGGTTGGATAACTTTGCTACCGTAGCACTTGAAAAACCTGTCATTTTAGAAAAATCTCCTTTTGATAGCTCCTTTCGCTGGAGAATATCAAGCAGTTTATAATATTTAATAGCCATAATTATACCTCCTATTTTAAAATACCACATATTTTTGCATATGTAAATATTTATTTGTATTTTGAAATATATTTTTGCATTTATGCTTGATAATTGTTTGCGCATGCAGTATTATATTTATATACATGACATTGGTCTGAAGTTCCGATGACATTAACTCTATTTCCTCAATATACTTCTCTTCATCAAAACTAATTCTATTCAGACTAGAAAAAAATTCTTTCCAAGATGTAGAATTTTTCATTTCTTCAAATTTATCCAACTCAATAAACCGCCTTATATAGTCATTGTTATATCTGAATTTAGTATAATTCATTTTTATTATATAGATTGTTTTATTGCTAACAAGTGTTAAATACTTGCTTATTATCTTCTATATATACTAAGCAAAATCCTTAATATGACCACTTCAAGAATTATTTGAACGAAATACTTAAATTTAAAATAAAGCTTAACTTTCTATTCAGTTTCCTATTTTATAGTAACCGCTAATCAATTTTCTAGATTAACGTATATAATCACTCCTTAATTAGCAAATAATTCAAGTTTATATTTTTGTAATTAACTATTGTTCTTAGAATGTTGTAAATAGCTTATCTATTATGAATCTTGAAATAATATACTTTCCTTGCATTATTTAAATGAAATATGTTTAAGTCCTTTGACTATTATTGTTGATATTCATTTATTTGTTTTATTTGCTTTTAAATTGAAAACCCTCCATTATCATTGTAATGAAGGTTTTTGTATTAATCCATCTTAAGTTTTGCTAATGCATCGGCCAAGGCTGTATTTATTGGCTCATTCTTATCCTTCTTTTGTTTCTTCATATATTTATTAACTTCCTTCTTTGATACTTTCTGGTTGTTTTTCTTGTTTTCTTGGAATGCAGACAACTTCTCCCTAAATCCACATTTACATACAAATATTTGTCCATCTCCTTTACCCCTAAGCTCTAATTTCTTATGACAGGTAGGACATCTTCTGTTTGTGATTTTAGAAATCCCTTTTCTATATCCACATTCTCTATCCTGACAAACTAACATCTTTCCCATCTTATTATTTATTTCAAGCATATACTTATCGCACTCAGGACACTTAGTTCTTGTTAAATTATCATGTTTAAAGCTCTGGCCACTTCTTTTGATTTCCTTTACAACTTCTTTAGTATAGTTCTTCATATCATTAATAAAAGTCTTAGCATTAAGATTGCCCTTAGCTATATGACTTAGCTTTTGCTCCCATTCAGCTGTCAAAGCAGGAGATTTTAAATCTTCTGGTACTAAATCAAGAAGTTGTTTTCCCTTTGAAGTAATATATATGGACTTTCCCCTTTGCTCTATTAAAAAACTTCTAAAAAGCTTTTCTATGATATCTGCCCTAGTTGCTACAGTACCCAACCCTCCAGTTTCACCAATGATTTCAATTAAGTCTTTGCTTTCACCCTTCATATATTTCTTAGGGTTTTCCATAGCTGACAATAATGTCGCTTCATTAAATGGTGACGGTGGTTTAGTTTCACCCTGAGTTTCAACTAGCTTTGTAACCTTTATGATATTTCCTTCGGCGATATTTGGTAGTCTTTTATCCTCTACTATTGTGTCTTCATCTTCTCCATAATCATTATCATATACCTCTTTCCAGCCTATATTCTTGACTATTTTCCCCTTAGCAATAAAGATATCTTCTCCTATTTTAGCCTCTATAGTAGTTTGCTCGTATTCAAAGGCTGGATAAAGAACTGCTAAAAATCTTTTAACTACTAAATCATAGATTTTTCGTTCTTTATTTGATAATGAAACCATTGAAGCTGATTCTTCAGTTGGAATAATAGCATGATGATCAGAAACTTTACTATTATCAACAAAAGATTTATTACCTGTAATTGCTCTTTTCATCACTTTTGAGGTTAATCCTTTATACTCACCAAAGCTACATGCCTTAAGTCTATCCTTAAAAGTGTCTACTATATCCGTAGTTAGATATCTAGAATCAGTCCTTGGATAAGTTAAAAGCTTATGTCTTTCATATAGGTTTTGCATAATAGATAAAGTTTCTTTAGCTGAGTAATCAAAGAATTTGTTTGCATCTCTTTGGAGTTCAGTTAAATCGTAGAGTTTTGGAGAATAGGTTTTCTTATATTTTTTGTCTACTTTGATTACCTTGCCATCTTTTTCCTTGAGAGATTTTAAAATTCTATCTCTTTTTTCCTTATCAAATGTTTTAATATCTTTAGTTTTTCCATCCTGCCAAGTAAGTTTCAATCCTTTTGTTTGCGCTGTTATGCCATAATATGTCCTTGGCTTAAAATTTCTTATTTCTTCTTCTCTCAAGGCTATCATGTTCAACGTGGGGGTTTGTACCCTGCCACATGAAAGTTGTGCATTATATTTACAGGTTAAGGCCCTGGTAGCGTTCATACCAACATACCAATCAGTCTCTGATCGTGCAACAGCAGATGCATAAAGATTATCATAGTTCTTACCTGGTTTAAGATTATTAAATCCATCCTTAATAGCTTTATCTGTAACTGATGAAATCCATAGTCTCTTGATAGGTTTATTAACTTTAGCTTTTTCTATAATCCACCTTCCCACAAGTTCGCCTTCCCTACCAGAATCTGTTGCTATTACAATATCTGATATATCTTTTCTATTCATTAAACTCTTTACTGTATTAAACTGTTTTCCTGTTTTCTTTATAACTACAAGCTTTAAATAAGAAGGAATCATCGGTAAATCTTCTAATCTCCATGACTTATATTTGTTGTCATAAACTTCTGGATCAGCTAATGTAACAAGATGTCCTAATGCCCATGTAACAACATATCTGTCTCCTTCCATATATCCGTTACCTTTTTTATTACAATTTAATACTTTAGCCAAATCTCTCCCAACAGAAGGTTTTTCAGCTAATACTAATGAACGTCCCATTATTTTACAAATCCCCTTTCAAATATATTTACTATATCTCTTTTTCGTATCCACTCATTTATACTAATATGGGTACATTATTTTAATAATAGTTCTTTATTTCCATTATAACATCACACAACTCTCCCTCTGTAATATCATCCTTATAAAGTATATAATCAAGTATTCTATCATTTTTTTAAGTGACTTTATTCTATTAAAATAACGGTATACTTTGAATATATCATTATCAGATATAATCACATAATGATTTTTATCTCTCTCAAACTTCAATAGGTCATAAAAGTCCATATTTTTCAATACTTCTAGCTAATTTCTCAACTTTAGTACCTTCAACTCTCACAGTAGAGTTTGTTTCTACTTTTAATGAACTTATATTTTCTAAATTTATATTTTACTGTATACTTATCACTCTCAAGAAGTCCAGAGTTTGATATTTTACCAACAATATTTGTATTATCTCTTTCTAAACTTGATTTAATTCTTTTTATTATTTTGTCATTCACAATATCACCTGCATTAATTTATGTGTATTTCTATTCATGTTAATTTAATAACTGTAAAATTATAGAAAAATCCCTAGAAATGATTACACATTCCTTGGAGCAATAACTTAATCTGATTAAATAATCTTTAAATATCCATTTGGTGTGTATTCATAGGTTTCTATACTTGATGAGTTTATTGCTACTAATAAACTTCCATCTTTATTATATAAAAACTTTTCTTCTAAGTCATCACCCATTATCCTTCTTGATGTCATATTATTATCTTTATTGTAGTCATATAGTATTGTATTTCCGTTTCTGTCTATTTCAAGAGTTAGTCTTCCTGCTTTATCATATTTGTATGTTATGGTCTGGTTTAGTGCATCAGTTATTGAACTTACTAAGTTCATACTGTTATATGTGTATGTGGTTGTCTGATTTTTTCTATCTGTTGATGTTATTATATTTCCTGCATAGTTATAGGTAGTTGTGTTGTTTTCTCCATCTGTAGAACTTAAAATGTTTAATTGAACATCATAGGTATATTTTGTACTTGTTTTTTCTTTTGTTGTGTAGGAAAAGATTTTTAAGATGTTCTTTTTTCTGCTTTGCAAAAAATTTAAATAGGAATGAGCTAAGGGAATTGCTCATTGCTTCATTCCTATTTCAATGTAGATTATATAAATATATCCTTGCTAAAAGACTTTTAAAATTAGTGAAATATGGGTATTGGGCAGTATGACAATTGAAACATCCCGACGTTATGT
>JANQLB010000094.1 GCA_028280805.1 Tissierellales bacterium
TATAATAATTAATATATTAGCTTAAAGAAACAAACCAAAGAAATAAGAGATGAAATTCAAGCCATACGAACAAAGTCAGATCAACCTATTACCACCAAACATAGAAGAACTAATTCCTGAAGATCATATGGTAAGAGTAATAAATTCTGTAGTGGAGCAATTAGATTTAAGATCATTATACAGAAGCTATTTAGAAGAAGGTCAACCAGCTTACCATCCAAAGATGCTGATAAAAATATTATTGTACGGATATGCCATAGGAGTAAGGAGTTCAAGAAAGATAGCCGAAAAGAACAAAAGTGATATATACTTTATGTATTTATCAGGCAACCAGCAGCCGGATTTCAGAACAATAAGTGATTTCAGATTAAATAAGAGAAAATATTTAGAAGAATATTTTAATCAAGTATTAGAGATTTGCAGAATAGTTGGCTTGCTAAGTTTGGGGCATGTATCAATAGACGGTAGTAAAATAAAGTCGAATGCATCAAAGAAGAAAACCAGAGACAGAGAAGAAATACTGCTGTTCTATGAAAATAAAGTAAAAAAGATATTAGATGAAGCTAATCAAATAGATGAGGAAGAAGATAAAAAATACGGAAAAGATAAAAGCGGTTATGAAATACCAAAGGAGTTGGTTGGAAAAGAAAAACTATTAAAAAAGATCAAAGAAGCGAAGAAGAAATTGGATCAGCAAAAGAAATTAAAGAGAATAAACTTGACGGATCAAGATTCCAGATTTATGAAGAAATCAGATGGTGGGATAGATGAGTGTTATAACGGGCAATTGGCCGTAGATAGTGATAAGCAAGTAATAGCAGCTTACGATCTAACAAATATATCCAACGACAATCATTTATTCTCAAATGTTTATAAAAAATCATAGAAACCGCTAAAGTAAAGCCCAAAGAGTTGAGTGCGGATGCCGGATATTATAGTGGATTAACATATAAGTTCATTGAAGAAGAAAATATAGATGTTTATTTACCAGAGAGCAGATTTGAAAAAGAAACGAAAAGAGGAAGATTGGTTTACGATAGAAGTAATTTTAGATACAACAACCAGAAAGATGAATATATATGTGCAGAAGGTAAAAAACTAAACTTCGCTTTTAATGGAATACGTAACGGAGTAAAATACAAAACATATAAAGCGAGAGAATGTAAGAACTGTATTCGGAAATCAGAATGTATAACAAAACCTACGGCTAAAAATCGTCAGATACTTATTTACGAGAATGACGAATTTAAGAAGAAGATGAGAGAGAAGTTGTCGACAGAGGAAGGTAAAAGGAAGTACAGCTTAAGATTAAAAACAGTGGAGCCGGTTTTTGCACAAATCAAATATATAATGGGATTTAATAGATTTTTGTTAAGGGGATTAGATAAGGCAAGAGTGGAATTTAGTTTAGTCTGTACTGCTTATAATATTAAAAAGATAGCAAATTATATTAAGCCAGCCACTATTTAATGCTGGCTTAATTTTTAACAAAAAAATGAAATCAAATAATGGTGGAAATTTTTATAGGTTCTCGGACAGACTC
>JANQLB010000123.1 GCA_028280805.1 Tissierellales bacterium
TTATCCAAAGGATAAGACTATTCATCAGTTATTTGAAGAACAAGTTTCAAAAGCACCTGATAATATAGCAGTAGTATATGAAGATGAAAGTCTTACATATAAAGAATTAAATCAGAAAACTAATAGTCTAGCAAGAGTATTAAGAAATAAAGGTGTAAAGCGGGATACTATAGTAGGGATAATGGTAGAAAGATCTTTAGAGATGATAGTAGCTATACTGGGAATACTAAAATCAGGAGGAGCATATCTGCCAATAGATCCTGATTATCCACAAAAAAGAATCAAATATATGCTAGAAGATAGTAACACTAATATATTATTAACTCAATCCCACCTAAAAGACAGAATACAGTTTAATGGTGAGATTATGAACCTAGAAGATAAAAACATTTATCTAGAAGAAACAACAAACATAGAAAACATAACAAAACCGACTGACTTAATCTATGTAATATATACATCAGGTTCAACCGGTAAACCCAAAGGAGTAATGATTGAACATAAATGTGTAATAAATCTAATAAATCATCAAAAGAAAGAGTTTGATATTAATATTCAGGACAATGTTTTGCAGTTCTCATCAATATGTTTTGATGCATCGGTAGAACAAATTTTTATTACAATTCTTAGAGGAGCATCTTTAGTTATGGTTAATAAAAACATAATAGCTGACATAGAGAGATTTGAAGATTTTATCAAGGAGAATCAAGTAACACATATACATTCAGTCCCAATGTTTTTAAATAACCTCTCAAACAATAAGATTGTTAGCTTAAAGCGTATAATCGCAGGAGGAGATGTTTGTAGCAGGGAGTTAGTTGAAAAATGGTGTGGAGAATATAAGTTTTACAATGAATATGGTCCAACAGAAACTACGGTTACAAGCATTGAAATGCATATAGCAGGATTAGATAACAATGAGAACAAAGTACCAATAGGAAAACCAATATCAAACACACATATATATATATTGGACAATAATAATAACATATGTCCAATAGGAGTTATTGGTGAGTTGTGTATAGGTGGAGATGGATTAGCAAGAGGTTATCTAAATAAACCAGAAGTAACAAATGAAAAGTTTATTAATAATCCATTTAATTTAGAAGAAAGAATGTATAAAACAGGAGACCTTGCAAGATGGCTTCCTAATGGAAATATAGAGTTTATAGGAAGAATAGATAATCAAGTAAAGATAAGAGGGTTTAGAATAGAACTTGGAGAGATAGAAAATCAACTTCAAAAGATACCTGAAATTAAAGAAACAGTAGTAACGGTTGTAGGAGAAGAAAAAGATGATAAATCTATATGTGCATATTTTATATCTGAATTAGAAGAAAAATATATAGATATATCATATATTAGAGAAGAACTTTCTAAAGCATTACCAGATTATATGATACCATCATATTTTGTAGAAATAGACGAAGTGCCGGTAACTTCAAGTGGTAAAGTTAATAGAAAGGCATTACCAAAACCTGATGGAAATATAAGCATAAGAGTAGAATATGCAGCACCAAGAAATGAAGTAGAAGAAAAGTTAGTTCAGATATTTAAGGAAGTATTAAACATAGAATCTAAAGTAGGAATAAGAGATAATTTCTTTGAATTAGGAGGACATTCTTTAAAAGCAACTTCTTTAGTTTCAAAAATCCATAAAGAGTTTGAAGTAGAGATTTCTTTAATAGAGATATTTAAATCTCCTACTATAGAACATTTATCAAGATTAATCAAGGTATCAAAAAAGAGTATCTATGATGAAATTAAGTCTGTAGAAAAAAGAGAATATTATAAAATGTCAGCAGCACAAAAGAGAATGTATATAATTAATCAGATGGATAAAGATTCAACAACATATAATATGACTAGTGTATTAAAGTTAACAGGTAAGTTAGATAGAGTGAGAATAGAAAATACTTTTAAAGAGTTAATAAACAGACATGAATCATTAAGAACTTTATTTACTACATTAGGAGATGAGTTAGTACAGATAGTAAAAGAAGTATCAGAAGTAGAATTTAAAGTAGAATACAGAGAAGTAAATG
>JANQLB010000134.1 GCA_028280805.1 Tissierellales bacterium
TCCACATACATGGCAATTATAGGTTCTACATGACAAATCTTTTGTCTGACTTGATTTGTTACCACATTTAGAACAAAGTTGACTACTAGCATAATTAGATGGTGCTATTATAACTTCCCTTCCATACCAATTAGCTTTATACTCTAACATTTTTCTAAACTCTGACCATGATACTTCCGATATTACTTTAGCTAGTTTATGATTTTTAAGCATATTACTAACTTTCAAATCTTCTAAAATTATTACTTGGTTTTCGTTGATAATCTTTGAAGATAGTTTCTGCAAGAAATCATTCCTTTGATTAGTTATTCTCTCATGTAATTTTGCTACTTTTAACCTTGATTTTACTCTGTTTTTACTACCCTTTTTCTTTCTTGATAACTCTTTTTGTAATTTTTTTAATCGTTTTTCTGATTTTCTTAACCATCTTATAGAAGATGGGAGAATTTCGCACATTTAAGTTAAAAAGGGGCTTACGCCCCTAGTATTACTTCTTTTTAACCCAAGGATATGGATCAACGTGTTTACCATTTTCTCTTACTTCAAAGTGAAGATGCGGTCCTGTTGAATGACCGGTACTTCCAGCTTTAGCTATAGTTTGTCCTCGTTCTACCCATTGTCCTTCCTTAACTAACAGCTTAGAGTTATGAGCATACAATGTGGTTACTTTACCACCATGATCAATTATAACGACATTCCCGTATCCGCCAAGACTCCCGGAATGTTGTACCTTACCACTGTTAGCTGCTACTATTTTAGCTCCTGTTGGAGTCTTTATATCCATCCCATTGTGCATTCTTCTGTCTTTCCATATAGGATGAGTTCTCCAACCATATGAGGAAGAAATGTGATAGTATCCTGGTGCAGGCCAGCTCATTTCACCACCTGCGTATTCCATAGCTAACTGCTTTTTCTTAATATCTTCTTCAATTTCCTCAGATAATTTATTAAGTTCTTTAAGCTGCCTTAAGCTTTCCTGTTTATCTTGTTCCAGACTACTCATCAAACGCTGCTTAGACCTAGTAGCAACCTCAAGTTCTTCTTTTTTAATAGAAATCTTTTTCTTCATAACTTGAGCTTCTGCATGCTTTTCTTCTAAGTCAAGTTTCTTCTCTTGAATTATCTCTTTTTGCTCTTTCATATACTTAAGTAATTCAACATCATGGTCTATTATTTTTTTTACCATGTCTACCCTTGTAAGTAAGTCTCTTAAATCTTTGGCTGAAAATATTATCTCTAAGTACCCTAAAGTGTTATTCTTATACATTGCTCTTAATCTAGAGTTAAAGGTGTCATTTTTAGTCTCAATATTTTGCTGTGCTTGATTTAATTCTTCTTTAGTTGTTGTAATTTGAAGATTAAGATTGGCAAGCTGATTTCCAACATCATTTAAGTTTTTCTCAACTTCATCAATCTGAGTATCCAGTTTGTCTATTTCTGCTGATACATCTTTTACTTGTTGATCTAATTGTCTCTGTTTCTTTTTGTTTTCTTCAATTTGATCATTAACATTTTCAAGTTTTTTCTTATCGTCTGAAATACTACTATCAGCATAGACAACAAATGCATTTAAAACTAGACAAATTACTAAAATTAAGAAAATTTTCTTCCTGCTAATTTTCCTTCCCCCTTTCTTTAGACTCTTAAGAATTTTCTTATTGATAATACACTACCTATTACACCAATACCTACTCCTATGGCAATAAACATTATAACAACATCATTTAATATTTGACTGTAAGGAATAAGGTATATTGTAAACAATACATAAAGTTCTTCTTTTATTATATTAAATAAATACTTATATCCATAATAAACTGCTGCTATAGACAATACTGCACCTATTAACCCAAGCAACATACCTTCAATAACGAATGATCCTCTTATAAACCCATCCGTTGCTCCAACATATTTCATAATATTAATTTCTCGTTTTCTAGCTGCAACCGTTATCTTTATTGTATTTGAAATAATAAATACAGCTATTATTATTAGAACCCCTATAACTATTAACCCTCCTAATCTAACAAAATGAGTAATAATCATTAGCTGGTCTAAAACATCCTTAAGATAACGAACCTCATCAATACCTATTAATCCTGTTACTTTATTTACTACATCATCTGCATATTTAATGTCCTTTAACTGTATTATATATGAATTAGGAAATGGATTTTCTTCAATATCTGCCAGTAAATGTGTTTCATTCCCTAAATATTCTTCCATAAGTACAAGAGCCTGTTCTTTAGATTGAAATATTGAAGACAATACTCCATCCGTCTGGTTTATAGTTTGTCCAATTGCATTAATCTCCTCTTTTTCTAAATCATTTTCAAGATATACTATGACTTCACCAAATTGACTTTTAGTTATTGATGCTATGTTATTAATATTTAAGATAAGTATCAAAACTATGCCTAATATCATAAGAGCAGCAGTAACAGAACTAACAGATGCGAAACTCATCATCCTGTTTTTCCATATGCTGACAAAACCCTGCTTTATGATATGAACTCCGCTTCTAAGCTTCATTACCATACACACCCTTCTCTTCGTCTCGTACAATGCGACCTCTATTTAATGCTATTACTCTTTTCTTCATATAATTTACTATCTCACTGGCATGTGTGGCCATTATTATTGTTGTACCTCTATTATTAATATCTTTAATTAACTTCATAATTTCCCATGCTGTATCTGGGTCTAAATTTCCTGTAGGCTCGTCCGCTATTATCAAATCAGGATTATTTACTAACGCTCTGGCTATTGAAACTCTTTGCTGCTCTCCTCCTGACAGTTGATTGGGATAATTTTTTGCTTTATTACTTAAACCTACTAAACTAAGAATTATTGGAACTTGTCTTCTAATTTCTTTATTACAAGCACCAATTATTCTCATAGCAAAAGCTACGTTGTCATATACATTCTTTTGAGGCAGTAACCTGAAATCTTGAAAAACAATACCAATATTTCTTCTTAAGTAAGGTACTTTTCTGTTGCTAACCTTGGTTATGTCTTTATTCTTAAAATATATTCTACCTGATGTAGGTTCAGTTTCTTTTAAAAGCAGCTTTACCATGGTTGATTTTCCTGCACCGCTCTGCCCAACTAAAAATATGAATTCACCTTTATCTATACTTATATTTATATTTGATAATGCCCTTACATTATGGTCATACAATTTACTTACATTTATAAACTCGATCAAAATACATCACTCCTATCTAAGGTCTTATGAAAACCATAGCTATTTAATATTTTCGACATAATAATTATAATTCCTTTATTTTTTAATATGTTTTATCAAAATCTTACATAATATCTTCAAATATGACTCTATTAATAATTGTAACAAATAATTCACTACTACTTCAAATGAATATTCTGCTAGTACTAACTATGTTTTACTTTATAGATTATAGTTCTAGAGATTTATAAGAATTAATATATGCATTAACAGCTGATTAATAACTCTAATCCCTTGATTAAGGTATTTTAAATATTATATTATATATAGTAATTACTTTCCTAGGAGGATTAAAGGATGAATAAAAAATTAATAAGAAAACAAATTTTAAAACAAAGACAATCCATGTCCAAGAATGATGTTATTTCTAAAAGTATTAAGATTATTGACACTCTAATAAAGTTAGATTTTTATAAACTATCCGAAGTTATTATGACTTATGTTAATTTTAGAAATGAAGTTATAACTAAAGATTTAATAGTTAAATCCTTAGAAACCAAGAGAATAATAATACCTAAGACTATACCTCAGACTAAGAACCTTATACTATCAGAACTTAAAGATTATGAAAATGATTTAGATATAGGAATGTATGGTATATTAGAACCTAAAAAAGAGTTTATTAGACCTGTTTTTCATAATATTATTGATTTAATTATAGTTCCCGGAGCTGCATTTGATGTAAAAGGTAATAGAGTAGGTTATGGAGGGGGATATTATGATAGATTTTTTGAAAACTTAAATAAATCTATCCCTAAAATAGCACTAGCATTTGATTTTCAAATTATAAACGAAATTTCTACTGATGAATATGATGTTAAAATGGACTATATAATTACTGAAGATAAGATAATAAAATGCAACTAATTTAAAATATTTAAGGAAAAGATTAGAAAGGTAATCTTTAGAAGTCTCAGTAAACAAGCAACTGAAGAATTATAAGAAATATTTTTATAGAGTAATATATAATACAAATTTTAAATAGCTTTAATCCTAAGTTACCATAGGATTAAAGCTATTTACATTTAAGGCTTACAAAGGGATTCCAGCTTGCTTAATGTAAATCACATTTATTGATTTGAAGAAAATTCCTTGTCCCTTCATTTAGCTTATTCATAATTTTTATTGATATTTGCATACTTATCTAGTTTATTTTGTACAAGATAGTTTATAGTACCAAATGGATAATTTCCTTTTTCATCTTTTTGCCCGGCAGAAACTCCGCTTAATACTTCTATACCTTCGTCAATTGTTTTAACCGCATATATATTAAATTTGCCTTCTTCAACAGCTTCAATTATTTCATCATCAAGCATAAGATTTACTATGTTTTGATGAGGAATTATTACTCCTTCTCCACCTTTAAATCCTTTTTGCTTACAAACTTTATAGTATCCTTCAATCTTTTCATTAGCTCCACCAATAGGCTGTATCATTCCCTTTTGATTAACAGAACCTGTAACGGCAATGGCTTGATTAATAGGAACTTCGGCTAAGCTGGAAAGTAAGGAATAAAGCTCTGTACTTGATGCACTGTCACCGTCAATTCCGTCGTAAGACTGCTCAAATGTTATACTGGCACTTAATGAAAGCGGTTTAGATTTAGCATATTTTTCTCCTAAGTATCCACTTAGTATAAGTACTCCTTTATCATGTATACTACCACTTTGATCAACTTCTCTTTCAATATTTATAATCCCGTCTTTACCTACATAAGTTGAAGCAGTTATCTTATTTGGCTTACCAAAGGAATACTGACCTGCATCCATTACTGCAAGACCGTTTATTTCTCCAATTTTCTTTCCATAGGTATCTATGAGAATAGTTCCATCTATAAATAATTCTTGCAGTTTTTCCTCATATTTGTTATTTCTATAATTCTTTTCTTTAATAGCTTTATTTATACTCTCCGCTGTTACTATTTTTTGTTCATCAGCTTCAGCCCACGCATCAGCTTCATAAAGAATCTCAACAATTTCGTTAAATCTTGAAGTCAACTTTCTTTGATCCTCTGCTATTCTACTACTATATTCGATTATTTTACCCACAGCAGACCTGTCAAAATCCTTAAGTGATTCTTTCTGAGCTTGATGAGCAATAAAGGATGAAATTTTTTCAATATTGTTCCTGTTTCTATCCATCTCAATGTCAAAATCTGCCCTTATCTTAAATAGCTTTTTAAAGTCTTCATCATAAATATATAAAAGCTGATACGTATAATGGTCACCAACTATCATAACTTTAAGGTTAATTGGTATAGGTTGTGGTTTAATAGTTTCAGCTACTACACTGCCTTTATCAATATTTTCTATTTTAGCTTCTCCGGTAGTAAGAAATCTTTTTAACCCTTCCCAAGCATAAGGACTCCTTAAAATATCTTTAGCTTGAATTATTAAAAATCCACCATTTGCTTCATGGATAGTTCCCGGTTTAATACGTGTATGGTCTGTCCTAAGAATACCTCTCTCGTTAACATACTCTATTTTACCCAGAAGATTATAATAGTTTGGATTTGAATCTCTGACTACAGGAGCTCCTTGTTTTTCACTATTATCAATAAATAAATTTATTTCATACCTATTAAAAAAATTCTGTTTTACATCACCTTTTAATAGTGCTTTTTTCAAAGAATCTTCTTCTTTTTCATCCTGTAGGAATTGATCTAAGTTTCTTACAATATCATCCTCTAATTCAACTAAAAACTGCTGTATATCTCCATTACCTTTAAATTCCTCTAATAAAGGATTAATATAGAAGTCTATAGCATCAAAAACTACCTTTTCAGTTAATTGATTAAGTCTATTATGAAGCTGTTCTTCTACATCTCTTAAGTTTTTAATTAAACTGATTGCATTAATACTTAGCTCATTAGTTTTTTCCTTTAAAGCAGTAATCTCTTCCTCTGAAAGCTCAGCTATTTCATTTTCTTTTATTGGTCTTCCATCAACAAGAGGAATACTTACTAATCCCTTTTCTGTCTGTCTAAATACAAAATTATATTCTTTAGCCATTTCATTTAATTCATCTATAACCCCTTGAGCCTTTTTCTTATATTGATTATAAATAATATTCTTTTTATCATCTACTTCCTTTGAACTTATTGCCTTAGGTATCTCTACTTTTAACTTAGAAATTATGGCATCAATCTTCTTCTTAAATAAGCATCCTTTCCCAGCATCTAATTTTATGGCTCTAGGACTCTCAGGTTTTTTAAAATTATAGACGTAACACCAGTCACTGGGAGTTTCTCTTTTCTTAGCATATTCATCAGCTATAGCTTTAGTATAAGTATTTCTTCCAGTCCCAGTAATGCCAGTTACGAATATATTGTATCCTTTCCTTTTTATAGACACTCCAAAATTTAATGCTTTCATTGCTCTATCTTGACCAATTATATCTTTATGAGTTTTTATTTCCTTCGTAGTACTAAAGTTAAATTCACTTAACTCACACCTTTTTTTAAGTTGGTCAATAGGTATTAATAAATTTTCTATCAATACTTTCACCTCCGTTATTGATGGTTGTCTTATTTTTATATTACCCTTATTCTTTGTATATTCTACATAATAAAAAAATTTCCTACTATTTTTAAGTTAAAAAACTGCTTATTCTTAAATAGTTTAAGAATAAGCAGTTTAAATGCAATAGTTTATATTACATTAAAATTATTTTTTAACTCCACCGGCAATTTTGATATTTTTTTGATGATTATGATCAATCTGCCCGTCCTTATGTCTTGTACTGTTTAAAAAATGAATATCAAAATGTCCGTGCATATTGTTATTCTTAATATAATCAAAATTAAGCCCCGGACCATAATTATCACTTCGCCAGTTTGTATGGTATCCGCCTAAATCATTATCATTACCAGCGTGAGGCATAGATGACAGGCTGGCTGCTATCCTTCTGCCATTGCAAACAATTATTGCAGGTCTGCTGCTCCAGCTAAAACTACCTCCCCATATTTCTTTTAATTTTGCTGTATCTTGTGACGTTAACGTCTCTACATCAGCATGATTGGCTCCGGTAGTTCTTTTAGCGTTAAAGCTTTTCCCCGAATAGAAGTCTATAACTTTTATTTCAGCTCCAATAGATATTAAATATTGTGCTCCCTTCCACCAGTCCAGATATTCTCCGTATTGCTCTCCGGGCGTACTCATTACAGAAACATGATAGACCGGTACATTAACCTTATCTCCAATATTTAAACTCGTACTCTCACTAGCATTATTAGCTTTTAAAAGTTCATTTACTTGAATACCATAATCCATACTTATACTCCAAAAAGTTTCTCCTTTTTTTACAGTATGGATTTTATAGGTTACAGATACTTGAGGTTGTTTTGGAATACTACTTGTACTAAAACTTTGATTGGTTTTACTTTGCTCAAATGGAATTTTCAGTTTCTGACCTTCATAAATATAGCAACTTTCACTTAAGTTGTTTTGTGCTAACAACTTGTTAACACATACATTAAATCTCTGACTTATCAACCAAGGTGTATCTCCGGATTTTACTGTATAATACTCAGTATTAGTGGTAGATTTTTTTAAAGGAATTTTAAGTACTTGTCCTACATAAATATATGAACTTTCACTTAGACCGTTTAACTGCATTAGTGAATGTAGACAAACTCCCTTTTCCTGACTAATAAGCCAAGGAGTGTCACCAGATTTTACCGAGTAATAATCATATTCCCCGGGTATAACTAATTTTTCTCCAATGTGTAGAATAGTGCTTTCACTAGCATTATTATCACTCATAAGTTTATACATATCTACATTATATCTTTGACTTATTTTCCAAAAGGTATCACCGGCTTTAACAGTGTGAGTCTGTGCAAAAGCTGAATAAGACGTGGTAATCATAGTGAGTGCCAGAGTACCTATAAGGATTTTCTTCGTCAATTTATTCATTCCAATAACCACTCCCTTTTATTTTTGTATTACATTTATTTAATAAATATTATATCATAACTTTTGGGTAATTTTGTGTTTGTCGTCTATGTAATTTCTGGTATGTTAAAACACCAGCTTGAACTGGTGTTTATTATAATACTAACTATGAATTTTTATTTACTTTATTATGTTTAATACGCAACTTCCAGCTTGATTTTTTTAGGTAATTCTTTAAGCTTGGTTTCTACTACAGTAAACGGGTATGTAAGCACCTGAGGAACTATCTGATCTGCTCCCGGATCTTTATATTTAGCTTTAACTACGAGGTCAAAAGTATCATCAGTTTTAATTTTTACAATTTGATCAATCAATACCGAATAACCCTCAGTTCTCTTTTCACCTCTTGTAACTACAACATATACTTTGTCATCAATTTTACATGCTAATGCTCTTTCCTTCATTTTGTACTGAGGAAGGATTTCCATTATTTTTTCTGGAACTTGATTTTCTTCCAATACTTTGAACCCCACTTTATTATCTCCTTCATTAAAAATTAGTTTTGGTATAAACATTATCCCAAGTAAAACTGCTACAATTAAGACCAAAATCCAAATTCTTCTAGAATTATTACCTTTCACCTAATACCCCCTTTTAACCGTGCTGGTACTAAAATACATACCTCTTCCTTAATTAATACTATTCCTCATATGCTAAAATTATGAATAATTTACACAGTATAGTTACGGGGATAATTTTTTTAAATTTAAAGGATGAGCTAAAACTCATCCTTTAGTTAATATTTACTTTATTCAGAAGTAATATCTTTAAATCCTTCACCTAAAACCTCATGAATATCAGTAACCATAACGAAAGCTCGTCGATCTAAACTGTGAATAAGTTTTTTTAATTTCGTTACCTGAGCTCTGTTAACAACACATAAAAGCACATTTCTCTCTTGTCCAGTATACATTCCTTTACCTTTTAAAAGTGTAACACCTCTGCTCATTTCATTAAGAATATTTTTACCCATTTCTTCCGGATCACTGGATATTATTAAAAATGCTTTTGCATAACTAAAACCTTCAAGCATAATGTCTATAACTCTTACTAATATGTATAAGGCTATGACAGAATATAATGGAGTTTCAATTTTTTGATTTACAAGTCCTGATGCGACAACTACAAATAAGTCAATAATCATCATATGAGCTGCAACTGATAATCCTGAAAAATACTTATTAAGTATAGCTCCTGCTAAATCAGTTCCTCCTGTTGTACCTCCAAACTTAAATACAATACCTAATCCAATACCCATTAATACTCCTCCAAATACAGAAGCTAAAAGTAAGTCAGTAGTTGCTGATGATTGAGGTATGATTGCTATAAAAAGAGATAATGTCAGTGTGGCATAAAGTGTTTTAGCTCCAAAAGATTTACCCAGAAGTAACACTCCACCTATAAAAAGCGGGATATTTACAATTAAATTTGTTGCTTCAACAGAGATTAACCCATTTGTTACTTTTTTTATCAATATCCCCAAACCTGTTACTCCTCCGGGTGCAATGGTATTTGGGTCTAAAAACATATTAATTGATATTGCCATAATTACAGCTCCTAAAGTTATTGCAGAATAATCTATAACAAAATTATACCATTTTTTCTTTGTATTTTTCATTTGCTCACCTCTAAATTATTTTATTATTAACTATTCAACAATTTTTTCTCTTGAGAATAAAACTAATAATACAAATAATGGAAGTACTAATTGCCTTTTTATCCTCTTTGGTTCTCTTATTAACCTATAAAACCACTCAATTCCAAGTTTCTGAAATATTTTTGGAGCTCTTTTAAGTTTTCCTGCTAATATGTCTATCGTTCCTCCATTGCCTATAATTATTTTACAGTTTAGCTTATCTTTATTTTGATTAATCCATAATTCTTGTTTTGGTACTCCAAAACCCACAAATAATATATCTGTTTTAGATTCATTTATTTTTTCTAATACGTTTAACTCTTCTTGATGACCTTCTTGTCCTATATGAGTTCCTTTAAAATATCCATGGTGATAACCGGCAATTTTTAAATGAGGGTATTTTTTAGTAATATTTTCTGCTGCTTTTTTTGCCGTACCCTCTTGTCCACCTAAAACAAACAGACTACATCTATTTTCATTTGCAACTTCTAATAACTTTAATGATAACTCAAATCCAGTTACCCTTTCAGGGAGTTTGTTCTTTTTAACTCTAGAAGCATGTACTAAACCTATGCCGTCCGGAACAATAATATCTGCTTGATTAATAATTTCCTTTAATTTATCATTATTTCTAGCAATCATTACTACTTCTGTGTTAGGTGTAAAAATTACTTTAGGTTTTTTATAATCAAAATCATTAAGAAAATCCTTAACTCTTTGCACAGCCTCTTTCAAGGTAATTTTATCAATGTTTATACCAAGTATTTTAACAATTTCTTTCATAATCATCACCCACTTACCTTTTTATCTATCTTCATCATTAATTATTTTCTTAATTGTCCCCTCATTAATGGTTAATGTTTCTCTTAATTTTTTAGCATTCTTATTAATAATTTGCCTTAGCTGCTGTCTGCTTTTCCATACCTTATTTATCTCATTTATTAAAGCTTCTTCTTCTAAATTTTCTATTTTAGAAAATGATTTTAATCCTAAGCTTTCCATAAAGAACTCTACTTTCGGGTCATATGATACTGCTATCATAGGAACTTGAGCAACCGCTGCAAAAATTAAAGAGTGAAGTCTAACTCCTACAACCAAGTCAAGATTCTCCATAATACTTAACATTTCTTGTACTTCATACTTTTCTTTAATTAAAATTCCTTTGCCCTTTATCTTAGGTTCTATTGCTTTTAAAACTTTTATATCCTCACTATAATGAAACGGTATAAAAACAATATTTGCATTTAACTGTCCAGATAGCTTGTCTGCAATATTAACTAATATTTTGTTAATCTTTTCATCATTATTTTTCCAATATCTAAATGCTAATCCAATTGAAGGTTTAGTTTCATCAAAATTTTCATAATTATTTTTAAGTATACTAAGACCTTTCTGCTTACCGGTCTTATCAAGACCAATTACAGGATCAGCCGCGACAGCAATATTATCTTCTAAGACTCCCATATCAACCAGTTCATTTTTAGAATTGTTGTCTCTAACAGTTATAAAATCAACTCTATTTAAAAGAAAACTGGTTAAACATCTGTTGATTTTTCTTTTAATAGGTCCGATGCCCTGACTATACATCATAATCTTCTTTCTAAAAGCAATACCCATTAATATTACTGCTAAATAATAGTATATGCTTTTTTTACTGGTTACATCTTGAAGCAGGCTGCCCCCTCCTATGACTAATAAATCACACTTTTTAACAGCTTTTAATACTCCCCAGAAGCTCTTTCTGTCTATATAAGGTATATTGTACTTGTCTAAGGTTTTATTAGGTTTTGCAGATAGTACTTGTATTTCTATATTGTCAAGTCTATCATTAAGCTTAGTTATTACTGATTGAAGAATTGCTTCATCTCCAATATTACCAAATCCATAATAGCCAGCTATTAAAATCTTAGTCATTAACCTCTACTCCCTTCCGGTTTTTAAAAAAGCGTACTATGACAGCTAAAAATAAGACTGCAACTATTCCTAAAATTGACCCAAAAATTATTGAAAAAATAGTTCTGATTACTGATATATAAACAGGTGTCCTTAAGTGACTAAAAGTATTTACTATTGAAGCTAATCCAACTGTTGCTGCCAGTGCAAATGGAGCGACAACTCTTTTATTTTTAAATGTTGATAAATATATACATAATATAATAGCAGGAGCTCCAACAAGAAATTCTTTGAGTCTGGGCCTTGCTATCAAAGTATTTTCTAAAAAGTTTCTAAAAATCATTTCAATATCTGTAGGTTGTATGGAAGTTTCATGACCTGTTCTAGATATATAAAAATAACCAATTACAGCAGCTATTGAACCTAATATAACATATTTTATCTTTATAGATTGATCCATAAGGCCTATAAAATCTTTCTTTAATAGTTTTAAATCAGTTTTCTTAATAGTTTTTCTATCATATCCAAATTCAATTATAAAGATAATTATAAAAAATACTATAGGAGTTATTTGACTAGCCTTTACTCCTTTAAAAATATCTACTTCTAAAAGGTATCTTATATCTCCTAAAATTGCACCTATGAAAAGTCCTCCAACTAAAGCTATAAAAGAACAAATTATCAAAGTAGTAATAGCTTTTGTTATAATTGATTTAATATGCAGTTTTTTATCTGAGTTTAATATAATCTTTTTACACTGTTTTATCAGGTATAATACACTTAAGCTTGGAAAAATTACTGATGCTGATAAGGCTAATATCTTTTCTGACAATTCTTTGGACACAAAGACCATTCCAGTTATACAGAACATTGATAGTAATAATAATATAATAAATCTCCAGTCGTAGTTTCCAAAAAGTAACATTAATAATAAAACTCCTAATGCTGCCAGACCCCAACCTATTAATATTAATCTAGTTGATGATACTCTAAAGTAATCCATAGTACTAAATTCTCCCATAGAGATACCATGGTCATTTAGTCTTACTTTTAATCTATCAAAAGCCTTTTCATATTCTGTGTAATCAGTCACATACTTGTAGTGGTTAATTTTAAAAGGTCTAAAATATACTAATCTTATATTTCTCTCAGTAATTGCTCTGTAGAATGAATTTTCAATTTCTTCAGCACCTTCATAGTTATAAAATTCAAATCTCCTTTGTATATATTCCCAAGTTGAAAATATTCTAACTGCATCATATGTTAAAAATTCAGTTAACTTCTCTATACCTTCTTGTTCAAGATGTTGCCTTTGGTTAGAGCTTTCAACCAAACCAACTTTTATACCATTTTTATTCATATAATTATAGATATTGTTAATACCTTCTTCATATCCTAGAATTTCATCGCCACCAAAAATTATAACTGAAGGTTTAATATCATATTGTTTTATTTCTTTTATAAAAGCGTCTACCAATTCTATTGAATATTCACTATAATTAACAGGTCTTGGCAATACATCTAATCCTACAGATTTTATTAACTCAATCTTTTCTTTATCAAAACCTAATCCAATGTCTGCAACCTTTGAAGAATGAAGATGTTTTTTAGATTTAGCAATTTCTCCGCTTACATCAATTAATTTTCTCGAGTCTGTATATAAAGCTTCTTCCTCAGAACTTTTTATAGTGAATAAATACTCATCTGAGGTAGTAATTTTATTCCAAAATTCTTCAGGATATCTCTCCTCCAGCCCCTCAAGAATAAAATCAGCTGCTTCCACAGATTTGGTTATTACAACTAAATCATAATCTCCTATTTTATCTCTTTCAAACATTCTAACCAATTCATCCGCATAATTTTCTTTCCAGTTTACATCAGTTCTAATATTCTTAAAAACTTCTACCTGCAATTCTTTTCCATCTTCTGTTAAAGTATTAAAGGTTTCTTCATTTAGTGCTACCGAAGAAACACCTAAGTCTCTAAATTTCTCTAACCACCACTTTAAATCCTCGTCCGATTGTAAAGCTAACTTCTTTACTTCATTATAATCTAATGTAAATTCTACAGTCTTATTTTCTGATTCAATGCTTACACGTTGAAATATTGTAACCATAGTAGTAAACAGTCCTACAATTATTATTATAAATAGAAATAAATTACTCTTTTTCATAGGCTTCTTCCTTTCTTATGTATATTTAATAGTTAAGTATTAAGTTTATTAGAAATGTATATATAGTAATGTTTATTATCTTATATAGATTAACTTAGTTTGTACTATGTCATTATACCAAACTTCAGTATTAGTTTCTACGGAATGTAAATAAAAAAGTAATACTCCATCCGCAGGATGGAGTAAGTTTTAGTTTACTTCGTATTCTCCTCTTATCATAATGTAGGCGTCTTCGATTACAACTGCTCCTCTGCCATCACTCCTTGGAACAATTAATAGATGATTTAGAGGAATATCGCTGCCAGTTTGTATATCTACAGCTCCAGTTATATCAGAAAGACCTCCAAGCTCACTTCCTACCGCTTTAGCTTTTCCACTTCTTAGAATTATCTCTGTTCCTGCATTACATGTTAAAATATCACCTTTAGTCAAATGTATTACTTCTAAGCTTGGTCCTGCTTCTGATACTTTACCTTTAAGTTCTTCTATTTGTGCTTTAAGCTCAATATTTTCTTGTGAAATATCGTCTATTTTTGTGCTGTTATTGTTTATACTAGGTAATAATACATCAACAATTTCACCTATATATTCTTTAGTTTCTGTTATCCTTTGTTCAACATAACTTAAGGTTACCAAGGGATCACCTACAGTGCCGGGATCTGACAAGGCAGCATTTACCATAGTGGCACAGAATATTAATCCAATTAGTATTAATACTGGTACTAAAATTCTTTTGTTCTTTATTAGTTTTTTCAACTGGTACTCCCCCTTAAAATAATTTCTATTCATCCATTTTAAAGTATTCTACAACCATTCAAAAACTCCTGTAATTAATTAAGCTATTTCCTTGGTAATATTATCATATTACTAAAACAAATGAGCCTGGAGTCTTCCACGCCCTTATTATTAAAAATCAATTAAACCCATACTAATCTTTAAACAATCATTAACCTTATTCATCATGTCCTCGTCAAAGTGACCTACCTTTTCTCTTAATCTTTTTTTATCAATAGTTCTAATTTGTTCCAGTAAAACAACAGAATCTTTGGGAAGCCCGTAATCTGAACAGCTAATTTCAATATGAGTTGGTAACTTAGCTTTATTAATTTGTGAAGTAATGGCAGCTATTATTATGGTAGGGCTATATTTATTTCCTATATCATTTTGTATAACTAATACTGGTCTTACTCCCCCTTGCTCTGATCCAATAACAGGACTTAAATCAGCATAGTATACATCTCCTCTTTTAACCATCACGACTTCCACACCCCGTTAAATTAGCTTCATAAGCACATAACTCCTCATAATCTGACTCTATTCCGATTTCAGATAAAGCAAGATTTAGATTGCCCATTTCCCTATAACCCTTTTTAAGGTCTTCTTTTATTTGGATTTTTTTTCTCTCCCTTATATATAGCTTCATTGCTTCCCTAATAAATTCACTACGATTCCTCTTTTCAATTGAAACGATACCATCAATCTCTTCTAACAAGCTGTCAGGTAAGCTAATCATAATTCTTTTTGTATCGGCCATTACAGCACCTCCAAAAATACAAGCATTTAATAAAGTCACAATTACCGCATTATATCATATTCATATATACTTGAGTATATACTTGATTATATATCATCTCTTATAAGTGTGTCAATAAAAAGCTTTTATTATACTATATTTATGGAAATATTTTGATACAATTTGTGATAACTCCTCTTACATTTAATCTTATGCTAGTAGATATTCCTTTATTTCTATTATTTCTCCATTCTTCATATAAACTCTTGGTACTCTTCTACTTATCATACATACTATCTCATAGTTTATAGTATCCAGTTTTTCTGCTATTTCATCTATATGAGGGCTGTTATTTTTACCATCTCCAAATAAAATAACTTCATCTCCAATTTTTACATCTTCTACTTTAGTAACATCTATCATACATTGATCCATACATATTTTACCAATCATTGGTACTCTGTTACCTTTTATACTTACCTCAGCTTTTCCAGTTAACATACGTGTATACCCATCAGCATATCCTAAAGGCAGTGTACCAACTTTTGTTTTTTTATTAGTTATATATATATGACCATAACTAATCCCTGTTTCTCTATCCACTTCTTTAATATTAGACAATTTTGCTTTAAGCGTCATAGCAGGTTTTAAAAGTATCCTTTTACTATTAACTTCTAAAGAAGGATATAATCCATAAAGCATGATTCCTGCCCTAACCATATTGAAATTGTATTCTGGCAGATCAATTATAGCAGCACTATTTGATACATGTTTTATTGGTATGGTTATGCCTTTATCCTCCAATTTATTAATAATCCAATTAAATTTTTCAATCTGTTTTATTGTTGTACTTTTGTCACATTCATCTGCCATAGCAAAATGCGTAAATATTCCCTCCATCTCTAAATTAGACAGCTTGCTTATTCGTACTATCTGCTCTACTGCTTCTTCTTTATTATAAAAACCAAGTCTTCCCATACCTGTATCAATTTTAATATGAACCTTTGTTGTAACGTCATGTGCTATTGACAAATCAGATATTGCTTTTGCCTGCTGATAGGTATATATAGTCTGAATTATATTATACTTTATTACATCTTCAAACTGGCATACCGGAGTATATCCTAAAATCAGAACAGGTGCATCTATATGATTTTGTCTTAATTCAATAGCTTCTGAAAGTGTAGCAACTCCTAATCTATCAGCTCCATTATTTAAAAAAACCTTAGATGCAGCTATTGAACCGTGTCCATAGGCATCTGCCTTTACTACAGCCATAATAAATGCATCATCTTTTGTAACTCGTCTTACTTCTCTTATATTGTGACCTAAGTTATCCAGATTAATTTCAACCCAGACAGGTCTTATTTGTTGAGTTTCAAGCAATTTTTATCCCCCTCGAAATTATTCGTTCTTTACCCTATAAGGATTTTTATATAATGTTGTATTTAATTCTATAATATTTTCTTTTTTTAATCTTGTCAACAAATAAGAATTAGTATTATATTGAGCTTCTTTTATAGAGAAATCCTCTTCGTCTAAGTCTATGTTATAATTAAAATTTGAATATAAAACCTCTACTGTAACATTACCTTTATTATCAAATATCAATAACTTATATGGTAATAGATTTTTTTTATGTATCCATATTTTTTGTGTTTTTCTATAGTGGTTATTACCGGGAATTTCAATTGAAATAGTTAAGTATTCTTGATTACCAATAGTATCAGAGTTAAGTTTAACTGAGGTTCCTGTTATAGATGTCTTATAAAAATAGCCTATAAACATATTCTCTTCTATAGAATTGTTAAAATCTTTAATTAACATAGATTGATTAATCTGAGGATGATAAAACCAGGCATTGTTGCCATTATAAATTGTAATACAGCCTTTACTGTCCGGAGGATCTAATACCTCTATAATATACTTATCTGGCATTTTATAAACATGTCTATATTTATATGTATTTGATATGTCTTTTGTGTATAATGTTATTTCAGCTAAACATTGATATGAATTCATGTTATTAAAATGCTTTTGCACCTCATAATATACTTCTTCATTAGTTGGTTGTCTGCATCCTGTTAATGACAGGATGCAAGATATTATTAAAAACCCAACTAATATAACCTTCATTGTCTAAATTATTCATCTCCTTCTATATTTCTTAATATATCCGCTCTTGTTATAATTCCTACTAACGTACCTTCACTATCTACAACCGGTACTCTGTTAATCTTTCTGTCTAACATAATATTAACAATATTGTTTATATCGTCATCTTCATTGACTGTCACTGCCGGAGATGTCATAGCATCTTTAACTTTATATGCAGTCTTTTTTCTTATCTTATCCTCAAATTTTCTGACACTTTCTAAAATTATAAAACTTTCAAATAAAGGTAAAAAAGCCGGTACTGAAATATCCTTATCTCTGTATATTAAGTCTGATTCAGATATAATACCTACAACCTCTTTACTATCATTAATCACTGGTACACCGCTTATTTTATTGTCCAAAATCAATTTTACTACCTCTTGTATAGTATCTTCCTCTTTTACAGTTATAACTTTTCTTGTCATAATGTCTTTAGCTTTCATATTTATTCCTCCCAAAGTTTTATAGTATATGGCAGCCCTTCTATAATATCTGTAGCTATCATTGCATATTTACCCTTATTTTGTGCAGCTAAATCACCAGCCAATCCATGAATAAACACCCCTGCAATACTACTATTAACCACACCGAAGCCCTGACCTATAAAACCAGTAATAATACCTGTTAAAACATCTCCACTGCCTGCGGTAGCCATACCTGAATTACCTGTAGAATTTATAAATATCTTTCCTTTAGCATCACTTATGATAGTATTATGACCTTTTAACACAGTTATTACACCAAATCTTTGAGAAGCAATCCTTGCATATTTAACTCTATTATTTTGAATTTCGTCTATACTAACATTTAAAAGTCTTGATAGTTCTCCGGGGTGAGGTGTTATAATTGTATCCCCTTGTCTGTTTTTTAAAACATTCGTATTTTGTGAGATGCAGTTAAGGCCATCTGCATCCAATACTACCGGATTATTGGTATAGCTTAGTATTTCCTCTACCACTTGTATAGTCTCATCATTTACTCCTAATCCGCACCCTAGGGCTATTGCATCTATTTGATTGGTAATCTTTTTTATATAGTTTACTGATGATTTAGTAAAATGTCCTTTATTATCATCTTTAACAGGCTTAATAATTACTTCTGTTAATTTAATAGACATAATAAGAGCTAAACTCTGCGGGATTATAGAATATACTACTCCGCTTCCACTTCTTAATGATGACTGACAAGCTAATGATGCTGCTCCTGTCATACCTAAACTGCCCGCAATTATACCTACTTTGCCATAATCTCCTTTATGACTTTTATCTTTCCTCTTAGGTATGATTTCTTTGACGAGGCTTTCGTCAATAATATTTGCATTTTTACATATCAGCTTTGATGTACTTATTGGTTTTTGCCTAAATTTACCTAAAAAATTATAACTATTATTTATTTTTCCTTCTGCAACTGCATATGCAGCGGCATTTGTATTGTTATGAGTTATAGTTATATGTATTTTATGAACTCCTTTTTTTTGTGCAAGCTCTCTTGCTTTTCCGTTGAGATGTAACTGAGGTTTACCATACTGGGTATGCTTTATTTCTATGTCCTTCCACTTAAAACCTCTAAGTCCAGTACCTAAAGCCTTACAAACAGCTTCTTTTGCTGCAAATAAACCTGCTACCGTATTAGCACTTTTATTACGAGTTATTATATATTCTCTTTCAGCTTCTGTAAAAATTTTATTAAGAAAATATTCATTTTTATTCAAGATATTTTTTATTCTTTCTATCTCTATTATATCTATTCCATTACCCAATATCATTATGCCCCTCCATTATTAGAAAAACTGAATTTACTTCTATTTTTTACAGCTAATAATTATAAAACTTTCTTAACCATTGCAAAATAAGTCCTAGAATAGGACTTATGTCTTGTTTAACAAATCTCTATCAAGCTTTTCCATTTCATCACTGCCTAATATTCCATGCAGAAAACTATAAGTATCATTTATCTTCTCCTCATTATTATGCTTTTCATCTAATAATATCCTAAACCTTTTTCTAATACTATCAATCTCATCGTTTATAACTATAAGATTTGCTTCACTGTCTTTTAGATCTTTATACGCATATCTTATGGTTTCTTTTAGAAGATTAAAGTTAGCTTCTCTGATTTCTTTTGGTAAAACTTCTGTTCTAAAAGTGATTTCATCTATATCCTCATTCATTCTTCTAATATCTTCTTGGCATTTATCTAAAAGTTCTAAAGCATTATTATTATTATTATCATTAACCTCTTCAGATAAATTTAGTATTTTAATCATAGTTTTCTTTTTGTCTATCTTAAGCTTTCTGAGCATCTTTGCTGATTCTATTTCTTCATTTATAAGTTCAACTAATTTATTCTTAAGGTTAATTATACTTTTATCATTAATACTGTCAAATAAGGTTTTCCATGATTCATCATTAATTAAAACAGGAATTTTGTTTTTTATCATTACATCATAGCTAATGTTTATATCCTTTGAAAACATAATATCCCTCCCATTTTAATTATACTAAAAAACCAAATAGTATTAAATAGTTTCTTAGCACTAAGTATATAAAAGAATATTGATACTTAAAATGCTGTTTTACAGATAGGCTTTTCATCCATAAAAAATATCCTGTTAATTTTATTAATGTAATCTTCATTTGAAATTTCTGCTAAGCCGTACTTGTACAGATTTCTAAAGCTAACTACTCCCATAAGTAAAGAAGAAAATTCTGAAATATCTATCGAAATTTCAACTTCATAGTTATTATTATCTATGATCTCAGCCATACCATTATTGAAGTTTATAAAAAAACTCTTATTATTATTTTGTATAAAACTGTCATTTATATTTAACTTAAGTCTACAAGTCTCATTACCAAAGTTATGGCTTTTTAGCTCTTTAAATATACCCTTTATGTCTATTATTCTATACATAATCCCTACACCTTGAATGTTACACTCGTGATAAACAGAAGGTATTATGTTGTTGCTTCCGTTAGTTGGGTTAGCAAATATATGATGAAAGCTTTCATCTTGAGTGTTAAATATAATATGCCTAATTTGATCATCCTGACTATGAAAGAAGCTCATAAGCTCAGAAAATGCTTCTTTATTCTCATAAATAAATTCACTAATATGAATATCAATATTAAGAAAGTTTTCATTTTCTATAAATTTAAATACAGTATATCCGGTTATTTTATCATTTTTCTTACAAACCGCTATCCTGTTTTCTGTATTCTTAAATACCATATCCATGTCTTTGTCTATCTTTTCTATCATTCCATGGTTTTTGTCCGTAAATCTATTATAACAATCTATAATCTGCTGTTTATCATCTTCATTAGCAAAGTATATATTTTTCTTAGAATCACCCTTAGGTAACAAGGATGGCTTTACTTTATACTGACTAATTTTAGTACCAAAACCAAAACCCATTTTCTTATAGAAATCAGGTCTAAAGGGATATAAAACAGCCATATAAACTTCTTTATTCAGATAATGGTCTAGATAATACATAACTAGTTCTTTAGCAACCTTTTCCTTTTTGTGTAGAAATTCTACTCCTACAAAACCAACTCCACCTGCTTTAATCTTTTTAGATGCAAAGTTCATAATAAAATCATGAAGAAGCATCCCTCCAAGCATTTTATTATTCCTATATAATCCATAGAAATTTTTAGTAGGAGTTTCGTTTTGAATCTTAATAAATCTCTCTATAGCTTTTTCTATTTCTTCCGGTTTATTAACCTTCATTGACGGATAAGCATTTCTTGCAATATTAACAAAAGCGTTAAAATCTTTATCAGGTATTAATTTAATTATACTCATAAAACCTTCCTCTCTTTCTTATAACTTAAAATACTATAATATCTATTTAAGCTTATATTAAACAAATCAATTTTAAATCCTCTTTATTCCTAATATTTTATATAGAATTACTATTTAATATATTATAAAACTCAAACTAGATTTTACTGATTTATATAAAAAAATATTAACTATTTTTAATAATTAACTTAAAAAATACTATGGAATATTTTCGTTTTTTTTTATATAATATTTAGTGTCTCTAAATTTGCTCGGAGGATGTCTAAAATGGAAAATGTAAAATTTAAACAAAAACTAAATAAATATAATATAAGAATTAATATAATTAATGGTATAGCTTCTATCATTGCTATGAACCTCCTTAACCCCTATTTTGTTAAATTTGCTGAAAGAATAGGAGCTAATGACTATCAAATAGCTTATATATCTTCTCTTCCGGCTTTAATGGCAGCATTAACTTTAATACCGAGTGCGATGTTTATGGGAAGGTTTAAGGATAAAAAGTTAATTACAGGCTCAATTATGTTTACACATAAGATATTTTATTTATTACTTGCTACAGTGCCTTTTTTCTCTAAAGCAGCTCAGCCTTGGATGTTTGTATTATTAGTAGGGTTTATGAACTTTCCGGGTTCAGTTTCAATGATAGGCTTTCAAGACAGTATTGGTGATGTATTTAACGAAAGAGCTCGTGGAACTGCCATGAGTACTAGAAATAAATATTCTACAATTTTCGGAATGATGACTGCCTTTATATCCGGGCAGCTTCTTACTAGAATACCTGGTACAAATGACGAAACTATAGCTCTTTATCAAATATTTTTTGTAATTGCTTTTTTAGTTGCTCAAGTTGAGGTTTTTTCATATTTTAAATTTAGAGGCATAAAGACTGTAAAAAAACAGCCAGATAACAAATATATAGATTCTTTAAAGGAAGTTTTTAAGAGTTTACCAAAACAAAAGAAGTTTTTAATTTTTACTGGCTGTTCTTTACTATTTCACTTTGGATGGCAGATGGGATGGCCGCTTTTTGGGATTTATACAGTTAAGTATCTTAATGCCAATGAAGTATGGTTAAGTACAATAACAATTGCCGGCAGTGTTTCTTCTTTTATTGCATATCCAATTTGGGCAAAACTTGCCGATAAAAAAGGAAACAGTATTATGCTGAGTATAGCTACATTTGGTATGGCTATAACTCCTATACTATATGCTGCATCTCGAAGTCTTATAGCCTTAGTATTATTTAATGTTATAATTGGAATCTCTATTGCAGGAACTATACTAATATTATTTAACATACTTTTAGAGGTTACTCCTACAAAAAATAGAACAATTTACATTGCAGTATATACTACTTTAACAAATATATCGGCTGCAATATCTCCAATAATTGGTGTAGCTATAAAAGATGGATTTAGTATCTATACTGCATTAATTATTGTGGGATGCTTAAGGATGATAGGAAGTATTTCTTTCTTTATAAGAAATAAAGTAGTCAATAAACACGGTTAAAAAATCAAGGAATCCTTGTAATGCTTAGGATTCCTATTTTTTTGCTTAAATCTATATTTTTTTACTCTTTTTTTCTGCTCTCTTTTCTTTCATTCTGTTTTTTCGTTCAATAAATGCTATTTCTTTTTGTAATTTAAGATAATTCTTAAATCTCTCTCTGGTAAGCGTGCCATTATACAATGCTTTTTTTACAGCACATCCCGGCTCGGATTTATGACCGCAATTACTAAATTTACATGAAAGTGCTAAATCCTCAATATCTTTAAATGTACTGTCTAAACCCCCTTCTGCATCTAACATATGAAGTTCTCTCATACCGGGAGTATCAATAACAATACCTCCTCCTTCAAGAGGAATCAATTCTCTGTGAGTAGTAGTATGCTTTCCTTTATCGTCATCATCTCTAATCTCTCTGGTTTCTAGCTTTTCTTCACCTATCAAAGTGTTTATAAGAGTTGATTTACCTACTCCTGATGAACCAAGAAATGCTAAAGTTATTCCTTTATCAATATATTTGCTCAGGTTGTCAATTCCTATTCCATCATAAGAACTAATAACATGAATGTCTACTCCAAAAGCTACTGATTCTATTTCATTAACCTTTTCTTGAATAAAGCTGTCATCACTACATAAGTCTGATTTTGTTAAAAGAACTACTGGATTTGCTCCTCCATCCCATGCCATTATCAAATATCTATCTAATCTCTTTAAATTAAAATCCTTATTTAAAGACATACAAATAAACAAATAATCTATGTTTGAAGCTACAATCTGTTCATCAGATTTTTTTCCTGCAATTTTTCTTGAAAATTTACTTTTTCTAGGGAGTATACCATGAATAACTGCATTTCCAGTTTTTGGATTAGTTTTATCTATTATTATCCAGTCACCTACAGCAGGGTAATCCTGTCTATTTGTAGCCTCGTGCTGCATCTTACCTGAAACACTGCCAAGAATTTCTCCTTCTGTTGTAAAGATTTTATATAATGCTTTATATTCTACCGCAACTCTTCCAACTTTATAATCTAATTGATTTTCTTTATTGAATTGATTTAAATAATGGTCTAATTCTTCATTCCATCCTAAATTTATTAAATTATATCCTTTAGTTTCTGTCAATATGCTGCCCCCTTATTATTGTTTGGTAATTATTGTTTAACTTCATCATTACTCCTCCTTAATCTAATAGTAATTTTACTGATTTTCTCCATAAGCTTTAAAGGATTATATCAAAAAATAAAAACCTTAAAATGAATTAACATCAATTCATTTTAAGGGTCTAAATTAATAATATATATTTGTTTAAGCACATAACAAAAAATAACATAATTATTGCGAAATCTTTAAAAAGATACACAATAATAAAGACCCTTAAAGCTAGGAGTTCCTTACTCTAAGGATCATTTTTACTTAATAAAACATGCAAAAAATTATCATCTTACATTTTACAATGATTAAGTTTTATGTAAAAAGTCCTTAGGAGCAGGTATTAAATTTTCTTTAATGTAACTTACATATAAAACAATTAATTTTTTCATAAAACACCTCTCCCCTTTCAACTATTTTATAAATAGTTTATTGTATTTTTTTTATTCTGTCAACTAATTTCAATAATGTTTATATATGAATTTTTTAATACCTTCCCATGAATGCTTTCATAACTTCATCAAATGGATGCTGCCCTACCTGATCCATTATTTTGTCTAATTGACTCTTACGTCTTAGTGTTCCGGTTAATACAACTTGTACGTCCTGATTTTTATCAACCAAGAAGGAAGTTACATCTAAGGCATTTGCTAATAAAGCAGTGATTACTATTATCTGTGAAGTAGCTAGTACAGGCTTTTTAGATTTATTTTTATCGCCTTTTGGATTTTTTTTATTGTCTTTACTAATATTTTCTTCTTGAACTCCTAATTGATCCATGACTTTTTTCATGAACATTTCCATTTGATTATCAGATATCATACCATACCATCCCCTCCTCAGTCTAGTTTCAGTGTATATTTAAATTATAGGAATTATAATCTCTTCAATTACATTACCGTCTTCTTCTAGTCCCGTTATAAAAATTATAAACAGAATAACAGCTACGGCTATTAATATAATTTTTTGCTTATCTTCACAAACAACCATAATAACTCTCCTTTCATTCATAATAAACCCTTATACCTTACTTACTTTATATTATGAATAATAATTGTATTATGATAACAGAAACTGCATTATATATAATATCTTTATAACTATTATTTTTAAATTTATTCGATAGATTACAATTCTAATACTCTCGCTTCAGAAGCTATAAACAAAGAACTATACTGACATGGCCTTGCATATTTAGTTAATAATAAACTATAATATAATCATAGGTCGTTATTACTTTAAGGGAGGTTATTATAAATGAGAAAGATAATTTTAGGGGTGTTAATTGAAAACCGTTTTGAAGAAGTTGAAAGAGTTCAAAGCTTATTAACTGAGTTTGGCTGTATAATCAAAACACGATTAGGTCTACACCAGCAAGCTGAATATGGTGAAGTATGTACAGAAAAGGGTCTATTAATACTAGAGATGGTTAAGAACTCCGATGATAAAGCTAGAGAACTAAAAGAAAAACTCTCATTAATCGAAGGTGTTGAAGTAAAGAGTATGGAATTTTAGACTTTACATAAAATAATTTTATCTTTATCTAAAATAGCCTAAGGTATATATTACCTTTGGCTATTAATTTTTATTCTTTTTTCTTAATGTCAAAAAAATATAATACAAATTTCACAAACTATATTATAAGTGTAAAATAATTAGACAGACAATTCATAACCTTCTGACTAGTATGCAAAAAAATAAATGGCATTACTTTTGCAAGTATACTTAATTAATAACAATTACTTATACATTACCGTGGTAGCTTTGCTAAACAGTTTAAATTTATTTTTATATTAGTTTAGCAGAATACAGCTATCAAATTTCCATAAAAATAAATAGGAGGTGATATTAGAAAAGGTAAAACAACACGTCATAAAAAATATACAATTATTAAAGGAGTGATTATGTGATTACAGGTGAATTTGTACTTGGAATTCCTGTGAACGTTTTTTATCTAGTTGCATTATTAGCAGTTATAACTATCTTATTTGTTTTACTGAAACGTCCTATATACGAAGCTATGTTTGTTGGTTATGTAGTGACAGTAATAATGACAGGCAGGTATGATCTATTTATTAAAAATCTTATAAAACCTTCTACAAGTACACTATTTTATGCAATTGTCGCATTTCTAATGTTAGCACACATATTTTCTGAAACTAAGGTTGTAAATAAGGTAATAGATATAATTCTGTCATTAGTAGGACGTTTTCGAGGTGGTGCGGGCTTTGTAAGTCTTATTGCATCAACCTTTATGGCTTCTTTATCTGGTACAGGTCCGGGTAATGTTGCTGCAACGGGAGTATTTACAATACCTACAATGATTAAAACAAAATTTCCCAGACCTTTGGCTGCTACCGTTGAGATGTCTGCTAGTTCATTAGGACCAATGATACCGCCGTCGGGAACAATTTTATTAGTATTTGGTGTTTTAGATGTATTCTTACCTGAAGCAGATAAAATATCCCTTTCAACTTTCTGGATAGCAGTCTGGGGAGTAGGAATCTGGTTTGTTTTACAGCGTTTCCTTACTTTATTAGGATTCTGCTATTATTATAAAGTTGATCCAATGACACCGGAAGAACTGCCTCCTCTTAAGAAAGCTTTTAAAGAAGGTTGGCCGGCGTTATTTATTCCGCTGATAATCTTTATACCTTTGTTAATAGATGCTAGATTCTCATTCTTAATAGCTAATCGGGTTGGAGCTGACGGATTAAAGGCATTCTCTAAAACAATTCTTCTATTTACACCGGGTTTAGCATTTTTATTTGCATTATATCTTGGACGTAAAGAAATTAAAGGTGGACTTAAAATACCTAATATATTTAATATATTAAAAAAGAGTTTTGGAGGTATAACACCTGTAGCTGCTACAGTTTACTTTGCTTACGCAATAGCTTATATATACAGAGATATGGGAATGACGGATGCTGTATCCGAATGGATACTAGGATTTGGAATGTCCAAAGTAGCTTTAATTATATTTATACCACTATTTACAGCATTTTTAGGCATGGTACTTCCCGGTTCATCACAAATTGCAATTTTTGGAGCAACGTTCCTTACTATATTTGCAGCGGTAGGTATTAATCCAATTTTAGGTGCTGCTATGCTACCGGCAATAACCGGAGCAATGGAAGGTATGACTCCTCCATTAGCACTTTCAATGTACGCGGCAATGGGTATATCAAAATCCGGCTTTATAGAGACCTCTAAACTAGCTTTCATTTGGATAGGGCTGCATCTACTAATAACAATATTGATCTTTGCAGGAATTCTTCCTGTATTTGGTATATAGGAGGTGTCATAAGTGAAGGAAAAATTAGAAAAGTTTGTTACTAATGTCTTTGGTGTTTTTGTATCAATTGCAGTTATGGGTGGAATTATTGTGTTTCTAACATACGTAATAGGAATTATAATTGGAGGAGAATCAGGAACAGCACTTATGGTAACTGCATGGAAAGAGTGGACACCTTATTTTATAAAATCAGCAGCTATTGCAGTTTTAGCAGGCTTGATTCTATTTTACATCACCAAGAATCATACCTTATCATTAAAACAGGAGAAGAATGACACTGAAACAGAAATATAATCTAAAGGGGCGGTAATTTACCGCCCCTTTAGATTATATGTTTAAAAAAATTAACTTTTAGGATAAAATATAATTATAAGGTAATATTTATTCGAAAGCTTACAATTCTAATACTCCTGCACTTACACCAAATTGAAAATTTGGTTAATTGCAGCGAACTAAATCTTACTTTATAAAAATTAAAATTAGGTAGTGATAATAATGGTTACAAAAGACCCTCATATTATTAATTTGGATTTTCTAATGAGTACTATAAATTCAATGAATAAATCAAAAAATTTTCAATCTACTTCTAAAATTATCTTTGATTTTGTAGAAAAATTAGTGCCATGCAATATGACAGTAA
The DNA here is from genome assembly GCA_028280805.1 of Tissierellales bacterium. Taxonomy (GTDB): domain Bacteria; phylum Bacillota; class Clostridia; order Tissierellales; family VENL01; genus JANQLB01. The sequence continues at coordinate 27,984 of JANQLB010000134.1, forward strand.
TTTATAAAATTAATAAAGAACGCAAAGACCTTGAGGTAGTTTCATGTAGAGGCTCTGATGTAAATAAGATGAAAAAACGAGTTGCTTTTAAAATAGGAGAAGGATGTGTAGGTTGGGTAGCTAAAGAAAAAAAAGCTCTCATAATAGAAGATGTAATGGATTCTAATGAAATTCAAGTTAGACAGTTTTATGATGAAGATCCAATAATACGTTCATTCTTAGCTGTTCCTTTAATTGTTGAAAATAGACTCGTTGGTATTTTAAGCGTATCATATTCAAAACCATACGATTATAAAGAAAATGATGTAGAGATGATTACAATAATAGCATCTCAAGGAGCTTCACTCTTAGAGCTAAATAATAAAGTAAATGAAGCAGAAAGATTTTCGAGCCATATATTAGAAAACATTAACAGTGGTGTGATAGCAATTGATGAGAAATACAATATTGTTGTATTTAATAAAGCGGCAGAAAAGATAACGGGATATACTGCCACAGAGGTAGTAGGCAAAAATATACTAGATAATCCAATGAAATTAAATAAAGATGACTGGCATATTGTAGAAAGCTATGAAAGTGAAGAAATTTTTTTTGAACGACCTGCATATTTAATTAGAAAAGACAAACAAAAAGTAAGCATTGTATTAAGTACTTCAATACTTTGGAATGAAAACGGTAAGAAAAAAGGAAGTATAACTATTTTTCGTGACAATACACAAATTGAACAGCTTCAGCATCAGATTATGAGAACTGAAAAACTTGCAGTTGTAGGTAGACTTACAGCAGGCATAGCTCATGAAATTAGAAATCCTCTTTTACCTATAAGAACTTCTACGCAGCTTTTACTAAGTAAAGTTGATGACCAGGTGTTGGATAGTGATAGTATAAAACTAATAAATATTATTAATGAAGAAAGTGAAAGATTAAACCGCTTTTTAGACCAGCTTGTAGGACAAAACAGCAATAAAAGTGCAATAGAAGAAAAAACGTTACTTCAAGAGGTAGTTAAGGACGTATTATTACTAATGAATCACAATCTTAATAAACACCATATACAGATTTATGTGAAATCTCCTGATGAAAATATCTGGATGCCTTTTTCAAAAGATCATCTTAAACAGATATTTCTTAATTTGTTTTTTAACTCAATTGATGCAATTAATAGTAGTAACAAGGAAGTTAAAACTATAAAAATAGAAGCAGTAATAAATGAAGATAAAGCTATTATTGAGTTTTCTGATAATGGAATTGGTATATCTAAATATAACCTAAATAAGATTATGGACCCTTTCTACACCACTAAAGAAAATGGTACGGGCTTAGGTCTTTCAATTGTTAATAGAATTATAGATAACATTGGAGGAAAAGTTTTGATAGATAGTGAAATTGGTGTAGGAACAAAGTTTACTTTAATTTTACCTATATTGCAATTTCAGGAGGATACTAAAAATGACTAACAATGAATTTACTATATTATTGGTAGATGATGAAAAATCAATTAGAGAAACTTTAAAAATGCTTTTAACTGACAATGGTTATAAAGTTGTTTTAGCAACAGACGGCTTTGAAGCATTAGATGTTTTAAAAAACCAGTTCATTGATATATTGATTACTGATTTAAGAATGTCAAAAATGGATGGAATAGAATTAATGGAAAGAGCATTAAAAACAGACCCTTATTTAGGAGTGATATTTATATCTGCATATGCAGATATAAAGTGTGCCGTAAGTGCAATCAAACTTGGTGCTTTTGATTATATGCAGAAATCCTTTACTAATGACGAATTCTTAATCACAGTTGAAAATGCAGTTAAAAGAAAAAAATTATTAGAAGAAAATCGCCACTTAAAAAGAAAGTTAGAGAATAACTATGGATTTGGTCAAGTTATTGGAAAAAGCGATAAAATGCAGTTAATTTTTTCAATGATAGATAGGATAGCACAGAGTAAGGCAACAGTATTGTTAAGTGGAGAAAGCGGAGTTGGTAAAGAAGTTTTTGCAAAATTAATCCACGAAAGAAGTAAACGTAAAGATAAAAATTTTGTGGTTATTAACTGTGGTGCAATTCCTGAAAATCTAATTGAAAGCGAATTGTTCGGACATGAGAAAGGAGCATTTACAGGTGCTAATCAAACTAAAATCGGAAAGTTTGAGCAGGCAGACCAAGGAACTGTCTTTCTAGACGAAGTAGGAGAGCTGCCATTGTCAATGCAGGTTAAGTTTTTAAGAATTTTACAAGAAAAAGAATTCCAAAGAGTAGGGTCACTTGAGAGTATTAAAACCGATATAAGAATTATAGCTGCTACCAATAAAAATCTAATGCAAGAAGTGAAAAATGGTAATTTTAGAGAAGATATTTATTACAGGTTAAATGTAATCAATTTTGAAATACCTCCATTAAGAAAACGTAAAGAAGATATTCCATTACTGGCAGAACATTTTTTAGAAAGTTTTACTACAGAATATAACAAAGATTTAAAAATAATTGAAATCGAGGCTTTAAGTGTTTTAGTAAATTATCCATGGCTTGGAAATGTTAGAGAATTGAAAAACGCCATAGAACGAGCTGTAGTTGTTGCTGAAAAAAACGAAGAAATTCTAACTAAAAACCATATCCCGAAAGAAATTCTGGGAGAAGATAATGATATTCAGTATACAGCTAATGAAAAAATGACATTAAAGGAATTTGAAAAAATATTTATAACAAATACATTAAAGCAAACAAACGGAAATAAGACAAAGACTGCTGAAATCTTAGGAGTTAAAAGACAAACTTTATATAATAAGATAAAAGAATATGAAATAAAGATTTAATTGTATATATAGTTTACATTCAACCATTAGAAACAATAAAAGTATGTCAAATATATTGGCATATTTTTTTTATTTACAGAAAAATTGTTTGAAATTGTGTACATTAACTTATTTGATTTAGATTTATTCTACTTGGCATAGAATTTGCTTTATATGTTATTGAAAGAAATTTTAAGGAGGTAATATAAAATGGCCAAAAAAGAATTAAGAATTATAAGCCCAAATGGACATTTAGGTTTTGCACCAACAAAGGAAGAAAGTTTTAAAATTGGTGCTGCAACTAAGCCAGATTATTATTGCTGTGACTCAGGAAGTGATGATATAGGACCCGGTCCATTAGGAGGAGATCACTGTGCAAGTCATAAAGAATGGCAAATTCATGATATTGAATTAATGCTGCTTGCTTCAAGAGAGCAGGGAGTACCCATGATTATAGGCTCGTCAGGAGACACTGGTTCAAACAGTAAAGTAGATATGTTTGTTGATATAATAATAGCACTTGCTAAAAAACATAATTTACCTAATTTTAAATTAGCATATTTTTATTCAGAAGTTGATAAAGAGTATCTTCGTAAGAAAATGAACAATGGAATAGCTGTAGAAGGACTGGATGGTAGGAGTAATTTTACAATAGAGGAGCTTGATAGGACTAATAGAATTGTAGCTGTAGCAGGTGTCCATCCATATATAAAAGCATTAGAAATGGGTGCAGATGTAATAATCGGAGGACGTTCCAGCGATGCAGCGGTTTTTGCTGCTCCAGCAATTTTTGAAGGCTTTAATGAATCGCAAGCTTATTATCTAGGAAAGGTTTTAGAGTGTGCATCCTTTTGTGCAGAACCATATGGAGCTAAAGAAAGTGTAATAGGAACTATAACAAAAAATGATGTTAAGGTAACAGCTATGCATCCGGATCAAAGATGTACAGTAGCCTCCGTAGCTGGACATGCAATGTATGAAAGAACCAACCCTTACTACGAATTTTTTGCTGGTGGTATGCTTGACATGACTAATTGTGTCTATGAGCAATATGATGAAAAAACATGCAGAATAACAGGCTCTAAGTTTGTACCTATAGAAGGAAAAATTAAAGTCAAATTAGAAGGAGCTGCCAAAATAGGAGAAAGATATATTGGAATAGCTGGTATTAGAGACCCTTATACAATTAAGAATATTGATAAAGTTTTAGAGTGGTCTGTATCTCAGGTTGAAGAAAAATTTAAAGGAGTAGATTACAGATTAAATTACAGGCTGTTTGGTAAGAACGGAGTTATGGGAGATTTAGAGCCTGTAAAAGAAACTAAATCTCATGAACTCTGTGTAATAGTTGAAGGTGTAGCACCCACAAAAGAGATGGCAGAAGAAATTACAATGATCGGTACAAGACAGATATTCTATGCAAGACTGCCGGAAGTTAAAGGAACAGCAGGAACAGCATCATTTGTTGTAGATGAAGTACTTCCTGCTACAGCTTCATATGAGTGGACTATGAACCATATTATACCTGTAGATGATCCAATGGAATTATTCGACCTTAATGTAATTGAAGTTAAGAGTATGGGAGGGATTAGATGAAAACCAAAAAACTCGTTGATTTAGCAAAAACAATTAGAAGTAAAAACGCAGGAACAGATAAAATAACGTTTGATATAATATTTAGAGAAAAAGAAAATTATGAGCTTGTAAAAGCAAGTAAATGTTTAACAAAACAAACAGTAGCTAAATTATATGGAATATCAGAAGAAAGAATTTGCGATTTCGTTGAGTATGATCCCGCATTTGCAATTAAGTTTACAATCTATAGAACTAAACCCAGCGGCAGCCCAGGAGAAGGAGACGTATTTGGATGTCAGCAATATCCCCCTTTATTAGATATTGAAATTCCAATTGGGTAATGAAAAAAGAAGGATATATTTAATGTATCCTTCTTACCATATTTTCAAGATAAATAAGGAGGTTAAAGGATGTCCATACAATTATGTATCATATTAATATATTTTGCAATAACTGTGGCAATTGGTATCTATGCAAAAAAGAAATCGAACTCATCTAGTGCATTTCATGGAGCAGGATTAGGTATATTGATGTGTGTTGCCGCCGGAACAGGTGAGTGGCTGGGAGGAACATCTACAACAGGTATTTCAGAATTTGGATTTTTGTTTGGTATATCTGGAGCATGGTATACTATTGCAAACGGTATTGGTGTAATTATACTCGCAATTTTTTTTGCTAAACTATACAGAAGCCTTGAAACAGTTACAGTTCCGGGAATAATTGAAAAGTTTATAGGCGTAGATGCAAGAACTATTTCAAGTATATTATTAACATTTGTTATGATAGCTGTTGGTACTGCTCAGATAATAGCAGCAGGAACTCTTGGAGTTACAGTCCTAGGTCTTGACTATACTACTTCTGTAATAGTTTTTGGTATAGGATTTATAATATATACTTTAGCCGGAGGAATGATAGCTGTTGGTTATACTAATATGCTTCACTTAGTTGCTATGTATGGAGGAGTTATACTGGCCATTATTTTAGTGAGCGGTGATGTTGGAGGAATATCAATTCTTAAATCTTCACTGCCGTCAGAACCTTACTTTAATATGGCGGGCATTGGACTTCCAAAAGTCTCTTCATGGGTTATTGCATCAATATTAGGAGCTTGTACAGCTCAAGCCGGTATACAGCCATTACTTGCTGCAAAAGATGTTAAAACTGCTAAAAAGGCAGCTTTTATAACTGCTTTTATTGTAGCTCCTTTTGGTATTCTTACTGCCCTGCTTGGAATGGCTGCAAGAGTTAAATTTCCTGATTTAATTGATGCTAAACTTGCACTGCCAACACTTATGATGAATCTAAATCCTATTGCCGGGGGAATAGTTTTAGCCTCAATTATGGCTGCAATACTATCAACAGTTTCTCCAATTATTCTTGCTTCCGGTACTATGATTACAAAAGATATTTATCAAAGAAAAATCAAACCTGACGCTACAGACAAGGAAACTTTACTTATGTCAAGAATAACAACAGGCTTAGCTGGAATATTATGTATGTTATTGGCTTTAGCTATGTATGGAAGTACAACGATATTAGATATGGTTTATTTTGCATATACATTAAGAGGCTCACTGTTCGTTGTTTTATTATTAGGAATCTATTGGAAAAAAACTTCGCAAAAGGGTGCCATCTGGTCTATGCTTTTAACAGCAGTTGTTGGTTTTATATGGGTAGCATACAAAACACAAACCGGTCATTATCCTATTCATCCTATGATTACTGAAACTTATGCTTCAGTTATAGTTGCTCTTATAAGTACAGTAATGTTTAGTTATATGTTTAAAAAGAAAAATACTGCTTAAAATATTTCAGACCAAGGTATTTACCTTGGTCTGTTTGAATTTCTAATGTTTTATTAAGCTCTATATAAGTGATAAAGCATTATCTAAATCCTCTATTATATCCTCTATATTTTCAAGTCCTACAGAAATTCTTATCATACTTTCCGTCAATCCAAATTCAGCTAATTTATCTCTTGGATAACCTAAGTGAGTCATAGCTGCCGGAAGCTCTATTAATGTTTCGCAGTCTCCAAGACTAACAGCTAATTGAGCCAATTTTACATTATTAACTACCTTTTTAGCATCACTGAGTCTACCTTCAACCTCAAAGCTGATAATAGCTCCAAAACCATCCATTTGTTTTTTTGCAATATCATATCCGTCAAATCCTTCTAACCCCGGATAGTACACCTGTCTCACTTTTTTATGTTCCAAAAGATAATGAGCTAATTTTATAGCATTTCTTTCATGTTCTCGCATCCTGACTCCTAAAGTTTTTAGTCCTCTAAGAAGAAGCCAACCATTAAAGGGACTCATTACTCCACCAAATTCACACATATAATCAAATTTTAGTTTATGTATATATTCCTCATCTTTAGATACTGCTACTCCGGCAACAACATCTCCATGTCCAGAAATATATTTGGTAGCACTATGAACAACTACATCTGCTCCTAAAACTAAAGGTCTTTGAAAATATGGAGTAGCAAAGGTATTGTCTACTACAACCTTGATGTTACAAGCCTTAGCAATTTTACTGATATGTTCAATATCTATTATACTTAAACTGGGATTAGCAGGAGTTTCAAAATATATTACCTTTGTATTTTCGTCAATAGCCTGCTCTAATTCCTTTAGTTTGCATAAGTTTACAGCTTTATAATTGACTTCGTATTTAGGTAAAAGCTGAGTAGCTACATTATAGCTTGAACCGTAAAGCGTTTTATTTATTATGACATTGTCACCCGGCTTAAGGAGTGAAAATAAAACTGAACTAATGGCAGCCATACCTGAAGCAAATGCTACACCGGCTTTACCTTCCTCTAAAACTGACATCCTATTTTCAAATAATCTTAAAGTCGGATTATTTCCTCTCGTATATACATAATCACTGCTCTCAAAACTAAAAACTTTTTTAACATGTTCTGTATCATTAAAAACAAATGTCGACGTCTGAAATATAGGAGGATTTAAAGCATTTTTAGGATTTTTTTCATCCTCTTTTCCACCATGTATAGACATGGTGTCAAACCTTAATCTCTTATCTTTATCCATTATATCCCTCTATTCTAAAGTTAATTTTTACTATCTTTGTCCATACTTATTTAAGTAAAAATCTCTCATAAAATCTATATCATGCTGGCTTAATTCTACTATTCCTCCCATCATTTGAGCAAACACCGTAGCTTGAGCTGATTTTTCAACTATTAAAGCTATTTTTAATGCTTCTTTTAGGTTTTTACCTCCGGCTAAACAACCATGATTAGCTAAAATACAAGCATTTCTATTTTCTAATGCCCTTACGGCAGCCTTTCCCAGTTCAACAGAACCGGGAAGTTTATATTCACTTACTCTTACATCTCCACCTACTATTTGTACCAAGTCCTCAGCAGCAGCAGGAATTGACTTTCTAGCTATTGCCATAGCAGTACAATAGGTACTATGGGTATGTACTATACCATTTATATCTTGTCTGTTTTTATATACTTCAATATGTAAATTGTATTCTATGGAAGGTTTTTTATCTCCAAATACTACGTTACCGTCTAGATCCATTATTACAATTTCTTCAGGCTCTATGTTATCATAGTCAACTCCACTAGGGGTTATAGCTATACAAGGTTCTCCTTCAACCCTTGCACTTATATTTCCCCAAGTTCCTACTACTAGAGATGAATTAAGCATTTGAAGCCCGGTGCTTATTATTTGTTTACTTATTTTATGATATTTGATATTCATTTTACACCTCATTTCACATATTTAAAGCTCAATTATAGCTTTACTACAACTACAGTTATTCTGATGTAAGTCTTCTTTAAGTGACTTTAGGAAACTTCTTGTTATAAGTTCCTTGTTTTTTGTTATTGAATTTTCAATATCATGGAATTCAATAGCTCCTTTTTTCACTCCAGTACACCAGTTAGTTATAATCCCTACAGCCAAGTAACACATACCCAGCTCTTTAGCTAATACAACTTCCGGAACATTAGTCATACCTACGACATCTCCACCTAACTGCATAAACATCTTAATTTCATGTTCTGTTTCAAATCTTGGACCTTCAGTACACACATACACTGCTTTACCCTTAATCTGCATATTATTTTCCTCTGCAATTTTATAGAAAATGTTTGTTAAGTTATAGCAGTAAGGACTACTCATATCCGTATGCCTAACTCCTTCTTCTCCACCTTCATAAAAGGTTAGAGGTCTAGACTTAGTAAAGTCTATAAAGTCTTTTATAACTACTATGTCACCGGGATTATATAACTCATTACATGAACCAACTGCAACAGTTGCATATATGAACTTTACGCCTAATTGCTCTAAAGCCTTCATATTTGCTCTGTAATTAACTAAATGAGGAGGAAAAGAATGATTTTTTCCATGTCTAGCAAGAAAAACAATGTCTTCCCCATCAATATTTACAATATCTACTTCAACTATACCGTATTCTGTCTTAACCGTTTCACTTCTAGAGTTCTGACTTAAATTATAAACTCCTGTACCACCAATTACTGCTTTTCTAATCAATCCTATCACCTCTTTTTTAAATGCTGACTTTAAAGCTTTTATTCATATTAAATGAACGATTACTTTAGCTTCAAAATATTTTCTCTGTAAGGCTCTCTAACAATTCCCTTTTCTGTTATAATACCTGTTATATTTTCACTTGGAGTAACGTCAAAAGCAGGATTATATACATCCATCTCTTCCGGTGCAACTCTTACTCCACCAACATGAGTTACTTCTTGATCTGCTCTTTCTTCAATTTCAATTTCTTCTCCTGTATCTATATCAAAATCTATAGTTGTTGTGGGAGCAACTATGTAAAAAGGAACGCCATATACTTTCGCTACAACAGAAAGCATAAAAGTACCAATTTTATTGGCTGTATCTCCGTTAACAGCAATTCTGTCAGCACCAACTAATATAAGGTCAATTTTCTTATCTCTTATTAGAGTAGCTGCTACACTGTCGGCTATTAATTTAGACGGTATATTCTCCTGTTTTAATTCCCAAGCTGTAAGCCTTCCGCCTTGAAGTCTCGGTCTAGTTTCATCAGCAAAGACAAAAATATTCTTACCGGATTTATGAGCTTCTCTAATGACTCCTAAAGCAGTTCCATACCCTGCTGTTGCTAATGCACCGGTATTACAATGGGTAAGAATAGCAGCATTATTTGGAACTATTTCATTGCCATGTACTGCCATTTGTCTATTTGTTTTAATATCTTCGTTTAATATAATATGAGCTTCATCTTTTAAATTATTATATACATCATTCACTGACATTTCTTTGTTTTGTTCTATAACACTTTTCATTCTATTAATAGCCCACATAAGATTTACGGCAGTTGGTCTTGCTTTATTAAGAATACTACATGCCTTGTCCATATTATTAAAAAATTCTTTTCTTTCTAAATCCTTAAATTCTTTAGCTGCTAAAACAACTCCATATGCCGCTGTAGCTCCTATAGCCGGAGCTCCTCTAACCACCATATCTCTTATTGCAAATTCAACATCTTGATATGTAGTACATTCAAATATTTCATTTATTGTTGGTAACTTTCTCTGGTCAATTAGTAAAAGTTTATTGTTCTTATACTCAATAGCCATTAATTCTTTCACTTTTTATCCTCCTATCTTTTAATTAATTCTTTAGCATGCTTCTCAACATTATACATTACTTCTTCAATATCTATAGTCTTTATTTCTCTGCTCTCCATAACTACCTTTCCATCAATTATTACCGTATCAACATCAGAACCTTGTGCAGAATAAACCATGGCAGATACAGGATTATGTTTAGGATATAAATGAGCTTTTTTCATATCTATTAATATAATATCTGCTTTTTTACCTACCTCTATAGTTCCAATACTATCATCAAGTCCCAGTGCTTTTGCTCCATTTATGGTTGCCATCTTCAAAGCAGTTATAGCTTTAACACAAGTAGAATCATTATTAATACCTTTATTTATAAGTCCAGCAAGACTTATCTCTTTAAACATATTCTGACTATTATTGCTTGAAGCTCCATCAGTACCTAGTGCTACATTTACACCGTTTTTCAGCAATTTGTTAATTGGTGCAAAACCGTTTCCAAGTTTTAGATTACTCGCAGGATTATTTAAAACGTGTACCCTTTTGTCAGCTAAAATATCTATATCTTCATTAGATAGATATACACAATGAGCTGCCATTGTAGGTAATTCAAACAGCCCTAAATCATTAACATGTGCTATAGGCGACTTATTATACTTTTCATAGCTATTCTCAACTTCTTTTTTACTTTCTGAAAGATGGATATGTATTCTCATGTTATATTTCTTCGCCATTTCTATAATCATATTAATATATGCCGAACTGCAGGTATATGGTGCGTGAGGTCCTGCATCTACAGCAATTCTTCCGTTATCTGTGCCATGCCACTTTTTATAAAATTCTATTGCTTCTTCAATTTTTGACTGTCCTTCAGACTCATTACCTGCTAATCCTCTAGTAAGTGAAGCTCTTATACCTGACTGACTAACAGCCTTTGCTGTTTCATCCATAAGGAAATACATATCTGCAAAAGATGTTATACCCGATTTTAGCATCTCAACTATACTAAGCATTGATCCCCAATAAATATCTTGTGCTATTAATTTTTCTTCTAATGGCAAAATCTTTTCTGTTAACCATGGCCAAAATGATAAATCATCTGCATAGTTTCTAAAGACAGACATAGCAATATGTGTGTGTGAATTAACTAGACCCGGCATTACTAGCTTCTCTCTGCCGTCTATGATTTTTTCAGGAGTGAAGTCATTAGGAATATCTCCAATATGAGTAATCCTTCCCGAATCAATGGAAATATTTACATTATGCAGTATTTGATCTTCGTCAGCCATAGTTAGTAAATCAGTATTTTTTATTAATATTTTCATAAAAACTTAACCTCCTCGGTTTTTATAGTATAAACGAAACAGTAATTATGTATATTTTATATAAGTCCCATATATTTTAGTTTGACTTTGTTTATATTATATCATTAAATACAATAGTTACTAATTAATATATGATAAAATTATTTTACACCAAATTATATCCAATTTCTTAAATTTTATGAAAAATGTACATTTTAAAGATGTTAAAATTTTAAAATATTATTCTTTTTGTTGCAAAATATAATCAAGATTAATATAATCTATTTTAGTGGCACAAATATATAACTTGTATTTTTTTACTAATAATTCTCTTTTCAATTATTCATGTTATAATACTTGTTTGTAATATCATTATTAGTAATAACTATTTTAAAAATAAAATTAAGGAGCTGGTTAGATGTCAATTTTGGAAAACGTTTTAGAGCAAGTCAAAAAGAGAAATCCGGGTGAATCAGAATTTCATCAAGCAGTAGAAGAAGTTCTTAATTCACTAAAACCCGTTTTAGAGAATCATCCTGAATATGCCGAAGCAGGAATAATCGAGAGGATAGTTGAGCCTGAAAGGCAAATTATGTTTAGAATTCCTTGGATGAATGATGAGGGTAAGGTTCAAGTAAACAGAGGATTTAGAGTTCAGTTTAATAGTGCCATAGGACCTTATAAAGGCGGTATAAGATTCCATCCGTCAGTTTACTTAGGAATTATTAAATTCTTAGGATTTGAGCAAGTTTTCAAGAATTCTTTAACTGGACTTCCAATCGGTGGAGGTAAAGGCGGATCTGATTTTGACCCTAAAGGAAAATCCGATGCAGAAATCATGAGATTCTGCCAAAGCTTTATGACAGAGCTTTATAGACATATTGGACCAGATGTTGATGTTCCTGCTGGAGATATTGGTGTTGGTGGTAGAGAAATTGGATACCTTTACGGACAATATAGAAGAATTAGGGGAGCATTTGAAAATGGTGTCCTTACTGGTAAAGGCTTAACTTATGGTGGTTCTCTTGTAAGAAAAGAAGCTACCGGATACGGATTGGTATACTTTGTCAGAGAAATGCTTGCAGCAAATAACGAGTCTTTTAATAATAAGAGAGTTGTAATTTCTGGTTCTGGAAATGTTGCTATTTATGCTTGTGAAAAAGCAGCGGAGTACGGTGCTAAGATTGTAGCTATGTCAGATTCTAAAGGATATATCTATGATGCTAATGGAATTAATCTAGATACTATTAAGCAGATTAAGGAAGTAGAAAGAAAGAGAATTAAAGAATATCTTAACCATCATCCAAATGCTGAATATCATGAAGGTGGAAATGTATGGAAAGTTAAGTGTGACATTGCTCTTCCTTGTGCTACTCAAAATGATATAGAACTTGAAGATGCTAAGATACTTCTTGAAAATGGAACAATAGCTGTTGGTGAAGGTGCAAACATGCCTTGTACAAACGAAGCATTAGAATTCTTAGTAGAGAAAGGTATATTATTAGCTCCTGCTAAGGCAGCAAATGCAGGTGGAGTTGCAACTTCTGCTTTAGAGATGTCTCAAAATAGTATGAGATTATCTTGGACTTTTGATGAAGTAAACGAAAAACTTGACGCTATAATGGTGAATATTTTTAAGCAGGCTGATAAAGCTGCTAAAGATTATGGTATGACTGCAAATTACGTTGCTGGTGCAAACATAGCTGGATTCTTAAAAGTTGCTGAGGCTATGTTAGCTCAAGGACTTGTTTAGTTTAAAGTTGAATAAAATATATCAAAAATGTCTAAAGACCTCCTTTAATTAAAGGAGGTCTTTTTATGAATATTTAATACTCCTCGCCATGTGTAAATTCAGCCGATTCTACCCATTCTTGAGCATTTCTTAGGTGTCTTATTAAAAACTCTAAGGCTTCCAAATGCTTTTTTTCTTCCTTCATAAGTATATTAAACAACATACTCTCACAATCACTTTCTGCTTCTTTAATTTTTGTATTATAAAAGTTAATACTTTCTTTTTCTAATGCTGCTGCATGTTCATAAGCTTTAATCTGTGATTTATCAATTATATTAATTTTATCTAATTCAAACCTGTTAGTAAATATTGTATTATCTTGTTGTTTTGTATAAGTATCATGACAAAAATCAATATTATTCTCAATGTTATCAATAATTTTGTAATGCTTTCTTTCATCCTCAGCTAAATCCCTAAATATCTTTTTCAGTCCTTTATCTTTAGCAGATTCAGCTAATTTATTATAATATTCTTCTCCTTCTAATTCCATCTTTTTTGCCAGTTCGTAAACATTCATTAAATTTCACTCCTTTTCTTTTTTGTTTTTATACCCTTGTTATAAAAAACTTAACATCTACTAAATAACCCTATATTAAGAATCGTCTTGTTTTTCATAAACAATCATTTTAATTAATAATTACCTCTTTGCAATGCAATACTATTAGTAATTAGGAGGTGTTTATATGTTAAACTGGCTTTTACTTAGATTAATAGACCCAACAGTTGATGATATTACTGTTAAGATGTTTACAGAATCATATCCTGATAATCCTTATGTAATGGTTACTGCAGCTCAAAAACTTACACCACAGGCTATAATAGAAGCAGGAATGAGAGCTGAATCAGGGAAGGAATTGACACTTCCTTATGGAGGACCTGTTAATTTATCTCAATGGGAAAAAATATTACTTAATCCAAAACAGCTTTTTAAACTACCTACTTCTAGTATTAATGAAATTGATACTACCACTGTTATAGGTCGCAACTCAAAAAAACCTCTTAGTTTAGATATTCCTATAATGATTACCGGGATGTCCTATGGAGGTTCACTAAGCTTAAAAATGAAGATAGCCTTAGCCAAAGGAGCAGCTATGGCAGGTACATCTACTAATACTGGTGAATCAGCTATTACTAATGAAGTGAGAAATGTAGCTAAATATGTAATTGGTCAGTATAATAGAGGTGGATGGCAGACCAGCCCTGAACTTTTAAGTCAACTTGATGCTATTGAAATTCAAATGGGTCAAGGTGCTTGGGGGGGAGCTGTGGAATCAACAATGATGGCTAAAGATATAGGTAATCATCTTAGAAATACATGGAAACTAAAAAAAGGTGAAGATGCTACAGTCTATTCTCGTATGCCTGATCCACCACTCAATTCTAAAGAAGAAATAGTTGATTTTGTAAATAACCTAAAAACTCAATATGATGTACCTGTAGGAATAAAAATAGCCGGAACTGATTTCATAGAATATGAACTTGAGGTTATTAGTAAAACAAATGCTGATTTTATAACTATTGACGGTTCTGAGGGAGGAACTGCTGTCGCTCCTCCAACCTTGGAGGCTAGTGTAGGATTACCTACACTACACTCATTAGCAAGAGCAATACATTGGCTTGAGAAAAATAAAGTTAGGAAAAAATTTAGTGTAATTTTAGCCGGAGGGTTAAAGACTCCGGGAGAATTTTTAAAAGCACTTGCACTGGGAGCTGATGCTGTTTATATAGGGTCTATAGCAATTTTTGCTGCTATACAGGCTCAAGCCATAAAGGCTTTACCTGATACTCTCCCTACACAAATTTCCTTATATACAGGAAAATTAACAGATAGACTTGACATTGATAAGGCAGCAAATCATCTTGCTAATTTTTTAAAATCTTGTGTAGCTGAGATGAAAATGGCAGTTCAAGCAGTTGGTAAGCACTCATTTAAGGAATTGAATTCAGATGACTTAGTAACTGTTGACAAGGATTTAGCCGAATTCTTAAAAATTAGATATGCTGCTAGTCCTAGAAGATGAATAGACTTAAGGTTAATGTTTAGTTTTAACTTATAATATACTAATTTTACGTTGTTCTATCGCTAAAGTTCTACATTAACCTTTTTATATTTCCATTAGCTGGGAGTTATAGTCATGTTCTGCAAATGTTTCTCTTAGTATTTTTTATTGTGAGTTTGGATGATTATATATCTACTTATTTATTTTATTAAAATTCTTCATTCTACTTTCAATCTCTTTTTTTATGGCTATATCTTTTTCCTTAAGAATAGCCGGCTCCATATGTACTATTACCTCACCAATACCATCTAATTTGCTTTTTAACATATCCTCTATATCATGAGACAATATATGAGCATATTCCAAGGTGAAATCTCTATCTATACCTACATGAAGGTCAATCATAACATAGTCTTCTTTTCCTCTTGTTCTTATTTTATGACAAAATATAACTTCTGGCATAAGCATAACTAAATCATAAATTTCATCAGTATCTATTATATTTGCATCTGATAATATATTAATTCCAGGTATTAAAATTTCAAATCCGGCTTTAATAATCAGAACAGCAATTACTGCTGCAACTATAGTATCAACAATTTCTAAACCAAGTTCTACGGCAAGTAAACTTATTATTACCGAGATAGATACATATATATCACTTTTCGTGTGTTTAGAGTCAGAAATCAATATGCTGCTTTTTAATTCTTTTCCTTTTTTATGCTCATACCATACAACTAAGATATTTATTAAGAGAGTAGCTATCATAACTACAAAATTAAAAATATCTATATCTGGCACTACAGGATTTTTAAGTCTTTCGTAAGCATCAGATAAAATCTCAAATGAAACAAAAAATAGTAATAGACTAATAACAATTGTAGCTAAAGTTTCAAATTTATGATGTCCATATGGATGCTTTTTATCAGCAGGTTTGGATGCTAACCATATAGCAATTATTCCAATTATATTTGAAGCACCGTCTGACACAGAGTGATAACCATCAGCAATCATGCTTGATGTATTGGTTATAGTTCCATAAATTATCTTAGAAAGTGCTACTATAATATTAAGTATTAAAATAGTCAGCAGAACTCTCCTGACACTCTTATATTTTTGAAAATTCATTTTAAGTTCTCCTATCCTAAAAAATTAATAAAATACATTAAACTTATTCTATCCTTTAATTTTAAAAAATTTGATTATTTTTAATAAAAACATAATTATTCCTACAGATAATTATTAATTTCATCAATAAGTTTTTTCTCATTAAAAGGTTTTACTACAAAAGCCTTTGCACCAGCTTTAATTGCCTCGATTACCATAGCCTCCTGTCCCATAGCAGAACATACAATTATTTTTGCTTTAGGATCAATTTTAATAATTTCTTTTGTAGCCTCAATACCATTCATCTCCGGCATTGTTATATCCATAGTAACTACCTTGGGACTTAATTCCTTATATTTCTCAATCGCTTCCGCTCCATTTTCTGCTTCTCCTACAACCTCAATTCCATTTTCATTAAACATACTCCTCATTGTAGTCCTCATAAATTGTGCATCATCAACTACTAGAATCCCCATATCTAATCCCCCTCATTTTGTTATTTTTTGAAATTTTACATATATAATTAATATCTAAAGAATTTGTCTTATAAAAAACTGAACATTAATAATCTGTAATAATTTTACCATATGGAAAAATTATGTTCAATTATTTTACAAGATTTTATTTGAGATATAACATTTAATTTGTATAGTAATATATGATGTTATGTAATTGAATTTTTGCTAACAATTTCTATGTGCTGCTTGACTTTTTTATAAAAATGTGTCACAATATAGCTATATTAAAGAAAGGTAAGGTAAGAACATGTCAATATAATCCTATTTAGTAAATATTAAATTAAATTTTATGTACGCCTATTTTTAAAATATGGGTTTATAGTTATTGCTTTTTACATTATGCTATGTATATTAAATTTAGTTTCTAGATAGGATTAATATAATAGATTTTTAATATGTATTATGAAGTATTTAAGTGTTCTATACAGATATTTATTTTCTGTTAACTTAGCTTTATTTTAGTATATCTATAAGAATCTATCAAACAATCCTCTCTAGAAAATATGGGAGGTTTTTTTATGCTTAAATTAGAAGGACTAAATATAAAAAAATATTATGGTGACAGACTAATATTAGATATAAAAGATTTAAAGATATATAGTAATGACCGAATTGGAATAGTCGGTTTAAATGGTTCGGGTAAAACTACTTTAATGGATATATTATCTAAAAGTAAAACTCCAGATGAAGGCGTGGTTAAAATTTACGGAAACCATTCATATATTACTCAATTAGAACATCCTTTAGATGCACAGCTAAATTCAAAGATTGGAAGCTTTTTTAATATTAATAATATTAAAGATATAAAAAATCTAAGTGGTGGTGAAAAAACTAAATTAAAAATTGCACAAAGTATCGACAATTCCAGTGATATTTTATTTGCTGATGAACCAACATCTAATCTAGATATGAAAAGCATAAAGATTTTAGAAGAAATTCTAAAAGCTTTTGATGGCTGTCTCATTTTAATTTCCCATGATAGACATCTATTAGACAGCCTATGTAATAAAATTCTTGAAATAGAAAATGGAACAGTTAAAGAATATAAGGGTAATTATTCAGATTATATACATCAAAAAAGAATGGAGATTGAGAGACAAAAACTTGAGTATGAAAAATTCTCTAAAGAAAAGCAAAGACTTGAAAAAGCACTCCACGATGTAAACAATAAAGCTAGTTCAATGAAAAAAGCTCCATCTAGAATGGGAATTTCTGAAGCAAGACTTCATAAGGGTTTCACTTCAGGAAAGAAGGCTAAGATTCATCAAGCTACTAATTCTTTAAAAACAAGAATTGAAAAACTTGAAACGACAGAAAAGCCTAAAGAATCAGCTAAAACGCTGATTGATATACCTTCTGCAAGTAAGCTTCGCAGTAAAGTTGTTATTAGAGGAAGTAAGATTAGTAAGTCGTTTGATAATAAGGTGTTATTTAAAGACATAGATTTAGAGATTAAAAATGGTGATAAAATAGCTTTGATAGGTGATAATGGCACTGGTAAGACTACTCTCATTAATATGATTGTATCTGGAAGTGAAAATATAAAAACTGTACCTAAAGCTAAGATTGCATATTTTAGTCAAGAGCTGGAGATTTTAGATGATAAAGATACTATAATAGAAAGTGTAATGAAAAATAGTATTTACAATGAAACTTTTGTAAGAACTTTACTGGCAAGGTTGTTGTTTAGAAGAGATGATGTTTATAAAACTATTAAGGTTATCAGTGGAGGAGAAAAAGTAAAGACTGCTTTTGCGAAAATATTTCTTCAAGATATGAATTTAGTTATCCTTGATGAACCTACAAACTATCTTGATATTCATTCTATAGAATCCTTAGAGGATGTTCTTAAAGATTATACAGGTACATTACTTGTAGCATCTCACGATAGAAGATTTATAGATAAGGTCACCAACAAGCTATTTATTCTTGAAAATAAAAATCTTGTTGTGTACAATGGAAACTATTCCAGCTATTTAGATAATAAAAGGAATAAGATAAATAAAGAAAATAAGGAGAATTACAGAAGATTATTAGTACTACAAAATAAATTGTCTGAAATAAACTCTAGATTATCTATGCCTTCTAAAGATGAAGATATTGAAGCTTTAGACAGGGAATTTAATATTATTATTAAAGAAATCAACAGTTTAAAAAATATTAGACCAAAATAAAAAATAATTTTATTATTTAGTATCATATAATTAATCATAGGGAACTAAGGTTAATCAAAGCCTTAGTTCCCTATTGTTAAAAGATTACTGTTTGTTATCTCCATCCCGGTATTTAAACCTCTGTCATCTAATATAAGCTTCTTTTTTTCTCCTATTATTTTAAATAGCCTTATATTTACAATAGATTGCAGACTTTCTTCAACCCTGCCTTCCATCGCTCCATACTTAGGAGAATATAATTGTCCTACGTTTGTTTTAGTACCTTCAATTTCAAGTATATATTTTTTGTCTAAAACTACAACTTTAGCAATATTTTCGGTGACTAAAAGCTTCTCTAGTTTAGCACCAGTATAAGTGGCAAACCTATAAAGTTTTTCTTTATGTAAAAGCCCTATAATAAATCCTGTAAATTCTCCAGTTAACCAAGGTATTTTTGCTATAGAAGCAGTTAAAGATATTCCTTCATCCTTAAAATGATTAGACTGCATCCATACCCATGCTTTAGGAAATGATCTGCCCCAATCCTTTTCTATGTAGCCTTTTCCTCCACAAAAACTTACCTTCTGGTTATTGATATTTAAACTTCCATTGATACTGTGATTTAAGCTAACCACACCATGATAACATTCCATCTTAGGTACAAAGGTATACCATCCCATTATTCCCGGTGATAGCGGCTTTACTGGCCAAGGTGTTAATCCGTCAAATTCTAGTTCTCCTTTTATACTAATTGATTCGTTATTAATATTCAAAGTTATATTGTTATGGGAGAAATAATTGTCTCCAATATTTATTTCAAAATCTTTCTTAGAATATTGAAATTTATCTGAACTAAACTTTAAATAGTAACTCTCACAAGTGTTACCCATTATTATTTGAATAAATGAATGAGAAGAATTATTAATCTTATCGATAGAAATACCGGGTATAAAAGCCATTATATTTTTACTGTCTTTATCTACAAGCTTATAATACCATCCTTCAAAAAACTTTTTCTTTTTCCCATGTCCTTGAAATATTTCAGGTTTCCATATCCTCTTAAGTTTGTATATCATTTTCTCACCCTTTTCTCATTATTTTTTTATTTTTATTAAATTATTTCATATTTAATTACTTTATACCCAATATTAAATTGAATATATATATTAATTATTGTAAAATATAACTACAGCAAAAACTTATTTGGAGGTTATTTTATGATTAATAAAGACATCTTACAAAATAAATTAAAGGACAAAGGTTTTAAAATAACTGACCAAAGACTTGCAATAATAGATGTATTATTAGAACATAAAAACCACTTTATAAGTGCTGAAGAAATTTATAAAAAAGTCAGTGTTAATCTTCCTAAGACTAACTTTTCAACTATATATCGAAATCTTGAAATCTTTGAAGAAATAGATATAATTCACAAGACAACTTTAAGCGGCATAACTGCTATATATGAATTGATATGTAACAACGAACATCATCATCATATTATCTGTAAGAACTGTGGAAAAACAGAAATAATTGACTTCTGTCCATTTGACCACATAAAGAGTCAGATAAATAAAAAAAGTTTCGTACTAACAGGTCATAAATTTGAATTATATGGATATTGCAATAGATGTTTAAAAAAATAAAGGACATGATATACTATCATAATCCCTCATTTTTTTAGTACTGGATTAGCTTTTACTTATTTCTTTAACTAAATCTTGTAGATATTTTCTGAAATCATCTTTTAATTCTTCTCTGTTAAGAGCAAATTCTACAGTAGCTTTTAAAAAACCTAATTTATCTCCAACGTCATACCTTATACCATCAAATAAATAAGCGTACATATCTTCTTTCTTAGAAAGCTCTTTTAAAGCATCTGTAAGTTGTATCTCTTCATCTTTACCGGGCTTTGTTTTCTCTAATATCTCAAAAATCTCAGGAGTAATTATATATCTTCCCATTATGGCAATATTTGAAGGAGCTTCTTTTATTGAAGGTTTCTCCACCAAGTCATTTACGGAAAATATTTTATCTTTTATATAATCCCCTTTAACAATTCCGTATTTACTAACATCTTCATCCCTCACCTTTTGGACCCCAAGTATTGTAGATTTAAATTCATTATAAACCTCAATCATTTGCTTTATACAAGGCTTTTTTGAGTGAACTATATCATCACCTAGAAATACAGCAAAAGGTTCATTGCCTATAAAATTCTTAGCACAGTAAATTGCATGCCCTAGACCTTTAGGTTCTTTCTGCCTAATATAATGAATATTTGCCATTTCTGAAATATGTTTTGCTACTTTTAATAGTTCGGTTTTACCTTTTTTTTCAAGAACTAATTCTAATTCTATGGATCTATCAAAATGATCTTCAATAGATTGTTTATTTCTTCCTGTAATAATCAAAATATCTTTAATGCCTGATTCTATAGCTTCTTCAATAATATATTGTAAAGTAGGTTTATCTACAATTGGGAGCATTTCCTTTGGCTGGGCTTTTGTAGCAGGTAAAAATCTTGTACCTAAACCTGCCGCCGGTATGATAGCTTTTGTAATTTTCATTTTAACATCTCCTTTAAAAAATTACTCTTCTAAAACAACTTTTTTCTTAGTTCTAATGATATAGTCAACTATTGTTACAGAGCCACTTACTACTATGTTCAGATAATAGCTTATTACTCTCCACAATAAAATTGCATACATCAATACATTACTACTAAAGAATACATTAAAAAGTATAAAGAATCCTCCCTCTGCTGCTCCAGCAGTCCCCGGGGTCGGTATGAAAGACACTGCCATGTAAAGCAAAGACTGTATTGATATAATATCTAGATACGTAGCACTTTCAAAATTTAAAGCTAAATAGATAAAGTATGTTATGCTAAAGTGGAACGTTAATTGTATTATCGTAATAAGAATAATTCTTAATGCCATTCTTTTGTTCTTTATGATTTTCTTAATACTACACATATACTCCGATATATGGTGATCTAGCTTTACCTTATATTTTTCAGTATTTTTTACGAGTTTAATTAATGAAAGAAAATTTAAAATGAATAAAGCAACTTTTTTAATAATCTTATCATTAAAAAATAATCCAGAGATTATTATTAATCCAGCAAAATTTAGAACTATACCTGTAACTACAAAAGGTAATGCTACTTTAATCCTGCTGTATACAAAACTTATCTTAAGTATGAACATTACAATTGAATATAATGTTACAACTACTTGATAAATAATAAATTTATTAATTAATACTGATGTAGCCTTACCAATAGGTATAGAATCTTTTACCATAGAATAAACCTGAGCAGGTTGTCCTCCGGTAGCAAATGGAGTAATAGAACTAAAATACTGCCCAATCATTGTTAACTTAAATGATTTGGTTATATTCCCCTTTAAATTCATCATTTTCTTTATATTATAGATAATAGTTGCATCACATATCCAAAATCCCAGCATACATAAAACACTTAAAATTAAATAATATTTATTTGTGGTGTTAAAAAGCCTAGGTATTTGAGATAAGTCGTCACTTTTTACAAGTATCCATATTGTTATTACAAACATTAAAATTACAAATCCACAATTTAGTATTTTCTTCATTTTTTTATTTGCCTTTCTTTACATTTTCTTTGAAGCAGTTTTTCTTTAGTAACCCAATACTCTTTAATATATCTAAAGGATGAATTTATCGTTTTTTCTTTGGGACTAAACACGATACGTAAAATATTCATCCAAAGACTAATCAAAGTTGATTTTACTGTTTTTTTAACATCTAAGATTGTAAAACCCTGCCTTTTTAATATTCCATGAAAAAGTGTTTTGCCATAATATGCCTTTATGCTGCTAAATGTTTCATCTTCTTTAATTGCATAATGTAAACAATCCAATTCATGATTAACAATTCTAAAAAGCTTACTAATATTAGCATTTCCTAATTTATCAGTTTTAAGATTATCTAAATGAATTTCACCTACCAAGTCCCCCTTTTTAATTATTGTATTACAAGGCAATTTAATTGTTCTTCCTTTATATATGTGAGGGGCTATGTAAAACATATTATTTTTAGATTTAGGTATATAAAGCCAGTTGTTAGAATTAACAATTCTTTTTTCAAATTTTTCTAATAAGCTTTTAGCTGCATTCTTCATAATCTACACCTTCCAATATCTTATCTATGCCTACAAAATTATATCCCATTTCTTTGAGTTTTGGAATTGCATCCTCAAGTGCATCTATAGTTCTTAAAGGAGCTTCTTTAGCTCCATTACTATCATGTAATAAAACAATGTCCCCTGCTTTTATATTATTAACTATATTACTTTCAATATCGTTACTTGTTACAAACCTGCTCCAATCTTTGGGAGTTAATGACCACAAAACAGTTATAAGTTTATATTTATCAGCATTATATTGAGTCAACATATTAAATTTTCCCCAAGGAGGTCTGAAAAAACGTACCTTTACACCTAGTTTTTTAACTATGTTAATGGATTTAGAAAAATCCATTTGTGTTTCCCATGGAAAACTAAGCCACGCACTTTTATGATTTAATGAATGAAGACCTATACTATGACCTTCTTTAATTATTCTATAAAAAATTTCCTTATTTCTAACTGCCTTCTCTGCTACTACGAAAAAGGTAGCTTTAACATTATTTTTTTTAAGTAAGTTCAGTAATATAGGGGTATACTTTTTATCTGGACCATCATCAAATGTTAAAGCAATTTCATTATTAGATTTAAGTCTCCTTATTACCTTGTTTGAGATTTTGGTATTATAATAATTAGGAATAATTATGTATACTAAAGAGACTATTATAATAAATAATAATATCTTCATTTTTACAACTTCCTTTATAAGTTTAATTTATATTGTAGTAGTTCTGTGAATTATACATAGAATATAAACTAATAATATTCTTTGAAAGATTCTGCATATCAATATCTTTACTTATTCTAATTATATTATTAACCATTTCTGTTCTTAAGCTATTATATTCTAAATACTCATAAAGCTTAAGCTTTAGTTCATCTATGTTATTAGCTACACAGCCAATTCTTTTACTTGATATAAATTTACAATTTTCAATCTCCTGACCTAATATAGGTTTATATACTATAATTGGAGTTTTACTTGCTATTGCCTCAAATAGTGTAACTCCTCCAGCCTTTGATATTAGGACATGAGAATTTCTCATATATTTATAAACATTATCAACATAACCTAAGAGAATTATATTTTTTAAATCTTTATACTGACTTAACTTATTAAATAATTTTTTGTTATTAGCTGTTATAATTATTGTTTTAACGTTGTCATAATTATTTAACCATTGGTAAAAATTTATATCGTCAGGTATAAGACCCATTCCACCTCCCATCATTAAAATTACAAAATCATTACGACTAATTCCTAAATCTTTTAGTAAATCATTATCACACTCTGATTCTAAAAAACCTTTTCTAATTGGGATTCCTGTAACTACAATATCATTTCTATTTATACCTTTATTTATAAGTTTTTCTTTTACTTCTTTAGTTGCAACAAAGTACCTGTCTGTATTTGGATATATCCATTCCCACCTATCAACAACATCAGTTATACAGGTTACAAGAGATATATCCTGATTGTATTTTTCTTTAAACTTAGATACCAAACCAGAACACATCGGGAATGTGGAAATAATAATCTTAGGTCTTTTTTTAAATATGAATTCTGCAAACTTTGATAAACAAAGTGTATAAATTACATCATCAGCTTGTGAGATTTTATTATCATTTCTTTTATAATAAAAGTAATTATATATATCACAACTGTTTTTTATAAGTAATTCATATCCTTTATATATGCTTTTACAAAGATTTGGACTTATTATCTCATATATATCAGCAATATCAATTTTTAAATTTTCATTAAGTTGTTCAATTTCTTCCTTAATTGCCTTTGAAACAGAAATATGTCCTGATCCAAAGGTAGCAGTTAAGATTAAAATATCGGTATTATTACTCATTTACCATTCCCCATTTATATTAATATTGTAAAATAAGTTTATCTGCTAACTCAATTATACTCTCTATTGAATATTTTTGTGATAACTCCTTCATTTTATCTCTCATGTCTTTCAATTTGTCTGGATTTTCAATTAAATAATCTACAATATACTTAATTTCTTTTTTATCGCTGGTTTTAATGGCAACACCTGACTTAACCAAAAAATCAGCATTTTCCTCTTCCTGACCCGGAATAAGATAAGGAATAATCATAGGTATATTTTTTACTATTGATTCAGTGACTGTTAAACCACCGGGTTTAGTAATAATAATATCTGATTCATCCATTAATTCTGCTATTTTATCAGTGAAGCCATAAAGTTTGATCTGTTTATTAATTGGATTATTATCTATAAAACTTTCTAAACTTTTTTTCAAGTCCTCATCATTACCACAAACAATAACAAGTTTAAAGTTGTTGGAGCTTTCAAGTAAGTTTTTAAAAACCTTATTCATGGATCTAACTCCCATACTTCCACCCATTAATAAAATCTGAAATATATCTTTTTGACTTTTCTCTTTATTATTCTCTAAAAACGCTCTTTTTACCGGTATTCCATAAGGATATAAAATTGCCCTTGATATACCTCTATTCGCCAAGCTTTCGCAAGTATATTCACTACCTGTAATATAAGCATCTACATATTCATTAATATAAGTTTGATGGGCTTCAAAATCAGTTACAATTGAAATAAATGGTATATCAATTGTTTTCTCTCTTTTAAGCTTGCCAACTATATCTACAATAAAAGGGTGTGTCCCAATAATTAAGTTGGGATTATGTCTTTGTATAATTTTATTTATTTCACCACAAACTACCTTTGTTATCGGACTGGTAATATGGGTATTTATTTTTTCAAAATCACTAAGTTTATATAATCCGCCATAAACTTTAGGCATTTTATTTGCTAAAACTTTATATCCATCAGAGATAAGAGTATTAAGAACACTACTGGTTTCCTTTAGCATATCTACTTTAAAAGCTTCATATCCATTATTTTTAAATTCTTCTACTAGAGATGCTGCTGCTTGGTTATGGCCACCTCCAGTGGATGCAGTAAAAATTAAGATTTTTTTCATTTTAGTTCCCCTTTCTCAAAACCAAGTATGAAATCTATTATCAATATTTCATACTATCACAGTCATATGTTACTTTCATTAAGATTTAGTAAAACAATTAAGTTGTAAAATTTTAACTGATTTTTTAATGTACTTTCAAAATTTAAACATTTTTCAAATGTCTAAAATACTAAAAATGTTCTTCATGTAATCATAAAGATTTGTATGATTGTAAATTAAGTAAATAATTAACCCAATTATTAAAACTTTAAATATTAGACCCAAAAACTTTTTTGCAATCTTAAAAAGTATAACAATTACAATAACAGCTATAAAAATTATTAAGAAACTGGATTCTAAGTTTAATATACCAGTCAGAAAACCCTCCATAAAATCCACTCCTTTTATTTTACCACTTTTTAACTTAAAAATGAACTAATTAATATATTTAAACACCAGTTAAATTTTCCACTTGATTTTCAATAATTAAATCAAAATATTGTGAATGTGTTTTTTATTTTTTATATCTATATATTAATTATAATCTATTTCATTAAAATTACTAGCATTTAATTTTCTTAAGATTTTCTTAAAATTAAAGTTGTAGTTATATAAACTATCATATTCTAATATTTAATAGTTCTGCTTTTACTAAAGTATCTCCTTTTATTGTACTCTAATTACAAAATATTTAATCCCATTGAAAAAAGCATGCCTCACATAGAGACATGCTTTTAAATTAAGTGATTATGATTATTTTCTACTAATAGGCATTATAGAAACTATCTCTTCAATTCTAATAAATATCATTGAGTCGCCACATACTTCATGTATTACTATGTGATCAGGTTTTACATCTTTTAAAATCCCATTTATTGCACCTCTTACAGTATCAACTACAATTTTTTTGCCAATTAAACACATTAAAGCATCTACTACAAATGGATCTACGTTTGACACCTGACAAGGCATACACATCATAGGCATAGTTCTCTCAGGTAGAACACCCGGCGGCATTATATTAGGATTCGACATGTTGTACGAGTAACGATTCATACTTTCACCTCCTTTATATTAATCATTCTTTTACACTGATATAATATGTGGAGTTGAAATATTGGTTACTATTAGCTAAATGATTTAGTTTCTATTTCTTTTCTGAATTGATTAGTATATAAACGATGATAATATCCCTTTTGCTTTAATAGATACTCATGATTACCTTCCTCGATTATTTTTCCTTTTTGAATAACTAAAATTCTATCTGCTGCAATTATAGTAGACAATCTATGTGCTATAATAAAACTCGTTCTATGCTTTAGCACATTATCAATAGCTTCTTGAATAAGTTTTTCAGTTTCAGTATCTATTGATGATGTAGCTTCATCCAACACAAAAATTGAAGGGTTAGATACAATTGCTCTTGCAAATGAAATAAGCTGCTTTTCTCCTGTTGAAAGCTTTCCTCCTCCTTCACCTACTTCTGTATCATAGCCTTTTTCAAGTCTTGAAATAAAATTATGGGCATTAACTAACTTTGCAGCTCTAATAATCTCAATCTCAGTAGCTTCTAAATAGCCATAACGGATATTCTCTTTTATAGTTCCACTAAATAAATGAGGACTCTGTAGTACATATCCTAGATTAGAATGAAGCCACTCTAAAGATCTTTCTCTATAATCTATACCATCTATAAGAATTCCTCCCTCTGTCGGCTCATAAAATCTACAGGCTAAGTTGACAATAGTGCTTTTACCGGAACCTGTTTCTCCTACTAAAGCAATAGTTTCTCCAGATCTTACTTCTAAATCGAAATTCTCTAATACCTTTTCTCCATCCTTATAAGCAAATGTTACATTATTAAAAGAGATATCTCCTTTTACAGGAGGCCAGTTTTCTTTAATGGGATTATAGATAGTGCCAAAACTCTTAATTACTTCCTCACTATCTTTAATTTCCGGTTCGGTTTCTATCATAGACATAACACGCTCTGCTGAAGCCTGAGCCGCTTGCAGCTCTGCTAGAATCCTTGCAAGCTGCCTTACGGGCTCAAAAAATAGTGTAGTATAGTTTATAAACAGAACTAAAGTACCGTAACTTATGTTATTCCCCATAATTACATCATTACCACCAACCCATAAAGCCAGTCCTGTTCCAATACTTGCTAGATTTAGAACTATAGGCAGAAACAATGATGAAAATATAGCCGCTCTGATTGAAGAATTCCTCATTTTTCCGGTTAAAACCTGAAATTCTTTTAGATTTTCTTCCTCTCGTACTAAAGTTTTAGTAGTTTTAGCTCCAGTAATACCTTCATTAAATGCTCCGGTAATTTTGGAATTGGTCTTTCTAACCTCTCTAAATGACTTTAAAATTTTCTGCTGAAAATATACACTTACAACTGCTAGTATGGGAACTACGGATAAAGTAATTAGTGCTAGTTTCCAATTTTTAATCAGCATTACAATTGCAATACCTGTCATCATTGCCGTTCCCCATATAAAATCAACTAATCCCCAAGAAATAACCTCACCCAGCCTTCTTGTGTCTGAGGTGATTCTTGCCATCATCCACCCAATTGGTGTTTTATCATAATATGAAAGAGATAACTTTTGAAGTCTTTCAAATCCTTCTTTTCTAATATCAAAAGGCAAAGACGTTTCAACCTTTCCTGCAATAGCTATCAAAGCCCAAACACCAAAAGCCAGTATTATTATCAGTATTCCATATAAAATTGCAAATTCCAATAGTCCATCAAGATTTCCCGGAACAACAAAATTATTTATTGCATATTCATTCATTATTGGAAATGTAACATCTATAGCTGCAACTACTACCATTACTACCCCTAATAATATCAGTAATTTTTTATAAGGTTTTAAATACTTAATAAGCTTCTTCCATAAGCTAAAATCAATTTTTTTATTATAATCCTGTTCTTCGTATATACTCAATTATTTCACTCCCTTCAAACAATCTTACTCATGTCTTTTTCTAGTGAACTTTGTATCTTCCATACTCGGCTGTATAAACCCGGCTCACTTATCAAATCATTATGAGTTCCATGCTGAACAATTTTACCCTGTTCTAATACTATGATTTTATCAGCTTCACATAGAGTTGATACTCTGTGAGAAATTATAAAAGTTGTAGCACTACTTTTTCTTTCTCTTAAAGCATCTCTTATATAAGCATCCGTTTCAGTGTCTACAGCACTTAACGAATCATCAAAGATTAAAATCGGACTATTGTTTATAATAGTTCTGGCAATAGCTATCCTTTGTTTCTGACCTCCTGACAGAGTAACACCTCTCTCTCCTACAGCAGTATCATAACCCTTGTCAAAATCCTCAATTACATCATGAATCGAAGCAATTCTTGCTGCTTCAAATATTTCAGAATCCTTTGCATCTAACTTTGCTAAGGTTATATTCTCCTTTATACTCTTAGAAAATAAAAATGGTTCTTGTAATACAATTCCTACATGTTTGCGTATCCATTTTTTACTGATGTTCTTAAGCTCTATATTATCTATTTTAATTGAACCGCTTTGATAATCATATAACCTTGCCAATAAATGTATTAAAGAAGATTTTCCTGAGCCGGTCTGACCCATTATTGCTATAGTTTCCCCTCTTTTAACAGAAAAGCTTATATCCTTTAATACCGGTCTGTCTTTATCATATTCAAAATTCACATTTTCAAATATAATATTACCTGTAATCTGAGGACTACATTCATTTTGCTGCTTTTCTTCTCTTGGACTATCTAATATATCCTGTATACGCTTAACTGAAACCATTGTTTTACCTAAATCTGTCAAAATCCTACCCATTTGTCTTACAGGCCATAAAATCATGCCTTCATAAGTTATAAAAACAACCAGTGTTCCCAAGGTAATAACTCCGGTAGAAGCCCAATAAGAACCTAAAACTATTACTGCACCAATTTGAATCATACACAATAAATCAGATAGTGACCAATACCATGCCAATAACCATATTACTTTGTATGTTAAATTTTTATATTCCTTACTCTTTTTATCAAATTTCTCTATTTCAAATTTCTGTCGTGCAAATGCCCTTACTACCCTCATGCCTGTAAGATTTTCTTGAAGAACTGTAGACATTTTTCCCTCTGCTTCATCTGCTAATTGAAATGCAGTTTTTATCTTTATAAAAAAGATAACAGCAAAAAGGAAAATTACAGGTATTACAGCTATAGCTACGAAAGCCAGCCTTACATTTAATGAAAATATTATAGGTGTTACAAGACCTATCATAAACAATGCCCTGCCGCCTTCAACTAACTGCACAGCTAGAAATCTTCGTATCGTATCTACATCAGAAGTACATCTTTGAATTAAATCACCTGTTTCTGCCTTTACATGATAATCATAAGGTAAGTGCTGTAAATGATTATATAGTTTCTCTCTAATATTTTTTGCAGTAGACTCAGATGATACTGCTGACCATTTTCCTTTTGTATATAAGAAAATCCCTCTTATTAGTGTTATTCCAACTATAATTAATGCACAAATCCAAAGATTATTAGCTAAGCCTTCTATTCCTCCTAAATAATTAACTATCTCTATGCCCCAAGGTGGTAAATCTAGAGGTATATCACCAATAACCGAGTCAATTACTGTCTTTATTACTAATGGGGTTAATAACGAGAAAAATGTTGCTATTCCAATACTTAACACTGCTCCAATATATAAAAGTCTATTCCCCTTCATGTAATTCAATAATATTTTTAATCTTTTCAATCCATCTACCTCCCTTACCTTTATGACAATTATACTGCTCTTTTAGTTTAAGTTTAATAATATATATAGTGCTATCCATATTCTTTTCCCTCCCTTTTTTTAATATCTAATTCCGTTATAATGCTGATACAATTTAACATAACCTATCCTCCTTAAAATAAAAAATAAAAAGCCATAAGTAGATTTCTCTACTCTATGGCTTCATTTTATACCAAAACTTCTGTCTTATTTTCTAATAATTACAAAAAACGAAATAAGACATAAAAAAGCCATAGATAGAATACACGTACCTATGGCTTAATAAACTTAGGAAAATTGAAGAATATCCCTAATTCATTTTCATAGGTCGTGTGTTTTTAAAGTTAATAAGACCTGAACCGGCAAAGCTATTAATATCTCTTAAAAAATTAACTGATCTAAGTTTTAAAACTCTCATCTACACGACCTCCTTTTCTTAGAAATATTTTGCTTATATAAGTATATTAAAAACCTAATGAAAATGCAACCAATTTTATGTATTGTAATATTAATGTAACATTACTTTATAAACTTAACTCATAATTAACAAAAAGAAAAGTCCCAAGTAGTGGGACTCCCAAATTCTGTCTATCTGCCTTTTTTCCTATGCTTTCTTAATCATCTCTGTTATCTTCGTAATCTTTGTCCTTATCATCTCTGTCATCTTCGTCGTCTTTGTCATCATTATCTCTGTCATCTTCGTCGTCTTTGTCTTCATCATCTCTGTTATCTTCGTTGTCTTTGTCTTCGTCATTTTCATAATATTCATCGTCTTCATCATCATCTTTATTTCTTACATTACATTTATATTTCTTATAACGTTTATTTTTGCCTTTTTGTTTATTTCTCTCTTTATTATCATCTTCATCGTCTTCTTCATATTTATCATCTTCTTGGTCATAATCTTTATCTTGATTTTTATTATTCCTTTTCTGCTCTGACATTTCATGTTCTATATCATCATCATCTCTATCTTCATCTTCAAAATTGTTTTTTAAACGGTCTTTATTATTGGCTTGATTTTTTTCTTTATTTTTATTATGTTTTTCGTCTTTATCTGAATTATTATCTTCGTCATTCTCATTATTACTGTTTTTATCACTTTGTTGTTTTTCATCAAAATCCGTGACTTTTAAAGTTGTAATTATTTCCTCGTGATTTTGAGCTATTTCAGCTACCTTCATATCTTTAATACTTTTAATACTTACATTGTCATCGTTTTGAGCGACTTTTTTATAAATCTCATATTTTCCGGCTGTCATATTGTTTTTTTCAGCTTCCTTAAAACTCTCTTTATCAGACTCAATATAAACCAGATTGACATTTTGAACATCTGTAGTTTCTTGGATGCTTTGTATTACAGAATTTTTTATGTTAATGTTATCCGAATCTTTTAAATTAACTTGAGAAATCAATATTGTATCATTATCAGATGTCAAATATTTCTTATCTATAGCATTATTTATACCAAGTGTAACTGCACCCTTAATCTCCATTCCTATCATCTGTTTATTTACTAAATCCTTTCCTTCTTCATCTAATGCAGTAACTTTCCTTACTATACCCTGGTCATCTATTCTAAATTCAATACTTGGGTTAATATCCAAACCTACTACAGAATAAGTATTTAATTCATTAATTAGTCCAAAATTTATCCCAGCAAACATCGCTGTTGTTACTATTAATAATAAAATAGCTGCAACTAATCCATATCTTACGGTACTTTTATTAATAATATCTTCATCTAAAAATATAATTTCTTTACCTAATTGAGACTGCCCTTTCTTCCTAATTTTTTTATATTGACAGTCTTTAGTAAGAACAATAATATAATTTTTCTCTTCCTTGATAACCCTTCCTTTATAAACCATCTATTTACCTCCCTTCTACCCCAAAAACGTAGTTTTTTAAGAATTCAGAGTTACCATCCAATATTAACACAGATGCAATTATAAATTTTCGATTTCTCTTTAATACCTTATTACTAACATCTATACTTGAAGTAATTTTTTTTACAGGCATCTTTTTCTTATCATATAATTGTTGCTTGATTTTTTTATTTTCAACTATATGTCTAGCAATTTTAACAGCATTTATCCTAGAATCTATATGCTTAGGTGACTCTTTTACCAAATCATCTATTAATATATCAAATAACTTAAGCTCTCTTTGAAATTGTTCAAGTTCTTTTCTTATACTATAACTTTCAGTAAAGTCATCTTCTCTGTTAGATAAAGAAATATATTCATCAGCATCTTGTGTATCTTCAAAATATATATTGGACTTTGATGGAGTTTCTTTTCTGAGAAAATCTATTATCCTATTTCTAATTAAAAGCTTTGCAAAGCTTAAAAATTTACCTTTATTTGAGTCATATTTTGTTATAGCTTCATCAAATGCTTGCAAGCCAATGCTGTATTCATCATCATTTTCAGTTTCTATATATCTATTTATAACTTCTGTTATTGTTTTGATTATAAAAGGAGTATATTCTGATATAAATTGCTCTCTTTCTTCAATATCCCCATCTTGAATGTTTTTGAGTCTTTCGTCTAAAGTTTGTTTTTTATTTTTAAAAAGGTTTAGGATTTTGGCCAAAGTCTCACCACCTTCGGTTGTATTATAGTTATACGCAGGTACTTCTTTTTTTAAGTACCTATACTTAATTATACATTTATTATAATAGTGAATTGCAACAAAGACAAGCCATAGCAGTTTTTTGTATTAATTTTTATAAAATTGCGAAAACATTGATTGATTTTTAGTTTTATGCTTGTAAATAAAATCTTTTTATGATATGATAAGCATTAATAGTGATAATGATTATCATTATCTTTTAAGTCGTACTTATAAAGGAGGATTAGAGTGACTGCTTTAGTTGTTGGTGGAGATAAATTAGGAAATATTCCGAATTTACTAGAGATAAATGGCATAGAGGACTACATACATTGGACCGGAAGAAAAAAGGGCTTAAGAAAGAAGCAATTACCTAAGAACATAGATTTAATAATAGTCTTGTATGATTACGTTGAGCATAATTTAACTAAGATTATTAAAAAACACTCAAAAACTCTAAATATACCCTGCATATTTTCCAAAAGAGGATGTAGTGATTTACATTGCCAGCTAAATAAATGTAATTTATGTAAAAAATGCGATTATATTAATTAAATTTTTATGATTAATATGAGTTTTAATGACTTTTTAACCTCTAGATGAAATTTCTAGAGGTTTTTATTGTTAGAAATCAATATATATATAGTTTTTTAAAGGAAAATGACTTATTTTGTAGAATGTTAAAATAATTGTTATAATAAATTATTTTTTTTAAAGTTACAGATTAAATAAGATAAGTTCGTAAAGGAGAATCTTAACATGCTTAATTCTAACAAAGAAGTTTATGAAATTAGTTCAAAAAAAGATTTAAAGACTTTTATAAATTTACCTTGGATTTTATACCAAAATGATAACAACTGGGTACCTCCTTTAAAAAAGGATATGATGAATATTTTAAGAGGTAAGAATAATCCTTTATTTATGAATGGAACTCATACTTTTTTTATGATTTATGATGATGGTCAGCCTGTAGGAAGAATTTTAGTAGGTATTAACGAAAAACTTAATAGAGAAAAAGATAAAGACGAAGGTTATATAAGTTTATTTGAATGTATTAACTCAAAAGAAGCAGCTCATCTGTTACTTGATACTGCTGTTAAATGGCTCAAAGAAAGAAACATTACCAGAGTTGTTGGTCCTGTTTCTCCAACTAACGGAGATGACAGTAAAGGATTTCTGATTAAAGGCTTTAACGGCTCTCCCGTATTAATGAATTCTTATAACCCTTCATATTATCCACAGTTCTTTGAAGAGTATGGATTTATAAAAAACTTAGATTTATATGCCTATCACTTTGATCCTAATAATGTCCCAATAGAAAGATTTAAAAAAGTCGTAGGTTATGCTATGGAAAAATTTCATTTTAAAATTGATAAAATTAACCTTAAAAATTTACAAGAAGAAGCTAAAGATATAAAAGTAATTCTAGATTTAGCCATGCCTGATAGCTGGGATTATCTAACTCCACCTTCACTTGCTGAAATTACTGCCGAAATAAACAACCTAAAACCCTTTGCTGATAAAGATCTTATTTATATTGCCAGATCATCTAAAACTAATGAACCTATAGGCTTTGTGGTTGCTCTTCCGGATTATAATCAAGTTTTAAAGAAAATGAATGGAAGTATGTTTCCTTTAGGAGTCATAAAGTATCTATGGTACAAACGTAAAATAGACGGATTAAGAGCTTTTATTCAGTTTGTAGTTCCTAAGTATAGAAATAAAGGTGTAAATAGTGCAATATTCTATCGTTTAATGATAGAAGCAAATAAGAAAAATTTTACTTATGGGGAAGGGTCAACTATAGCAGAGACGAATTCAGAATCAAAGCGTAGTGTTGAAAAAGCAGGCGGCAAGCTCTATAGGGTTTATAGGGTATATGGCAAAGACATATAAATTAAATACAAAAAGATGCCAACCGGCATCTTTTTGTATTTTAAAGGGAGTATCATTTAATCTGGATTTAAAGGTTTTGTGATATTTCTTTATCTAAAGATTTTATTGTATCTGCATTTTTAGGATCATATACTTCTGACGGTGCAACGATTAAGAATCCTATAGTTAAAATTGTAAACAGCACTGATACACCGATATATAAAAAATGTACTTTAGTTAAGTCTAATATTATTCCATAAACTACTGCTCCTAAAGGAACTCCTGCCTGAGTTATTATCATTGTTACACTATTTACTCTAGACCTAAGTTTATTAGGTATCAGCTTTTGAAAATTAGTTTGAATCGGAGTGTTTAAAAGTGCGTTAAAAACACCAATAATTAAAAACTGTATACCTATTACAACTGCCAAAGTAATAGATGCACCTCCAAAGTAAGAAATGCTGTCTGGAAATAAAGTAAAGGCAAAGAACATGTTAAATAATACCATTCCAAATAAACCAAGCTTTATAAAAAGTCTATTGGTTTCTTTAGCTAAGAATGAAACAATTATTATAATTATATTTCCCAACAATATTCCAGCCATAAATGTAGCTTGTATGATTCCATATGCTAAATCAGAAAATTTAATTACCTTTGTCAGACCATATGGCAAAATTACTGCAAATGCCGGATTCATAACAAAGTTTATTGAACAGAAAAAAATAAGGAGTGTCAGAAGATTTTTATTTTCTCTTATAAACATAAATCCTTCTTTAAAGTCTTTCTTAACTATAGTCATAGAAATTTTTTCTTTAGATTGAGTAGTACTAATATATTTTATGAATAGTTCACTAGTGGCAGATAATACAAAAGATATACCATTTATTAGAAATACTAATTCAATTCCGCCAATACCGTAAATACCTCCTCCTAATACCGGACCTACTATCATAGCAATACTAGTTATACCCGATATTATAGAATTAGCTTTCATCAAATCATCACTATTAACAAGTTCGGGTACCATAGCACTTGTTGATGATGCAAATATTGCGTCCATTAATGATATAAGTACCTGACATATAAATAAGATGTAAATACTCATGTTGTTACTTATTGCCATAAAAGCCAGTAATAATATTAAACCGCCTCTAGCATAATCCATATTAACCATGATTTTTTTCCTGTTCCATCTATCACCTAAAACACCTGCAAAAGGTCCCATAGCTAAAGTTGGCATCCAGCTAAGAAATGTAAATATACCCATCATAGTACCTGAACCCGTTAAATCTAAAATATATAACGGTATTGCAATCATTTGTATACCGCTGCCAATTAATGATACAAATCTACCCATTGCAAAAAGACAAAAATTCCTTATTTCCAACTTATTCATTTAAAAATCCTCCTGTTTAATTAAATAAATTAATATTTTTTGTTTATTCATTTAATTATATTATAATTTGTTTAATTATTATATATTTATAGTTTAATTATAATTATGTTTATTAATATTGACAATTATTTTTTTAATAT
>JANQLB010000043.1 GCA_028280805.1 Tissierellales bacterium
CTTTAAGTTCCGATTCAACTATACAAAAAGTAATAGAGATTGAAAATACAAAATGATTAATAAAGAAAATTACTAAAGAACAAATAAGTAGCTAATTATTAGACTTTAGGCAAAATATTAAATCAGATACGGGAGGAAAATATTTATGCCATATGCAATAGAACTATATTTAGACACTGAAAGTTCAAAAACAATAGGTGAAATTCGTAACAAACTTATTTCAGAAGGAATTAACATTGACCAAGGGACAAAACCGCAGATATCTTTAGGTATATATAATGAAGTTAAAATCGAAGACTTTATAACAGAAATCCAAATATTTTCTCGTAAAATTAAAAGTTTGAATATTAATTTATCAAGTATAGGAATGTTTGTTACTCAAGAACCTGTAATATATTTAGCACCTACTGTAACAAAAGAATTATTAGATATTCATGCAAAATTTCATAGTTATTTTGAAAAATATAAAAATCAAGCTTGGGACTATTATCTTCCGAATAATTGGGTTCCTCATTGTACATTAGCTATGAATTTAGATAATGATATGGTAAACAGAGGAATTGAGATTTGTTCTAAGATAAGGTTACCATTGAAAGCTAGATTAGATAGGATTGGATTAATAAAATTCAAACCAAATAAACAGCTGATAGAATATAAGCTTGAATAAAAAACTTCGTGTCTTGTACTATAGTACTGCTAGGGCAGCTATTTGCTCACACCTTATTACTGGGAGCGGAAGCTCTTTCAAGGGTTATTCTTTTGAGGTGCATTTAGAAGTCATTGCAAACATGAAACCGTTACATGCAATTGCCTTTCAAGGTATTACTTAACAGAAGTGCGTAAGCTATATATTAAAAAGGGGGTAATTAACATGAGATATGGATTAGAAATATTTAATATGGGTGTATTTAAAAGAAGTATCTTTTTGTTGATTATGTTTCAATTAATATCATGGAGTGTTTTTGGAATTAGTTATTTCTTTAACCAAGATGCATGGATAGATATAATATATGTTAATCCCAATATTGCATCTGAAGGAGGGTGGGTTTCAACATTTCTATTTATATTTATTAATAATTCTATTATTTGTATACTTATTGTTGTTGGCAATCTTTTTGTAAGGTTTGGTGTAATAACTCCTGGATTAATGATATTATTAATACAAGCTGTTATTATAGGATGGTTAGCAGGACAAAATGGTTTTGAGGTACCATTTGTAAGTGTTAAAGAAGCAAACTTACAATTTTTAAAGGTAGGTTTATGGGAAACAATTGCATATGTATTAGCGTGTAGCATTACCTTACCTAAGTCATTGCACATAGCTGATACATTTCCTGCAAAACAATGGACGACAGTGAGAAAATTTAAAGATATAAAACTATCTCTTATAGAAAATATTGTAATGATAACATGCATAATGTTTTTATTAAGTGCAGCAGTTATTGAGACTATTTTTATTATGGGATAAATCATAAATCTACCAGGAATTTGGTATAGTAACTACATATAACAAAATGGTTGAGTGAGGATGGTAGCTATAATGAAGAGTATAATAGTTAAGATAAAGAAATATTTAAATAAAAATAAAAATAATGTTATTTATAAAAAAGAGATTAAAGATATAGATTTTTCTCAACTTGAACGAACAAATGAATATTCTAAAAAAACTCGATCATCAGTGGATGATATCACATGGAATGATTTGAATATGGATAATGTTTTTGCAAGAATGAATTATACAGTTACTACTCCAGGTGAAGAATGTCTATATAGTTGGTTAAGAAATCCATTAGATAATAAGAAAGAACTAAAACAACGAATGGATTTCATTAGTAGATTTAACAACAATGAAAACATCTTACACAAGTTAAGAATTAACCTTTCAAAGATAAGAGATTGTAGATATAATTTTAGAAAAACAATAGAGAGTAACTTCTCAACCAATTATATTATGCTAGTTTTTTTTATTATACTTTCAATTTCAAACCTTGCGATTGTTGCGTATTCAATAATCATAAAGGATTTATTATTAATTCCGATTTTGCTTTTTATTTTTCCTGTTAACCTGTTTGTACATTATAAGTTTAATATGAAATATGGAGAACAATTAGACACTTTAAATTATACATTAAGGTTAGTATCTTTTAGTATTGGAAATAAAAAAATATTAGAACAAATCAATCCAGAGTTAGCTAATCGACTTGGTAAAATTAATAATTTATTAAAGGACATTTCTAAAAAAGGGACATTAATATTTAGAATTGAAGGATTAGATGTCTTTGCAGATTATATTAATATTGCATTTTTAATAAAAGAAATAAATTTTCTAATTATATCAAAGAAAATACATAAGCATAAGAAAGAGATTATTGAAATTTATGAATTGATTGGAAAACTTGATTGTGCATTAAGTATCATTAAGTATAGAAGTGAATTACGCTATTATTGTGAACCAATTATTGATGACAATGTAGAAGAAATTCATATAACTGATATGTACCACCCTTTAATAAATAACCCCATACCAAACTCAATAACTATTGATAAAGCTGTTGTAATTACAGGATCTAATATGAGTGGCAAATCATCTTTTTTAAGAACTATTGGATTGAATGCACTATTTGCTCAAAGCATTTGTACAAGTTTATCTAAAGAACATAAAACGAGGTTTTATAGATTAATAACATCAATTAGTTTAAATGATGATATTCAGAAAAATAAAAGTTACTTCTTAATGGAGGCAGAAGCAATAAAGCGTATGGTTAGCTTAAAAGATGACAAATATCATTCAATTTTATTAATAGATGAGATATTTAAAGGAACAAATCCTGTAGAGAGACTAGCAGCTTCAATGGAAATACTAAATGTATTAGCACTAGGTAATACAAAGATATTTGTTGCAACTCATGATTTACAGATATTATCTGAATTAGAGAGATATGAGTACTATTATTTCACTGAGAATGTGACAAAAGAATCTTTAGAATTTGACTATAAGATACGTAGAGGAGTTACTACAACTCGCAATGCAATAAAAATATTAGAATTTATTAATTATCCGGATGAAATAATTTCGAAAATAAACAAAAGAATTGATATTTTGGAGGTATGACACTTTATTAATCATCAGAGAAGATCGAAGATTACTTACGCAATAAAGATTTAATGCTTTTAAAAAAGTTGTATACTCCAATTGATAAATTAACGTATTTTTATAGTAACTTAAAAGATTTATCAAAAGGTTATATAAAAGACAAAGAACAACTTGAAAAAAGTTTAGATATTATTAAAGAATGGCAGAATACTGCTGAACAACTTGATTCAATTATCAGACAAAATTAGTAAAAACTTA
>JANQLB010000050.1 GCA_028280805.1 Tissierellales bacterium
TAAGAAAGAAAATAATATATTGACAAAGAGAAAAGAAGATGTTAATATATATTTTGTGAAAAAAAATCTAGTGATAATAGCGGAGGGGTCACACCTGTTTCCATACCGAACACAGAAGTAAAGTCCTCCAGCGCTGATGGTACTTGGTGAGAGATCGCCTGGGAGAGTAGGACATTGCTAGATTGAAATGAAAACTTCTCTAATAAGAGGAGTTTTTTTATTTACCAAAAACCCAAAGTGACCAACACCATTTGAGAAAAGATTCAAATGGGTTAACTACTTTGCCTGGGAGGCCGACAAAAACACGTCGGAAGATGTACACGAAATCTAAGATTTCGGTCCCCTGCTTGAGTAGGACATTGCTAGATAGAAATGAAAACTTCTCTAATAAGAGGAGTTTTTTTATTACTCAAAATTTCAAATTACATAAAGCAAGTTAATCAAAAAAGTCAAAAGATAAATACCTAAATATGTTATCATTTAAATATCATATATATCCAAATCTAAAATAAAAAATATATTAGAATTTGTATGTATATATAATTCACGTGAATAAAACTCCGGAGGTTAACTATGGATTACTTTGTAGTACTTAAGATGATACTTGACTATATAGAAAACCATATTGAAGATAATTTTAGTATCAATAAAATATCTGAAATATCAGGATTTTCCTTATCTCACATTAGATTAATTTTTAGAGGTGCGGTTGGAAGATCTTTATCAAGCTATGTAAGGAGTAGAAAACTTTCCCATGCAGCATGGGATTTAGGCAATACTACTAATTCAATTATTCAGATTGCCATAAAATATGGATTCGGCTCTCATGAGACCTTTACCAGAGCCTTTAAACGAGAATTTAGCATAACACCTAAAAGTTTTAGGGAAAAGAAACTTTCTATAAGTAGAACTCTAATTGTTCCAGGAATATTTGGACCAATGGTAATTAAAAAGGAGGATTTAATTAAAATGGATAACATAAAAAAGATTAGAAAGGGAGATGGTTATAAAATTCTTG
This sequence comes from Tissierellales bacterium, assembly GCA_028280805.1. GTDB lineage: Bacteria > Bacillota > Clostridia > Tissierellales > VENL01 > JANQLB01. The sequence continues at coordinate 1,019 of JANQLB010000050.1, forward strand.
ATGGTGTTCCATATATCAGTTATTTTAAGCAGGAAGATATTGAGATAACACCTTATCCATCTTCATTAAAATCATGTCTTAAATATATTGGGCAAAATATATCATATTCAAAACTAATGTCAGCGTCTGGAGCTTCATTTAGATTGATATGGAACACTCAATATTGGGATGGTGGAAACGTTGGCATAATGAATATTCGTAAAAACCCTATAGAACCTTTATAAAGAGCATTATCAGCTGGAAGTAGAGGGTTTAAGATGATATGTAAAGAAGATAATAAAGGACATAACATCCTTGAAAGAGTTAAAGATGACAATAAAAACTATAACATTATAACAGGTAGTAAAGATGACTTTAAGAGCTTTATAAAAAATGAAATTGATAAAGAAAAGCCATTAATAGGCTTTGGAATCATAGGTCCTCCAGAAGCATGTATAATAACTGGATATAAGAATAATGGAGATACACTTTTAGGTTGGAATTTCTTTCAAGACATGCCTGAGTTTGCAAAGGACTTAGAAAAGGATTCTTGTGGATATTTTATAAAAAATAATTGGTATGAAAATCAAGATACAATTGCACTCCTTGCAATCGAAGAAAAATCTAATGAACCAGAAGAAAAAGAACTGCTAAAAGAAGTCTTATCCTATGCTTTATCTATTATGAAAACACAGAAAAATGGAGATTATGCTTCAGGAGGATATGCTTATGATCAATGGGCTAAAGCTTTATTAAATAAAAATGAATTTCCTCAAAATCCTTCATTACCGATGTTATTTGAAAGACTTATGTGTCATACTGATGCGTTAAATATGATAGGTGAAGGAAGATACCAAGGTTCTAAATACTTTAATGAAATTTTAGATAAATATCCAGATATATCTGATTCTTTAAAGCAGGCATCTAAATATCTACTTGAAGAAAGTCGTATCTCCTTAGATTTGTGGGCTTTAATAGGAGGAATGGGAATGAGTGAGAAACAAGCTTTCAGCCTATCAAAACAAGAAATTAGAGAAAAAAGCTCAAAATTAATCTTAAAGGCAAAAGAATACTATTTAAAATCCATAGAGTTTATTGAAAAAGCTTTAAGTGATATTGATGAATAAGTTTAAATAAGGTATGGCACAATGCTATACCTTATTTATTTTTAATTACTATTTCCAATATGTGCTTAATTCTGATATAATGAAGAACTACAAGGATGTATAATATTAAATATATCATATGAAACTAAGAAACTGGGATTAAAGATTTTAAAATCATTAATTATAGAAAAAAGGAGTGTAATTAATGGATAAAGTAATAATATATACTGACGGGGCTTGTTCAGGAAATCAAAATAAAGAAAATAAAGGTGGATATGGTGCAGTAATGATATATAAGAATCATCGAAAAGAGATTTATGGCGGTGAAGTTAATACTACAAATAACCGTATGGAATTAAAAGGGTGTATTGAAGCTCTTAAAACTTTAAAAAGAAAAGATATTGCTGTTGAGGTCTATACTGATTCTGCATATATTTGTAACTGTATAAATCAGAAATGGTATGTAAAATGGCGAAAAAATGGATGGAAAAATTCTACCAATAAACCTGTAGAAAACAAAGATTTATGGGAGAAATTGTTGTATTTGATTGAAAGCTTAGAGAATATAACCTTTATTAAAGTTAAAGGTCATTCAGGAATAGAATTAAATGAATTAGCTGATGAGTTAGCCAATAGAGGTATGGCAAACCTTTAAAAATAAAATATTATTTTAACTCTTTTATGTTTTTTGCATATATTGTATTATCAAAAAAATATAAAATGTAAAGGAGTTGAATAATGTGTATAATTATTACGATTATAATAGTTATGATTATTATAATCCGAGTACATTACAGCAAACAGAATCTTACGTAAGAATATTACATGCTTCACCCGATGCACCACCTGTAGATATTTATATAAACGATATGCTACTTGTACAAAATCTTGCTTTTAAGTCATTTACAGATTATTATCCATTAGATCCGGGAGTTTATAATATTAAAGTATTTCCTGCAGGTCAAACACAAAACCCTGTGATCGACAGAGATTTACGTGTTCCTCCTAACGGTATCTATACTATTGCTGCTATTAACGAACTAAGCGATATTACACTCTATCCTATATTAGATACACCTATGCCTATACCAAATAATATGGTATATGTACGTTTTGTTCACTTGTCCCCCGGAGCTCCTAATGTAGATGTAAGGTTACCTGATGGAACTACATTATTTGAAGATGTAGAATATAAAGAAGTTACGGATTATATTTTAGTAAATCCGGGAACATATACGTTTGAAGTTTTTCCAACCGGAACAGACCAGAGTGTTCTATTTGTTCCTAATGCAACATTAAAACCTAACAGATTCTATTCAGTTTATGCTGTGGGATTGGCTGGAGGTCAACCACCATTACAGGCATTAATACCTCTAGATGGCAATTCTTATCTTCCCGTATAGAGATAATACAGCAACAAGCCTGTAAACTATTGTACATAGCCTACAGGCTTATTTTTATTGTTAAGAAAACAAAATTTTTTGACTTTTTACAAATTATTAATTTTAAAGTAGGAATTGTTAATTTTATATAGAATAAAATAAATATATATAGTTAGATTGTATGTGCTTTAAATTTTTAAAAGAATGATTTAAATAAATACCATAGTTTAGGGTGGTGATTTAATATGATAATATTAAAAACTAAAAAGCAAATTCAGTATATGAAAAAGGCTGGAAAAATACTAGCTTCATGTCATAAAGAAATTGCAAAAATGATTAAGCCCGGTATTACAACTTGGGATATAGATAAGTTTGTAGAAAAGTATTTATATAGTCACAACGCTGTACCTGAACAGAAAGGGTATAAGGATTATAAATATGCTATTTGTGCATCCATTAATGACGAAATATGTCATGGTTTTCCAAGGAAGAAGCCACTTAGAAATGGTGATATAGTAACAATTGACATGGTTGTAAATTTAAATGGATGGCTAGCTGATTCTGCTTGGACTTATGGAGTAGGAGAAATTTCTTTAGAAGCTAAAGAGCTTATGAAAGTTACTAAGGAAGCACTATATAAAGGTATTGAAAAGGCAATAGTTGGTAATAGAATTGGAGATATAAGTTATGCAGTACAATACTATGCTGAAGCAAAAGGATATTCAGTAGTTAGGGATTTTGTTGGACATGGAATAGGTAAAAAAATTCATGAAGACCCTCAAGTTCTTCATTTTGGCAACCCACATAGAGGACCAAGAATTCAAGAAGGAATGGTATTTACCATAGAACCAATGATAAATGTTGGATCAAGAAAGTGTGTTATGAATGAGAATGGGTGGACTGCTAGAACTGAAGATGGAAAATTGTCTGCACAATATGAACACACAATAGCTATTACGAATGACAAACCTTTAATATTAACAGAGCAATAATTAACCTCCTTATAATACTCAGGAGGATTAATTATGCTGAGTAATTTTTTTAAAGACAAGCATTTAAGCTTTAGACTTATAAAAATTATTAAATATCACAATAATTTATTATTTCATATAATTGATTATTTAATAATCGGTTGATATTTTTTGATTAATAAATTAAAATAAAGCTATGTTTAAATTTTGAAAAATGAAAAGAGGAAAACCATTGTTTGGTTATATCACACCATATAAAGGAGAATTAAAAGTCAGGGAGTATGAGATTTTTAAGGCATATTATTGTGGACTTTGCAAATCTTTAGGTAAGGAATTTAACCATTTCACCAGATTAGGGCTAAATTATGATTTGAATTTCTTAGCTTTACTCTTATCTTCTCTAAAAGATGAAAAAGAAAAAACTGTATATGAAAGTTGTATAGCAAATCCCTTTAAAAAGAAGAAAATTATAAGACACAATGACTGTTTGCAATATACATCTTACATTAGTATTGTGTTAGTTTACTTTAAGTTATTGGATGATTGGAAAGATGAAAAATCTATTAAATCATTATTTGCTGTATTACCTTATATTATACCTGTTAGAAAAGCGAAAAAAGTACTTAGCAATAAATATAACTTTATAAAAAAACAGCTTGACAAATTAACCCAATTAGAAAAAAATAACTGCAGTATAATTGATGAAAGTGCAGATTCTTTTGGAAAGCTTATGGAGCAAATAGCTGTTCCTCCTTTTATAACGGATGAAAATACAAGGAGGGTACTTAAGTGGCTTGGATATAACTTAGGTAGATGGATATATATATTAGATGCTTTTAACGATATTGATGAGGATATTAAAAAGCACAACTATAATCCTATTTTATTACAATATAATTATAAAAGCACAGAGAAGGTTGTTGATTTCTATAAGAGAATTAAAAAAGAATTAGAATTTACTTTAACTTTTACTTTGGAGAATATTGCAAAGAGTTTTGAGTTATTAAATGTTAAGCACAATAGAGCAATACTAGATAATATTATATATATGGGAGCTAGGAACAAAATGGAGGAAATTTTCAACAAACGGGAGGTTTTAAATCATGAGAAATCCATATGAAGTTTTAGAATTAAATGAAGGAGCTAGTAAAGAAGAAATAAAAACTGCATATAAAAAACTAGTAAGAAAGTATCATCCAGACCAATACTCTAATAATCCTTTATCAGATTTAGCTGAAGAAAAGCTTAAAGAAATTAATGAAGCTTATGATTTCTTAATGAAAAATAAAAATGGAGATTATAAAAGACATACTGGAAATAGTCAAACTAATAGCCGGTATAATAGTAATGAATCAGATATTTTTATAAGAATACGTAAATTAATTGAAACAGGGTATATTTCACAAGCAGAACAGCTATTAGACAGTATAGGAAATCAAAATGCAGAATGGTATTTTTTAAAGGGTGTTATACTATTAAGAAAAGGATGGCATGACCAAGCTTTTCAGCATATTAACAAGGCAGTTCAAATGAACCCCACAAACCCTGAGTACCGTTCAGTTTTACAAAATATAACATATAGGACTAAAACTTACAGAGATTTTGGATATGACAGAGGGTATAGAAGAGATCCTTCAGCTTGTCAGATATGCCAATGTCTAATATGTACAGACTGCTGTTGTGAATGTATGGGTGATGATTTAATAACTTGTTGTTAAAAGGTGAGTAAATTATGAATAATGTTATTAAAACAAAATCAAATATAGCTAAGCAAGTTGCTTTTGGGGGTATAAACATTTTACTTACCACCGTGTCATTATACTTAGCTTCAACTTTACCAACAAATAGAATATTTTTTTTAGCACTAAGTTCAGTTTTTTTATCTGTGATTGTTATAGAATTTGGTACAAAAACAGCTTTCTTTAACTATCTAGCATCATCAATTTTAGGGTTTCTTATTATACCTAATAAATTTATAATGGTAACATATATTTTACTTTTAGGTTATTATGGTATTGTGAAATATTATATAGAAAAATTAGATAATTTAATATTAGAATGGATTATTAAGCTAGTTATTTTTAATATATGGTTATATTTAGTATACAGCTTTACTTATTCATTTTTCTTTGCAGACATATCAATAAAAATTCCAACTTTGGTTTTAGCAGTGATAGCTCAAGTTATATTTATAGTCTATGATTATGCATATAGTGTTGCTATTTGGTATTATAGACGCAAGCTAAGAAATGTTATTAAAAAATGATTTCAGCACTATTAAAATCAGAGTGGGATATTTATTATTATATTTACATACTATCTTTTGACTTAAACGATAAATCATCAATATACTCCTAAAAAGTAAGGAATACACCTTGCTTTTATGTTTAATAAATTAATGAACTTATCCCCCTGATTTCCCTTGTTTTTTCTTCCTGCTTGTTGAGATTGGTCACCTTAGGAAACATAAAAATGTTTTACTTTTCGTCTATATGCATAAACTGCTGCATTGCAACAATGGACTCATTGCTTATCACATGCTCGATAGCACAGGCATCAATTTCAGCAATTGAAGGATCTACTTTTAAAATTTCAGTTAAGAATTCTCGTACTACACGATGTTTTTCTGAAATAAATTGAGCTAGTTTTAATCCTTCAGAAGTAAGAAATACTTTCTTATATTTTTCATTAATGATAAGTCCCTTTTCAGCTAGGGTTGACATGGCACTGTTAGTACTTGCTTTTGTAACACCTAATCGTTGAGCAATATCAGATAATCTAGCCCCTGTTCCTTGTCTGGAAAGTTCATATATTGCTTCAAGATAGTTTTCCATTGTAAATGTAAGTTTTTTCACTTATATCCCTCCGTATTTCAAGTATTATGATGATTTGTCATTTTATTTTTAAGCTGTTAGTTAAGGATAAAACAAAATAAGTTTATAATTTTCTAACACTTTTAGTATATCCTACCTTATCGAAAAGATAAAGAGGTATTATAATGTTATGAAAAGATTTATTAATAACTACCTTTCATATATATACTAAATTAATCAAGTTGTGCTGAGGGCAGTTTGACATTTAAGATGGTTTTTGATAAAATTTTAGTTAAAGATTTTGATACGAGCTATACATTCTGCCGGTAAAATAGAAAGAGCAAATTATAAGCAGAGATGTATAATTTTTTTACAACAGCATGAGAATGATTATCAATAGAGAGAGGATAATAATTATGTTGGAGAACTCAGATAGGCAATACAATATGTATAATGTGAAAAATGAAAAATGCCAAGTATGTGTTGGAATCAACAATATTTACAGAGCAAACTTATTTGAAAATGAATTTAAAATACCTAAACAGATTGGACAGGGTTACTGTCGAAGAATCATTGTCAAACCTTCCATGGAGGTTTCTATATGTGATATGACTTTTTACGAAGGTATAACCACCCAAGGAAGGTACAACTATGACTTCTATGAATTATCTTTTTGTTTAGGGGAAGGATTTGAGTGGATTGAAGATGGGATTAATCAAGAATTTGTAGTGGAATGCGGTGATAGCTTTATACTTAAGGGACTAAAAACAAATGGTACATTCAGTTATATTGCTGACAAGCGATTTTATGGAATTGGTATTAAAATGAGTAACGATATGTTTAAAGGGTTAATGGACATTGCTGATGTAAAAGATATATTAGTTAAAAAATTAGGTGACAGTAAAATTCTCTATAGAAGTAAAATTACTTCTTCTATGAAATCTATTCTTCATAATATTATTTATTGCCGTTATTCAGAAAATATAAAAAAAATATATCTTGAGGGGAAAATAATGGAGCTTTTTGCTGTCTATATAGATGAATTAGTACTTGAAAATGAAGTTTTGAATTCGTCAATAAGGCTTTCTAAGGATGATGTGGAGAGACTTCACAGAGCAAAAGATATTCTTAATGCCGATATTGTATCTCCTCCTAATCTAAGCAGTCTTGCAAAGCTTGTATGTCTAAATGAATTTAAGCTAAAGAAAGGTTTTAAAGAGCTTTTCGGTATGCCCGTTCATTCATATGTTATTGATAAAAGACTAGAGATGGCGAAGACTTTGATTGAGAGTCAGAAGCATAGAGTTATTGAAATAGCTTTGATTGTGGGATATAGTGATGCAAGTTATTTTGCAGAAAAATTCAGAAAAAAATATGGTATTAATCCATCAGAATATATTAAAAGAGTATAATAAAATTGATTTTGGAACAGGGAAAGAGATAGCCTTACTATTACAAAAATCCTTTTTGGCATAAAATATATCCTTTTTGTCATTGAAACAGTAAAAAAAAATAGGATATAATATACCTATATATTGATAATGGTAATCAATATCAATAAAGAGAAAGTTAATATATAACAAAAAACAAAATAGTTTTTTCAAGTTTTAACTTACTTCTTAATAAAGAGGGTGATGAAGAATTATTTCGATAAAACAGGAATTATTTAAGGAGGAGTGTTTATGCAAAAACAAAAGACAAGAAAAAAAGGATTGATGCGGCTTTTAGAAATCGCAGGAACTAAAAAATGGCTTTTAGTGATTTCAGGATTTCTTGCAATTCTGCACTCAGTGATGGCATTAGTGCCTTACATTTTAGTATATTACGTTATAAAGGAATTAACTTCACCTCATATGAGTTTTGATTTAATTTGGCAGTATATGGGATGGGCTGTAGGTGCGGCAGTCATAAGTTATGCTTTACTTTATGCCTCAGGAATGGCATCTCACGTAGCAGCTTTTAATATCCTATATGAATTGAGAAAAAATTTGGCAGAAAAAATCAGCCGTTTATCTATAGGATTTATCAATCAGAAAAGTTCAGGAGTTATTAAAAAAATAATATCTACAGACATTGAAAGAATTGAAAACTTTGTTGCACACCAAATTCCGGATTTTATAAAAGGTTTAGTTATTCCTATAATTACCCTTATATATTTAATTATTCTCGACTGGCGAATGGGTTTAATTTCTCTTATCCCTTTCACTTTAGTTATTATTATGATTCCATATGCTTTTATTAATAAAAAAAATAAAGAGTTAATGAAGGAATATCTAGATAGTCAGGAAAACATGAATGGTGTCATAGTGGAATATGTGAGGGCAATGCCTGTAGTGAAAATATTTAATCAGACAGTTGATGCCTTTGAAGGCTATCGTAATTCTGTGATGGGGTTTAGAGATCATGTAATAAATTATATGAAAAGTACCACACCGTCATATGCTGTTATTATGAGTTTTATGTCTAATAATCTACTTCCCATTCTTGCACTGGGAAGCTGGCTGTATTTCGATAATAGACTTGAATTATCAACATTTTTACTGTTCCTCATTCTGGGAGTCGGATATATAAAGCCGTTGTTTGCTCTTTCAAATTTAGGTGGTCAATTGTATCTTATTGTACAAGGCATGGGACGCATTGATGAAATATTGTTTGCAAAGGAAATTCCTCAGAAGGAGGTTGAAGCTAATATAGACTATAATTCTGTATCCTTTAACAATGTAACCTTTAGTTATGAAAACGGAGTAAAAGCTTTGAACAATGTAAGCTTTGAAATACCTGAAGGAAGTACTACAGCATTTGTGGGGCCTTCAGGGGCCGGTAAGTCTACAGCGGCACAGCTCATTGCTCGATTCTGGGATGTAAATGATGGAGAAATTACAATAGGTGGAGTTAATATCAAAAACATTCCTATTAAACAATTGTATGAAAAAGTATCTTTTGTATTTCAAGATGCTTTCCTGTTTCAAGATACCGTCTATGAGAATATCCGAATGGGAATGGATGTTTCTAAAGAGCAAATAATTGCGGCAGCTAAGGCAGCACAGTGTCATGAATTTATTGAAAAACTTCCTTTAGGATATGAAACGAGAATAGGTGAAGGTGGAATACATTTCAGTGGGGGAGAACAGCAGCGTATTATGCTTGCCAGAGTAATACTAAAAAATTCTCCTATTATTATTCTGGATGAGGCAACGGCATTTGCAGATCCAGATAACGAAGCAAAAATTCAAAAAGCCTTTGGAGAGATAATGAAGGGTAAGACTGTTATAGTAATTGCACATCGTTTAAGTACTATTACAAATTGTGATCAAATTATTGTTTTTGAAGATGCACTTATAAACAACATTGGAACTCATAACCAATTACTAGAAAAATCTCCTTTATATAAAAACATGTGGAAAGCCCATGTTCAAGCAAAAGATTTTGAATTAGGAGGTGATGTGATATGAATATATTTAAAAACTTGAAATACATCGCAAAAGGTGGTAAAACTTCTATTGGAAAGTCTATAAGATGGGAATTAATACATGCTATTTTCATTGGAATGCCTTCAGGAATTTTGCTTGTAGTGATATGGGAATTGTTTAAGGAAGCACCTGATCAAGCACTTATTAAAAACTTGGTTTATACAATGGGAGGCATGTTAATTTTACAGTTTTACTTTGCAGCAAAATCAATGATTGCTTCTAATATGGTATCGTGTGAAATTGGTGCTACAGGAAGAATGAAGCTCGGAGAGCATTTAAGAAAATTGTCCATGGGTTTTTTCAAGAAACGTGATCCCGGTGATATAACAACAATTCTGCTTCAGGACATGGACAATGTAGAATGGATTTTAGGACACAGTATAGGTAATCTTTACAATGCTATTTTCAGCGTGATTATTATGAGCTGCTTTTTATTGTATATGGACTGGAGACTTGCTTTATCACTTTTTGGAGGTATTTTAATTGGTATTCCTTTTATAATGCTTGCTTCAAGTATTGTAAGCCGTCTTGGTAAAATCCATAAAAAGATTTTGAGCCAGACCGGTTCACGTTTTCTGGAATATCTGCTTGGTATTCGCTATATTAAAGCCTATGGAATGGGAGGAAAAAAATTCAAAACACTAGATACTGCACTGAAAAACCTAAAGCGTCAAAGTATACGTACAGAAGCTATTCCTGGGCCTTTTGTATTGATCCCCATTATATTTTTAGAACTGGGCTTTTTAGGAATGGTAAGTTTAGGGCTGTATTTTTTAATTGGAGGCAGCCTTTCAGTTGCAGTGTTGATTGCATTTCTTATCTTAGGTTATAGATTTTATGAACCGTTAAAAATAATAACTATTGACCTTATTATTATTCGATATATGAAGATTGGTATTGATAGAGTTGTAAGTGTTCTTAAAACACAACCCTTAAAAGAATCAGTAGAAGATGTTACTCTGGACAATTTTGATATTGAATTTAAAAATGTTTCTTTTTCTTATTTAGATGATGAAGTGCTTCAAAATATAAGCTTTAAAATATCTGAAAAATCACTTACTGCACTTGTAGGACCTTCCGGTTCCGGTAAAACCACTATTACTAATTTAATTGCTAGGTTCTGGGAAGTTCATAAGGGTGATATTTTCATCGGAGAAAGAAGCATAAAGAATATCAAACAGGAACGTTTATTTAGCTATATCAGTCAGGTGTTTCAAGAGGTATATCTTTTTAATGACACCATTTATAACAATATTAAGGTGGGTAACAAAAACGCAACTCACGAGCAGATACTTGAAGCGGCAAGAAAAGCTCAGTGTATGGAGTTTATAGAAAAACTACCAAAAGGCTTCGATACTATTGCAGGAGAAGGAGGAAGCAAGCTTTCAGGAGGACAAAAACAGAGAATTTCCATTGCAAGAGCACTTTTAAAGAATTCACCGATTGTACTTCTGGACGAAGCTACAGCATCTCTTGATCCGGAGAACGAACTCTATATCCAAAAGGCTATTCAGCAACTGGTAGAGGATAAAACTGTAATTGTAATTGCTCATAAACTTAAAACCGTTAAAAATGCAGATAAAATTATTGTATTAAACGAAGGCATTGTGGAAGAATGTGGAAAGCATGATGAACTTCTTAAAAAAGACGGCTTATATGCACACCTTTGGAATGAACAGCAAAAAACCGGAGGTTGGAAGTTAAACGTAAAAGCTAAAAAGTAAAGTAATTAGTATAAATTAAGGAATAAGGAGTGTTAATATTGGATACACAATTAAATGAAAGAGATAAACAGAAACAAATAATTCTTAAAGAAAACTTATGGAAAGTAATGTATAAGATTTCATGGCCTGCAGTTATAGCTATGGTGCTATATGGACTAAATTCACTTATTGATGCAATGTTTGTAGGAAACTTTGTTGGAGAGTCAGCTTTGGCAGGAGTTACTATATCCTTTCCATTAGCTCAAATAACTCTTGGATTGGGTTCTTTAATTGGAGTTGGTGCAGGATCGGCACTTAGCATAGCTTTGGGAGCAGATGATAAAAAAACCCAGACAAAGATATTGGGAAATGTTAATTATCTATCTATTATTATTACAATTATATATGTAGCAATTGCTTTACTATTGACAACACCTCTGGTTAAAGTGATGGGTGGTACAGGTGATGTATTGGAAATAGGTAAAACCTACTTTCAAATAACAGTTATAGGTGCATTATTTTGGATTTATGGTTTAGCAGGAAACATGATAGTGCGTTCTGAGGGAAAAATGAAATCAGCTGCAGTTATAATGGGTATTGGGCTGGTTGTAAATATCGCAGCAAATTATGTTTTTATAGTATTAATGGAGATGGGAGTTGCCGGTGCGGCATGGGGTACTAATCTTGGGATGCTTGTTTATACAATAGCAGGTATTTTATATTTTGCAAAGGGAAAAGCATCTTTCGAAGCCCGCCCCTTTAAAGTATCTAGAGATAAAAAGATTATAAAAGACATCTTTTCAATGGGTATGCCGTCACTAATTATGACTGTGATGACTCTTGTGCAGTCTGTAGTAATTTTTAACGCATTATCCAAATATGGAACGACATATGATTTAGCACTTTATGGTGCTATATTCAGATTTTTCACTTTATTACTGACACCTATTTTTGGACTTATGAGAGCATTACAGCCTGTTATTGGTATTAATTACGGTGCAAAAAATAATCTTCGTGTAATCAGCAGTTTTAAAATATTTGGACTGGTCAGTACTTTGATGATGTTACCTTTCTGGTTAATAGTAATGATTAAACCTGACGCTGTATTAGGTTTAATGTTTGCAGACAGGATATTTGATGCTAGCAGCTTATTATATTTTAGAGTTTATATGTCACTTCTGCCGATTCTGCCTGTTATATTTATGATGATGACATTCTATCCAGCTATAAACAAGGGAAAACCGGCAGCAATGATAGGAATTGCACGACAATTAATATTTTATGTACCCGTAATGCTTATATTACCTAGACTATTTGGTATTCAATGGGTTTATTATGGAACTTTTTTAATAGATTTAATTATAACTATTTGGGTTGTTATATTAGTTAAAAAGGAATTCAATATTCTTAGGGCAACACAAGAAAAAGCATAGATTATTTCTTTATATAATATGTGTAAAACCTGTCTTTTCCTAAGGGGCAGGTTTTTTGTGCATAAAAATGATAATATTATTTGAAAAAAAGTTGACAAAAGTAGTCGGAATTGATATTCTGAGTTAGGGCAATCTAACAATTTATCTGGTTCCAAAAATTTTTATTCTAGAGTTAGATATTTCTAACTTTAAGGAGGGAAGATATAAGTTGATATTTTATATAGGTAGAAGGATATTAGGATTACTAATTGTTTTAATTGGCGTAACTATTTTGTCTTTTATTTTCTCAAGTATTTCTCCTGTTGACCCGGCACAGGCCTATGTTATGAAAAACATACCTAATCCCACACAAGAGCAGATAGAAGCCGTTAGAGAAGAATTAGGCTTGAATTTACCCATATATGAACAGTATTATAACTGGCTTATTAATTGCTTAAAAGGGGATTTTGGCAAATCTTTGACAACTCGTAATTATGTAATTGAAGACATATTCAAAAAACTGCCTGCAACACTTTCGATTGTTGGCATGGCAATGTTATGGATTGTATTAATAACATTTCCTGTGGCACTTATTTGTGCAGTTAAAAAAGACAGTGCATTAGACCATGCAGTAAGAATAGTTTCAATAATCGGTGTTTCAATTCCAAGCTTCTGGTTGGGATTTCTTTTGCTTTTAGCATTTGCGGTTTTTATACCTATATTTGTAGTTGTTGATTTTGGAAGTTTAAGAAGTCTTATTCTTCCATCGCTCACAATAGCTGTTCCTGTTATTTGTTCTCTGACAAGGATGCTTCGCTCAACAATTCTTTCTAATTTGAACAAGGATTATGTTGTATATGCAAAAGCGAGAGGTTTATCAAATAGTACTATAATGTCTAAGTATGTGCTTAGAAATTCTCTTCCTCCTGTAATTACTGCACTTTGTCAAAGTTTTGGATATATGATTGCCGGAAGTGCGATTGTTGAGAATGTATTTTCTTGGCCGGGCTTAGGAAACCATTTGATACATGCTATTTTTGGAAGAGATCTCCCTACAATAAATGGAGCTGTTTTAATTCTTGCCGTTATATTTGTAATCTGCAATTTGCTTGCAGATTTGGTAAACAACTTAATAAATCCGAGAATTTCTATTTAAGGAGGTTTAAATGTTTAGAGATATTATTAAAAATACTCAAGCAATGGTTGGACTTACTATTTTACTTATTATCTTTATATTTGCTTTGTTTGCTCCATACCTTGCACAGAATGACCCTGTTGATGTTAATCCTGTACTTAAATTTAAAGAACCCAGTAGTAATTATCCATTAGGAACAGACAATCTGGGTAGATGTGTATATTCAAGGCTCATACATGGTGCACGTTATTCTTTGTTTATTGCAATACCAATTCTTTTTTCATTAGCTTTTATAAGCATTATTTTAGGAACAATTACTGCATATTATGGTGGATTATTTGACAAAATTTTAAACGTTATATGCAATATTTTTATGGCATTTCCACCGTTGATTATTGTTCTTTCTTTGGTGGGTTCATTAGGACAGGGAATGATTAATATTGCAGTTTCTGTAGTAATTTCAATGTGGGTATGGTTTGTTAGGGTAATCAGGAGCTATGTTCTAGAGGAGAAAAACAAGCAGTATGTTATTTCAGCAAGAATTTCCGGGTGTAGTGATTTTAGGATAATACTTAAACACATTATGCCTAATACTATGCCCCAAATAATCGTCTATTTCAGCACAGGAATTTCCGGCATTATTTTAATGATTTCAGGTTTTGCATTTCTAGGTATTGGTATAGAAAAAGGTCTTCCGGAATGGGGAGCAATGTTAAGTGATGGAAAATCAAATTTATACTCAAATCCACAACTGCTGATTTATCCGGGGGTATGTATCTTACTTACTGCTGCTGGATTTAATTTGTTTGGAGAGGCTTTAAGAGATATTATTTCAAAAGAGGAAGGGTAGGTATGAAAAACGTTTTAGAAATTAAAGATTTATCTTTGTGGGTAAAAAAAACCGGCATACAAATACTAAAAAATATTTCATTTGGAATAGAAAGAGGAGAAGTTGTTGGCATTATTGGTGAGAGTGGAAGCGGAAAATCAATGACCTGCATGGCAATACTACAGCTTTTAAATAAAAGGATTTTCAATATAAACGGTAATGTGATATTTAATAATTCAGACTTAATGAAAATGGGGAAAGAAAAATTAAAAATAATTGGAAAAGATATATCACTTGTAATGCAAAATCCAATGACAGCATTTAATCCGACACTTCGTATAGGAACACAAATTACTGAAACTATTAGAGTTCATAATAAAATGTCTGGAAAACAAGCATATGAAATGGGGATTGAAGCCTTGGAGAAAGTTCATTTAAATCGTACTAAAGAGCTAATGCACAGTTATCCTCACATGTTAAGCGGCGGAATGTTACAAAGAATAATGCTTGCCATAACACTTATGTTAGAGCCTAAGATAGTTATTGCAGATGAGGCAACCACGGCATTGGATGTAAACACACAAGCAATGGTATTAGAGCATTTCTGCCAGATGAAAAAAAACAATATTTCACTCATTGTAGTTACCCACGATTTTGGTGTTATTGCTAAACTGGCAGATTATGTGATTGTGATGAAGGATGGAGAAATAGTTGAGCAGGCAAATGTTTTTGATATATTTGATAGACCTAATCACGAGTATACAAAACAATTACTTGATGCTAGAATACTCACCGGAGGTAGATAGAATGATTCAAGTTAATGACATATACAAAACTTACAAAATTAAAGATAAATATGGAAATAAATCTACTTTAAATGCCGTTAACGGTGTTAGTTTCACATTAAAAGAAAATACAAGTTATTCTTTAGTGGGACAATCTGGAAGCGGTAAAAGTACCTTGGCTAAATTATTGGTTTTTGTGGAAAAAAGCACAGAGGGAGAAATTTTTATAGATGGTGAAAATCTATCTTTGTTATCGAAAGATCAAATTAGAAAAAAACGTTCAAATTTTCAGATGGTAATGCAAGATGCAAAAAGTTCACTTAACCCTAAATATACTGTTTTTGAATCTATTTCTGAACCTCTGCTTATTTTTGAAAAACTAAGTAAAAACCAGCTCAATCACAGAGTTATGAATTTATTAAATATGGTTGAACTTCCTCAAGAACTGACAGAACGTTATCCGCATCAGCTTAGTGGAGGTCAGCTAAAACGTATATGTATAGCAAGAGCTATTGCTCTTAACCCTAAGCTCATTGTTTTTGATGAGGCTGTTAGCGGACTTGATGTAACAGTGAGAAAAAAAATATTGGAATTATTAATTAGATTAAGAAAAAAACTTAGTGCAACCTATTTGTTTATAACTCATGATATTGATGTAGCACTTTTTTTATCAAAAAATGTATTTGTGATGAAAGATGGAGTCATAGTTGAATATAACCAAAATGCAAATGATTTTTCAAGCTTTAAACACGAATACTCAAAACTGCTTATTAAATCTTTACCGCCTGTATATCCTAGTCAGAATAACAATTTAAAAGTTAATATTATTTAAAGGAGGACAACATGAAAAAATTATTAGTTTTACTGATTGCCATAATAATGGTATTGTCAATTGTAACAGGTTGTGGAAGCAAAACTCAAGTGAATAAGACAAATGGTGATGTAAAAGAGATTACAATTTCTAACGATTGGGGATTTGAAGAAGGGTTTATGCCTATTTCTACTCCAGAGATTTCTTCAAACTACGGTATTTTGTACTTAGCAAATAACTTTTATGAGACTCTTGTTAATTATGAAAATGGTGAAGTAGTACCAGGACTGGCTGAAGACTGGGAGGTATCTGAAGATGGTATGAAGTATACCTTCAAGCTAAAGGAAGGAGTTAAGTTTTCAGATGGTGAAGATTTTAATGCCGATGTGGTAAAATTGAACCTTGAGAATATTCCTGCTCTGCTTGGCAGGTATATAAGTGGATTTGGAATGTCAGCAGCATTGATTGAAGAGGTCACTGTAGTAGATGAGTACACGATAGATATTAGATTATCTATTCCGTATTACGGGTTCTTACAAGATATGACATTTTTAAACCCAATGGCAATGGTTTCACCAAATGCTTATAATGAAGATGGAACTTATTCAGATGCAACTAAAGCAGAAACATTAGGAACCGGACCTTATATGTATGATGGTAATTCTGACGGCTCTTATAGGTTTGTGAAAAATCCAAGTTATCATGGAGAAGAACCCGAGGTTGATGTATTTAATATTAAGATTATTCCCACTAATGAGGCAAAATATTTAGCACTAAGAAGTGGTGAAATTGATATGATTCTTGGAAAAGAGAATATTTCACATGATGTTTTTAATGAATTTAGCAAGAATAAAAAATATAAGACAAAGATATCTGATCAAGTTTTTCAAACAAGATATATGAGTTTTAATTATACATCTGAACTTTTAAAGGATATAAATATCCGTAAGGCACTCAGCATGTCCATAGACAGAAAAAGTATTTGTGATAATTTATTCTATGGAATAGAATCTCCTGCCAGTTCAATATTACATAGTTCATTGCCATATTGTAATGTTGATATAGAAGAAATACCTTATGACGTGGAAACGGCAAAGCAATTATTAAAGGAATCAAATTGGATAGATAGTGACGGAGATGGAATTAGAGATAAAGACGGTAAAAAGCTTGAAATCAAAGTTAGTTATATTTCTGGTGCTGGTGTTGCTAAAATGGATGATTTATTACTTGCCATACAGACATATACTAGAGAAGTAGGTATAGACATCGTTCTAGAACCCCGTGATATGATGGGATTCATTAATGATCTAATGGCAATGAATTTTGATATGGTATGCAAGACAACAAATGGTTTACCCTATGATCCAATGTCATCTATCAATAATATTAGAAAAGATCCTTTAATGGATCCAGGTGCTGTCAATGGACTTGCTCATTTAGAAAATGGAGATGAAATAATTAATAATCTTATGATAATGACAAATACTGAAGATATACAAAGTCAATTTGATTTAATACTTACTGAAATTAGTTCAAACTACTCATTTATTCCAATATCCTATATGAGTGAACTTGTTGTCTTTGATACAGAAAAAATTCAAGACTATTCATTTTATGGATTTCCAACGAATATTTCTATTGCTGATATTGATATGAAGTAAAATTGACACTGACAAAGCAGGGGTATTATATTCCCCTGCTTTTTTGAGTTTTAATACAAAAGAAAGATTTAAAAGTGAAGTAGTAGAAAGTGATGAATATGCCTTAATAGTATTAATATATTCATCATAATCCTCCGTTACTTGATAATACATTTCTAAAAATGATATTATTATCTCTAAGTGATGTAAAAATTTAAGGGGGAATATAAATGAAAAAAATTGTTTCAATTATATTAATTTTGACGTTTGTATTAAGTAGTACAATCACTTTCGCTGATTCAAAGTTAAAAAAAGTCGAGGATGTTGACTCAAAATACGATCAGATTAAGGAACAAGCACATAAGAAATTCTATCAGAAGTATATTCAAGAAATAATCAAACTAGATATCACAGAAATGAATATCAATAACTACCATAACAATTCTTATATGACTGAAAAAGCAATTCATGCTTTCGAGAGAGGTATGGGAGCATATATGGATATTATTGAAAAAAATATACATATTGAATACGAATATAAAAACTTATATGGTTCACCAGATAAAGGTATTATATATACCTTTTATCCTCGTATGTAGTAATGAAAAGAAAATTAGTAGTCATAACAATATTTGTTATAATCTTTGCAGTATTTTTCTTGTTTGAGTTCAAAACCACGATCAGAGATAGTTATCATATATATGATCCTCAATTCAATTTAAAAGGATCGGCAGAGTTTAATGTAGAGATTAAAAGTATTATTCTAAAGCAGTATATGGAAGGAGAAATAACTATAAATTCAAAATCTTTCTCTCTTTTTTTGATGAGAGCCGACCTTAATAAAGAAGGCCTTTATGAAACTCCTTTAAGGTACTATGATGCTAAAGAAGGTGGGGCTAGACATTACGGATACATGTATTATAATAGAAATCACGATATATTCGTAATCATTCATGATAGCGATAATTTTGAGATTATAACTAATAAAGACAAGGTTGAGATTCAAAACTTCATAGATAAAATAATAGGACTCTAACTAAGAGTCCTATTATTTTATATTTTTTACAAAGTGATTCAGTATTTTGTATTTATAATAATCATATTCTATCAAGCTGTAAATAAAGGAAAGCTTTCAGTAATAATAAGAGCAGCACTACAACTAATTTCTTATAGTTCATTAGATGTTTGTCTAAAATATTAATATAGTTTTTACATTTATATTATATAATAACTATTTAAGAGTAAGGTATTGGTAAATAAGTGGTATATAATATAATAATAAAGTTTAAGAAAGGAGATAGTATGAAAAAGGATAAAAAATACCAAGTTGTAGCTGGGATAGATTTAGGTTCACATTCTATAAAAATGAAAATAGCTGAAATTGATAAGAATGGTAATGTGCGGACTTTAGAGAATTTAAGAAGAGCTGCTTCAGTTGGTACGGATACCTTTAGTTCCGGGAAGGTAAAGTTTGAAACAGTTGAAAGAATATGTGATATTTTAAAAGGATATAGGCAGTTAATGAATGATTATAATATTGATAGATATAGAATTGTTGCAACTACAGCTATCAGAGAAGCTAAAAACAGAGAATACATAATAGATCAGATTAATATTAAAACCGGATTTAATATAGAAGTTATTAATAATTCAGAAGTTAAATATATTACATATAAGTCAATTAGGGACAAGGTAAGAGATTACAAGAAATTTAGGGAGAAAGGTACTATAATTATAGATGTAGGTTCCGGAAGTACAGAAATGTCTGTTTACATAGAAGGTAAACTTGCATCTAGTCAAAGTACTAAGATAGGTTCTTTAAGAATAAAAGAAATTTTATCAAGCCTTGAGAGAAGGACTCTTGATTTTCCTAAGATTCTTGAAGAATATGTAGAAAGTAAGATAGATGGACTAAGAATTTTTAAAACCAATATGGAAATTAATAATTTTATAGCTATTGGGGGAGAAATACCAGTAATAGCTCAAATATGTAATAATACTAAAGATACAGATACTCCTAAATTTATTAATGGAGAAAGCTTTAAGAGATTATATAACGAATTAATGTTTAAGCCCACAAGCTCCATAGTAAGACAATACAATATACCTCAAGATAGAGCAGATTTACTATTACCTTCTATGATTATTTTCAAGAAATTCTTAGATAAAACTTCATCTTTGGATATTCACGCTCCTTTAATTTCATTAAGAGATGGTTTAATATCTGATATTGTGGATAATATATTTTCTACAAACAGGCAAAGAGAGTTTATAGAAGATATAGTTTCGTCTTCAAGATATATAGCTAAAATATACAAAAGTGATATTCCACATATTGATGATGTAGAAAGTAAGTGTTTAATAATATTTGATCAATTAAAAGAACTTCACGGAATGGGAGATGAAGAAAGACTATTACTTCAAGTTGCAGCTAATTTACATGATATTGGGAAGTTCATAAGTTTAGCTAATCATCATCAAGATTCATATAATATAATAATGTCATGTGATATTATGGGAATATCAAATGAGCAGCTTGAAATCATTGCAAATATAGCCAGGTATCATGGAGATGAAGTTCCGGATTATTCACACTCAAATTTTAAACACCTAAGGAAGAAAAATAGATTATTAGTTTCTAAACTTGTAGCAATTTTAAGAATAGCAGATGCCTTGGACAGAAGCCACAAACAAAAAGTTAAAAATGTTGAAATTTTTCTAAAAAAAGATCATGCGGTGTTTAATGTAGATGTTTTTGAAGATGCCTTACTAGAAATATGGACATTTGAAACAAATTCAGAATTTTTTCAAGAGGTTTTTGGTGTTACCCCTATATTAAAGACTAAAAGGGTGGTTAATTATGGATAATTTAAATTTTAGTAATAGTGAGTTTTTTTTCAACAGAGAACTAGGATGGTTAGAATTTAATGATAGAGTTTTAGAAGAAGCCAAAGATGATAGAAATCCTCTTTTTGAAAGAATTAAGTTTATATCCATAGTAAGCTCAAATCTTGATGAGTTTTTTATGGTGAGGGTAGCATCTTTAAAAGATCAAGTAAATGTTGGTTTTGATAAGGCTGATCTTGCGGGATTAACCCCTAAGCAGCAGTTAAAGAGAATTTCTCAAAGAACTCATAGCATGTTAGAAGAACAGTATAAGTGCTTAAATGAAAATCTAGTTCCGGAACTTAAAAATAATGGATTTAAATTTATCAATAAGGACAATCTGTCAAAAGCAGATATTAAGGTTTTAGATGAACATTTTATCAACAATGTTTATCCTGTTCTAACTCCTATGGCTGTAGACTCAGGGAGACCTTTTCCACTAATATTAAACAAGAGCTTAAATATTGGATTATTGGTAAAAGACAATAATGCCTCGGACGATGAAGCAATTTTTGCAACAGTACAAGTACCTTCAGTTTTACCAAGATTGATTGAGATTCCTAAAAAAGATGAAAACTTTAAACGGTTAATACTACTGGAACAAGTAATAGATTTATTTTTAGACAAGTTGTTTATAGGAAAAGAGATAATATGTTCATTTCCATATAGAATTACTAGAAATGCAGATTTAGGTATACATGAAGACGAAGCAGAAGACCTTTTAATAGAAATTGAAAAATCTATAAAGCTAAGAAGATGGGGTGCAACTATTCGCATAGAGGTTGATTATAATATAGATAAAAGATTAGTTGAAATATTAAAGGAAGAATTAAAAGTTCATAAAGGAGAGATATATTACATTAATGGACCTATAGACTTAACATTTATATTTGATGTGTTACCTAAAAAAGGATATGATGAACTTAGGTTTAAAAAGCATGTTCAGCAAACTCCCATAGATTTATTTAATGAAGATGATATTTTTGATGCTATATCTAAAAAAGATATTTTACTGCATCATCCATATGAGAATTTCGAACCTGTAGTAGATTTTGTCAGGAAGGCATCTAAAGACCCAAGTGTTCTTGCTATAAAACAGACTTTATATAGAGTTAGCGGTGATTCTCCAATAGTTAAAGCTTTATCAGAAGCTGCAGACAGAGGAAAACAGGTGACAGTTTTAGTTGAGTTAAAAGCAAGATTTGATGAAAGAAATAATATAAACTGGGCAAAGAAACTTGAGAAATCAGGTTGTCATGTAATTTATGGTTTAATAGGATTAAAAACTCATAGTAAAATAATTTTAGTTGTTAGGAGAGAAGAAGATAAAATTAAGAGATATGTTCATATTGGAACAGGTAATTATAATGACATAACGGCTAAATTCTACACTGATTTAGGTTTATTTACTTGTAATGAATATTTTGGATCAGATACTTCTGCTATTTTTAATATGCTTTCCGGATATTCAGAGCCTCCGGAATTATTTAAGCTTGATATTGCTCCTCTAAATTTAAGGCAAAGATTTAATGAACTAATTCATAATGAGATTGAAAATGCAAAGCAGGGTAAAAAGGCGAAGATAATTGCTAAAATGAATTCTCTAGTAGACCCGGAAATTATAAAAGAGCTTTATAGAGCTTCATATTATGGAGTAGAAATTGAGCTTATAGTACGTGGTATTTGCTGCTTAAGACCAAATATACCTAAGGTCAGTGAGAATATAACTGTCAGGAGTATTGTAGGAAGGTTTCTAGAGCATAGCAGAATATACTATTTTTATAATGAAGGTAATGAAAAAATTTTTATTTCAAGTGCTGATTTAATGTCAAGAAATTTAAATAGAAGAGTTGAAATTTTCTGTCCGATAGAGGACAAAAGAATTAAAAAAAGAATAAAATCAATTCTTAAAATAATTCTAAATGATACAGAAAAGACTAGAATTCTAACTTCAGAAGGTATTTATATACCAATAGACAAAGAAGAAAAATTTGTATTTAATGCTCAGGAATTTTTTGCAAATAATGTTTATGAATATGTAAATGACAATGAAAATGATAGATTTTTTTCAGGTTTTAAGCCAATTAGATAAATATACTTACTTTTTGAACTGCATAATAGCTATTTAAATAGAATAGGATATTAATTTATAGTATAATTATATAATATCTATGCTAACTTATTTACTACATATACTTTGATAACATTACTTAAGGAGATTGAAGATGGATGATAAAATTGCAATTATTGATTTAGGTTCTAATTCAGTACACGTTTTAATTATGAAAATATATAAAAATAAATCATATAAAATGATAGATCATGTAAAAGAGATGGTTAGGCTTAGTGAAGGAATGGGAGAAGAACTTACACTTAAAAAAGAACCTATGAATCGCACTATAACTACTTTAAAACTTTTTAACAAACTTATAAAAGTATATGATGTTAAAAATGTTATTTGTTTAGCAACTGCTGCTGTTAGAATTGCTAAAAACAGAGATGATTTTATCAAAAAAGTTAAGAGAGAGACAGGGTTTAAAATTGAAGTCATTAGTGGTATGGAAGAAGCTTACTATGATTTTGTCGGAGTAATAAATACAATTGATATTAAAGATTGTATTATTGTGGATATAGGTGGGGCAAGTACGGAAATAATTTTGGTTAAAGATAGAATGGTAAAAGAAGCAATCAGTCTTCCCTTTGGAGCAGTACTGGTTACAGAAAGATTTTTAAGTAAAGATATAATTAATAAAGAAAGCCTTAAAACTTTAGAAGAGCATTTAGCAAATCAATTTAGTAATATTAAATGGTTAAATGATAATAAAAGATTGCCGATTGTAGGATTAGGTGGGACAATACGTACTATAGCAAAAATGGACAGAAAAAAGATACAATTTCCTTTTGAAAGCTTACATAATTATCAAGTAACTCCAGATGAAGTGCTGTATGTATATAATAGAGTATCTAATTTAAATCTAAAGCAGAGAAAAAATATTCCGGGTATGAATAAAGATAGAGCTGATATTATTACAGGAGGATTAGCACCTTTAATAAGTCTTATGAAATACATTGAAACAGAAAAAATTATAATTAGTGGAAATGGCCTTAGGGAAGGAGTATTTTTCAAGAAATATTTACAAACTGTTGATAGTATTAATACTATTGATTTAAATAGAAATGTTATTGATGATGTTTTAGCTCATAGTATAAATAATATATTGAAAAGATATGATGCTAACATAAGGCACAGCTATCATGTGCAGCAGTTAGCTTTATCTTTATTTGATCAGACTAAAGAGCTGCACGGCTTAGGAGAAGCTGAGAGGAAGCTTTTAAAGGTAGGGGCATTGCTGCATGATATAGGTATGTATGTTGACTATTACAATCATCATAAACACGGTTTTTATTTAATGATAAATTCAAGATTGTATGGATTAAATAATAGAGAATTAGTTATTTGTGCTTTTATAGTTGCTATGCATAGAGAAGATAAGTTTGAACAGAATTGGCGGAAGTATGAGATGCTGATAAATAAAAGAGATTATCATATAATTGAGTTCTTAAGCTTATTTGCTAGACTTGCTGAAAAACTTGATAGGAGTGAATATAGTAAAATAAAGGATATATACTGTAATATACATGAAAATTCAATAGATATTAAACTAAAAACTGATGAGGATGGAGAACTGGAAATTGTATCGGCACTGAAATTTAAAAAAGATTTTAAAAGGCTTTTAAAGAAAAATCTAAATATAATTTAGATAAAAATATTAAGAGAGTTTATAAGTTTGAAAAAAGAATTATAAAGCATCTAAATATTTACAGTTCAATTTAATACTGAAATAAATAAGTTTTCTATTTTTCTAGATAAAAATTGTAATTTAATTAAAATAATTAAAATCAAAATGAAAAATATTAAAAAAACAATTGACAATATCAATAAATACAATTAAACTATAACTATATATTAAATGAATTATAATATAATTAAATAAGTAAATGCAAAATATTAATTTGTTTAATTAGGTTATTGTAAAGATAGGGTATTTTGAATTTGGGTCTAAGGGTATATCAAAGTAAATTTATATAGCAGTGAAAATATGTAAAAAACTCCATTTTATTTTGCGGCTGAGAACGTTAAAAACTAAAGGATTGCATGACAAATAGACCCTTACAAGTGATGGTGAAAAAGTGCCTAAAATCTGTTAATATTACTTATTTGATAATGAGATATTTTACAAGAAGATCATAAATTTCACACAAAACCAAGTAATACCAACGAATTTAACACTTGCAATAAACTACAAATTTATAGATGGAGGTTTTAAAATGAAAAAACAGTTAATATTAATTTCTGATATGGAAGGAGCATCAGGTATATTTGATGCAGATATAAAATTATTGAGAAATGGAACAGAAGAATGGAGAAAATATGGCAGAGAAAAAATGACTTCAGATATTTTAGCAGTTTGTGAAGCTGCAAATGAATTTGGAATAGATGAAATATTATACTATGATGCACATTATGCAGGCAATCCCGAGCATAATGTAATAGTTGAAAAATTACCGTCAAATGTAAAGTTGTTTGATACACCGGATAGATGTTTTTTTTGGAGAAGAATAAGAGGACAAGCACAAATTAATCCGTTTGGATTAATAACAGTTGGACAACATGCAAGAAACGGAGAAGGAAATGCCTATTTTGCACACACAATTCAATCTCCTCCATTAAAAGCATTTTGGATTAATGACATTCACATAGCAGAAATTGGAATGGCAATTCTTAGTTTTCAGGGAGTAAAATATCTGGCAAATATAGGGTGTGCTGCATCTGAAAAAGAAGCTAAAGAATTATCAGAAAAAGTGGTACATATTTCTGTAAAAGATAAATCAAAAAAATGGGAACCTAGTATCAAAGAAACATATCCGATAATTAAACAAGGGGTATTGGAATCATTAAAAAGAGCAGATAAAGCAGAAGGTGTTAAAATAAATACACCATATAGATTTAAATTAGAATTATGTGAAAGTTATTATTTTGAACAACCAGAGCTGATTTCATGGAAAGGTAAATTTAGTGAGCAGGAAGCAGTTTGGGAAGCACCAAGTGTTGAAATAGGTTTAGAAATATTTAATTACGTAAGGGAGAGAATAAAAGATGTTAGATGATAAATTAATTGATAAAATTTCTGAAAAAAATATTAATGTAGATGAATTTGTTGAATCTGTACTAGATGATGAAACAATTAGAACAGAAGTAATAAATTTATTATTGACAAATAAAAAAATAATGGTTTATTATAATTGTTTTTACGTAATCTCAAAGGCTAGTGAGAAAAAACCTGAGTTATTCTATAAATACTGGAATGACTTTGTTTATCTTCTTGATCATAAAAATTCATATCATAGAGATATAGGATTAACTATTTTAGGTAATTTAACAAGCGTAGATAAAGATAAATTATTTGATAATATTTATTCTAGATATATTGAGCATTTTAACGATGACAAATTTATGACAGCACAATGTTTTTTAAAAAATATGAAAAAAGTTGTTAAAAATAAAACTGAATATGCTGAAGAAATTATAAAGGTTCTAGTACATGTAGACAAAATCTGTAAATATCCTCAAAGGCAGAAAGAATTATTAAAAAGTGATATTATAGAGGTTTTAGATGAATTATATGATAAAATAGATGATAAAGAAACTATTGAAAATTTTATTAAGCTTCAATCAGATAGTCTCAGCCCTAAAACTAGAAAAAAGGTAAAAGAATTTATTAATAAGCACAATTTATAATATTTACATAATAGAAAGTAGATGTTAATATACCTATAATTAGTATTAAGGAGGGATTGCTATGAAATTAAAAGAAGTACAGAGTATAGTTAAACAATTTGTTAGTGAACATCAGCTTGAAACAAGTGTAGAAGCCAGATTACTTGATGTTGTTTCGGAAATAGGTGAACTTTCAAAGGAATTATTAAAAGGAAATGATTATGGAAAGAAAGAATTTTCTAAAACCTCTAAGTGGGAAGAAGAATTTGGAGATGTTTTATTTTCTCTAATATGTATAGCTAATAGTACGGGAATTAATTTAGAAAACTCTTTAAATATAGTTCTTAATAAGTACACAGACAGAATTACGTATAAAGGAAATATAGGTTCAAATAATGAGTAGCAGATATTAATTAACTAAAAATATTTATAAATAAAAATTAAAGTTCAGGAGTATAAAATGGATTTTAAAAATAAGAATTTAAAGTTATATAATATAATCAAAGGAATTTTAGGTGGAATCGTAATTGTTTTAAGTATATTACATTTCATTACAAATGCCATGGGAATAATTCTAAACAGCTTAAAGTTATTTTATATAATTTTTATGATCTTAATTGGAGTGGAAGAAGTTGTATTTAAAAAAAATAAAATAGGATATTTATTCTTTTTAGTAGCAGTAGTTGTAATTTTAACATTTATTTAAAAATAGTAATGGAGGAATGTAAAGAGTGAAATTAAATGGAATTAATCATATTACCTTTTCTGTATCAGATATAGATAAAGCTACTGAATTCTATGAAAAAGTATTTGGTGCAAGATTACTGGTCAAAGGGGAAAAACTTTCATATTTTGATTTAGATGGTTTATGGATTGCTTTAAATGTTGAAAAAGACATTCCAAGAAATGATATTTACAAATCCTATACACATATAAGCTTTACTATTAACGAAAGTGATTATGATGATATACATAAAAAACTAATAAAATTAGGAGTAGATATTATAGAAAGCAGACCAAGACATGATGATGAAGGAAAATCAATATATTTTAGAGATTTAGATGGTCATTTATTTGAATTTCATACTAAGAACAGAGATGATAGAATAGAGCATTATAAAAAGACAAGAAAATATTTAAATTTTTCTGACTTATAAAAAATACAGTATAATCCAAAAGGTAGGAATGAGATGAAAATTCTAATTATATCCAATGGAACTATAGAAAACAAAAATATATTAATAAACTCAGTAGATGAAGCTGATTTCATCATTTGTGCTGATGGCGGAGCTAAGTATTTTATTGATTTAAATATATACCCGGATATTATTGTTGGTGATTTAGATTCCATAGATGAAAAAGTACTAAGCTTTATGAAGGAGAAAAATATTAAGTTTTATAGATTTTCTACAAGAAAAGATAAAACAGATACAGAATTAGCATTAGATTATGCATTGGAAATGGGAGCAAAAGAAATAACTTTACTTGGTGCTATTGGAACAAGGATAGATCACACTCTAGCTAATATCATGCTTTTAAAAAAGCTATTAAAAAAAGGTATAAAATCTAAAATAATTAATAATTATAATGAAATTTACATTACAGATAGCTATCTTATGTTAGAAAGAACTGAAAATCATTATATTTCCTTGATACCCTTAACTGAAGCAGTAAGAGGAGTAACATTAAGGGGATTTGAATACGAAACTACTGATAAAGATTTTAATATGGACTCTTCTTTTGGAATAAGTAATAAAATTATTAATAAAAAAGGAGAAATAAGTATAAAAGAAGGAATATTTTTAGTTATCAAAGCTAGAGATTAGTATTTAGAGATGCTTAAAAGGCATCTTTTTGTTTTTGTATTAATAAAATTATATAAAACCTTAAAAATTAAAAAGTTTAAACATTGACTTGTAACAACTAAGAATTTTAGGAATAGAATATAATATGATGCTTGAATGGATTAATAAAGGGGTGGTTTTATGAAGAAATTTTTTTGACAAGTTCTATTATAAAAACAACCTAAAGCAAATAGTAGGTGTAGTTTTAGCTGTTGTTGGAAGCATAATCATAATTCAGGTAGTTCCTTTAAAGTTTTGGTTTTTCATATTAGGGGGATTGTTAATAGCTGCAGGCTTAGCATTATTTAAAATTTTTTAGGAGCTGGATATATGAGAAATCTTCCTGCTATTTTTTTTATAACCTTAGTTATAGTTCTACTGGGATACATTTTTTATTTACTTCCCAGTTGGGTTTTCTATTCATTCATTGGGTTAGTTCTTATAAGAATTGGGTGGTATTTGTTTGACAGTTAACGGAGGTGCAGTTAGTTGAAAGTTATATTTATAAAATTACCAAAGTTTATAACGAAGTTGTTAAAAAGAAGAAAAAAGCTACAAAATTAGGCTTCCTGTGATGGTTAGGAAGCCATATTATTTATAAAGCTCTTTGCACGTTACCAGATCTTAAACATCTTGTACAAACATTCATTCTTTTCTTTGTACCATCAACAATGGCTCTAACTCTACGTACATTTGGACTCCATTTTCTCTTGATTTTGCGATCAGAGAAAGTTATACTATGTCCGGAAATCTTTCCTTTACCGCATACCTCACAGTACTTAGCCATTATAAACACCTCCTTGACTATATAAAATAAAAACAATTATCTCTCAATTTACGTACTTTTTATTTTAACATATTTATCAATATTATTGCAATAAAAAGTTCAAAAAATGCTATTTTAATGATAATAATGATAACATATTTGAATAGATTATAATAATAGGGTAGAATATAATCATAGAAATATTGTATAATATAATTTAAATTAGTTATAAGGAGGATTATTGATGTCAGCTAAAGTTAAAAATGATTACGGCACTATATACATAGATGATTCAGTGCTTGCTTCTATTGCAGGTTTATCAGCTATGGAATGTTATGGTTTAGTTGGAATGGCCAATAGAAATGCTGCTGATGGTCTAGTTGAGCTTCTTAGAAAAGACAATTTAACTAGAGGTGTAAAAGTTTATTCTGAAGAAGATAAGTTAACTATTGATTTGTATATAGTAGTTCAGTTTGGTACTAAGATTTCTGTAGTAGCTAATAATATTATTGAGAAGGTGAAATACAATTTAGAAAATTTAACAGGATTACATGTCCAGACAATAAATATAAACGTAGAAGGAGTAAGAGTTCAAAAGTAGATTAGGAGGTACTAAAGTTGAAAATTGAATACATAGACGGAGAATTAATTAAGAAGTTGTTTATGGGAGCAGCAGCTTCTTTAGAAAAAAATAAACAATCAATCAATGATTTAAATGTATTCCCAGTACCAGATGGTGATACTGGAACTAATATGTCACTAACTGTACAGTCAGCAGTAAAACAGATAAAAAGTTTAAATAGCAATAATATAAATGATATTGCTAAAGCTATGTCCAATGGAACTTTAATGGGAGCTAGAGGAAATTCGGGAGTTATTTTGTCTCAATTGTTTAGAGGATTTGCTAATGGATTAAAAAATAAAAATAAACTTGATACTAAAATAATAGCAAACGCTTTCAAACTTGGTTCAAATACAGCATATAAGGCTGTAATGAAGCCCATAGAAGGTACAATATTAACAATAGCTAGGGAATGTTCAGAAAAAGCTTTAGAAGTATCAAATTATGAGACAGATATTATAGTATTCTTAGAAAAGGTAATTAAACATGGAGAAATAATCTTAAAGAAAACTCCTGAAATGTTAGACGTTTTAAAAAAAGCAGGAGTTGTTGATGCAGGAGGTAAAGGATTACTAATAATTCTTAAAGGAGCTTTAGAGGCTCTAACTGGAGGGGAGAATCATTTTTTTGAAGACATTGATGATATTGAAAATGAGATGAAAATAGTTGATGATCATGATTTGGAGGATATTACATTTGGATACTGTACAGAGTTTATTATTAATAACACAGATGCTAATGTTGATGATATTAGAAATGAACTTTTAAAAGCAGGTGACTCTTTACTCGTTGTGGGCAGCGACAGTATTATTAAGGTTCATGTCCATACTAACAATCCCGGTGATGTGCTTATGAAGGCATTAGCTTACGGTGAATTAATTGATATAAAAATTGACAATATGAGATACCAGCACAGATCTAAGGTAATAAGTGATGAAACTGCTAATGAAATAATTGAAACATCCCAAAAAAAATATGGATTTATTACTGTTGCAATGGGAGATGGTATTAAAAATGTCTTTAAAGATTTAAATGCTGATTATGTTATTACTGGTGGGCAGACTATGAATCCTAGTACAGAGGACATTTTAAAAGCTGTAAATCAAATAACAGCTGAAAACATTATAATATTACCTAATAACAGTAACATTGTTTTAGCTGCTAATCAAGCTAAAGAATTAAGTGATAAGAATATTTACGTTGTACCAACTAAAACTATTCCCCAGGGAATTTCAGCTTTACTTGTTTTTGATGAAGACTTAGATATTGACCATAATGTCAATGAAATGAATTCTATTATTGAGGATGTTAAAACCGGTGAAGTAACTTTTGCTGTTAGAGACACTGAAATTAATAATAAGAAAATTAATAAAGATGATATTATGGGAATCTGTGATGGAGAAATACTATCAGTTGGAAATGATATAAACGAGGTATCATTTGAATTAATTAAGAATACAGTGACAGATGAAAATGAACTTATAACTATTTTTTATGGAGAAGATATTAAAGAAGAAAAAGCTAATCAACTAGCTGAAAAACTGGAAGAAGAATTAAAAGATTTTGATATTACTATAATTTATGGTGGACAGCCGCTTTACTATTATATTTTTTCAATTGAATAATAAATAACTAATAAATATAGATACGTGAATTTATAATAAAAAGCAGTTAAGTAAAGTACTTAGCTGCTTTTTATTGCTTTAATTATAAGTTTATGTATATAATATAAAATATAAATACACGTTCTGGAGGTAAGTTAATTGAGCAATTTAGATACATCATTACAATATCTTAAAGGTGTTGGACCTAAAAAGATAAAAAGCTTTTTAAAATTAGAAATAAAAACTATTAGAGATTTATTATATTATTTTCCTAGAACATATGAAGATAGAAGAAATTTTGTAAAACTGATAGATTGTAAAGATGGACAGAAGGCAAACTGTAGAGTTACTATTTCAGGATTACCAACAGTTTTTAGACCAAGAAGAGGTTTGACGATTACTAAAATCCCGGTTAAAGATGATTCTGCTGCTGGGTTTTTAGTGTGGTTTAATCAGAATTATATTAAAGATAAATTTTCTATAGGAGAATCCATAAAGGTAAACGGTAAGATTAAGAGAGTTGGTATGGATATACAGATTCATCAACCTTATTCTGAAAAAGATAATGGTAAGAACGGATTGGTTGGTAGAATAATCCCTATATATTCATTGACTGGTAAAATATCTAATAACGAGATTATAAAACTTGTATCTTTAGTATTAAAAGAATATCTAAATTTTGAAGAAGATGTTTTACCGGATTACATACTTAAACAAAACAACTGCCCAGATATTAAAGAAGCCCTTATTAACATACATTTTCCAAAAGATAAAGAGTCATATTTAATATCAAGAAAAAGATTAGTTTTTGAAGAGTTGTTTTTACTCCAATTAGGACTTTTTGCATTAAAGAATAAATATCATCAAACAGAAAAAGGGATTAAGTTTAGTGAGACTAAACAAATTAATAAATTTTTAAAATCATTGCCTTTTGAGCTTACTAATGCTCAAAAAAGAGTTCTTAATGAGATAACAGCTGATATGGAATCTCATAATCCTATGAATAGGCTGGTTCAAGGTGATGTAGGTTCAGGAAAAACCATTATAGCTGTATTAGCTATGATGAAAGCACATTTCTCAGGTTATCAATCTGTTATGATGGCACCAACTGAAATACTGGCTAAACAGCATTACGAAAGTATTACTAATTTATTTAAAGAATATGATATTAGATGTGAGCTATTAGTTGGAAGTCTTACTAACAAAGAAAAAACAAACATCCTAGAGAAAATTAAAAATGGTGATGTAGATATTATAATAGGAACTCATGCAATAATTCAGGATAGTGTAGAATTTAAAGCCTTAGGTCTTGCTATAACTGATGAACAGCATAGATTTGGAGTAAGACAAAGAGCTATGTTATCATCAAAAGGTTATAATCCAGATGTGCTTGTAATGACTGCTACTCCAATACCGAGAACCTTAGCCTTAATTCTTTATGGTGATTTAGATATATCTATTATTGATGAACTGCCTCCCGGCAGAAAACAGGTTAAAACCTATGCTATAGACAGTAAAATGAAAGAAAGAGCATATAATTTTATAAGACAGCAGATTGCTGAAGGCAGGCAGACATATATAGTATGTCCGCTGGTTGAAGAATCAGAAAAACTTGATATTAAATCTGCCGTGCAGCTTTATGAAGAACTAAAAAGCGAATGTTTTAAAGACTTAAGACTAGGATTATTACATGGAAAAATGAAAGCTGGAGAAAAGGATGACATCATGTCTAAGTTTATTAATCATGATATAGATATTCTTATATCAACAACTGTTATAGAGGTTGGAGTAAACGTTCCAAATGCTAGTATAATGCTTATTGAAAATGCTGAAAGGTTCGGGTTGGCACAATTACATCAATTAAGGGGTAGAGTTGGCAGAGGAGAATATCAATCTTACTGTATATTGGCAAATGAAAGTAGGAGCAAAATTTCAAAAGAGAGAATGAATATTATGGAAAATAGTACTGATGGATTTATAATATCCGAAAAAGATTTAGAAATTCGTGGTCCCGGAGAGTTTTTCGGAACTCGACAGCATGGTATACCAAAATTAAAAATTGCTAATATTTTCAATGATATAAATATATTAAAAAATGCTCAAAGTGCTGCACAAAGAATAATAAATGAAGACCCAAAGTTAAATTTAGAAAAGCATATGAAGTTGAAAAATAAAATTATAAAGATGTTTAGAGAAGAATTAGAAGAAATTTCATTTAATTGAGGGAATAAAAATTTATGTATTAGCAAAAAAAAGAAAGGTAGAGATTTATACCTTTCTTTTTGATAATTTTAACTTAAAACTATTTAAAATAGAGGAGGAATTAAAGAAAAAGACTAATGAGAATTATAGTAGACATTTGCCTAGAAATAATTTATGTAATTATAATATAAAATATTCACTATTTGATTGTCATTTTACTTTGTATGAGAATTGACGATATGCTAAAATAGTATTAGGAAAAATGGGAGGAAAGTAAAGTGAGGGTAATTACAGGAAAAGTTAAAGGTCGTAAATTAAAAGCTCCAAAAGGATTAGACGTTCGACCTACAACAGATAGAGTAAAGGAGTCTATATTTAATATATTAAGAACCGTTTCTGAGAAAAGCAAGGTACTGGATTTATTTGCTGGTTCAGGAAGTGTTGGCATAGAGTTTTTAAGTAGAGGAGCAGATGAATGTTATTTTATAGATAATGATAATATTAGTATTAAGATAATCCGAGAAAATTTAGAGCATACCGGCTTAACATCCCAGTCATACATATACAAAAATAGTTTTGAAAGTGCTATAAAGATACTTGGTAAAAGAAATATTACATTTGATTATATCTTCATGGACCCGCCTTATGAAAAAGATTTAGTTTTACCTGCTTTAGAATTGATATGTAAAGAAATGCTCATCAAAAAAAATGGACTTGTTATAATTGAACATGAAAGAGAGATTACTTTACCGAAAAACTTTTTTAGTTTAGTAAAAACAGACTTTAGAGAATATGGAACAACTACAGTAACTTTTTACACAAATGAGGAGGAATAATAATGATAGTAATATATCCGGGAAGCTTTGACCCAGTAACATATGGGCATTTAGACATAATTGAAAGATGCTCAAAAAAATTTGACCAAGTTATAGTGTCAATATTAAATAACCCTACGAAAAAAACTTTATTTTCAGTGGATGAGAGGATTAAATTGTTAAAGGAAGTTGTAAAAGATTTAAAAAATGTAGAAATAGATACCTTTTCAGGATTGCTGGTAAATTATGCAAAAACCAGGGGCATTTCTACAGTTATTAGAGGTCTAAGAGCAGTAACAGACTTTGAATATGAACTTCAAATGGCTTTAATGAACAGAGAGCTGGATAATGAACTGGAAACAATTTTCTTAATGTCAAGCAGCCAATACACTTTTTTAAGCTCAAGTATGGTCAAAGAGGTTGCCGGTTTTGATGGTGATATTTCTGGTTTAGTACCGGATTATGTAGAGAAAGCTATTAATTATAAGTTAAAGGGGGACTAATATATTGGATGTATTAAAATTAATTGATTTATTGGAGGAAGTTATTGAAGATGGTTCCACGATTCCTTTCTCTTCTAAGGTTTGTTTAGATAAACAAGAATTATTAGATCTTACAAATGAAATTAGAATTAAATTACCTGATGAAATTAAACAAGCAGAATGGATAAAGGAAGAAAGACAAAGGATTTTAGCAGAAGCACATAATGAAGCTGAAAACATAGCCAATGAAGCAAAGTTACATATCGAGGAATTAATTGAAAGAGATGAAGTAACAAGGCAAGCTAAGGAAAGGGCTGAAGAAATCATTAATAGTGCTAAAAAAAATGCTAAAGATATAAGACTTGGTGCAAGAGAATATGCAGATCAAATGTTAAAAGAAGTTCAAGAAAAGCTTCGGGACATGATAAATACTCTAGACTTAAATAGAGAAGAATTAAAAAGTATTTAGGTTAATAAGTGAGAGGATTAAGGTGTAAATTACACCTTAATTTTGTTTATTAGTCCATAAATTATTCCAATTATTACTAAAGTTATAACTATTATAAAACCTAATTCTAATGAAAACCTAAATACTGATAACCAAGTGGGAGAAAATAAATATCTGGGATTTGAAATATTTGAAGCTTCAATAATCATATCTTTAAATATGAAATTATACAGAATATGAGTATATATATAACCAAATACTCCCTGCATGGCTTTAGCCATAATGTACAGCTTACCGTTTATATCAGTTTTACTCATCATTGTCATTGCCTGACTATGAATAGAAAAACCACTCCATCCAATTAAAAAACTCACCATAGAAATTTTTACTACTAAGGTTGAAGAAGCTACTAATGATATGTTTTTACAGCCATTAGTCATTTCCATTATACCGCTGAGTACAGCACTAGACATCTCTTTACTTATTTCCAAAGGAGTTTGACTTATGAGTGTCGATAAAAAGTCCATTAAATGTGTTACATGTAGAATTCTAATAATCACAGAATAAAGTATTATGAATCCTCCTACTATTAGCATTGTGTTCATACCTTCTTTTACTGCATCTCCCATCAATGTACCAATATTTCTTCCATCCTTTTGTCGTGCTTTAATTAACTCACCAAATGCATTTTGGAAGTAGTTCTTGCTATTAGTTTTTTTTACTGGTTTTTCTTTTCTTTTATAAAATCTAAAAACAAAGCCTACAGATATAACAGCTAAATAATGAGAAACAGCTATTAACTGACCAATTACTACATTGTTAAACATACCAATTGAAACGGCTCCAATCATAAACAGCGGTCCTGATGTACTGCAAAATGAAATCAGTCTTTGTGATTCAGTCTGAGATATTACTTTATCCATCCTTAAACGTGAAACTACTTTAGCTCCTACAGGATAGCCGGAAGTAACACTTATCGCAAAGGGAAAAGCACCTTCACCCGGAACATTAAATAAAGGAGTCATAAGAGGTTGAAGTAAAGCCCCTATGAAGTTTACTACTCCTAACCCGACTAAAATCTCAGAACCTATGAAAAAAGGCAGTAAAGCGGGTAAGACAATATTAAACCATGTGAGAAGACCATCTTTTGCTGCATCAACAGCATCCTTTGGATATATAATAATTGCAATTACAGTACTTATAGATAAAAATACTAACATTAAAGTTTTTATGTGTTTATTAAAATTCTTAGTTTTTGATTTAAAAAAGTAGAATAATAAAGCTACTAAAAAAAGGATAAGTAAAGTAGAGGAGAAGTTAGTCATAGTATACCTCCTGATGTTTGTTATGATATATGTATATTTTAGTATTAATATTATTATGATTTAGATTATTGATAAGAGTTGACAAAACAATCATATGTCATATAATTTAATTAAATTTAACTATTTAAACAATAAAACTTAAGAAAATTTTCATATGCTTAACGTAAAGATTAAAAATAGGGAGTGATTAGTTTGAAAGATATACAAGAGACCTTAAATAACATTTTTCAATATGTGGACAATGGGGATGATATAAGCAAAGTTTTAATTGCATTAGGTATTTTTATTGGGTTTTTAGTAATAAGTAAAGTATTAACTAAGTATATTTTTAGGTTATTATCTAAGGTTGCTTCTAAAACAGAATCTATATTAGATGATGAAGTATTAAATGCTTTTAAGAAGCCGTTAAAAACATTTTTTGTTATATTAGGAGCGTATCTCGCTATTTTATATATTTCACAAAACCCAAGATTAAATTTATTTATTACACAAGTATTTAGATCATCAATAATAGTATTGATTGCTAAAGGTCTATATGATCTAGAAGGCACGTATTCAGTTTTACATGACAAGATGAAAACCAAATTTAATTTAAAGACTAATACAATATTAAAACCTTTTATAACTAAGATATTAAGATTTATTACTATTACTATTGCAGTGGCAATGATTGCTATTGAATTTGGATTCGATGTAAATGGTTTTTTAGCAGGACTTGGTCTTGGCGGATTAGCATTTGCCCTTGCAGCTCAGGAAACTCTAGCTGATGTATTTGGAGGAATTGTAATCATAACTGATAAACCTTTTGATATTGGAGACTGGGTAGTAACTGCTGATGTTGAAGGTACTGTTGAAGATATTAATTTTAGAAGTACTAGAATTAGAACTTTTGCTCAAGCACTGGTTACAGTTCCAAATTCTAAGCTTGTAGATCAGCCTATTGTAAATAACTCAAGAAGGGGTATTAGACGAATAACCTTTAAACTAGGAATTAGATACGATACTCCGGCAGCTAAAATAAGGACGTCAATAGATAAGATTTATGAAATGCTTAAGAATCATCCAAGAGTAGATAAGAAAACGATATTTGTAAAACTGGATGAATTTAATGACAGCAGTATAGATATTTTTATTTATTTTTTTACAAATACTTCAGTCTGGGTGGAGTATTTGGACATAAAGCAAGATGTAAATTTTAGAATATTAGAGATATTGGAAGAAGAAGGAGTAGGTATAGCATTTCCAAGTAGAAGTCTCTATTTTAATAATAAAATAGACTTAGAAAATATAAATTCAGAAGATAAATAAAGGTCTAATATAAATGTTTTAGATAAAAACAATAATTAAATATATTAAAAAATAACTTATGGATTAGTATATAGTAAAATTATACTCCAAGTATATTCTATAAAATAAAGAAAAAAATAATTATACAATATATACTAGGAGGATATGAATGTGAAAAAATTTGTTGATAATCCAAAAGCTTTAAATAATATTTTTATTTTAGATAATATTGGTGATAATATGCAAAATCATTATCTTCAATTATACTCTAATAAAGATGATAAGAAGGAAAAAAGTGAAGAAATAAAGGATGAATATACTGAAGATTATTTATCTCATGTTAATTTATTTACTGAACACCATACAAACTATTAGAATATTTTTTTAGTATCATCAGCATAATAATATTAGAAGATAAATTATGACAATTAATAAATATTAAAGGAGTGAAGAAATGTCTGGAGATACTAATTTTCTAGAGATTAAAGAGAAATTTAAGAATGGGAATTTAGATGAAAAGATAAGGATATACACTACTACTCAGGGATTAACAGTTGATCAGTTTAAGGAATTATTAAGAATGTTTCCTATTCAGCATTTAGACAAATTAGAGAAAGCCATGGCTTAATTTGTTGAATTACTTAGAAAAACCCAGATTTATGGGTTTTTTATTTTTTAGTACTTTTCAACACATCAATTAAAGTGTACAATAATAGATGTGGCGGTTAAAGGAGTGGATAATTATGGAAGAATTTGTTTTAGAATTTGCAAATACTATTGTATCGAAAAATGTATTTTTATCCTATGTATTTTTCTTTATTTCTCAATCATTACAGATATTATTTCCACCATATCCGGGAGATATGATATTAATTGTAGAGGGGTATTTAACTGAGTTAGCAGATTTAAATATCTTAATTGTACTTATTAATGCAATATTAGCCACAACACTTTCCTCTATATTATTATTTTATATTGGAGAAAAAGGAGAACATAAGATTTTAGAATCTAAGATTATACATTATTTATTTGATACAAAAATAGTTGAAAAATTAAGAGGTTTATTTGCTAGACACGGTGCATTGGTTATTATTATAAGTAA
Source organism: Tissierellales bacterium (assembly GCA_028280805.1). Taxonomy (GTDB): domain Bacteria; phylum Bacillota; class Clostridia; order Tissierellales; family VENL01; genus JANQLB01. The sequence goes on from JANQLB010000050.1 coordinate 40,217, forward strand.
GCTGATTCCAGGTATATTTTCTATTACCGTAATTTCTGCCGGGATTTTTAAAGTGAAAAAAGTAAGAGCATATTCAGCTATCTTTGCAATTACAGCAATTCATCACTCAATTTTAATAATTCTTGGAAAGCTTTTGGGTGAAAATTGGACTATTATATTCCGTAGACTGAATGTTTACAATAGATATATAATTGTAGCAGGTATATTATTATTGATTGGCTATGTATTATTACTTGTAATCAAAAAGAAATTATTAAAATAAAGGGGGACATATAATGAAAACTAAAAGCATTATTTTGTTTAAAATAATTTTAATTATTTCATTACCTATTTTTTTATTATTTTCATCTCTTCATATAGCTATTAATGATTTGAATTTTTTTGAACATAAATATGAAGAATATAATGTTACTGAAGTAACAGGTATAAGTTTACAGGGACTTATGGAAGTTACAAAAGAACTTTTAGACTACTTAAAAGGAGAAAGAGATGATATTTTAATATATAAAGAAATAAACGGACAAACCAGGGAGGTGTTCCGTGAAAGAGAAGTGTTACATTTAAAGGATGTTGAACTGCTTTTTGAAAAATCTTATTTAGTAAGAAATATCTCTATAATACTTTCTCTAATAGCTGTTATATATCTTTACTTATATGATAAAAAAGCATTATATAAAGGATTAATTTACTCAGCGCTTATATCAATATCAGGGATGATTTTACTTGCAGTTATTATTTCTACTAATTTTAATACATCATTTAATATATTTCATGAAATTTTATTTACTAATGATTTATGGTTATTGGACCCAAAAACAGAAGTTCTTATACAGATGTATCCTCTAAACTTTTTTAAGAGTATTGCTTTAAGGATCTTTATTTACTTTATAACGGGGTTAATATTATCATTAAGTTTAGGAATATTTATGAGATGTAAAATTAACGGTTGCTCATTCAGAAGTAAAAAATTATAGTATCTTTTACTAAAATTTCAAATAGCTTTAATCCTCATATTGTGATAGGATTAAGGCTATTTTCATTTATAGTATAAACTTCCTTAAAAATGGTGAAAATCTATTTAAAGGAGGGATATTATGGGAAATAATATTAGCTTAAAATTATTTAAAAGTAAAGCTGGAGATATGATTACTAAAAAAAGACTTAATAATTACTATCTAAGGAAATCAGCTAAAGGCAAAACATATTTAGCAATATTATTTGATGCTGTATTTGTAAAAATTATTGTATTGACTGGATTATTTATATTCTTCTTTATTAGAACATTAGATTTGCTATTTAGCAGCATAATTACTATACAATTTTTAATTTTATATCTAATAATCTCTTATAAAATTAACAAAGTACGTTTAAAAAGTAATATTGATAAAGTTAATGAAGAAGTAGTTAAGAAAAAAGTATATAAGGACCTTATAAATAAAACACCTATTGAATTTGTTGAAACTATTAAGTGTAATTTAGAAAAACTTGATTTTGCTAAACTTGATATAGTAAGTCAAAGAGATTTAGATTTAGTAGGTGAGTTAAGAGGTAAAAAAACAGGAATAAGGTGTTTCCAGTTTTCAAAAGATTACAATGTAGGAACAAACATAATTAGAGAATTCTTTTTAACATTAAGACAGCATGAGCTTGAACAAGGAGTAATAATTACTACTTCATCTTTTTCTGAAGATGTTAAAGATTTTTTACCTAAACTTAAAGATCACATAGATATTCATGTTATAGATTTAAATCGCATTATTAAGATTATGAAGAAGGCAGAGACATATCCTTCAAACAAAGAGATAGACAAAATAATTCTAAATCAAATTGCAGAAAAGAGAAAGAAACTTATAGAATATGGAAATACAGTTGTATCAAAGAAAAAATTTGCAAAATATTTAATAATCGCTACGTTAATTTTATTTTTTGGCAGGATTACACCTTATAAGTTGTATTATCAAATTATTGCAGTAATTTTATATATTTTAGGACTAATTTCTGCTGGTAATTATGTTTTAAATCTGTTAAAATCGAATACGAAAGATAAAACTGAAGAAATCTTTTGAGTATTAGTTTTAAAATATTTTTATTTAGGCTCATAAGTGACAGAGTAGGTAAAATGCGTTAAGTGTTAAGAGATGGGAAGTTGCTCTTAAACGAAGGGTTTTAAACCTGCGATATTTTACTGCATCCGCTGTTGCATTAAAGAGAAGCCTTCTCTTTAGTGTCATGGAATACTGTCATTAAAAAAAGGGGAGGTATTTTTTATGTTAAGTACAACAACAAATAAGAGAATTTTAAACACACAGACATTAGTTACATCTAGTTTACTCACAACTATGAGCATTATTTTAACAAGACTTTTAGGAATTATGATTCCTCTTGCAGGACTTCCGGCATTGAGATTAGACTTAGGTCACATACCTATAGCTATTACAGGAGTACTTTTTGGCCCTATAGCAGGAGGTCTGACAGGTATTATAGCTGATTTATTGGGCTTTATGGTTAATTCTTACGGAGGTGCTTATTTTCCGGGCTTTACTATAAGTTCTATGTTATGGGGAGTTATTCCGGGCTTGTTTTATTTAATTATTAAGAAAAGAAAGATAAATATTAATTATAATATTATCAGTACCATAATAATTATTTTATTAGCTGTTGGTGTTGTAGGCTTACTTATTACTAGTGGAATAATAACTATTCAAGAGGATAATTTTAATATTCAAGAAGGTACAGATAATAATTTTAGCTTTAAATATGCAGATAAAAATTTAATAATATCAGGTGTTCAGAATTTAATACTAATAATTGTATCGGCAGTAGTTTTTGTGGTATTTCCCATAGTAATCAATGTTATACCTAAAATGGTAACTAAAAGGTATGGAAATCTTAAAAAAGATAATATTTTTTCTATAGACAAAATTGTTTTTTGTGTTGCTGTACCTTATATTATTATTAATCTTGGTTTAAATACTCTTTGGCTATCAATAATATATCAAAAGGGATTTATGATATTTCTTCCGGGTAGAATTTTAGCAGGTATATTTATGATTCCAATATTTTCTGTAACTATGTATCTTATACTGATAAAGCTTAATAAATATATTAATAAAAGCTACTAGCAATGCTAGTAGCTTTTGGTTCTGTAATTTGAAAGCCGCATGAAAATACTGTGTAGGTAAAGATCTTTTAAAAGGGAGGTGAAAATATGGCAATAGTTGAAGTAACTATAGTTCCATTGGGAACTGGAGATACAAGTGTAAGTAAGTATGTAGCAAAATGTCATAAGGTGCTTGAAGAACAAAAGGAAATTAATTATATGCTTACACCTATGGGTACTATAATAGAAGGAGATTTAGATAAAATATTACAGGTTATTAGACAAATGCATGAAATACCTTTTGGACAAGGAGCTAAAAGAGTTTCTACTATGATTAAAATAGATGATAGACGAGATAAAGATTCAAGTATGGAAGGAAAAATACTTTCAGTACAAAATAAATTATAGTATTCAAGGTAATAACGACGATTGATTTTTAAAATTAAAAGTATTATAATCTTAATATGTGATAAATTTAGCAGTATTAAAGAATAATTAATTTCGTTGTATTATTTCAACTTAAAGGTTAGTATGAGGAGGAGTTATATTGAAAAACAAACTGCCAATTGCATTATCAAATCGTCACGTTCATCTTAGTCAAGAGGATATAAACAAGCTGTTTGGAGAAGGGTATGAGCTTACAAATCATAAAGATTTATCACAGCCCGGACAATTTGCCTGCAAAGAAAAGGTTGATCTTGTAGGTCCTAAGAGAACAATTGAAGGTGTTAGAGTTTTAGGTCCTGCTAGAAGTAAAACTCAAGTAGAAGTTTCCTTAACTGATGGGTTTACTTTAGGATTAAATCCTCCTGTCAGAGATTCGGGTAATATAGCCGGAAGTCCGGGAGCTAAACTTGTAGGTCCTAAAGGAGAGATAGAACTAAAAGAAGGTATTATTGCAGCCGCAAGACATATACATATGCATACTGATGATGCTAAAGAATTTGGAGTTGAAGATAAGCAAAGAGTTAAAATAAGGACATTAGGAGAAAGAGGATTAATATTTGAACAAGTTCTAGTAAGAGTAAATCCACAATATGCTTTAGAAATGCACGTAGATGTAGATGAAGGTAATGCTGCCGGGATAAAGAACGGAGAAATGGTAGAATTAATTAAATAATTCATATGGAGGTGGTAAAATGAATAGTATAGCTTCAATGATTGATCACACTATATTAAAGCCTGATACAACTAAAGAAATGGTTAAAAAAGTTTGTGATGAAGCTAAGAAATATAAATTTGCCTCAGTATGTGTAAATCCTTACTACGTTGAGTTTGTTAAAAATGAACTGAAAGAAACAGATGTTAAGGTAACTTCTGTTATAGGATTTCCTTTAGGCAGTACTCTAAAAGAAGTTAAGGCATTTGAAGCAAAAGAAGCAATAAAGAATGGTGCTGATGAGCTTGATGTAGTTATAAATATTGGTGCTTTAAAAGATAAACAGGATGATATTGTAAAAGAAGATATAAAGGCTGTAGTACAAGCTGCAAAAGGTAAAGCCTTAGTAAAAGTTATAATAGAAACATGTTTATTAACTGATGAAGAAAAGGTTAGAGCCTGCAAACTTGCTAAGGAAGCAGAGGCTGATTTTGTAAAGACATCCACAGGGTTTAGTACTGGCGGAGCAACTACAGAGGACATTAAACTTATGAGAGAAACTGTGGGATATAGTGTGGGAGTAAAGGCATCAGGTGGAGTTAGAGATTTAGAAAAGGCACAAGCTATGGTAGATGCTGGAGCAACCAGAATTGGAGCAAGCTCATCAGTAGCAATAACTGAGGGTAGTAAATCTAATAGTTTAGGATATTAAACGTAAATAAACGTAAATGATAAGATGACAGAGTAATTCTAGACTCTGTCTTTTTGCTTAAGGGGGTGTAGGCATGAAGTGCTATAGGATAAAAAACTTTGTGTTTAAACAATAATGTATAAAGTGAGGAATTAAAATGATAGAAAAGACTAAAATCATTAGACATCTAGAAAAAGATATAATTAGAAATTGTAACTTCATTAACTTTATTGAAGATAACACTGTTTATCAATATATAACCGAAGGTAATTCTGTGCTGGTAAAAGGAAGAAGTGATGAAAATTGGTTATATATTAGCAGCACATCACAGACTGAACTAAAAAAACTTATGTCACAATGTAATGAAGATGAATACTTTGCAGTTGTGGAGGATTGGATGATACCTTTTATAATGGAGGGCAAGATGCTTGACTGGAAGCTTAGCTGTGTTAAACTATATTTTCCAGACAATCTTAAGCTACCTTCAAATAAAGGAGATTGTGATAATCAAACTGTCAGCTTAGTTGCTGAAGAAGCTGAGTATATATATTCAAATTATTATAAGTATCAGCAGTATGTAACAGCTGAGTACATTAGAGAAAGAATAAAAAAGGGAGTAGCTTTAGGTATTTATGAGGATGGTAAGCTGGCTGCATGGATTATGACTCATGATGATGGTGCAATAGGATTATTAAATGTATTAGAAGATTATAGAAAAAAAGGATATGGATATAAGTTAACAATTGAAATGATTAAGAGATTACGTAAAAATAATAAGATTCCTTTTGTTCATATAGAGAATGATAATGAGAAATCCATGAATCTTGCTCTTAAAGTAGGGTTTTGTAAATATGGAGATGTACATTGGATAAAAAGAATTAATAAATAAGATTTATCCGATAGCTTACAATTCTAATACTCCCGCTTTAAAGCTATGAGTAAAGAATTGCATAGTATCCGGATAAGACGAGTCAAGTAGATAGCCAAAATTGCAAAATGAAACTCAGAAAGATAAAGCTTCTGAGTACTACACTTACATCAAATCTAAGATTTGAGTAATTGCAGCAATTTTGTGCTAGTCACT
>JANQLB010000053.1 GCA_028280805.1 Tissierellales bacterium
TAGGTTCTACATGACAAATCTTTTGTCTGACTTGATTTGTTACCACATTTAGAACAAAGTTGACTACTAGCATAATTAGATGGTGCTATTATAACTTCTCTTCCATACCAATTAGCTTTATATTCTAACATTTTTCTAAACTCTGACCATGATACTTCCGATATTGCTTTAGCTAGTTTATGATTTTTAATCATATTACTAACTTTCAAATCTTCTAAAATTATTACTTGGTTTTCGTTGATAATTTCTGAAGATAGTTTCTGCAAGAAATCATTTCTTTGATTAGTTATTCTCTCATGTATTTTTGCTACTTTTAACCTTGCTTTTACTCTGTTTTTACTACCCTTTTTCTTTCTTGATAACTCTTTTAACAAGTTTTACAATCTCGGTATAATTTTCAAGCAAATTACTTCTTAGGGAAAAGTGCATCATATTCTCTTGCTTTGTCTGGATTCACATTATATAATGGGGATTCATGATATGTCCCTGTAATACCTTCCAAGTCACCATAGATAAGTTCCATAGCCATAAATGCTGGATAGTTTTTACCTTTATTCGTGGTAATGTTAAAATCCTTAGCCTCTTTGAATCCAAACCGCGGGTAATAAGACGAATGTCCGAAAAAAATTACTGCACCGTAACCCAGTCTTGCAGCAGTTTTGAGCGAATGACGCATTAGAGCACTACCTACACCTTGTTTTTGAAACTCAGGTAAAACGCTTAAAGGACCAAAGTTAAGAACATCATGACGTGACCCATCCGGTAAAAGTACATATGCCTTACTATAAATAATGTTTCCTACTAATCTTCCATTAACCTCTGCCACAAAATCAAGCTCCGGTACAAATTCGGGAGATTTACGTAATGTATGCACTAGATAATGTTCATCACATCCAATGCCTATTTTTTCAATAAGTTCTTTTTTCCAAAATGCCTCTCGAGTAAGAAGTTCAACTTCTCTCCAATCATCTTCTTTTTCAAGTCTTAAAAGTATCTCTATATTAACCACACCCTTTCTCTCTCTATAATAAATAATCTTCATAATATATCTAATTAAGTTTTAATTATTAACCTAAAAGGAATACATTAAAATGGTTGTTTTATTCTTTTAGTTCTTTTTCATCATCGATACAACTTCTAACAGAGCTTCCACAATTGGAACATGTATCCTCATACCAAGAGTATTTTTCGTTACATTTTTTACAGCTCCATCTTTTTTCCTGTTTTTCAATCCAACTTTTTACTCCCATATCTTTTATTAACTTAAGATTATGTAATACTATTGAATGATGTGGATTTTCGTCATTTCTAAGTTCCATTAAATATTCACAAGGAAAATCTTCACATTGAAAACAATAATCTAAGTCTTTATTTTGTGCACATAATTTGATTTCACACTCTCTACAATAAATTGATGTTGTATCTGTCTTACATCCGTGACAATATAAATCTTCTGAATTCATTTTCCATTTTTTTGCTGTTTCTTCTACAAAACCTTTCTCATTAGCTAAAAATACTTCACAAGCACCACAAAATAGACCACAATAAGTATCTAACCTTTTTTTCACCAATTTCCCCCCTACTACATTAATTTTTCTTTTTATGTCGCCTAACGTCTTGTATTAACAATTTTATCCTAAAAAAACTAACTGGTGGTGCTTCGCACCCGGTAAAGGAATGTCAGTTAATCTATTGTCAATCTAGATTCAGAAACTTACACTGTATCTTCACACTTATTATTTTATCATGTTTTTATATTAATTGTGTATTTATTATTAAGAATTTATCAAAATTTAAATCTCTTACTTAATATAAATAAGGGGAATTTATCTTAATGTGTTAATATCGTTTATCAAGTTATCTATATCAAAATATATATTTTCATATTCTATTTCAGGTCTTTCTATAATTATTACTTTTACACCACATTCTAAAGCTGCGTCAATTTTTTCTCTTGTTCCTCCTATATATCCACTATCTTTAGTTACAACATATTTAATGTTAAATTGCTTATACATCTCTTTATTAAAGTTTTTAGAAAATGGTCCTTGAATTCCTATTATATGTTTAGGTGAAAATCCGAGACTCAAACATTTTTTGATTGAATTTACTGTAGGAAGTACCCTAACATAAATATTGCTGCTCGTGTTTAAGTATGAAAAATAGTCTATATTATTACTCCCTATAGTTAGTAGTATGTTTTTTTTACAGTTTTCTAAAGCTTTTGCGGCTGATCTAAATGATGGATATTTTATTGCTCCTTGATAGTCCATCTTTTCCCGTTCATACCTAAAATAAGATACAGATAAATTCTTAGCAGCGTTTATGGCGTTTATGGAAACCTCTTGAGCATAAGGATGTGTAGCATCTATTAATAATTTAATACCATGGCTTATCATTACGTTCTCCATATCTTTTTGATTTAGGTTAGCTGATATAACCTTCAAATTTTCATGATTTTCTATAAGCTCAGAACCATAGTCAGTTGATGTTGATGCTAAAATAATGTGTCCTCTATCTAATAAATTTTTTATTATTATCCTGCTGTCTTTCGTCCCTGATAAAATAAATATCACAGCTTGTACCCCCTAGGAGTGACTATTTTATTATTTGCAGTATAAGTATTAGAATTGCCGACTATAACTATTGTAACCATGTCTATTTCATAATCTAGCATCTTTTCTAATGTAGTAATAATAAAACTCTCATCCTTTCTCTTTGCATTTCGCACTATTCCTACCGGAGTCTCTCTACTTTTATATTTTAATAGTATATCTCGTGCAGTTTTAATATGATATTGTCTTCCTTGACTTTTAGGATTATAAATACATGTTACAAAATCTCCTTCTCCCGCACAGTGCAATCTCTTTTTGATTAAATCCCAATCGGTCAATAAATCACTTAGACTTATAACAACATAATCGTGCATTATCGGTGCTCCTAAGATTGATGCAGCAGCATTTGCGGCTGTAATTCCCGGGATTATTTCAGTTTCAATATCACTGCCTTCATTAATTAAAATTTCTGTCATTATACCTGCCATGCCGTAAACACCAGCATCACCACTACTTATTAGTGAAACTGTTTCTCCGTTTTTAGCGTAATTAAGAGCTTTTGTGCATCTATCAATTTCTTTTCTCATCCCTGACGATATTACAATCTTATCTACGATTAGGTCATTTATAAAGTCTAGATAAGTTTTATATCCAACTATTACGCTCGATTGATTAATTGCTTTTATAGCTGCCGGAGTAATATGTTCTCTGTTTCCCGGTCCTAAACCAACTACGTAAATTTTGCCTTTTTTGTTCATTGTATCTCCTCCCATATAGAAAGTGTTATCCCATCGAAACTGGTTTTTTTCATGATGCTTTTGCCTTTTCCGGAAGCCAGATACCCACAAGGTTCACATACAGCTCCTACTCCTACACTTTTATTTACAAAGTTTGATAATTGAAATTTATCTTGTACGCTTTTTATCTCATCTTTGGATATTATCTTAATAGGAACTTCAAAATAAAATGCAGCATCTAAAATTCCTTTTTCATGCTCTTTTATATCTATTGTGGCTATCATTTTTACTGACTTAGGATGAAGTTTATATCTATCTAAAGCAAGTTTAATTGATTTAACTATTCTTTCTCCTGATATTCCTTTTTTACAGCCGATACCTATGACAATGTTCTTAGGAATAAGATGAACAGTTGAGTGAGTACAATTAATATTTCTCTTATTTGTTATATAAATAATTCCTTCAATATCATAATCATCATAATCTTTATTTATGCAAATAACATTATCGGGAAGTTTAATGCTTATTTTAATATCTGACTTTATTCCTACGATTTGACTATTAACAATTTTAGCTGTAATATCTTTTGCATCTATCATATTATCAATGTAACATCCAAGTTTTTTTGCAAGCATATCTACTGCTATTACATCATTTACATCTGAAGCAGTAGTTATGACAGGAGAACCGCCAATTTTTTCTGATAGATAGATTGCAGCTTCATTACCACCACCTATATGACCAGAAAGCAAGCTTATAATATATTTGCCTTTTTCATCCATTACAAGAACTGCCGGATCTTTAGTTTTGTCTTGAATATATTTTGCTATTACTCTAACTACAATGCCCGTTGACATAATAAAAACTAAAGTATCATATTTGTTAAAAATATCTCCTACAAAATCACTTAAACTACCTTTTATATGTTTATTTTTGCTGTCATTCCACTTTGGAAGAGAGTATATATCAACATAATTTAACTTATTCTTTATTTCTTCTGCTTTTTGTAAACCACCTTTAGTAAGTGTAATTACAGCCCATGTCATTTTTTAGCACTCCTATACTCATGACTGAATGTCTTATCATAAAGCTTAGATAAATTATAATTATTACCTAGGAAGTCTCCAACTAGAATCTGAGCTGTTTTTGTTATGTCAGCTTCTTTTACTTTTCTTTCTATATCATCCAGAGTACCTTCTACAATTTTCTGATCTTCCCATGTCGCCCTCTGAACTACTGAAACAGGTGTATCTCCTCTATAGTGCTGTTTTAATTTTAACACTACTTTATCTATCATATGTACTGATAAAAATATTGCCATTGAAGCTTTATGAGATGCTAATAATTCTAAGCTTTCACTTTCAGGCACTGAAGTTCTTCCTTCTAACCTAGTACATATAACAGTTTGAGTTACACCAGGAAGAGTGAATTCCTTTTTTAAGACAGCAGCAGATGCAACAAAGGAACTAACTCCCGGAATAACCTCACAGTCTATACAAAGTTCTTGTAATTTATCTATTTGTTCTCTTACAGCTCCGTAAATACTAGGGTCTCCTGTATGTACCCTAACAACTTTTTTACCGTTTTCAATGCCGTATTTCATTACATCAATAATTTCATCTAAATCCATTACAGCACTATTATAAACCTGACTATTCTTTTTTGCCCATTGTAAAATCTGTGGATTAACTAAAGAGCCTGCATATATAATTATATCAGCCTCTTTAATTTTATTTTTTCCTTTTACGGTTATAAGTTCGGGATCACCCGGTCCTGCACCTATAAAGTATATTTTATTTAAAGAATCTTTTTCTTTAAATGCCATGGTATATAACTCCTTTCTATGTAATCAACTAATATTAATTAAAGCTTCTATCTATACTTTACTCTGTTTAACTATAAGAGTTGAGAGATAATGTACTTTTTCTTTTCTCAACCTGTCAATGTCATAACATATCTCTTCTTCTTCTGTCCCGCATTTAGATACAAGAACAAATTTATTACTATAGCCTTTTGCTTCAAGGATGTCTGCCATCTTGGCACTATCATGTGAGGGCTTCATTATAACTAAATTATCATAATCATCTAACATTTTATCCAGACTAAAACAATCCTTCATGAGAGGTAATATTCCCAAGGTTTCCTCTTTAGTACATAAGGGTATATTTACTCTGCCAGCTACAGCACAAAATGAAGTAATTCCGGGAATTGTTTCTATCTGTATTCCTTTGCTTTTTAAGTGCGGCAATAAATTGATATATGTACTAAATACCATAGGATCACCTATAGTAATAAATCCTATATTTTTACCTTTATCTATTTCATTTTTTATCACCACTGAGTTTTCTAATGCTTTTGATGTTACAGCTTCTTTATCATGAGTCATAGGAAATGTTAAAAATATTATCTCTGTATTCTCCTTAAGATATTGTCTAACTATATTTAATGCAATACTATCTTTATCTTTCTTAGCTTCAGGGCATATTATTATATCTACATATTGCAATGTTTTTACTGCCTTTATAGTTATTAGTTCCGGGTCACCCGGTCCCACACCAATTCCATAAAATTTTGCCACAATAATCACTCCTTAGCTGCTGAAATTATATAAACGGGATTGTAACCTTCCATCATTGTTAAATCAGCTAAACTTCTACCTTTAGAAACAGATATTTGTACTACATCTATTTCTTTATAAGATCTTATTTTTAATAATTCCAGTCCTCTATACATGTTTTCCAGAGTTATAAAGTTCATAACCAGTCTTCCACCTTGGTTTAAATTAATTTCTAACCACTGAAATATTTCATCTAATTTACCGCCGCTGCCTCCGATAATTACTTTGTCTACATTAGATACTTCTTTGATAATTTCAGGTGCAGTTCCTTTAATTAATTCTATATTCTTAACATTAAAAGCATTGATGTTTTGTTGTATTAATTTAATGTTATTATCTTTTTTTTCAACAGAATATACTTTTCCCTTGTTGGCTGTTAAAGCACATTCTATAGAGATTGAACCTGTCCCTGCTCCTATATCAACTATTTTGTCGTCTTTTTTAAGCATAAGCTTGCTAAGGGTCACACTTCTTATCTCCAGTTTTGTCATAGGAGCCTGCCCTCTAATAAATAAATCATCAGGAATTCCATGAGTCTTATACGGCCATCTGCTATTCATGAATTATCACCACCACACATAAACCGTAGTCAGTATTTTTACTTACGCTTTTAATATCTAACTTTGTTATTTTTTCATTTTCATATGATAAATTTTCTCCAATATATATTACTCTATCTTTAATTTCTTCATTAATTAATTCTTGACTAATTTTAAAAGGAGTCCATTTTTTATCGGTAAGCAGTCCTACTTTCTTGTATTTTCTTACTTTTTTAACAAAATCATTTTCTCTACCGTGAAGACTTCCTATATAAGCATCTTCCCAGCTTTCACCTATGCTAGCAAACATATACTGCATTGAACTTATTCCGGGGATGACTTGTAATAGTTCTGTAGTAAAATGCTTTTTTAAAAATCTTAAAAAACTATAAAATCCTGTATCTCCAGAAACTATAACAGCTATTTTGTTAGTAATGTAATTGTCTTTTATAAAGTCAATAATTTCATAAAGATTATTCTTAATCTCAAAGATTTTTTTATCTTTTAAGTCAATACTTTTTAAGTTTCTCTTAGCCCCTATAATAATATCTGAATTGTTAACTGCCCTTACTGCCTTGGGTAAAATATAATCTTTATGACCCGGACCTAAGCCTATAACTTTTATTTTATTCATTTATAAATTCCTCCATAATAAGCTTACCATTATTGCATAAACCCAGTTGTCCATATTGATTTGAAAATATTAAAGTTCCAATTTTTATTTCATTATAGATTCTCTGCTCACATTTTTGTGTAATTTTTTCTGCTAATATGTTAAAAACCTCGTCAAGCTTAAAAATTTTTATATGTTTTACTGCCTCATCTGTAGTTATGCTTTCCATGATTTTTTTTATTTGCTGAGGCGAACACCCTAATAATGCACAATTGGCAGCTAATATTTCCATTCTTCCGTCAGCTATCTTACTATGGGTATGAAATATGCCCCCTGCTACCTTTACCATTTTTCCGATATGACCTATAAACATTATTTGTTTAAATCCATTTTCGAGAGCTTTATCTAACATGTATCCAATATAATTACTTGTTTTGACTAAAATATCATCTATGTTAAATCTACAATTGTTTGCTAAAAGAAGTCTTTCAGCAAAGTCTCTACCATAATTACCCGGTGAAAAAATAATCGTTTTTACTCCTTTTTCTTTTAAAACAGATAATTCTAATGCCAAAGATTCTTTCACTGCATCTTCAGACATAGGTTCAACTATTCCGGTAGTTCCTATAATTGAAATGCCCCCGACTATACCTAATTTAGGATTAAATGTCTTTTTAGCAATATTTACTCCTTCCGGAGCATATATTTTTATATTTATTCCTTGTCCTTCCGGCAGTACCTTCTCTACTTCTTGATGTATCATTTTTAAAGGGACAGGATTTATAGCATATTGCCCAACAGGTACGGATAATCCGGATTTTGTGACCTTGCCTATGCCAATTCCACCTTCAATCTTTATTTCTGGATATTTGATTTTTACAGCTTCTGCATAAATCTTTATACCATTTGTAACATCAGGATCATCTCCACTGTCCTTTATAATACAGCAACTGCTACTATTTTCACCAATTACCGGCTCTATAACTGATAAGTTTAATTCCCACCCCTTGGGAGTGTCTATTTTTATGCTGTCAATTTTCTTTTTTGTATAGAGCATTTTAACTGCTGCCTTGGATGCGGCAGCCGCACATGACCCTGTAGTATATCCATATCTTAACTTTTTTCTATCCTTGGTTACAAACTTGTCAAGCTTATCTCTTAAACAGTTCATAGTTAAACCTCCCGGCAGCAATTAAATCATATATAGTAATGAATTTATTATGGAAGCTGCAACTGTGCTGCCTCCTTTTCTACCTCGGGTTACAATGTATGGAACGTCAATCTTCATAAGTGCTTCTTTTGATTCTTCTGCACCTACAAATCCCACCGGTACTCCAATTACTAAGTCAGGCTTTGATATACCTTTTTCGACCATTTTTATGAGCGTAAATAATGCCGTAGGAGCATTTCCAATGGCATAAATTTTAATTTTTTCATACGTCAAAGCTTTTTCAATGGAAACCATAGATCTAGTTATACCTCTTTCTTTAGCTTTTATATATACATCTTCATCATGAACAAAATTACATATTTCTCCGCCAAGTTCAATAAATTTTCTCTTATTAACTCCAGCCTTAATCATTTGAGTATCCGTATATATATTACAACCTTTCTTCAATGCAGCTATTCCGTTGTCTATAGCTTTAGGATGAATTTCAATCAAGTCTGCATATTCAAAATCTGCGGTTGTATGTATAACTCTCTTTATAACTTTACTTGTTTTTTCATTAAATCTGCTATTTTTTTCTCCAAGCTCCTTAGTTATTATCTCAAAGCTTGTATCTTCTATTTTCTTTGGGTCTTTTAAATAATTCATAGTTTCACTTCCTTGCTTTTAAACTTTCGTATAAACTTATGTGTATTAAACATTTTCTAATTTTCTCTTTTTCATTTTTTCAATAAGCTTAGAAAGAAAATCAGTATTACTGTAAAAGTGAATATGAGCATATGCAGCTAAAGTGTTTTTCTTGTATATACCACACTTCCATTTATTTTTTATTTCTCCATTTCTAATCTTATATACCTCATAAATATATTTTAACTTATCATTATCTTCAATTAGTGATCTATGAAATTCATGTCCTTTTGTATCTATATTATTGTTAATTTTTATGTTAATATATCCAAATCTTTGAAGTCTTTTTGTCATTTTAGATTTAGTTGGAATAAATCCTACCATATTAAATTTTTCTCCATCTAAACTCTCTATTTTTTGAGTTAGATACATAAGACCCCCGCATTCTGCATAAGCAGGCATACCATTTTCTAAATGTCTTCTTAAGTTCTGCCTAAATATTTTATTGTCCTCAAGTTGTTTAGCAAAAACTTCTGGAAATCCTCCCCCTATATATAACCCATCTACATTTTGAGGTATATCTTTATCTCTCATGGGACTGAATTTTTCTATATTTACGCCCAGCTCCTTTAAGAGAGTTAAATTATCCTCATAATAAAAGCTAAATGCTTCATCTTTAGCTATCCCTATAGTTAGTCCTTCTGCTTTAAAGTTTAAATGCTGATTAGGATTTTTAACTATCGGCAACTTTTCAACGTCACCTGCAATCTTAAGTAACATATCTAAGTCTATAAACTTTTCTATAAGTTTTGATAACTTTTCAATTTTTAAATCTAGTCCACATATCTCTTCATTGGGTATTAACCCTAAATGTCTACTTTGTAAAGATATATCAGAATGAAAAGGCAGGTAACCTATACAAGGAATTTTTACATCCCTCTCAATAACTGTTTTAATCATTTCATAATGAACTTCACTAGATATATTATTTAAAATTATCCCTTTGATATTAATATCTTTATCATACAGCTTATATCCTAGTGCCATGGCAGCCGCACTTGTAGACATAGCTCTAGCATCTATAATTAAAATGACCGGAGTTTTTAGTATTTTAGAAACATGAGCTGAACTACCTGTATATTTTTCTATTCCAAATCCATCATATAATCCCATAACTCCTTCTATAACACTTATATCCTTATCTTTCATACTTCTTTGAAATAAAAACTTTAAGGTATGTTCATCAAATAACCAGCTATCAAGATTATGTGATGAGTTACCCGTAACGTATTTATGAAATCCGGGGTCTATATAATCAGGACCAACCTTATATGGAGAAACGTTATTTCCCTTTTTAGTTAGAGCTTTCATTATGCCTAAGGATATGGTAGTTTTACCAACTCCACTGGCTGTACCTGCAATCATAATTCTTTTCATATGCTGCATCCTTCCTTATTTAACTTATATATCTATAAAATTTTCTTAACCTGAAGTCATTTTTTGTGCAATGTAGTATGGACATTTATTTGTTGAGTCTTCTAAGACATCTGCTTCAATGTGAAAAACTTTTCTAAGTAAGTCTTTGTGAATTAAACTTTTAGAATCTCCATGACTATATACTTTTCCTTCTTTGATTACATAAATTTTATGAGAGTAACGAATAGCTTGATTAATATTATGAAGAACCATAATAATTGTTAAATTTAAGGTTTCATTTAATTCTTTAACCAACTCTAATATTTCAAGCTGATAAGAAATATCTAAAAATGTAGTAGGTTCGTCAAGAACTAATATCTCTGGTTTTTGAGCCAAAGCCATTGCTATCCAAGCTCGCTGTTGTTCTCCACCGGATAAAGTTCCTACTCTTCTGTCTTTCATATGTTCTATACCTGTCTTTTTAACTGCCCAGTCAATAATTTCAAAATCCTTTTTTTTGAGTCTATTACCAAAGCCTAAGTGAGGGTATCTACCGTAGGAAACTAAGGTTTCTACAGAAAAATCACTTGGAACATTCCTTACCTGAGGTAAAACTGCTATCTTTTTAGCAGCTTTTTTTGTATCAATGATATGAATGTCTTTATCCTCTAAAAGAATTTTTCCTCTTGAGGGTTTTAAATACCTTGATAAAGCTTTTAATATTGTTGACTTACCACAGCCATTTGGTCCTATGATAGTTACTATCTCACCTTTAGTAATGGATATGTTTAAATCTTTTATAACTTCTTTACTCCCATATTTTAAGCAGATATTCTTGGTTTGTAAAATCATTTCTCCATACCCTTCCTTTCTCTTAATAAAAATAGGAAAAAAGGAACTCCTAATAATGACATGACTATGCCTACAGGAATTTCTACCGGGTCAAAAACTAATCTTCCTACTGTATCACATAACATAACTATTGCTGCTCCTAATATTGCAGTAGCTGGAAATAAATATCTATAATCAGACCCAATTATTAATCTGGCTGTGTGAGGAACTATTAATCCAACAAAGCCCAGTAATCCTACCACACTTACTGCACTTGCTGCAAGTAAAGCTGCAAATACAATAAACATTAACCTTGTCCTCTCTACATGTAAGCCTAACCCGGTTGCAATTTCATCCCCTAACATAAGTATATTTAATTTTTTTGGAAATAAGAATGTCAAAACTATTCCAAGGAGAGCATAAGGCCATAACATATTAAAATCCGGCCACGTCCTAGCAGAAAGCCCTCCAACCATAAAGCCCACAGCTCCTGCAACTTTATCAGGAAATAGAGTCATTAAGGAACTTATTCCAGCCCCCAAAAGTGAAGAAACAGCTACCCCTGCAAGAATTAATCTAGTAGGATTAACACCGTTTTTCCAAGCTAATATATAAATAAATAATGTCGCAGTTAATGCTCCAATAAATGCTCCCATTGGGACTAGATAGTAATAATTAGGAAATAGTATTAGTATAACATAAGCCATTAACCCAGCGCCTGACGAAACTCCAATTATATTTGGGGCAGCCAAAGGATTTCTCATGACTCCTTGAAGTATAGCACCTGAAATCGCTAAACAAATTCCTACAAGTGCAGCTACTAATGTTCTAGGTAGTCTTATATTCCATATAATCTGATGATTAACAGTATCTCTTTCAATAAATATAGCTCTAATAACTTTGTCAAAACTAATGTCCAGTGACCCTCTGCCTACACTTATAAAAAAGCTTATAATACAAACAGCTAATAGAATAAAGATGATTATTATTTTTTTTGTATGTCCGATTCTATTTTTAGTCATATCCATTTTTCTCATCCTTTTATAGTATACATTGTAAAATACCTCTCCATGAAAGGAGAAGTATTAGTTAAATATATCAGGGTATAATATCTTTGCTAATCCTAAGTATGCTTCATAGTATCTTGCATTTGGCTTGTAAAGATATAAGTCTTTTGGAAGGAAAATATATCTTCCTTCTTTAACAGCGGTTAAAGCACCCCACGCAGGATTTGATTCAACATCTTTTATAAGTTTATCTTTTATTTCATCTACATCTCCCATAGTCTGAACAAGTATAAAATCCGGGTCTCTTTCTATAACTTTTTCCATGCTGAATATTTCCATTTCTTCATTGGTTAATTGTGCATCATGAGCAATATTCTTAGCACCTAAATCATAAAGCATATCTCCTACAAAGGTGTTTTCAAGCTTAACACTTACATTTCTTGTTGATGTAAACATCAGTAAAACAGTTGGTTGTTTATCTTCAGGTACTTTATTAATTATTTCTTGTACTTTATCGCTAATATCTAATCCATTTTTAACGAATAAATCATCTCTCTCATTTAAAGCAGTAAAGATTTTAGTTACGTATAGGTATTGGTCAAAATTATCATATTCTATAGCTAAATATGGTATTTTATTCTGTTCTAGTATTGGAATAATCTCCGTCTGCCCTCTCATACCCGGTCTTATAATAACTAAATCAGGTTGCATTGATATGATTTTCTCCATATTAGGAGAAGTCATAGAACCTACTATTTCAGTATCCATAGCTTTTTCCGGAACTTTTGTCCTGCTTTCTATTCTTCCTATAACTTGTCCTCCAGCACCATACCATAAATCTAAGTATGAATTATATAGACATACTACTTTTTGCGGATTCTTCTGTATTGTTACTTCTTTATCCATTCCATCAATAAATGTTACACTATCTTCGTTTATAATAACCTCATCAGCTAAAATATTAAATTGATTTTTGTCATCCTGACCATTCTCTACATCGTCTTGATTATTTGTGTTTTCATTATTTACTTCGTTGTCCTGCCCTTGTAATACTTCATTAGATTGATCTTGATTACAACCTGAAATTACACTTAAAATCATACATACAGTTATTGATATAACTAATATCTTTTTCATAATTGTTACCATTCCTTTCTGTTTATATTTAATATATCTATGCTATATAGTAAGTTCTAAATTTACTTTACTGAAAAAATATATACTAATCTCTCATTTCTTTACTGACTTCATCTTGTTGTATAATTTGATTTTTTAAAGCATATTTTATAAAATCTTTAGAAACATTTCTTCCTTTTGCTTTACTCCATCTTATAACTTTGATAACATACTCCTTTGTAATTGGCTTTGGGAAACTAATAGCATTACCGGGACATTTCCATTCACATCCATGACACCCATCTACACAATCTGCCGGATTTTTAACTATTATATTTTGATTATTTTTTTCAAACACTCCTTTAGGACAGTAGTTATAACAGAAACCACAGTTTGTACACTTTTCATTATCTATCAGAGGATGCCATATACCTTCTAAAAATCCTTCCATAAAATATAACCTCCTATTTACTGCTTTTGCTATTTAACTGCCATAGCATCTCTTATATGCTTTACATATATATCTTGATATTTGGGGTTTTCACCTAAACCGTGCATATATACTTCTACTTCAAACCCTTCTTTCTGAAGTAAAGACTTCCAAGAATCTTTTTCTCCGGCTAAATCATTTTTAGCATGATCTCCTGCTACAAGCATAAAAGGCATTAAAACAACCTTTTTAATCTTTGCTTTTTTAAGTTTAGGTATTATATGTTCTATTTCCGGATAACCCTTGACAGTACCTACATAGACATTTAAATTTTCATCATTGATTACATTTTGTAAACAAGAGTAACAAGCATTAGCAGGATGATAAGTTCCATGACCCATTAGTAATACAGCTTTATCTTGACTTAATTCTGGCAGCTGATGTTTTAGAGCATTTACAGCAATCTTGTAATCTTTAACAAGTGTTAATAACGGTCTTCCTAAAATTAATTTGTCAAATGAATTATCAAACTCTCTTACAGTTTCAACTATATCTCCATATTCTTTACCGGGAATTATATGTAAGGGTTGAACAATAACTTCATTAAACTTTTCATCTCTCATTTTAATTAGAGCCTCGTGTGGAGTATCTACTATAATATTATCCCTTGACTTTAATTTGTTTATTATCATGTTTGATGTAAAGGCTCGTCTTACATCAAACCAAAGAAACTCTTGTGCTATTTTTGTTTCTACACTTTCAATACAAGTTTTTCTAGTTTCTTCATAAGAAGTTCCAAAACTAACCACAAGTATACCTTTTTTCATCTTATCTCTTCCTTTCATATTTTATTTTATATAATAAAAAGCTCTGCCTTCTAAGAAAAGTCAGAGCTTTAGGATTATTATATATAAAAATTTCTAACAGAAATTGATAAACTATTATCCTGCACTACACCTTTACTCGGAAGGTCGTATGCAAAACTATCAAGGCAGGTCTCCTGACTTGTGGATCAAAGCTTATTCTTTACCTTCCCAGTATAACCCAGTGGCATTAAAAAGAATAACTCCCCACTTACAGTGGCCGGACCGTTCGGGATTTTAACCCGATTCCCTATTAATCTTTAAATTTAATTTAAAGAACCTAGATAAGTCGCTTTATTAAATTGTTTTTTTATAACTTGTCTATCCATAATTATTTTAACTTATTTTATTAATAATATCAACAACTAAGAAATAAATAATAGTGTCAAGTTATTTTTAGAAAATAAAGTAAGACTAAATTTAGTGTACACGTAGTCGTATTATCCATATACTATATAATTCTTTACTCATCACTTAGAAGCAAGAATATTAAATTTGAGATTTATTTCTTCTTTGATAGTGTTTTTATCATATTTATTTCTCTGATTAATATTTATAGAATTAACGACAGCTTTTAATGAGGTGATTAATTGAAAAAAACAGAATTTCTTTGTGGAACTGTAATACTCGCTGCTTCCGCCTTGATTGTTAGATTGATAAGTTTTACCTACGACATCACACTGTCTAGAGTAATCGGAGCAGAAGCAATAGGTCTTTTTTATATGATTAATCCCATTCTTATGATTTTTCTAATGATTACTACAACCGGAATACCTACGGCTGTTTCTAGATTAACCGCTAAAGCTAAACTTAAAAATAACTACTATGAAGCAGTTATTACGATTAATACTGCTATTTCATTAACATTAATAATTTCATTTTTACTAATAATTGTTTTAATCTGTTTTTCTGAATATATAAGTTTTAGCCTATATGAAAACAAAGAAATTTTATCATTAATATACTTCATTATTCCTGCTATACCTATATTGTCATTAACATCTGTATTAAGAGGATATTTATATGGTTTAAATAAAATGCTTAAAGCAGGTTTTTCAGAAATTATTGAGCATATTAGCCGTTTTGCTATAGTTATGCTTATTATCTGTTACTTTCAGCCTTTATCTCCATATAACTTATGTAAAGCTGCAATACTTGGTATTAGTATAGGAGAGTTTATAGATTTGATATATTTAATATTTGTTTATAAAAATATTACAAAGAAAACAGAATTACGTATATACAAAAAAGTCCAAGTTAAATCAATACTTCTAAATATACTTTACATATCAGCACCTCTTACAATTTTAGGGTTTATAAACGTTGGTTCTCAATCATTAAGTGCAGTTTTAATTCCGAGAAAGCTTATTGAAGCAGGTATTCATGAGTTGCAGGCTACTAAAATATTTGGAAGAGTTATGGGAATGGGATTACCCCTTGTGTACTTACCTTACATTATTACGTCTGCAATCGTTATTAATATTATTCCTAATGTATCTAAACAGTTTCAATTAAAAGACTATAAGGACATTAAAAGTAATATTAATATATCTATTAGAGTAACAATGCTGGTAACTTTACCGATTATGGCTATTTACATTCTTTTTTCCGAGCCTCTTAGTGCTTTATTGTATGATGATGTCTATGCAGGAGAATACATAAGAATTATGGCATATAGTATGCCGTTTTTATCTATTCAACATATTTTTTCTGGAATACTTTGTGGAATAGGTAAACAAGTTAGAGCAACATTAAATCGTGTATTAGGTATTAGTTTACAGATTATTTGTATAGCTTTACTTGTAAAAAATCCCGCATATGCTATAAACGGATATTTTTTAGGTTTTATAGCTTCTCCTATAGTTGTCTGCTTATTTGATATGACAATTTTACATAGATATTTACGTTCGTCTGTTGCTGACTTTGTGTTTTTATTTAAAATCTTAGCGGTTACTTCTGTTACATTAATTTTTTCACTATTTTATTACAATCTGTTTGTAGATTATGGTATGCCTGCTAACAGCATCATGATTTTTACAATTTTAATTTATATCTTTTTATATATATTTATACTTATTCTCTTAAAAGCAAATCCATTAAAATCTAAATTCCAATAAAAACAATAAAAGTTTGATTGATTAGGTTTATTGTAATTTAATTTTTCAGTAAAATTTCGGCATGTTTATAAAAAATATCCGAATAAATAACTGTTAAACAGCACTTTATTATAATCTAAATCTTAAGATTAAATAATCTTAGGAGCTTAAGATAGGTTAAATAATCTTATATATAATATATTATCAGATTAAATGGTAATAATACAAATAGGGAAAAGCCTCTAACTAAAGACTTTTCCCTAATAAAACTTGAAACAATAAATTTAAATATGATTATACGCAAATTTGTAAAAAATATAACTCAATATCATAAATTATGTAAATTGTGATAAAGAATTTACATTAAGGCACGAAGAAGGAATATAAGTTTATTCGCTCTTCTCTGCTAATTCTCCCTGCTCAATTAAGGAAATTAATCTCTTGGTCAATAGTATTACTTGGTTCGTGTCTACCAAATCATCAGAATTATTTACCGTAATCGCAATTGCATAAACAGGTTCACCTTCATCTTTTTGAAGCAGATGGGTAAATTGGAGGACTCCAGGCTCTGAACCACCTTTATATCCTGCCATGTGCCATTTTGTCTTTTCCGCTAAGCCCGGATTGATACTTAATTCATCAGCCTCTTTGAGGGCATAAATTACCTGACACAGTTCTTTCGTAGTAAAAAACCATTCTACGTCTTCAATTAAAGTAGGAGAAGACCAAATCGGCTGGTTTATATCCAGTTCGTAATCTTTCAATTCATTAAGAATACGCCTTTTTTCAGCCACATCTCCATTGATATATTTTTCCTGCTGCTCCGGCTCCATACTAAGTTTAATCTTAAAGAACTCAACCGTTTTCAAAACAGGCTTCGTTACTTCCGGTACGTATTCTTCAACCTTTTCTCTGCCTAAATAATCCAATAAATGATCAGTTGCTGTATTGTCACTAAATGAGATCATTAAATTGGTCAATGTCTTAAGCGTAAGAGGTGTTTTTACCGGCCAATTTTGTATTATTCCGCCAGGGGCCTTATTCTCTTGATTGATGAAAAGCACACTATCCCATGAAAGATTGCCTGCCTCAACCTGATCGTAGACTGCTTGTAAAACATATAATTTAAAGGCAGAACCAACCGCCAACGGTTGATCGGCATTATAGTCCAATAATATTTCGTCATTATCCTGGATAACACAAACCGAGGCAACACCTTCCATTTCCTCAAATTGTGCTAAAATGCTATCCAATGAATCCTCAGTTAAAGTCCACATCCCAAAATATATTCCGTCGATCTGATTATCTTTATTTACTGATATTGCTATCGGGGCGTTTCCTTTTTCAAAGATAAGTGTATATCCCACCTCTGTAGTAGTTACTTCTTTTAAACGACCCAAATTACTTTTGTAACTATCCAGTATTCCAATTAAGTTTTCGGCTGGAACCTCTTGCAGAAATGAGGGCTCAAATAAATCTATGACCTGATTATCTTCCAGATTAAACAAGTCAAAAATTAGCCTTTCCTCAATATCTCCATCAGTCGCCAACACTGTTCCTGACAATACAATCATTAAAATTAAGGTTGTTAAAAATATTTTTTTAATCATGATTAACGCCTCCCCATTTAAATAAAAATTAACATCAAAATCTTTGTTTAATCTCTTCCTAATTACTATATTTTACTTATTGAAATCACCCTTCGTTATGAAGTCCTAGAACCACCCCCCCTCACTCAATATTGAAATTTAACTTCTAAAAATAACAGAATTTTCATCAAGCAAAAAGCTTCTATGGAGTGAAAGTTTATTTTTAGAATTTGATCATAATAATGATGTTATGATTCATGATAAATCATTTTTTTATTTATCTAAAAAAGATAAAAGCTTAAATTCCAATAAAGCCAATCAAAGTTTGATTGATTGGCTTTTATCATAATTCTCTTTATAGGTTTTACTCTGATACTTGAATCATCTGTATATTTTTGTATTTATTTGGGATTTATCTCAATTCCGGTTTTAGTTATTCTAATTATTTTATTTTTCAAAAGATTTCCTACAGCTCTCTTAAATGCACTTTTACTCATGTTTAATTCACTTTTTATCTTACTAGGTGAGCTGTTGTCATTTAAAGATATTCTGCCGCCTTTAATTTCTAATTCTTTTAAAATTTTCTGCACATCTTTATCTATCTGTTTATAAGCTTTTTTTCTAAGGCTTAAATCTAACTTTCCATCTTCTCTAACTTTATTTATTCTTGCCTCTGCTTTATCTCCATAGTTAAAGTCTTGGAATACTTCTTTTCTTGGTATTAATCCATGATATTTATTATCAACTGCTATAAAAACACCTAATTCCTTATTAAGATTGTATACTGTTCCCTTTACCCAGTCACCTTCTTTGTAAGGTGATTGACTGCTTAACATTTTATATACATCCATAGTTGCCGATAATCTATTACTCTTGTCTATGTATAATCCTACCAGATATTTTCTTCCTTTTACTACTTTTCGTTTCTGTTCTTTAAAAGGTAAAAATAAATCTTTGTCTAAACCCCAATCCAAGAAAGCTCCAATCTTAGTAATATCAACAACTTGAAGAAGTTCTATTCTTCCTATAGTTATTTTTGGTGTTTTGACCGTAGCAATAGGTCTATCTTGAGAGTCGTTGTATACAAATACTTCAACTTCATCTCCAACTTTAATACCTTTCGGCACTTGTCCCTTTGGTAATAGCACATCATCATCCTTCTTTCCTTTTTTCTCGTTAAGAAAAGCACCGTTTGAAACTATTCTATCAATATATAATTTCTGTATTTCACCTAACCTAATCATCCTATAACTTCATCTCCTATTTTTGTTTTGCTTTAAACCTATATCCATAGTATATTATACTTTACTGATTAAATATATATAAATCTTTATATTCTTATATGAATAATAATTCTTATTATATTAATTCCTTCTTCTCTAGTATATATAGTACAATAAATCCAACTATAATAAAGACTATTGTAAATACCGCTTCATAGATTAACAACATTATTTAACACCTCATTTAATATTTTAAGTATAGTATTTTCATTTAGCAGAAAAATAACTACAAATATAAAGATGAGGGTGATTGTTATAAAAGTATTTATAGAAATCGTAATACAGACTTTTTTAGCTTTTTTTACTCTTTTATTTATCGCTAGAATTTTAGGCAGACAGCAGGTTTCACAGCTTACATTTTATGAATACGTAAATGGAATTACATTTGGCTCTATTGCTGCAAACTTGGCTACTGATGTCGATCAAAATACTTTTCAACATTTTATAGGCTTACTGCTATTTGGTCTTTTAACTGGTATTGTTTCATATGCCTGTTTAAAAAAAAGAAGTTTTAGAAAAGTAGTGCAAGGAGAGCCTGTCATAGTTATACAAGATGGAAAAGTATTTGAGAATAATTTAAAACGTATTAGATACAGTTTAGATGAATTAAATGTGCTGTTAAGAAATAGAGGGATCTTTTCACTGTCAGATGTAAAATATGCTTTAATAGAAATTAACGGTAATGTAAGTATCATAAAAAAGCAGGATAAAATGAATGTTACAACTGGAGATTTAGGAATTGTAGGTAAAGATGAATCTCTAGAGACTGAAATTATCATAGGTGGTCAAATAATATACGAAAACTTAAGAGAGAAAAATATACCCGGAAAAGAACTTTTAAATATGCTAAAACCTTTTGGAGTAAAACGGATTGATGAGGTATCATTTGCTTCTATAGATCAAAATAATAAAATATATGTTGATAAGTATGATGATGATATTGATAAACCATTAGATATTAGTGAAAACAATGATAATATCTAATTGATATAAGGATGACGGTTTATACGTCATCCTTAGTTTTTTTGTAATTCATTTTTTTCTAATAAGATTTTAATGTTTCTGGGAATAGCGTTTATCCATTCGTGCATACCTAAAAATTTCACTTTCTTTTTCATAGCATTAGGAAACTCTTTAATTGATTTTCCGGAGAGAAGTAAATCAGTTTCTATTTCATCAAATTCAATCGGACCAATAACATTATCTATATAATCCTTGTTTTCAGGGCAGATATTTTGACACATCAAACAATCATAAATACAATGATGTACTGATTTAGGCAGCCACTTGGGAAAATCTCTTGGAGATTCATTAAAATAAGATAAACAGCGTTCATTATTGATTAAAAACCTATCTTTTATAATTGCACCTGTAGGACAATTGTTTAAGCATGCTTTACAATTACTGCAATTATCCATCTGACTGACTTCATACCAGTTATCATCTACACATGGTATATCAGTTAAATATGCTGTCAAAGTTAAAAAACTACCCATTCCATCAACATAACAAATATTATTTCGCCCATATTGTGCTAACCCGCTTCTCACTGCTAAACGCTTTAGAGGTAGTCGTCCGGCACTTTTAATTTGGTATCCTTTTGATTTTAATAACTTAGTAAGATATTGTTTAGTAGCAGCAGGTGCATCTTTTTTACCAATATAAGCACGGGCAAGACTAATCAATTGAACTTTTTTACCTTCTAAATTAAAGGTTACTTTTGCATATGAGGGAGTAGGTGATGCAATTATTATAATAGAACGTACCTGAAAATCAGTATTCGGGAGCTTAAAATTATAAATTTTATCTGTAATAAAGTTTTGGAATCTATTTAAATCTTCATTATTTTTAAAGTTTTCAATATCATTTTTTAAATCTTCTAGTCGCTCAATGGGAATAACTTGACATCTGTCACCGTTTATTAGTATTTGTTTTTTAAGTAGTTCGACCATTTAATTTACCTCCTGATAATAAATTTATTTAAGTATACCATATATAGTTGACATATGTATGTCATATATAAAGTAAAACTTTATAGACAAGAGGATGTATTTCATATTAAGCATTTTATCTTTATTTCTTATAATTTTTCATTTGATTACCTACTTAATTTAAAATATAATCAAATAGAAAGATATTAATAATCTATTGATAGGGGGAATAGATAATGAAAACAAAAGAAATTCTAGATATTGCGTTAAAATTGGCTGAATTAAAAGAAGCTCCGGCTGATTCAGGAATAATTGTAGAAGGTGAAAACATTAAAAAAGTGGCAATGGGTGTAGATATGGAGCTTGCAGAAATGATGCTTGCAAAGAAATTAGGGGCAGATTTAGTAATCACTCACCATCCAAAGGGCGGAAGTCCTTCTGTTAATGCATATAAGGTAATGGATGACCATATTGACTCTTTGGTAAGAGCCGGAGTACCTATTAATAAAGCTCAAAAGGCTTTAACGGAAAAAAAGGAACAAGTAGAAAGAAGACTTCATGTTTCTAACTACGATAGAGTTGTATCTGGAGCTAAGTTATTAAATATGCCTTTCATGGCAGTTCATACACCAACAGATATCTTGGCAGAACGTAAAGTTCAAAAAGTTATGGACAAAAAGGTTAACTGTAATCCAAAAGCAACTATACAAGATGTGATAGATGCCTTGGAAACTCTTCCGGAATATCAAAAAACATTAGCTAAACCTGTAGTTAGAGTTGGAGATAAAGATAACTATGCGGGAAGAGTATTTGTAACTATGCATGGAGGTACAGGCGGGGGTATAAATGTAAATAAAGCTTACTTTGAAGCAGGAGTAGGAACGTTAGTAGTTATGCACATGCCTGAAGAAACAATTAAGGTTATTAAAGAACAGAATGTTGGTAATGTTGTAGTTGCAGGACATATGGCCAGTGATTCTGTAGGAATTAATCAATTTGCTGATGCTTTAGAAAAAAAAGGACTTGAGGTTATTAGAATGAGTGGTTTAATTAATCCAAAATAATAACCAGTTTATCAAAAATATTTTATAAACTCTTTTATATCTAATTTTAGGGGGACTTTAAATGAAGAAACTTATTTTTACTATACTCATTATCGCAGCTGTTTTTATTATCTGGATAGGAGTAAATTATTTGAATCCAAGCCTAGATGTTACATCTGAGTATTCAAACGGTAAAATTACAACAGATGTGAAAGCAAAAGACGCTGAGAATATCAAATCTACAGAATTTAGATACATAACATATTATCTTGATCAGTATGTGGATGTTAAGCCGTCAGTAGTAACACATTCATTCCCAAATTATGAAGAGAATCATATATATGAAATAAGAGAAGAGTTATTTTTAGGAAAAAAAGACCATATTGAAGTTGAAGTTGTTATAATCTATGATGATAGAACTGAGGAAATAATAGGAAATGCAGTCATTAAAAACATTAAACAAAAATTATATAATGATGTTGTAGTTGAGCCGGAAATAGCAGAAGATAAAGTTTATTATCATGCAGAAGGTCTTACAGCGGCTATTAGTAAGGACTCCTATGATGAAGAAATTATATTCTATTCTGACCCGAATATAGACATTCCCAACATTGCAATAGGTTTTCACAAAGATTATGCTATATATCCTTTAAATTTTTTTGGTGTCATATCCGAGAAAGAGGCATCGGAAATGAATTTCTTAGGAATGTCAACTGTAGAATTTACAAAAAACCCGGATGTGGACGAATCTTATATTGTGGTTGAGTACAGCATGATTGAATTTATATGGGACGGTCTTTACCCATATGACTTGGATGGAAATGAAGTACTTTTTGAAAATACACATAGCGATATAAACTTCAATCTTCTTACTATAGACGGTAAAATCACTGAAGTTGCAAAGGTCAGTATTGAAAAATATAATCAGATGCAAAATAAAATGCCAAACATAACATTTAATATCTCTAAATAATATCTTAATACTTTTGAGCAGTTTTTAACTGGTAACTAAAAATTCTTCTGAAATTTTCTATGCTTGATATTTATATTAGGTGGATTTTTAACCTAATATAAATATCAAGTGTTAAATATCTTTGTTAATTCAATTTCTCTTGGAGTCTCAATTATAACATCCTCTTTTCTGAATTTTTATAAGTTAACTTAAATATTTTAATTATTTACAATAGATTAAGTTATATACTTAATAAAATAAAATTTACTTATTTACTCAAAAATATTTTGACTCTTAAACACATTTTACGGGGTAGTGAATATTATAAAGTAAGATAGTAGTAGAGTAAGTATAAGTAAGTGATAAAGAGGAGGTATATTAATGATTGAGAATACGCCTGCATCTGCAGATAAATCCTTGTGTTGTAATCCAGGTGAAAGGTCAACTTTACTGTTTTTCTTTTTATTATTAGTAGTACTGTTCCGTGGACCAATGTATGGATTATTTAATAATGATACTGAGTTGCTTTTCTTCTTTTTATTATTAGTTATCCTATTTGGTTCTCCATACTTTATTTTCTTTTAATAAAATTCACTTGTAAAATAACTAAAAAATCGAGTAAGCTCGATTCCACTAGGGAAACACAGTTTCCCTTCAAGGGTCAATAAAGCATGCACCTGAGCATCTTTTTTAATAGGTGATGAAATTTTGTCACCTAAATCTCTACTTTTTTGCTGCTTAAATTATTTTCTTTAAATCTAAGCTCAGGTGTTTGTAATAATTATAGATATAATTTACAATTAACTTTTTTAGCAATAAAAAAGTCAATCATTAAAGCTTGATTGACTTTTTTTACAGTTTATTACATTGTCATAAATTCATCTATTTCAACTAAATCCTCTACCGGTGCTTCAATTATAGTATTGTTAAACATATCTTTTACCTGTACTGTATTATTCTCCTTATTAATACTTTCCAACCACACAGGGCTGTTATTATATGATACATTAATTTTCATTGGAGAATTTATAATCTGCTCTGCCCTTTCTATAATCACGTAAAACACCTCCTTGGTTATATTGTTGATAATTTCTATAATAATTATTCTTATTTCAAAATGACTAAAATAAAAGAGTACAATATCTTGTACCCTTTTATAATCGTTATTTGTAATTTTCCATAATTTCTTTTATCTCTTTTACAGTTGCTACTCTTCCTTTTATAATTACCTTTTCATCTACTACTAATGCAGGAGTTTTCATTACCCCGTATTTCATAATGTCTTTAAAGTCTTGTACCTTTTCTATAACTGCGTTAAGTTCTAGTTCTTCTACAGCTTTTTTAGTGTTTTCCTCAAGTTTTTTACAACTATAACATCCTGAACCTAATATTTTTATAATCATTTAAATCTCTCCTTAATTTTTTTATATTAATATGTGTGCAACTAAATTAAATAAATATCCAACTAATATAATAGCTATAGATGTGATAGCAACAAAATAAATAATAAGCTTTGGCTTTATTACTTTTCTTAGAAGAATAACTTCCGGTAAAGATAATGCGGTAGTTGCCATCATAAATGACATAGCAGTACCTAATCCTACTCCCTTTGAAATTAAAGCTTCAGCTATTGGTATTGTACCTAAAATATTTGAATATAAAGGCACAGCTATAATTGTTGCAACAATAACAGATAAGGGATTATCAGGTCCTGCATATTTAGAAAGTATCTGCTCCGGAGCCCATCCATAAATAAAAGCTCCAATTCCAATACCAAGTATTAAAAATAACCAAATTCGCTTTATTATATTTTTAACATTTTCAACAGCAAAATTAATTCTTTGCTTGTTATTTAAGTTTTCTACATCTTCTTGTTCTATGTTAATCTCATAGACATATTGTTCAACTTCTTTTTCAAGTTTTAACTTTCCAATTATTAGACCTCCAACAACACCTACAAGAACACCAGTAAGTACATAAAGAACAGCTAATTTCCATCCAAATGATGCCAGCAAAACTGCAAAGGCAGCTTCATGAACTATGGGTGAAGTTATTAAAAATGAGAAAGTTACCCCCAGAGGAACTCCTGATTCTACAAAACCAATAAAAATAGGTACTGATGAACATGAACAAAAAGGCGTCACAATACCTAATAACGAAGCTATAATATTTCCAGTTATACCTTTAAATCTGCTTAATATCTTTTTAGTTCTCTCTGGTGGAAAATAACTCCTGATATAGGATATTATAAATATCATTACTCCCAGTAAGATTAATATCTTTATGCTACTATATATAAAAAAATGTACGCTAGAACCTAGTTGAGTTGTTACTGAAATTCCAAGCCAGTCTCTTATTATAATCTCAACCAGATTATTTAACCATGTGAATTTGAGTAAATCATTAATCCAATTTAACATTTCATCAACTCCTAATTTCTTGCTGTAAAGTTATAATATCGTCCATAATAATTTGATGAACTATTTTTACTAAATCAAGAACGCTTTTATTTCTTATACTATAATTTATTCTTGAACCATCTCTTGTTTTTTCTAAAATATGAGCATCTGTCAATATCTTTAAATGCTGAGACAGATTTGACTGGCTAAATTCTATATCCTCATTCAGTTCACAAACACATAATGTCTCTAAGGACAATTTTTTTACTATCTTAAGTCTTATTGGATGAGCTAAAGCCTTAAGAAAGTTAACTTCCATGTTCTCAATATTCACAACTCTACCCTCCTAATATGATCACATAAGAATATTCTAATATGATAATATTATAATATTCTTTTATTGTTTTTTTGTCAACAGTTTTTATATAGTCATTCAAGTTTTAATCTTACTAATAGACTTATATATATGTTTCGTGTATATTTTTTGTTCTAAATTTAAGTGTCTAAATATATAACAAAAAACTCCTTGGTTTAATATTATTCTTTACCAAGGAGTTTTCTAAAACTTAATAATCTTAATTATTTACTACTCTTAATATTTAAATTTACTTAATTCTTCATCTAATGAATGAGCAAGATTGCTTAGTTCTTCTATTGAGCTTAATACATTATATAATGGCTGAATCTGTTCTTCTACAGAACTTGAAACCTGTTGTGATGAAGATGCTGTTTCTTCTGAAATTGCTGATACATTTTCAATTGAGCCAATCATATTATTTTTAGTTTTCATCATAACTTGCAGGAATAAATCAATTTCTTCTATATTTGTAATTATATCTTTAACTGATACAGATATATTTCCAAAAGCTTGACGGGTATTTACCACGGATTTAGTCTGTACATCAGACCTATCTTCTACATTATGTACTAAAGTAACAGTATTCTTTGTTTCCTGCTCAACATTATTAATTATACTTCTAATATCTTTAGTAGAATTTTCTGATTGCTCAGCAAGCTGTCTAATTTCATCTGCTACTACTGCAAAGCCTCTGCCGGCATCTCCTGCTCTGGCAGCCTCTATAGAAGCATTTAAAGCAAGTAGATTCGTTCTGTCTGCTATATCTGAAATAGTTTTTAGTATTACTTTAATATTACTTGTTTTATCAGCAAGAGAGGTAATAGCTTCACCTATTTTTTTAACACTTTCATTATTTAATTCATTACTGTTTTCTAATTCTTTTAAAGTTTCTAAACCTTTATTATTCACTTTATTAACTTCTAATGCCTTTTTCTGCATATTTTCAGACTTGGAAGCCAGCTCTAAGAATTTGTCATTTAATTCTTTAGTTAAAGATACTGCATTTTCAACTTCTTGTGCCTGATGTGCAGAACCTTGGGCAATATTTCCAACAGTTTTGGATATCCCATCAAATGTTTCTATAGTACTTCTTGAAACCTGTTTAAGTTCTTTTGATGATGAACTTAGATTGTTACTTACATGTTTTGATTCTTTAATTAGATGACCTAAGCTTTCAGTCATTATATTTACATTTTCTGATAAAGATTTAATTTCGTTCTTAGTTTTAATATTTATTTTTACTGATAGGTCACCTTGAGAAATTTTAGCAATGTCCTTTGCTATGTTTTGTATTGGTTTGGCAAATTTATTAGCACCAAAGTAACTGGTTATTGAAGCTAATAATAATATTATTAAAACAATTATAATTGTGTAGACAGCCATATCAGTTATGGGCTGAGTTATTTCATCTTTTTGTCCTTCCGTTACTATTACCCATCCTGTTTGGTCGATAATATCGTAAGAAGCTATTTTTTCTTCATTATTATATGTATATTGTACAACATCTCTTATTACTTCTTCGTTATTTTTTACTTTTGTAACAATCTCTTGTATTATATCGTTAGTAATAGGCATTCCTATTTTTTTTTCATTGCGATGAGTAATTATGTTTTCATTTTCATCTACCATATATGAGTAAATACTATCTCTATCATTTACTTTGAATTCGTTTACATACACTGCTATGGAATCTAGTTCTACAGCATTACCAATCATTCCTATAATACTTGAATATTCATCATAAACCGGAGCAGTAACTATTATTACCCTATTTTCACTTCCTCTAGAAATTAATACATCACTAATGGTTTGACGCTGCTGTCTTATAGTAGGCTCATAATATTTTTCATCTTTTACAGATTGTCCTACTAACTCAGGAATACTGCATGATACAATTTCACCCTCTTTATCAGCTACAAAAATGTGGTCTAGATTTAGGGTTAAAGCAACCTCTTTATTTAGTTTAAAATTAAAGGAGCTTGTAGCTATATCCCATTTATCACTGCCTTTAGCATACATCTTTAAAATATTAAAAACCTGGTCATGATCAACAAATTTTAATGCTGCTACCTTTTCTTTTTCCAGTAGAGAACTGATAGCATTTTTTTGACCTTCTACAGCAGCACTAAGCATGTTTTTACTCTCATTAGTAAGTAAATCTCTAACCTGAATAAATGTAATCATACTTGTTGATAATATAGTAACTAAAATAAGAAGTATAGCGTAAAATACCAGTTCACTTTTTATGGACCTTTTATTAAGCTTAGTCCTTAGGTTTAGTGAGTTATTTTTCTTTTTTATGTTATTCTGTTTGGAAAAAATTTTTTTCTTATTATTTCTCTTTTTAATATCTTTACTCTTTTTCTTACTTATGCTCTTAAACATTTTATCCTCCTTGTAATATTTATTTGCTCATTATTACTGATACATTCTCATTAGATGCTTTAACTAACAGTATTTAATAACATAACCTGCCTGTTGTAAAAAATATCATAGGATAATTATGTAATATGAATATTTTTTTATTATGAGTTACCGTTATATAAATTAACATGTCAAATTAGTTTTATTAATATTAACATATCATAGATAAATTATTAGTTTGTTATGTGTTCATTAATTTTCACTTATGGTATTTCAATATTATACTGTATTTCTTCTTGTTTTCATTTGAATTTACATAGTTTTAACATTCTAGATAAACGTATAAAAGTGGTCAGGTTGACCTGACCACTTTTAGGACTTACGACTTATTGTATTATCCAATTAATATTTATTTTTCAAAAACAATTTTTAGTTCTCCAAATATAGTATTAGTTTCGATGTTTAATACAGGTACTTGACGATCATCTGTTTTGTTGATTTCGTAAGTAGAATCACCAAAGAAATTAGTTTGATTCTCGGGAGTTCTTGTAGTTCCAAATATTGTATTTGCTTCAACATTTATGGGAGTATCAGGGTTAATCTTTAAAACAGTTGACCCAAATATAACATTAACCTCTATTGGATTTGTAAAATTTTCTGGGTTTAACGTAGATAAATCAATAACTCCACTTCCAAATATAACATTGTATTCATCAGTGTTTTCACCATGATTAATTGTTCCACTGCTAAAAATTAAATTGTTTTCTCGATTGTAAAAACTGTTTCCAAATAACAGATTAAGACCAAACAGAATAATAACTATACCAAAAACTACTCTAGTAATGTTTATATTTACATTAAAATAGCTTTTTGCAATAAAAAGTATTCCTGCTAATATAAATAAAGCTCCTATTGTAAAAGAAGTAAATAATTTCATATAAATCACCCTCTTTAATTATTTAATTTTATTATACCAAATTTTACTTAAAAATTAAACAATAACCTCTTAAACTTATATAAATATTTCTTATTATTGTAACTATTAAAAATATTCTAAATACTAAATCTATCTTTAGATATGTCTATTAGAATTTGTTATATATTTAAACAGCTGCTTTGATAGATTCAATATCTTATCATTATCTATGGAGTTAAAAAATTTCACTTGTGTATCGTTATTGTTTTTATGAATTAATAAACCTAATGTAAGAAGGGTATCTTTTAAATGTCTCGCAGTTCCTTCATTTCCGTCAACTAAATCTATTTCTTTCCCTATCACTTCTTGTATCATATCTCGTAAAAAAATAAAATGAGTACATCCTAAAACTACAAAGCCTACTTGGCTCATATTTATATCACAAAAATAGTGTTGTATTTGTTGTTTTACCATATTACTGTTTATATCTCCACTTTCAACTATTTCAACCAATTCTGGAGCGGGTACTTTTATTACTTTTTCATTAGCATGTAATTTGTTAACTAAATTTTCAAATTTTTTTTCAGCCAATGTTATCGGTGTTGCTAATACTACAATTTTTTTATCTGTAGAGATTTCTATTGCAGGTTTTATTGCAGGCTCCATTCCTATTATAGGTATACTATATTTATTTCTTAGAATTTTTATGGAAGCACTTGTGGCTGTATTACATGCAATCACAATTGCCTTAACTCCCTTTGAAATAAGAAAATCACAAGCATTAATAGACAGCTTAGTTATTTCTTCCACAGTTTTAGTTCCATAAGGAGCATTATTTGAATCTCCGTAATATATATAATTTTCGTTAGGCATTAACTTGATTAATTCTGATAAAACACTGATTCCTCCCATACCTGAATCAAATACTCCTATAGACATTTTAAAGTCATTCTCCTTCAATTTAATTCCTCACTTTCTAGTTATATATACAAAGTTTCAAAAATTTTAATATTATAGGTTTATAACCTTTCATAGTAATATAGTAAGCTAGTACTATTATTATCTTTGCCACACTTCTAAATTTTCATAATATATGCTTAACCTTTATATATCTGAGTACTTATATATTCTTTTTACAAACAATAATTCCTTTATTAATTATATATGGTGACTAAAAAACTATAGAGAATATTCCCTATAGCCTAAAAAGTGTTATATTTTTAGTAATTCAATAAAATCCATATCATTTCTAAGTGATTGAAAATCTTCATCCTCTTTTATAATATCTACAAATCTTGGATATAGTCTTATAGCAGTTCTTAAATCATTAATAACCCTATCTTTTTCTTCTAATTTAGCATAACAGCATGCTCGGTTATAATAAAGAAATTCTGCATCAGAATTAAAGTTAATTCCTTCTGTTAAAGTATCTATTGCTAAGTAATATTCTTTTCTTTCAATATATATTACGGATTTATTAAGATAAGCATATGCGTATCTATTATTAGCTATAATTGATCTATCGTAATAAAAAACAGCTTCTTTTTCATTGCCGAGCTTCTTCATAACGACTCCCTTATTAAATAATGCTTTATAGTAATTAGGATTAATTTTCAAGCTGTTTTCCAGCATTTCCAATGCCTTTTCATACTGATTTAATTCCTCATATATCGCTCCTAAATTATTATAAGCAATAAAATCATTATCAACAAGCTCTATAACCTTATTATAATATTTTACAGCTTTTTCTTTCTGCCCTTTTTCATCATAGATATTAGCAGTATAAAAATATGCACGATCATATCCTTCGTCAATTTCAATAGCTTTATTATAATATTTGAGTGCTAAATCTTTTTTACCCTTATCATCGTAAATAATTGCTATGCCGTAATATGCTCCTGCTTCTTCATCACTTACTTTAATAATCTCTTGATAAATCTTAAATGCTTCTTCTCTGTTATTAATTTCGTCATAAATAATAGCAATATTATATAGAATATTAATTGTTTCTGCTTTTTTACCGTTAAATTGTAATGCTTTGTTATAAAATTTCAAAGCCTTTTTCTGATCATTAGCAATTATTGCGTTTTCAGCTAATATTATATAGTTTTTTCTTCTATTAGTATCACTTAAATTTTTGTCCATAAAAATAACACCTCTAAAATATATTTATTGTGTATAATCGTTTTTGTATTTTTTATAGCTATGTTAATTGTAGTACGTTTTTGTTAATTTGTCTATTAAAGTATAGTTTTTATTATATTTATTTTTATACCTAAAAATTTGGTTTTTAATTATTATTTAAGAAATAAAAAGATAATTGCACTAAAAAATTACCGCTTTTAAAATATATTGCTTACAATCCTAATATCTCTCTTTACTATAAGTTTAAAAATACCCTGATAACACAAATAAGCGTTCAGATTTAGTTAAGATTAAACCTGAACGCGTAGTCTTATTTTATTTTGTTCCCTTTTTCCAAGAACTCTTCAACGGAACTATCCTGTTAAATACTAGCTTTTCATCAGTTGTATCTTTGGAATCAATACAAAAATATCCATGTCTTAAGAACTGAAATTTATCTTCTTTATTAAATTGACTAACATAAGGCTCGACATAGCAGTCTTTTAATATTATTAAAGAATCCGGATTAATGTTTTCTTTCCAGTCTTTAACATCCGAATCATTATCTGATAATAGATTGTTATATAAACGAACTTCTACATTCACTGCCTCATTAGCTGCAACCCAATGTATAGTACCTTTTGGCTTTCGTTCATTAAATCCTGTTCCGCTCTTTGTCTGCGGATCATAGGTACAACGCAGCTCTAAAATTTCTCCTGTATCAGAATCCTTTATTACTTCTTCACATTTAATAAAGTAAGCATGTTTAAGTCTTACTTCAACTCCCGGAGAAAGTCTGCGGTATTTTTTTTGCGGATTTTCCATAAAATCTTCTCGTTCAATGTACAATACTTTAGAAAAAGGTATTTTTCTAGAACCCAGTTTCTCATTATCACTGTTATTATCTGCGTCCAGCCATTCGACTGCATCTTCAGAATAGTTTGTAATTACTACTTTAAGAGGTTTAAGAACAGACATAACACAAGGAACTTTAGTCTTTAAATCTTCTCTTATACTATGCTCAAGCATAGCTATATCTACTTCGCTTGTATTTTTTGATACACCTATTTCATTTAAGAAATTTTTAATAGCTTCCGGAGTATATCCCCTTCTTTTCATTCCTCTTAAAGTTGGCATTCTAGGATCATCCCACCCGTCTACATATCTGCCTTCAACTAATTCTCTTAAGTATCTCTTACTGGTTCTAACACCTCTTATACTCATTCTTCCAAATTCTCTTTGTTTAGGTGGATTTTTAAATTCTAATTCATTAAGAAACCATTCATATAATGGTCTATTGTTTATAAATTCTGATGAACATAGAGAATGAGTTATAAATTCTATAGCATCTTGCAGAGGATGTGCAAAATCATACATAGGATAGATACACCATTTATCACCTGTTTTATAGTGATGTGCGTATTGGATTCTATATATTACGGGGTCTCTTAAGCTTATATTGGGAGATTTCATATCTATCTTAGCTCTTAATACTTTTTCTCCTTCTTTAAATTCACCATTTCTCATTTTCTCAAAAAGCTCAAGATTTTCTTGTACTGAGCGGTTTCTGTAGGGGCTGTCTTTTCCGGGTTCAGTTAAAGTTCCTCTATATTCTCTTATTTCATCCGGGCTAAGATCACATACAAAAGCTTTGCCTTTTTTAATTAACTGTACTGCATACTCATAAGTTTTATCGAAATAATCAGACCCGAAATATAACCTGTCCTCCCAGTCAAATCCCATCCACTGCATATCTTCCTGAATAACCGTAACAAATTCTATGTTTTCTTTTGTCGGATTGGTATCATCAAATCTAAGGTTAAACTTACCATTATACTTCTGTGCCCTACTATGACTTATATTAATAGCATAGGCATTTCCAATGTGTAAATATCCATTGGGTTCTGGCGGAAATCTTGTGTGTACTCTATTGCCATACACTCCTTCTTCAATATCTTTTTCAATAATTCTGTCAATAAAATTTGATTTAATAGTGTTATTACCTTCAGAACTCATAAAAACCCTCCTTTTACATAATTTCATCTTATAATCACAATTAGTGATTTTAGTTTTCTTGCAATCAATACTATAAAGCCCCACGGACTCACTGTATTAGCGACTCCGCAGGGCCAATTAGCTACGTGTAGGATTATCTCCCTGTACCGCTCACAATTACACAAAGCTTAATTGCTCACTCACTAGGTTATAAACATTTTATGAAAAGAAAATAGATTTGTCAATATATAATTTTATTATTAATATTTTATGTGTTTAAATTAAAATTATTATAAAACTTTAGAAATTTCGCATTTTAAATTCCGAAAAGTAGTTGTTTATAGTGTTACAGACTTTTTCTAAAGCATTTTTATTGTATGGAGTAAGATTATTTTTTCCGGCTAAAACTGTTTCCCCGTCTTTAAAGTTTTGAATTATATATCTCTTTGAACCTTTTATTTCACGTGAAATATCAACAATGTCCTCTAATTTTAATAATTCTTTGCAAATTGTAGTTCTAAACTCATAATCTATATTAGAATTCATGATAATAGCTATGCTTTGTTTAATATCACCATAGTCTAAATCTGATTTAGTTACAGTCTTATACTTTTTTAATGGTGCTTTTATATCCATAGCTACGTAGTCTAATAGTCCTTCGGATGTTAATTTGCTAAGGATAAGAGGATTAGTTCCATTTGTATCAAGCTTAATTAGGTAGCCCATCTCTCTAACCTTTAATATAAATTCATAAAGTCCATCTTGAAGAGTAGGCTCTCCTCCGGATATACAAACTGCATCTAACATCTTTTTTCTTTTATTTAAAAATTCAAATATATAATCATGTGATATATTCTCTCCACAATTATTTACAATCGAACTGTTGTGGCAATAGGGACATCGAAAATTACATCCGCCTGAAAATAATATAGTTGATATTTTATTGGGATAATCTATAAACGAGGATTTTATATGTCCTTTAAAAATCATGCTGCCACCTCAATCAGGCAGTCTGTTTTGTTTTATTTTTACTATTGTCTTTTAAACTCACTTCAGTGTCAAATTCTACTCTATCGTTATATTCAGCTTTTTTCCCCAGATTCCAAGATTGCACCGGTCTATGGAAACCTACTACTCTAGTCCATACTTCTGTTGGATTTCCACAGTCAGGACATTTAAGCTGTTCTCCTTTTAAATAACCATGCTCTAAACATATACTATATGTAGGCGTAATTGTAAAATAAGGCATTTTGTTACTTTCAAATACTCTTTTAATTAAAATTTTAACTGTTTCTGCATTGTCTATTTCTTCACCTATAAAACCATGAAACACTGTTCCCCCGGTATATAAAGTTTGAAGACTTTCTTGAAGTTCTACAGCCTCAAATATATCTTTAGTGTGTCCCACGGGTAATTGTGTAGAATTTGTATAATAAGGCTGTTCTTCACCTTGAGTTATGATATTAGGATACATTCTCTTATCCATTCTCGCAAATCTATATGCAGCTCCCTCAGCAGGAGAAGCCTCTAGATTCCATAAACTTCCTGTTTCTTCCTGAAATATTTGAATAACTCTATTCATGAACTGCATGATTTCAACTGAAAATTCACTTCCTTCTTCAGTAGTTATATCTTTTCCTAAGAAGTTTAAACATGCCTCATTCATACCATTTAGCCCTATAGTATTAAAATGGTTTTTATAAAATTCTCCTTCTCCATCTTTTATGCCCTGTAAGTAAAATTTAGAATAAGGATATAAGCCTGCTTCCATATATTTCTCTAAGACATATCTTTTACTCCTGCATATTAGTTTGGCTTTTTCCATCAAATCCCTTACTTTTGATTTAAATTCTTCTTTAGTCTTTGATAAATAACCAATTCGAGCCATATTTAGAGTAACAACGTTTATACTCCCTGTTAACGGGTTAGCTCCAAATAGTCCGCCACCCCTTCTTCTTAGCTCTCTATTATCTAATCTAAGCCTACAGCACATGCTTCTAACATCTTCAGGATTCATATCACTATTGATGAAGTTTGCAAAGTATGGTGTTCCAAACTTTCTAGTCATCTCCATAATAGAATTTACAACATCAGAGTTCCATGGAAAATCCTTAGTAATATTTATAGTAGGAATAGGGAAGCTAAAGCTTCTACCAGCACCATCTCCCTCCATCATCACCTCACAGAATGCCCTGTTAAACATATCCATCTGTTCCTGGAAGTCTCCATATGTCTTATCCATTGGCTTACCTCCAATAATAACACTGCTGTTTTTTAGCATAGGATGAGGAGTTATGTCTAAAGTTATGTTAGTAAAAGGTGTCTGGAAACCAACCCTTGTAGGAATATTTAAATTAAATACAAATGTCTGCACGGCTTTTTTAACCTGTTCATAGTTTAAGTCATCGTAATAAATAAATGGTGCTGTATATGTGTCTAATGAGCTAACTGCCTGAGCTCCTGCTGCTTCACCCTGCAAAGTATAAAGCCAGTTTACAATCTGCCCTAAAAAAGATTGAAGATGGCTTGCCGGTTTAGACTCTACTTTACCTAATGCTCCTTTAAATCCATTTAATAGCAGTGCCTCTAGATCCCATCCACAGCAATATGGAGCTAATAGACCTAAATCATGAATATGTAAATCCCCGTTAATATGAGCAATACGTAAGTCTTTATCATATATTTTATTTAACCAATATTTTTTGGTTATAGATTCTACTATATGATTATTTAAACCTTGAAGACTAAAACCCATATTAGCATTTTCATAAATTTTCCAATCATCTAAGGAAACATATTCATCAATTAGACCCTCAGCATCCATAAAAAGATTTCTTGC
Source organism: Tissierellales bacterium (assembly GCA_028280805.1). Lineage (GTDB taxonomy): Bacteria > Bacillota > Clostridia > Tissierellales > VENL01 > JANQLB01. The sequence continues at coordinate 36,409 of JANQLB010000053.1, forward strand.
ATTCCTTAATTCTTCATGCTTTTTCCTGTATAGTATGTAAGCCTTGGCTGTCTTAGCGTGACCTTCTTCTATAAGAACCTTTTCTACTATGTCTTGTATATCCTCTACAGTGGGAATACCAACTCCATAAGCTTCTTTTAAGATGTTTGAAACCATATTAGCTAATCTTTGAGACTCTTCCCTATCATCTCCTCCAACAGAATTGGCTGCTGCAAATATAGCATCTTCAATTTTCGTTATATCAAAATCTACTATGTCACCGTTTCTTTTTTGAACTCTATTAACCAAGTTATCATCCCCTCTATATTGTGGTATAAGTATAATATATACATATATGTTGTATATAATTCATATATATCCATTTTAAATTAAATAAATCTTAAGTTCAAATTTGAAATTTTTCTTCTGGTCATTATATACAAGCTTAAGTCTATTAAACTATAAAATACTATCTTTTTTATATTTTTTAAAATTTTAATTTTATAAAACTGCACATATTTCGATGAGGATAAAATTACTTATTTGTCTTAATATGCCTTTTTATCCAAATAATAAAGCACCAATTTTATAACTTCTTTAATTCTATCTTTATCTATATTCTCAATTGTATCTCTTGGAGTATGGTATCCACTTTCTTTATCTAAATGTATTAATAATACCGACTCAATATCACTATAACAAAACGGAGCATGATCACTAGCTTGAGAGAAGTGTTTTTTACTATTGATTCCTAAATATCCTGCATATTTATATAATTCATCTCTTAGATTATTACCATTTTTATTTGCAGTAGATATGTAAAGCGGTACTTTACGTTTTGAACCAACCATATCCAAATTAATAACTATTGTATTTTCTAAAGGATATAACGGATTATTAACATAATGTCTAGAACCAAAGAGACCTTCTTCTTCACCATTAAATCCTATAAATATAATAGTTTTTTTAGGCTTAACTTTGTTTATGTTTAAAATTCTGGCTATTTCCATCACACATGCTGCTCCAGACGCATTGTCTAATGCTCCCGGATTATATGTGCCGTTTTTGTTATCTCCAAGATGGTCTAAATGACCACAAATAATTATATATTCATCTTTAAGATCTTTATCTGTTCCCTGAATAACTCCAATTACATTAGGAACTTCTAATTTTCGGCATAAATAATCTATACTAAGTCTTACTGTAGCCTGAATTTTAGCTTTCTCTGCTATATCATTAAACTTCTGCGGATTAAAATAGGCACATATTGGTTTATTACTTAACGTTTTATTGTTAATCGGGTGTGGAGATAACGGCATAAAATTCCTTTCTATGATAGCACCCTTTATATCCATATCGGAATGTGAAATTTGTTTTAAAAAATTTGATATCCCTATTTTGTCTACTGTCTCTTTAGAGATAACCAGAATTTTATCTTTTATTTTTTCATTATTTTTATTTATTTGACCCGCATCATTTATATAATACATTTTTCCTTCAATACTGCCGCTAAGCGATAAATTGTTATTTATAACGGGATTAAAATCTTTTAAATACTCATATTCAGTTATTACACTGCCATTTTTATCAATGATCTGTAAGGCAGCTACGTTGTTAGTTATTTTAACTGATTGTGGAAAATACTGCTTGTAATCTTTGATTCCTTTAGGATTTTCCAGTCCAATTTCTTTAAAGTAATCTACCATATATTTAACTGCTAATTCATTGCCTTCTGTTCCTACAAGCCTTCCTTTATATTTTTTAGATGACAGTTCTTTAATTATATCCATTACATTATCTGTATTTATCAAATCTTCATCTAGGTTAGTAAATCCCAGTACATTTTCAGAACCGTATTTATTAAACCGGTTAGCTTGAGTATTATTTATACTTGTATCAGATTCTTGTTCTATTAGTTTATCAGAGCTGCATCCAATGAGTAATGAGAATGACAGTAGTATAACTAATAAAATATTTAATATTCTTTTCAATTTTTATGCCTCCTATTTGATATAAAGTAAAATATAGTTTTCTCTATTACATAATAATATTCTGTGAAAATTAAAGAAATTTAAAACTAAAATATTATTATTTGCTAAACGACTTGTGTATATTTTTTCATCTATATTTTTTATTATAAGATTGAATCCCTATATATAATATGAATTTTCTAAGTAAAAAGCAGAGTTATTATTCTTAAAATATTCTTTTTGGTATTTTATAATTTGAATAAAAAAGCATTTCCGAGTAAAATAAGTATAAGAACAGATTTATACCCTTAAAAATACTGATGATTTAGTGTAAAGCATAAGGAGGATTAATATGAAGAAGGTATTAACTATAGCAGGCTCTGACAGTAGCGGCGGTGCAGGTATTCAGGCAGATTTAAAAACTTTCTCGGCTCATGGAGTGTTTGGAATGAGTGTAATTACAGCAGTTACTGCACAAAACACTCAGAAAGTCTTAGATGTAGAGGATATGTCATGTGATATAATAGCAAAGCAGATTGATGCAATTTTTACGGACATAGATGTAGATGCAGTAAAGATTGGAATGGTCTCTAAAATCGAAACAATAAATACTATTGCTAAAAAGCTTAATGAGTATAAACCGCAAAATGTAGTTGTTGATCCTGTTATGGTTTCAAAAAGCGGGTATCATTTATTACAGTCTAAAGCAAAAGAAGCTTTAATTAATAAGCTCATTCCTTTAGCTACAGTTGTAACTCCTAATATACCGGAAGCTGAAGTAATAACAGGGATGTCTATAAGGAACTTAAAGGATATGGAAAAAGCCGGCAGATTAATATATGATTTAGGTGCTGAAAATGTACTTATTAAAGGAGGGCATCTAGAAAACGAAGCTACAGATATACTCTATAATGGTAAAAAATTTGAATACTTCAATTCAAAAAGGATTAAAACTAAGAATACTCATGGAACAGGCTGTACTTTATCGTCAGCTATAGCTTCTAACTTAGCTAGAGAATTTACAATAATTCAGGCTATTTCAAAAGCAAAGGAATATATTAATACAGCTATCCAACATTCTTTATCTATTGGAAAGGGTGTCGGACCTACTAATCATTTCTATGAATTATATAAAAAATCAGGAATATTAGAGAAGGAGAAATTAAATGGATAAAAGTAAAATAAATTATACTCTTTACTTAGTTACTGATAGAAATATTTTAGGCAGCAGAGATTTATGTAAAAGTATAGAACAAGCAATTCAAGGCGGTACTTCTATTATACAATTAAGAGAAAAAAACATAACTTCTATAGAATTTTATAATATCGCTAAAGAAGTTAAGAAAATTACCAACAAATATAATGTGCCATTAATAATTAATGATAGACTGGATATAGCTTTAGCAGTAGATGCCGATGGTATTCATATAGGTCCGGAAGATTTACCTGTAAAAGTTGTAAGAAAAATAATGGGTGCAGATAAAATAATAGGAGCGTCTACCTGTAATATTAAAGAAGCTGTTGAAGCAGAAGAAGCAGGAGCTGATTATTTAGGAGTAGGAGCAATGTTTCCTACCAAAACGAAGAACAACACCGAAGATGTTAGTATCGAAGATTTAAAAAACATTAAAGCGAGTGTTAACATACCTGTGGTTGCTATAGGGGGTATAAATAAAAAAAATGCTTCCATTGTAATGGAAGCAAAAATTGATGGTATAGCCGTTGTTTCGGCAATACTAAATCAGTCTGATATATTTGAGTCTGCTAAAAATCTATATGAAATAGTTAAAAGTTAGACTTTAATTTTATCTACTCTCATAGCTCTCATTGAATTAAGAACTGCCAGTAAAGCTACACCTACATCCGCAAATACAGCCTCCCACATTGAAGCTATACCAAAAGCTCCTAATAATAGAACTACTCCCTTTGTTCCAAGGGCAAAAACTATATTTTGTATTACTATAATTTTTGTCCTTCTTGCAATCTTAATTGCTTGAGGTAATTTTGAAGGTTCATCTGTCATTAATACTATGTCTGAAGCTTCAATAGCGGCATCTGAACCTAAAGAACCCATAGATACTCCGACATCAGCTCTTGCTAAAACCGGGGCATCGTTTATACCATCTCCAACGAAAACCAGCTTTCCTCTGGTGTTTTTTTCTATATTCTCTAGTTTATGAACTTTCTCATCCGGTAACAGCTCTGAATAAACTTCATCTAATCCAAGATTTCTTCCAATTTTATTTCCAATATGTCTATTGTCTCCTGTGAGCATTAATATCCTTTTAACCCCTAATGTCCTAAGTTTCTGTATAGCTGATTTTGAATCTCTCTTAACTTCATCAGAAATTAAAATTCTACCCTCAAGTTTTCCATCTATAGCTACATAAACACTGGTATTTTCATTAATATTATCATTATTAATTTTCATATTGTCTATATCAAAGCTCTTTAAAAGTTTAACATTTCCTGTAAGAACCGTTTTACCTTCTATTTTGGCTACAATACCCTGCCCGGAAATATCTTGGTAATCTTCAATAATACTTTCATTAATTTCCCCTTTAAACATCTCTAATATTGATTTACCAATAGGATGACTTGAATGTAACTCTGATATGGCTGCAAGCCTTAAAATATCATTCTTGTCGTAATCTCCATAGCTTTCTATACCTGTAACTGTAAATGTTCCTTTTGTTAGTGTACCTGTCTTATCAAATACAACTGTATCTACATCATTTAAAGCATCAAGATAATTTCCTCCTTTTACTAATATGCCTGCCCGAGAAGCTCCCCCAATCCCTCCAAAAAATCCCAAAGGGATTGAAATAACCAATGCACAAGGACATGATACAACTAAGAAAACTAATGCTCTATATATCCAATCCGAAAAAGATGCACCTTGAAGTACTATAGGAGGAATTACAGCAATAAGCAAAGCTGAGAATACAACTAAAGGAGTATAATAACGAGCAAATTTTGTTATGAAGCTTTCAATATCAGCCTTCTTACTTCCTGCATTTTCAACTAAATCAAGTATTTTACTAACTGTTGATTGTTCAAAGGTCTTAGTAACCTCTATTTCTAATAACCCATTCTTATTTACAAAACCGCTTAGTATATCATCACCATTATTAATACTTCTGTGTAGAGATTCACCAGTTAAAGCAGATGTGTCAACCATTGATTCACCTTTTATCACAACGCCGTCTAATGGTACTTTTTCTCCGGGTTTGATTATAATTATATCTCCTATTGATACATCTTGCGGATCAACTTTTTTAGTTCCATTTTCAATCTTTAAATTTGCATAATCCGGGCGTATATCTAATAGAGATTTTATTGATTTTCTAGATTTGTTTACTGCTATTCTCTGAAAAGTTTCACCTATTTGATAAAACAGCATTACTGCAACAGCTTCCGGAAATTCTCTAATGGCAAATGCTCCAAGAGTAGCTATAGTCATAAGAAAGTTTTCATCAAAGAAGCTTACTTTTGCTATATTTCTAAATGCTTTTAATACTACTTCTCCACCTATTAAGATATAACTTGACACAAAAAAGAATAATTCAAAAAAGGTGTTAAGTTTAAATATTACAGCTACTGCAAACATTATAGTACCCATTGATAATCTAATAAGCTCTAACTTGTTAAAAGCAGTATTTTGACCTTCTATAGCTGCTTTTCCTTTTTCTTCCACTTTAACATGAGGTTCATGTTTTCTTACAATCTTTTTAATCTCTTGTATTGTATTAATTGCTTTTTCTTTATATATTACTGTTAATACTCCGGTTGCAAAGTTTATATTCGATGAGTTTACATTAAAAAGATTTGTAACTTCTTTTTCAATCTTTCCTGCACAACTGGAACAATCCAGTCCACGTAAAATAAACTGCTTCTTATTTCTCATTTAATTGCCCCCTTAATTTAAGTCTAATACATATTATGCTTTTGTATGAACAATTGTTCATATATTCATTATGATTATATTATTTTTCTAATTTTTTGTCAAAGAATATTTGAAAATAAAAAAATAGCCCTAAGGCTATTTTATAGAAGCAGTTACTTTTATATAGTTATGTCTTTTTTCTGGTAAATAAAGTAGGTAAGAGCTATACAGACAATATTTACTGACACCAAAACTATTATACTGTTTATATCTATTTGATTATTTAAAACTATATCTCCAGGTTTAAAGTATTCAAACGGACTTAAATATTTAAGAAATTCCATATTACTATTAATATCCGACATAACACCAAGGAAATAAGCTACAAAAACCACAATCATAGAAAAAGGTGTTATTTTCTTAGACTTTGTGATAAATACAGATATTAAAAAACCTATGGCTGAGAAAATCAGTTGAATAAACAATGGTGCTAAAGATATTAGAATAAAAGTTTTCATACTAAAGCTTTCTTCACTTACAAATTTGAAAGATATAAATATAACAATGGAAATTACAATGTTTAATATAATTATATTTGTTAGATAACATAAAAGCTTACTAGTTATAACTTCTCTTCTGGATATAGGCTTTGAAAGAAGAAATTCAATAGTTTTATCTCCCTCTTCCTTTGACAATATTCCCGAGGAAAGAATCATGACATAAATACTTCCCATTAATCCAAAAATAAGAAAACCTTGAAGTGAATAATATCCAAATAAATCTCCCATTGAAAGGTCATCTAAATTAAACATAGCAATTACTGGTTTCGGTAGAGTTTCAATCATTTGTTCGTACATTTGTATATCCTTTGAAATAGAAGGGTAAAATGCCATTACCATTATTAATAGTGTAGAAATTATTACAGTCCATATTAATAATTCTTTTTTATTTCTATTAAATTCTCTTAGATATAAATTCATATTCATTTTATTTTTCCCCTTTTTTATAATAATGTATAAACATTTCTTCAAGAGAAGGATCTTCTATGTTAACATCATTTACATCTTTGTTTGCAATACTTGCAAATAAGCTGTTAATATTGCCATTATATAAGAACCTGACATTTTTATCTGTTTTTTCTTTATCAATTATACCCTCTATATCTAAATCAGCATCTTTACTGTTTTTGAATTCAATTTTAATGTTCTTAAATTTATTCTTTCTTAATTCTTCTATGTCTTCGACCTTTAATATTTTTCCCTCTTTTATAATTGCAACCCTATCGCACATCTTTTGAACTTCACTTAGTATATGAGAAGAAAAGAATATAGTAACTCCTCTTTTATTTTCCTCATTGATAAGCTCAAAAAATGTATTCTGAACAAGCGGATCCAGTCCTCCGGTTGGCTCATCAAGTATTAGTAATTTTGGTTTATGGAGCATAGCTTGAATTATAGCTGTTTTCTTTTTATTTCCGGTAGATAAGTCTTCTATTTTCTTATTTAACTCCAGGTCTAATATATCTGCTAATTCATTTATTCTCTTGGTGTAATCTCCTGTATAAAACTTCCCGGAATACTCTAATAAGTCTTTTACCTTCATATCATCATAATAATTTACTTCTGAAGGAAGATAGCCGATATCTTTTCTAATCATCTTTGAGTCTTTAATACAATCCATTCCAAATATTTTTGCTTCTCCTTTAGTTGGAAATATAAGATTTAATAATGTACGTATTGTTGTTGATTTTCCAGATCCATTAGGTCCAATAAATCCAAATATCTCTCCTTGATTAACCTCTAAGTTTACGTCAATAATTCCTCTTGATTTGCCATAATACTTGGTAAGGTTTAAAGTTTCAATTATCTTCATTTGAATTACCCCCTTTGGCTACTTGCATATTTATTAATTATGCTATCATTAATGGACAATATATTCAATAATAAAAAATAAAAGCACCTAAATTTAGGTGCAGTTTTTCTAAAATATAAGATTCATTAAATATGAATGGGTAAATATAGACGTAACACTTCCTATAATAACACCAACTAAAACATCAGATGGATAATGTACTGCAAGATATATCCTTGAGATACCTACTAATAATGCTAAAAGCATAAGTGGAATCATCAATTGAGGTATGTTTAAACAAAGAATAGTTGCTATCGAAAAACTTGCTGCTGTATGTCCTGATGGAAATGAATAATCCTTTAGTTCTAAATTAAAGGTATTTATATTTTCTAAAATATTATAAGGTCTTTCCCTTGAAACTATCTTTTTAATTATATGAACCAATAATGTAGTAGCTGATAAAGCTGTAAGAACTTCAAATCCTAAGTGTCTAACATGACTTTTTCCAAAAGCAATCAATGCTAAGCATAAGCTTACAGTAAATATAACACCTCCTAATTGTGTTATATAAATCATAAGTTTATCTAAGACCTTACATTTCATATTAGTATTTAGTAAATAAAAAAGCTTCTTATCACTAAGAGTAAAAGCTCTTGTTAATGTTCTCATATTTCATCACCCTTTACATTCTATACTTCCCTTATATTTATTTTATTTTCTTTTTGTTAAATTATGATAATTTAAAAGTTATAATCATGTAAAAACTAATAAGAAATACACTAAATACTATTAATTCTATTATTTTAACCTTATAATATTATATCATAAAGTATAGTTGTACTACTACAAAAAGTTTAACTATATTTTTAAAATTAAATTGTATTATAAAAAATGAAGTAAAACAAAATAATTATTTTGCTTCGTTTTTTTATTTGTTTAATTCAACTAAAAATGACCTAAAATCCCTTTTTCCATCACTTTAGACTCACAGATTTTATATATTATGCATCCTAATGTTAGATATAATATTCCAACACCTGTTAATTTGAGCATCTCAAATGATGAAAAATCTAAAATATTTTCTCCGTATATGGTAATTCTTCTAATCATACTTGCTCCTAAAGAACCCGGTAATAATCTAAGTATAGGAAATCTGTTTACAGGTACTGCAACAAGTCCTACTATTAAGAACTGTACTATCTGCATGTATGATCCTACTTTCTTAAATATTAAAGACAGTCCTCCTAACATTAATCCGATTCCCAAAATACTTAAGCCGGTTAAAATTAGCAGAGGTATCAATGAAATTATATCAATGTTAAGAAAAACTTTTGTAGTAGCCATAGTTAAAATTAAAATAATACCGGTAAATATAAAATTAAAAAACATTGATATTACAGATTTTATAATTATTAACAATGTGAAAGGGTAAGCAGACATGTAGAGCTGCTCTAATGTACCTCTTTTATTTTCCTCAGTAATTGTATTCTTCACATCTTGATATGAAAACATTAAAAAATTCCAAAGTACAAACCCTACTACGAGATTTTCAAGTGTATCTCCGGTATCAATATTCATACCTGAAACGCCTTTATATCCGGAGAATAATAATAAAAATATTACATATACAGTTAATATTCCTCCAATAGTGTTAAACAAGTATCTTTTGAATTCAATTATTTCTTTTTTCATTAAACCTTTTGTTAATATCCAAACACTAGGCACTTTCCTCACTCCCTCCAATTATCTTAACAAATACTTTCTCAAAGTTTAGCTCTTTGTTTTCTATGTTCTTAATAATACTATCTTCTTTGCTCAATATTCTTGTAACATCGTAAAAAATTTGAGGATTTTCTAAAGTTATGATTATTTCAGTTTCTAATTCTTTTTCTTCAATATCTAAGTAAGGTATCATTTTGAATTCTTTCTTTTGCTCTGGAGAAATCTTACCTTCTACAACAAAATTATATTTCTTCATACTGAACAGCCTTAATAAATTTTTTGTTTTATCCTCAGCTACAATCTTTCCTTTATTCATTATGATAACTCTATCACATGTATCCTGAACTACATTCATATCATGAGTTGTTAAAATTATTGTTTTATTTTCTTCTTTTACAATTTCTTTAAGCAATTTTCTTATATTATAAGAAGCTTTTACATCTAATCCTAAGGTAGGTTCATCTAACAAGATGATATTACATCCGTTTACCATTGCTGTAGCAATTGATAGTTTCTGCTGCATACCTCTGGATAAGTTTCTTGCAGCCTCATTTTCTTTTTCTTTAAGGTCAAAAAATTCTATATAGTATTGTATTTTATCTCTTATTTTCTTTGGATTATGACCTTTTAACGAAGCAAAAAATTCTAAATTTTCTCTGACAGTAAGCCGCCAAAATATATTCCTGTTTCCCTCAAATACCGCACTAATATTTCTTAAAGATTTACTTCTGCTTTTATTGCTGTCTACACCTTCTATAAATATTTTTCCATTTGTCGCCTTTATCAGACTACATATCATCTTTATAGTTGTAGTTTTACCAGCTCCATTGGGACCTAAAAATCCTAATACTTCTCCTTTGTAAGCCTCAAATGAAATGTTATTAACCGCATTTACAGCTTGTTGTTTTTTAACTGAATATTTTTTTGTTAATCCGATTACTTTTAAAACACAATCTCTATTCATGATTCTACCTCCTTTTAACCATATTTATAGTTTAATTATATCTATAAATAAATGTTTTTCAATCTTACAAAGGTAACTCTTTTAACAATAAAAAAACAATGGAGTTACACACCATTGTATGACTTTAGTCATATGACTTTTCATTAATATACACAGCTAACTGCGTTCTGTTTTCCAGTTCAAGTTTTGCCAATATTTTTGTTAAATAATTCTTTACAGTACCTTCAGTAATATATAGTGCTTTACTGATTTCTTTATTACTTTTGCCCTTTGAAACTAATATTGATATTTCTACTTCTCTGGGAGTTAAATTTTCATATTTTCCTCTTATCATTAGAGTATCTTCTTTTTTATGAGAAGGTTCATCAAAATTTTTAAAAGCTTTAACAACCTTATTGGCTATCTCTGGCTGCAGTAAAGTATTTCCCTGATAAACGGACTTGATTCCTTTTATAATTTCATCTGATTTTATATCTTTTAGTATATAACCGTCAGCACCATTTTTAAGTCCCTCAAATATATACTCATCTTCATTAAACGTAGTCAGGATTATTATTTTAATGTGCGGATATACGTCTTTTATAAGCTTAATGCTTTCTACTCCATCCATTACAGGCATTCTTATATCCATTAAAATTACATCCGGATTTTCTTGTTTTAACGATTCAAACGCTTCTTTACCGTTTGATGCTTCCATTATAACTTCAATCTCATTACTTAAACTTAATATCATTTTAAGACCTTCACGAATAAGTGCCTGATCATCTACAATCATTACTTTTATTTTATTCATATTTATTATTCACTCCCATAACTTTAAGAGGTATTGATACATTAATTTCAAATCCTTTGTTTCTTACTGACTGATACTTTATTATTCCCTTTACACTATTGATTCTTTCCTCTATACCCTTTAATCCGTGACCTTTAGATATTTGTCTGCATCCTCTGCCGTTATCTTTCATTTTTAGAGTTAAAATCTCATCTTCACTCTGAATAAATATAAAAAATCTAGTCCCTTGACCATGTTTTATACTGTTTGTAAGTGCTTCCTGAATTGTTTTAAATATTATGTTTTTTATATTTAGAGATAAATTTTTAATTTCTCCGTTTATATCTAATTTTACATCAACTTCTTGGTTTATAGTTAAATTATTTATTAATTCATGTATCAAATCTAATAAGTTAATTGCCTTTTCACTGTCCTTTAAAGTATATACTGCATCTCTCAATTCATTCATACTATCTCTGGCTAATTTTTGAGCTTTTATTATCAGCTCCATACTTTCTTCCGGGTTTTTGTCAAAAACCTTTTCCATATAATCGAGATTCATAATAAGTGCAGTTAAAAAGTGACCCAGAGAATCATGTATTTCTTGTGCTACTCTGTTTCTTTCTTTTGTGATAGTCAGATCTTCAATTTGTTTTGAAAATTCCTGCAGTTTAACATATGATTCCTTTAAGTCTTTGTTTAATTTTTCTGCTTTTCTTTTTTCTTCACTTTGATATTCATAGACATAAACTAAAATTGTATAAGCAGCTATCCCACATGCTCCTAATAACAAATCTATACCGTTATCTAACCAGAAATCCCTTCTAAGAATTCTCTGTATATTAAAGTCATTTAAAAGAGTAACGGCTAAAAAAAATAAGATGTGTAATATTAGAAATATTTTTCTTATTTTTCTCTCTAAATAAATAACTATCTCATATATTAAAATAATCATGTAAATACTGGTATAACCTCTAGCTAAAAATACTAAAGTTCCTCCACATATTATTGAAAATAAAAGCGATATTTTATAGTGGTGAGTTTCATAGTATAAAAGATTATGTCTGATATAATCATTTATCAGTATGATAATAAATATACCCAGATAAATTGACATATGGTTTAGAGAAGTTTGATGATTAATAATTATATTTAGACAGAGAACTCCCATAGTAATATTTCTTAATATATCATTATATTTTAATAAATAGTTATTCATAATTATTTACTCCGTTATACTTAAAGTTGGATAAGTTAATTTATAATTATTATATCATATACAAAAAATTTTTATGATTAATACTCTATTTTTGTGGTATTAAGTTATTATAATATTGTAATTTACAGGAGGTATAGTTATGGAAAAAAAGGTAAGTGTAGTAGGAGCAGGTCCCGGTGGTCTAACTGCAGGCATGCTGTTATCCAGTCAAGGCTATGAAGTAGAAATATTTGAAAAACAAAACTTTATAGGCGGAAGAACTTCAACCTTCGATATGGATGGATTTAAATTTGATTTAGGTCCTACATTCTTAATGATGAAAAATGTTTTAGAAGATGTGTTTACAAAAAGTGGAAGAAATATAGAAGATTATTTAGAGATAAAAGCAATTGACCCTTTATATAGAATCGTATATGCAGATAAAAAAGAATTCTACCCTTCTACAAAGAAAAATAAAATGATAAATGAACTTAATAGAATATTCCCGGGTAATGAAACAAATTATATCAGATTTATGGAAAAGGAAAAGATAAAGTTTGATGTACTTTTTGATTGTTTAAAAGAAACATATATTTATCCCAAAGACTTTTTTAAAAAAGAACTATTAAAGGCGTTTCCTTATTTAGGGATCAGAAAGTCTCTCTTTGGTATACTTGGAGATTATTTTAAGGAAGATGATTTAAAAATGGCATTTACATTTCAGGCCAAATATCTTGGAATGTCTCCTTGGAACTGTCCGGGAGGATATAGTATTATTTCATATATAGAACATGCAGATGGTGTACACCATATAATGGGTGGTTTCGGTGAGATTACAAAGGCTATGTCTAAGATTATTACAGAAGAAGGCGGTAAAATACACTTAAACTCTCCTGTTAAAGAACTGGTAATAGAAAATAACAAAACGGTTGGTATTAAACTTGAAGATGAGACTATACATCATAGTGATTATACAGTAATAAATGCAGATTTTGCACATGCAATGAATAATATTGTGAAAGATGAACATAAGAAAAAATATACTAAGAAAAAGCTGGAAAAGAAGAAATATTCCTGTTCAACATTTATGATATTCTTAGGAGTAGATAAAGTGTACGATATACCTCATCACAATATCATCTTTTCTAATGATTATAAGAATAATGTTGAAGAAATATCTGATAAAAAAGTCTTATCGGAAGATCCTTCAATATATGTTCAAAATTCAGTAGTTACAGATAAAAATTTAGCCCCTGAAGGTAAATCATCACTATATATATTAGTTCCCGTTCCAAATAATACAAGTAATATTGATTGGTTTAGTGAAAGTGATAAGTTTAGAGATAAAATACTCGATACTCTTGAAACAAGAGGCGGTCTTCATAATCTACGTGATCATATAGTAACTGAAAGAGTACTCACTCCAGCATATTGGGAAGATGATATGTCTGTTTATAAAGGAGCAGTTTTTAACTTAGCACACAATATATCACAAATGTTATTTTTTAGACCTCACAATCAATTTGAGGAGTTCGATAATTGTTATTTAGTTGGAGGAGGAACTCATCCCGGAAGTGGTTTACCTACAATTTTTGAATCAGGCAGAATTACTTGTGACTTAATTATGGATAGAGACAAAATAAAAGATAAATCTTTTGAAAAAGCTTCAATATAAAATTTTATTTTTTCTTTAAAATGAAGGTAAAAAAGCGTAAACAGTATTGCTTGTTTACGCTTTTAATCAATCTAATCATATTTAACCAACTTAACTCCTAATCCAAAGAACACCAGTCCCATTCCTAATAATACTATGGCAGGAGTTACTATTCCTTCAAAGCCTTCATTATAAACTGCTAAAGCTTTTACTCCTTGTATAGCCCACTTTTGAGGAGTTATATTAGCAAGCCCCAGTATTATATCAGAATTCACAATTTCAAGCGGCCACATAGTACCACCCAGCATTGCTGTACTTGTTAAAACTATCGGAGTTAAAGCTGAGAGCTGTGCATGATTTTTTACAATCCCTGACAGGAACAATCCTAAGGACGTAACCGTAAAAATAAATACTATAAGGATTGTAGCCAAAGCTGCAAAATTTGAACCATAGTCTACACCAAACAAGAATTGACTAGCTGCAAACAGAATAACAATTTGAACTACACCTACTAAGAATGATACTACTAAATTTCCACCTAGCATTGAAGTTTTAGATATGGGAGATACCAGTATTCTCTGCCATGTTCTGTACTTCCTATCATTTAATATTTCTCCTATTGCAAAGACAATAGTATACATAGAAAAGAACAATGAAAACCCTATTATACTATGAATTGTATTATCATAATATAACTCCGTATCTGCTTCTAATGTACTAACATTTATATTAATAGTTTTCTGGTATTTCCATCCTTTCACAGCATTATCGTATGCTTTCTTAAATAATTCATCTTTGTTTGCATCTGTTATCTCACCAATATAGTCTGCGGTGTTTTGTGCTATCTTAATATTACTAATCATTTTGCTGGTTATACTATTCATAATGCTTTGCAAAACCATTATATCTCTATCGTTCTTAGTTTTTATAATCCCAAGAGTAGGAGTATTATTGTTATCAATACTTTCACCGAAATTCTCTTTAATAACGATAGCTGCCAAGGCACTACCTTTTCGTACTTCTTCTGTAGCTTTATCATAGGAAACTATTTTATAATTAAAGGTATCACTGTTCACTAACTCATCAATAGCTTTTTGAGAATAAGCACTATCATCATTGTTAACTATTAAAACCATAGGTGTATAATCACTATTATAGGCAGAACTAAATATAAAAGCAAGAACCAAACTAAGTGCTGTCATTATTAGAAAAACATAATACTCACCCTTCAATTTTTTAAGTCTTAGCAGAATTATACTTAACATTCTTTATTCCCCCTTCCGTATTTAATATATATACAGCAATTATTGTAAATACAACTCCCATACCAATCAATGATAAAAGGAAGGGAAGTATTTGAATTATATTATCTCCCAGCATAACACTATTGTAAGCCTTAAGGGCCGCTCCATTAGGTATAAAATTACTTAAGTTGTGCATAAACTTTGGTAATACTTCTATAGGAATATAGCTTCCACCTATAAGAGCTAATAAGAATATTAAAATTGATGAAAAGGCATTTGCCATTTTGTAGTTCCCGCTTTTATAGCACATTGAAGCCAGCATAGTTCCAAGGCCTGCTATAGAGAATGTCGTGCATAATGTTATTAAAGCAACTAACCATTTATCTCCCCAGTCTACTCCTAATACGAGAGTAGAATATAATATCATAACCAGTATTTGCATTAGTGTGAATGAAAAAATCGTAAAGTATTTTCCAATTGCAATTAGACTTTTTGGTATACCTGCCACTGTCATTCTGGCATAAGTTAAATTATCTTTTTCCTCTAAAAGAAGATATGCACCTTCTCCAGCAGCAAACAATATGAACATGGCTGTCATTGCTACAGCATAATATTCGATACTAGATAAAGGTTTCTGTTTATCCACATTTTCTTCTTCAATCTGTACCTTTGCTTCTTCTATAATGGTGTAAAAGCTCTGTATGATTTCCTCTGAATTAGACAATGTCATCATATCAATGCCTTCATCTATTCCGGTTTCAAAATAAGTAACTTTACCTATTATAGAAATATCACTAGTTTCAGCAAAGCTATTCATAATACCTTCTATTATTTGACTGTGGATGTAGTTATCTGGATTGTTTATAATCTTAATATCTAACTCGTTTCTATATGGTAAAGGAAAAAAGTTGACATACATATTATAAATAAAATCCTCAGGTAGTATCACTATGGATGAAATTTCATTGTTTCTTAAAAGCTCCTTAGCCTTTTCTAAATCTAATACTTGGTATTGCAGCATTTTTTTCATATCATTATTATCTAAAAATCCGTCAAAAAACATCTCTTCCGGATTAAATTCACCAGAAAAATTCTCCATGTAGGTCTCTAAGCCTTTTAACTGCTCTTGATTCATGTTCTGAAAGAGAAAATTATTATTTGGAAACTCCATAAATTTATCCTTCTCGTAAGCAAAATCATATTCTTTAACTACTGCAATTTTAATAGCTCTCTTATCAGAGTCAGAACTAAATGTCCCTCCTAGTGCTGCTCCTAAAATAGTAGTTAAAATTATAGGCATTATTATCAATAATCCCAAAGTCTTTTTATCTGTTAATAATACCTTTAAATCCTTAAAAATTATATTAAATACTCTCACAATAACACCTCCTAATCCCTTAAAGCTTTACCTGTTAGATGTAAGAACACTGCTTCAAGATTAGGCTTCTTAATATCTATGGATAATATATTACTTTCTGTTTCCGCCGTTTTTGATATTAAATCCTTAAAAATATTCTCACCATTTTGGGTAGTTAATATCATTTCATTTTCATGAGTTTCTACTTTTTCAACATATTCAATAGTCTTAATTATACTAATAAGTGTATCATCTACATGGTCAAGTTTAATATTTATTTTCTTCTGACCCTTAATAATATCAACTAATTCCTCCTGAGTTCCTGATGCAATAATTTCTCCCATATCCATAATACTTATTCTGGAACAAAGGTACTCAACCTCTTCCATATAATGGCTGGTATATATAATAGTCATACCTTCTTCGTTAAGCTTTAGAACTGTGTCAAGAATATGATTTCTTGATTGCGGATCAATTCCCACCGTAGGTTCATCCATGATTAATAAATCCGGCTTATGCAGTAAAGCCGCCCCGATGTTTATTCTTCTTTTCATTCCTCCGGAATATTTTTCTATCTTATCCTTTAACCTGTCTTTAATTCCAATTACTTGAGATATATCTTCAATTCTCTTATTTAATTCGCTTCCTCTTAAACCGTAAGCATGACCCCAGAATTTCAAATTTTCCAGACCTGATAGAGTAGGATATAATGCTATTTCTTGAGGTACTACTCCCAGTTTTTGCTGAATAGCCTTAGGTTTTTCTACAATGCTTTCTCCATTGTAAGTTATTTCTCCAGATGTTGGATTAAAAAGAGTTGAAATCATAGATATGGTTGTAGACTTACCAGCCCCGTTAGGTCCTAAAAGTCCAAAAACCTCACCCTTTTTTACATCGAAGGTGATTCCATTAACAGCCTTTACTTCTTTAAAATATTTCTTTAGATTATTAACCTTTAATAATGACATATTAATTTCCTCCTTATTTTTATTTCTTTGATATATATAGTTATATAATAATAAAAAACATCCATTATTTCTTATACCCTTATATAATAAAGTATAGCAGAAAGATATTCATCCCTCTTCCAAGTGGTTAGTTGCTTATGTAATTAACTATATATGTGTATAAGTTTTTTGTCAACCCTTTTTTGTCGTTTTTTCTTTTGAGAACTTTCCTATTTAAATAAGAAAAGTCCATATAAAAAATATAACTAACATAATTATGATTTAAAATGAACTGTAAAAATTTAAACGAATGATATATAGGTTATACTAAAGCTAATAAAGCATAATACTTAAACAATTTTTAAGAAGAAAGGAGCTTTAATAGATGAAATCAATATCACATAGAATATCTATACCGTCCATTTTAGAGTCAGGTCCTAATGCATTAGATAGAATAGGTTATCTTCTAAATCGAGAAGAATTAGATAATATAGTTCTTTTTTATGATAAAGATATAAAAAAAATATTAGGAGATAGGATAGAAAAAAATCTAAAGGATTTTTATATTACGTTTATAAGCAACACTATTGAAACTATTGACTATTTCTCAATAATTCAAATGGCTTATTCAATTCCGGACAATGCAGACTCCATAGTAGCAATTGGCGGTGGAAGAATTTTAGATGCAGCAAAGTATATGGCTTTTTTAAGACGATTACCATTTATCAGTATACCTACATCTACATCTAATGATGGTTTCAGTAGTCCTGTTGCATCACTGGTGATAAACGAAAAACGAACCACTGTACCTGCTAAAGTCCCCTATGGTGTTATTGTTGATACAACTGTCATTGCTAATGCTCCAAATTGCTTCATTTTTTCAGGAATAGGAGATTTGATCTCAAATATTACTGCCTTATGGGACTGGAGATATGAAGAAAGTAAAGGTAAAGGTCATGTTGATGATTTTGCTGCTATGATTTCAAGTAAATCGGTAGATAGCTTTTTTTGCCTTCCTTTTAGTTCAATAAAAGAACCTAAGTTTATACACAGCTTAGTTGACTCATTAATAATGAATGGTATTGCTATGGAAATCAGCGGTAGTTCAGCCCCTTCGAGCGGAAGTGAACACCTTATTTCTCATGCTTTAGACAAAGTTGTTCAGAAACCATACCTTCATGGTATACAAGTTGGAATAGCTACATACATTGTCAGCCAAGTTCAAAATAACAAAGTACAAGATATTTTAAATCTGTTAAAAATAACAGGCTTTTGGAATTATGCAAGTTCTTTAAATTTTAAAGCTAAGGATTTTCTAAAAGCAATTGATCTCGCACCTTCTATTAAACCAAAAAGATATACAATTTTACATATTGAAGAAAACCGAAAAAAAGCAAAAAAAATTTTGCTTACAGACCCTTTATTAAAACAAATTTTTACTTAGTTTATAAAAAATCAAAAAATATGTTATTCTACAGGAAAAATTTTTTTATTATGATAATAAAATATACAAATAACTTAATACATACATTATAATTATATTAAAGATAAATAAAATCTTTTAGAATTAATTTTAGTTTTTCAAATCATTTCATTTGAGGGGGATTAATTATGAATGATTTCTGGATGTATATTAATGAAAATCAATTATTTAACAAACTGATTTGGACCTTCGTTGGATTAATCGGAGCAGTTCTTTTAGCTCGTATAATCAATCATATTGCATATTCAATAGGCGATAAGAATAACACAAATTCTTATTATATGGTTAAAAAAAGAGTTTATTACGTTTTTAGCTCACTATTTATTTTTTATTGCATATTTTTATGGTCAGATTCAACTGTTAATCTTACAACATATTTTGGACTTGTCTCTGCCGGAATAGCTATTGCTCTAAAAGATTTATTTACAAATATCGCTGCTTGGCTGTTCATTATGTTAAGAAAACCTTTTGAGGTAAGTGATAGAATAGAGATAAATGGACACCAAGGTGATGTTATAGATATTCGGATGTTTCAATTTACTTTAATGGAAATATCATCTTTTGAAAATGGAGAACAAAGTACGGGACGTGTTGTCACAATCCCCAATCAATACATATTCTTATATACATTGACCAATTATAACAAGGGGTTTAAATATATTTGGAATGAAATTAAGGTGCTTATTACATTTGAAAGTGATTGGGAAAAGGCTAAAAAGATATTAACTGAGATAAGCAGACGTCATTCTTTACACTTGCATGAAGAGGCTTCTAAAATGTTAAGACAAGCAAAGAAAAAGTATATGATACATTATAAAAAATTAACTCCTATAGTATATTTAGATGTTAAAGAAAGCGGAGTACAATTAAGCGTGAGGTATCTGTGTTTACCTCGCCAAAGAAGAAACACTATAAACGATATATGGGAAGATATACTTAAGGAATTTGAACAGGCAGAAAATATTCGTTTGGCTTATCCAACCATAAGAGTAAGTAAAAGTTAAATGTATTTAAACTCATATGTTACAACAACATAACTTTATGATTTTTTTAACACTTTATTTTATCTGCTATAATAATGTTAAAAAACAATATAAAGCTGAAGATTACTCTCCAGCTTCAATATCAGAATCACTTTCCATAGAAAATAAGGCTGAAAAAAAGTGAAATTCTTTTAAACCTTCTTTATCATTCTTATTTTTATCTTTATCTGAAAATTCCTTAATAATTCTCCTCAACTCTTTAGCTTCTTCATCGGTTAAATATATGTTAGAGAGAGTAAAATCGCTTGTACTATCATTATCATTCTCATTCTCTTTCTGAATGTTTTCTATATTTTCTATTGCATTTAGAACAATTCTTTTACTCTCATCATATATAGATGAGATAGTCCTTTGCAATTCATTTTTGAAAAGCTTAGTTATTTGAGGATTAGTTTTGTCGCATTCTATAGAGAAGCTATCTGCTGTTAATTCATAATACTTTGCAATTATACCTTTGATTTCTTTAGTATGAGAAAGTTTCAATATACCTGCTTGTAGCATCTTCTTTACATGATAATGTACCTTTGCAGGTGTTTCTCCCATGCTATCAGCTATTTCCTTAACTGTTGCAGGTCTATTAAATTTTTTATAGCTAAACATTATTTGTACTCTATATGGGTCAGAAAAGGTCTTTATTTGCTCAGGAGTAGTTAACGTTATAATTTTTTTCATAATTATCACCTCTACCCCATTATACATTAATTTAGCTATTTTAGGAAATTTCAATTATCATTGATTTCGGTATATCTCTTAAGCCTTCCTAAAATCCTTATTTAAAAGAGCTAAAAATGGTATAAATATTAAAATACTTCCCATTAATAAGAATAAGTGCGGTATAGACATTGATTCAGATAAAAATCCTGTAACAACTCCGCCTAAAGGCTGTGCACTTAATGTAACCATACTCATTAACCCAATAACTCTTCCAAGTAATGCCTTAGGAGTACAAGCATACAAATGAGCTTTTAAGGGAGATGTTATTACCGGCATCATTAGCCCAAAAACAAAAAAGGATAAAAAGCCAATAACTATAGGCGGCACTATTAGATTGTTAATTACCTCTACTAAACTTAAAGCAGTATAACTAAAGCCGATGAAAACTAATCCAAAAACAACTGAATATGATTTCTTAAACTTTGAACCAATCTGAGCAAATATTACTCCCCCAATAATCATTCCAATTGGAAACCCCAGATTTAAAAATCCATATGCCTCCGCTCCTTCTGAAAGGACATCCTTAACATAGGCTGGTAGCAAAACATTCACAGGTGTCAAACAGAAGTTAGTTATAGCAAATAGTAAGATACTTATTATAAGTAGTATTTCCTTTTTAATAAAAGTGAATCCTTCTTTTAAATTGGAAAAATATGATTTGACATTCAGTTTTATACCTTCTTCTTTTTTTTCTTCTAGTTTCAAAAAAGAAATCAGTATACAAGATGTAAAGAACGTCAATCCATCAACTAATATAGCTCCGGCAATACCAATTGTTCCAATAAGAAATCCTGCACTGCCTATTCCTATCAACTGAGCAAAAGATGCAGTTGAAGTTGAGAATGAACTTGCACTTAAGTGTAATTTTTCAGGTAAAATCAGAGGTACTAAAGAGGTTTTTGCAGGTGATACAAAAGTTTCGATAGTTGAACATATGAATGTAAAAACAAACAGATGCCATGGTTCTAACTGATTAGTAAAAAATAAAACTGCTGTTATTGAGGCAACTAAACCTCTTCCAATATCCCCTAATATAATTACTTTTTTCTTAGAGAAATAATCTACAAGAACACCTGAAAACGGACTGAATATAATGCCAGGTATGGCATTTACTGCAAAAATAGTACCTAATAATATTTTAGAGCCTGTAAGAGAATAAACCATCCAAGAGTATGCAATCATATTAACTGAATCACCAAATCTTGAAATTGTATTAGATACGAGCACAAGAAAATATGATTTGTAATGAAATAAATCTCTAATTCCAATTTTTTGATCTTTTTTAACATTTTCCATAGTATAACCCCTTTCGATATAAATTTTATTCTTTAAAATATTTTTTTCGTTAAATATTTTTTAACGTTAATTTTATTTTAATGACCTTTTTTGGTTTTGTCAATAAAAATTTTCTATCATAATATTGCAATTTTTACTAAAAATAATTATAATGACAATGTAACAGATTATTCGTTATATTGTTAACATTTCTATATTAATGCTTAATAATTTTGTTGCGCTTTTTTAATACTATTAACAAAAAATTTAACTTCAAAGGATTCGGAGGGGATTACTATGTCAAAAAAATATAAAGTTCTTGTAATAGCTTATAGAAACGTCGATGAAAAAATTCTGAACAAAATCTCTAGATATTCTATTAAGACCATTGATTCAGAAGATGATATGGAAAATGTTTCAACATTCTGTTCAAGAGGGTTTAATATGAATGATAGAATATGTATATATCTTGGATGGTTTAAAGATGAGGCAAAGAAAAAAATCAATGAAGGATATGAAGTTAGTATATTAGAATTGCCTTCTGAATTAAGTGACAACAAAGTTGATGCAATCGAATTTTTAGATGCTGCATATGAAGATGATTTATTAGTTATTGGTAAGGTTGATGTTTAGAAAAAAAGAATGCTGAAATTCAGCATTCTTTTTTTATTTAGTAATAACTCTGTCTTCTTTATCTGTTTTACCCCTTTTAATGCTTCCATCTTCTAGTTTAATATAGCTGTCAGCTACCTTGTTAATGAAGTATCTGTCATGAGAAACGAATATTAGTGTTCCGTCATAATCTAAAAGGGCTTTTTCTAGTATTTCCTTTGAACTAATATCTAGATGATTTGTAGGCTCATCCATTATTAATAAGTTAGGTTTTAAAGATAAAAGCTTAGCAAAGGTTAATCTTATTCTCTCACCACCACTTAAGCATGATATTTTCTTTTTTACATCATCTTGGTAAAACATAAATTGAGCTAATAGACTTCTGGCTTGAAAGTTATTATAACCTAAGTATAAGTGTATCTCATCTAATAATGTATTAGTATCATTAAGCTGTTTATGCTCTTGGTCAAAATAACCAATTTCCACACCATTATCAAAGTTAATTATACCTGAAGATGCTTCTATTAAACCGTTAAGTATCTTCAGTAAAGTAGATTTACCTATTCCGTTTTCTCCTAATATTGCAATCTTTTCTCCCCATTTTACCTCAAAACTTATATTTTCAAATAAAACTTTATTCTCAAACTGTTTACTAAGTTCTTTTACTTTTAAAGCTACACCGGACTTATTATGGTTTGTTTTAAAAGATAAATTCATAGTTTTATCATGAGCAGGTTTATTAATTTTAGGCAGATTTTCCAGCATAATTTCTCTGTTTTTGATTTGTGAAAACTTTTTCTGCTTTCTAAAATTTATTATTTGCTCTTCAAGCCTTTTCCTTTCTTTATCAATACTAATATAATCTCTTCTTTGCTGTTGTAATTCAATATTCTTTAGCTCAATATATTTAGTGTAGTTTCCCTTATACTCTTTAAGAGTTTTGTGTTTTAATTCTAAAACTTTATTTACTGTTCTATCCATAAAATATCTATCATGAGATACCAATAGAACAGCTCCTTTATAGTATTTAATGTACTTCTCCAGCCATTCTATAGAAGCAATATCTAAGTGATTAGTAGGTTCATCTAACAGTAATAAATCAGGGTTATACGCCAATAGCTTTGCCAGCTTAATTTTTGTCTTTTCTCCACCGCTAAAACTTTCTATCCTCTGGTTAAATTGACTGTCATTAAAACTTAAGCCGTATAATACTTGATTAATTCTTGTATCAATGTTATATCCATCATTTATCTCATATTGCTCTACTAATTTGCCATATTTTTTTGTGATCTCATCAAGCTTTTCTTTATTAGAATATACTTCTTTAGATGCCAGCATCATCTCATAGTCCAATATTTTTCTCTTTAAATTAAATAAACTTTTAAAAGATGTAAGCATCTCTTCATATAGTGTGTTATATTCATTCAATCCGGTTGCTTGATTTAAAATTCCTATAGTAATATTCTTGGCAAAAAGTATTTTTCCACTATCATAATCATCTTGACTCATGACTATATTCAAAAGAGTGGTTTTCCCCTCTCCATTATTTCCAATCAAAGCTACTCTATCTACTTCATTTATTTGAAAGGATACATTACTAAAAATGTTCCTTATACCAAACCATTTTTCTAAATTATTAATTGACAAAATACTCATCTTTATTACCTCCAGAACATAAAGTAAGACTCAGTTCAGGTGGAGTTTTAACTCCATCTGAACGCATAGTCGTCTTATCCGAATACTATGCAATTCTTTACTCATAGCTTTGAAGTGGGAGTATTAGAATTGTAAGCTATCGGATAAAGTAAATTATTTTAAACTTTAATGCCCATGAGGTCACATTTTTTATTTTAATATATGATTTTGATTTAAATTTCAATGATTAAGAATAATGATTGATTAAAAGTAAAAAACAAAAAAACATGGTATTTACCCATGTTTACTCTCATTAAATTTACTTAATTCTGTACAAAAACAACCATGTAAATAATATTACTAAAACAGAATTAAATACGGACTTTGGGTAAATTTTTTTCTACTTTTATGTGACCTGAAAATGGGCATAGCTATCCCGTTATTCTATCTTAAGACAGAATCATAAAAGAACTTACCAAAAATTCCGTTTTTTTGCTGGTAATTCTTTCAAAACAGGTCACTTAAATCATCACTCCTCTCATTAAAATTTAATATTTGTTTATATTATACCCATAATCTGTTGTATAATCAAGGAAAATACATTTTAAAAATATAATAATTACAATTAATATATTTAATTTTAAAAACCAATAATATAATTGTAAGCAAAAGTGCTTGCAAAAAATTCTCCACGGAGGTTATTTAATGCATAATTATACAAATAATTTTGAAATGAATTTAAGGTCTTTTGAAATTCAAGAAGCTAGAAATAGAATGAACTCAGCTAATGCTAATCAATCTAGCTTAGGATTAAATGCCTCGGTTAATAATTTGAATTCAGACACAACTTCATATCTAAATAATTATACTAATTTATCTTCATTAAATCAAGTTCCTAACTTAAACAATACACTTTCAGTTGATTATAATGAAGTTCAACATGCTAAGGGAAAAATGCATGAAAGTTCAACTACAAATTTAATGTCATAACTTTTTTAACAATAAACAGGCTAGGTCTTTATCTAGCCTGTTTTTAGTTAAAATTATTAGTATCTAAATCCGGGTCCGTAACCATAACCGTAATATGGAGTTCTTCTTCTTCTAAATAAACTACCTAATAATAAAAGTGCTATAAAATCTCTTGCTAACCTCCCTCTTCCATAGAAAGGTCTACGTAACATACCTATACTTCTAGTACGATTTCTTCTCTCACCAATATCTTCTTTAAGCTCCGGAAGTTCTTCTACTAATTCATCATATATTTCGTTAACCATTTCATCAAGTTTTTCATTAGATGGGAGAGTTTGAGCTGGCAACTCATTGATATGTCTGTTTATACAATCGTTTACTATGGGCTCAACACGGTTATAAAGCTCAGGATACATATTTGCATAATTGTCCACTACCTTACCTCCTTACTTTTATACATTTTTTTATTTAATAATAGTTTATGTTTAAGATTGTATTTTGCTACTATATCTCTTGTAAGATGAGGTAAGTAATCTTAAAAAAATTTAAATTCATATTAAACTAAATTATCTCCACTTTATTCATTCTATATATTGCTGTCAAGTTAAGAACCACAACATATAATGCAACTGCTACAATAGTTATTATCATAGATTCAGTATAAGATTGATCAGTTGAAGAATTTATCAATATATTTTCTGCTAAAGTTATCAGATTACTCGGGAGAAAATTTCTTAAGTTAGTGATGTTTTTAAATCCAGATAAAATAAAACTTATTCCTAATGAACTAATGCCTACAAATAACTTTTTCTTTAGAAAACTACCTAAGCATATTATCAGAGAAACAATAAAAATGTAATATATTGAAAATAAGCAGGCAACATTTAATACATCTATTATATTAACCGGTTCTTCAATAAACAATATGGATGAGTAATAATAATTTATACAAAAACCTAAAAATATACACACTAGTAATACTACACTATATACTATACTTTTTCCTGTTATTATACCAGTCACTAAAACACCCTTTGAATATGGGAAAACTAAGGTTTTATTTTGTCTCTCATCTACCAATAGTCCCATTAATGTTAATATTACTACTATATTTATAATCTGTGATATATCTTTAATATAGTTCTGCACAGCAAAAAATTGTGTTATATTAAAAAGCTGTGTTATTTCTTCTGGGAATTGCCCGGCAAGCAATATTGGAAGAAGCTTAAGCATTAGTGGATTAAGAACTGCAAATATCACCATAGTTAATAGTAAAACTAAAAACCTGTAACTTCTAAAACCTTCAATTATTTCCTTCTTAACATATGCTTTAAAGCTTTTCATTTTTGTTCACCACCCTTATAAAAACGTCCTCAAGGTTGCTTTTTCTCTTATTGTATGAGAGAACTTGGATATTAGAATTGGCTATTACTTTTAATAGTTGATCTTTTGCTTTTTCTTGGTCATTTACATATATGCTCATAATGTTTTTATCAGTCTTTAATTTATCTACCCATTGATATGTCAATAGTTTGCTTTCCAGCTGAGGATTTAATGACTCCAGCTCTATATCATATACAGGTAAAATATACTTCGACATTAAGCTGTCTAAGCTACCTTGCAGTATTATATTTCCATCATCGAGGATAGCAATTTCATCACTTACCCTTTCTATGTCACTTAAAATATGAGTAGAAAGAAATACTGTAATATTATTGTCACTTAGATCTTGAATAATTTCTAATATATCTCTGCGACCCTCCGGGTCTAAAGCAGATGAAGGCTCATCTAAAAATAGTATGCTGGGATTGTTATAAACTGCTGCAGCCAAACCAAGCCTCTGTTTCATTCCTCTGGAATATCCTCCTATCTTTCTTTTTCCATCTTTTTTTAGTTTTATTTTTTCTAATAATTCTCCAGTTTTCTTGTAAATTTCTTTTCGAGTTAGACCACTGATTTCACCTATAAATTTCAAATATTCATAAGCATTCATATATGGATAAAATTTAGGTTCTTCAGGTAAATACCCAATTTGCTTTATGATTTTTTTTCTGGATAATTTCATATCTAAATCATTAATAATGACCTTTCCTTGATTATAATTAATTAACCCTGCTAATATGTTCATGGTAGTCGACTTTCCAGTTCCATTTTGTCCTAGAAATCCATATACTGTTCCTTTTTTAACTTCGAAGCTTATCCCTTTTAAAACCTCATGACTTCCGTATCTTTTAAATAAATTATCCACTCTAATCATTTAAATATTCCCTTCTTCCAAACAGTAAGAATGATATGGAGCCTAGAATAGAAACCGCTAAGACTATAATTATCCAAATAGGCTTAGTTAAATTTTTCACACCATTCTTAATTATTAAATAGATGCAAAAAGCCTTTAAAGCGAATTCCAAGATAATAAATGGTAATATCAGCTTAATTAACTCCATTATACCTAATCCATCAAACATATTTTATTCCCCTTTCTTTTTTGATCACATAAATCTAAATCACTAATATAACGTTTAAAAATGTAAAAAGTTCAATGGAACTTAATTTTTTTCTTTAAACTTACCTAACTTGTATTTGAATAATGATTTTGAAAATAATGAATAAGTATGATATAATGTATACAGAGTCATTAAATGTCTTGAGAAGATATACCTGCTTGGGTATATCTTTATTTTATTTATCAAGGAAAAGCGTGCCATTTTATATACTAAAAATGGTACGCTTTTAAAATTTTGAAAGGAGTGTTAATATGAGGTTGGAAAATGTTAAAAGGAATGAGAGGTTAGAAGAAATTTTCAACAGAGTAGCTGCAAATTTTGATAGCGTTGGTCCAAAGTACTTTTCTTATTTTGGAAAGAAATTAGTTGAGTATGCAAAAGTCAATGAAGGAGCAATTTTACTGGATGTAGCATGTGGTAGAGGGGCTTCATTATTTCCAGCTATTTGTAGTGTTGAAAAAAATGGTCAAGTTATAGGAGTTGACTTTTCACAAGAGATGATTAAAGAAACACAGTCAATTATTAGTTTACAGGGTTTGTGTAATGTTAAACTTATACAAATGGATGCTGAAAAATTAGATTTTCCTGACAGTAGTTTCGATAATGTTTTATGTGGACTATCAATACCTTTTTTCTCTGATTCTTTAAGAGCTATCGATGAGATGTATAGAGTATTAAAAGAAGGAGGTAGACTTGGATTAAGTACATGGAAAAAGAGGGAGAAGAAAGGAGTGTTAGATAAAGTATATACAAAACTCTTTCTTGAAAATCAAGATAACAACTCTAACAATACTACTAGTAAACCTGATTTTGGGTCAGTTGAAGGAATAGAGAAAATTTTAAAGAATGCAGGATTTAAAAATATTGAGATATTTGTTGAAAAGAAAACTTTCTATTATAGGGATGCTGAAGAGTGGTGGCAAGAGCAATGGTCAAATGCTACTCGTGGATTTTTTGAACATATTGAAAGTATTGGTCCAGATGCTCTAGAAAGATTTAAAAAGGCAGTATTTATTGAGATTATGGATAACAGTGATGCTAATGGTATACGATTTGATGCAGATGTGTTATTTAGTTTTGGACATAAATAAGATATTAAATTGTAATAAAACAAAAAACGATAGCTTCTCAATTATGAGCTATTGTCTTATATGATAAATAAAAATCTGTAAACAATTTTATCAACACATTATCTACAAAAAGAAAAAAGCCTATGTCTTAAAGTAATATGTAAAATAGGATATAGGCTTTTTCAAAATTTATTTATCCACTTTTATATTTTATGAGAACTCACTTTAGGATTTGATATCCATCAATAATCCACTATAGTCCCTTTCTGAAAATCCATCTGCATGTATTTCGTTATACTGTTTTTCCATTGCTTCTTTGCTAGGGATACTGATATTCCTAAAGACTTTATAAAGTTTTGTTATCATACCTCTTATAGGTCTGAATAATGTGTTTAATATATCATCTTTATTTATCACTTGCTCTAAAAAGGTTTCTTTATTTATAGATAAATTAATATCATTAATTATACTAATCCCCACATCATTAAGCTTAGCTTGATAACTTAATAATATATCTTTTATAGTTAATGAATTATTTGTACCTATTTCATCTTCGAGGCTTTGAAGAGCAGTGATAGCTTTATTGTATTTTTCAACAAGAATGGTCATACATTCTAACAGTTTATCACTATTCCTGTCCATATCTTCTATGGCCTGCTCTAAATCTTTTTCTCTGTGATAAAACCTTCTATATTCTTTGCTAAGCTTTTCAAGCTTATCATAAAAAGCATCGGTAGCGTATAGATAATTTCCCGAGGAATAACGAGCATTATTTTCTATGCTGTCTACTGGATTAACCCTTTCTACTGACTTAGCACCGGTAACTCTATGATTTTGCTCAACATAATTATTATGAATTCTACTCTTATGAATTTTTGAGGTACTAGATATTTTACTCATACATACCACCCCTTTTATAATTTATACCCGGTTAGTTTAGTTTTTAACTTTCTCTCCACAATACGGACAATAAACAGAGTCTACTTTTATATTTCTATTGCATTTTATACAATTTTTAGTCTTTAGAAGTTTTCTGGTCACAATAAGGTAAACAATCAAGCTGGTTGGAATCTGAATTAATCCATATATTCCCCACAGCCATTTATTTTCTCCTCTCTTAGAGGCATCATAAAATATCCAGACACCTTGGGATAAGAGTAGTAACATTAAAAAAACTAATAATATTGGATGTATGCTTAAAATCTTCTCAATACCGCTCATTGTACTCCTCCTTTAAGCTCCTTATCTTAATAATCACAGGTAATGAAAGAGGAATAATAATATACATTACCAATTGAAAATAAATAATTTCTACTAAATATTTCTCTACTATCAATAAAGCAACCAGTCCTAACAATACTCCACTAATAATAATAAATAAGATTAAATCAAAAAGGTTTCTTCTTTTTTCTTTAATAATTTCAACCTCTTTAAAGCTTTGAAGTATCTCAGCGTATTCAATGGACGGCTCAATCTTAGCTTTATCCATTATGTCTTTCA
This sequence comes from Tissierellales bacterium, assembly GCA_028280805.1. Taxonomy (GTDB): domain Bacteria; phylum Bacillota; class Clostridia; order Tissierellales; family VENL01; genus JANQLB01. Next base: position 66,758 of record JANQLB010000053.1, read on the forward strand.
TCTGATAAAGTCTACCGAAAAATTCTTTACAGGAATGGCAGGTCTTTATATGATTTTTTACTTCATTATTCATATTCTCCTCATTATAAAAAATATCAACCAGCTTTTTCTGACAGCTTTCACAGTCCTTACTCATTATCATTCACTCCCTCCATTTGGAGTTGTATTTGTTTTATACAATAATGCAGCCTTGATCTCACTGTCCCTATAGGACATTTAACGATTTCTGATATTTCTTTATATTGATACCCATAATAATGCTTTAGGATAAACACCATCCTTTTTTCATCTGGCAGTTCAAATAATATTTTATTAATTTTTTCAATATCTATTTTATCTATAACTGACTGTTCTAGATTTTTCGGTACTTCATGATATGATAAATCATTCTCAAATATTATCCTTTTGTCCTTCCTAAGCTTATCTCTATATAAGTTTGTAGCAATTGTAATAAGCCATGTTGAAAATTTACCCTTTGGTTTATATTTCTTAATATTTAGAATTGCTTTCATCATTGTTTCCTGAACAATATCTTCAGTCAATGTCTTATTCATAGTCATTTTAAGTAAATATCCCTTAACAATGGAGTAATTACTCTGTAGAAGCCTTTCTAAAGCAGTTTTATCGCCCTTCTTAGCTAGTTTAACTAATCTTTCCTCCAAGAGCATCACTCCCTTTTCTTATGAAACGAATTAGCATAGTAAAAGTTCATTGTTAAAAAAATATTATAGCATATTTAAGATTATATTATTTTCTTGTTCAACTTTTTACTTATACTCATTTGATAATTTAGACAAACAGTTTATAACACCATTTTCCATAAGATCATTTATTAGTGTAATCAAGTCCTCTAATGGCAACACTTTATTCTGTGTAAACCAATAGCTCATAGTTCCAATCATCGCTGAAAGAACATACTCTAAAATGAAATCAAATTTTATTGGATTTAAATCATATTTTTCGGAAAACGCCTGTTTAAGTATAGGCTTTATCGAATTTTTAAGTTTGCTCGCAAAAGAAGGATCTCCATTATCTCCAAGCAAAACAGAATAATATTTACTATTCTGTTCATAAAATTTCACAAACATATCAAAGGGCATACCCATATTTTGATTTAGTATAGTAATTGGTGGTAATTCATCCAGTGAAGGTATAAGAGATTCTTCGATTTGCTCAAGGACATCATATATATCAGTAAAATACTCGTAAAAAGTTCCTCTGTTATATCCTGCTTTCCGAGTAATATCTTTGACTGTTATTTTTTCAATCCTCTTTTCACAATACAAAGACCAAAATGCATCTGTCAAGTTTTGTTTAGTCTGTGCTGTTACTTTTGGTTGCTTATTCATTTTTTCATCTCCTAAAAATCCGACACTTATTATTATATTGTCGGTTGATAATTAATAGAAACATAAGTATACTCTTATTGTACAACAAGTTGTCGTATATTGTAAGAGGAGGGGAAAATATGATTACAATTCTTTGTTCAGGTTCTAGAGGAGATTTTCAGCCATATATAGCTCTTGCACAGGAGCTAAAGAAATTAGGAAAAGATGTACGTATCACAGGAATGAAAGATTTTGAGGATTTTATTAGAAGCTATGATATAGATTTTTATCCTATTCAGGCTGATTTTAAATCCCTTAATGTTGATGAGAAAATGCTTAAAAAAGCTCAAACAGCAGATAACCCTTTAAAAATGCTGCTAACCTTCAACAAGATGAAAAAATATGGAACAAGTATAGCAAATGAGTTTTATGCTGCCTGCGAGGGAAGTGAATTAATCATTTATCATCCAGGTGTTACGTTAGGTTATTTTGCCTCTGAAAAATTAGGTATACCTTCTATTTTAGCTTCACCATTCCCTATTCATAAAACAAAGGAACAGACCTCTGTTATTCAGTATGGAAGGATCAAACCTACTCCATTTAAAAACATTATTAGCTACTATATGCTTCAAGGTATGCTTTGGTTAGCATCAAAGGGTTCAGTAAAAAATCTATGGAAAAAAGAATTTGGTGGACTGCCGAAGAAATTTGGTCGTCCATATGAACGTCATACAGACAAGAAACATCCAGCTGTCATTTCCTGCAGTAATTTTGTATTCAAGAGACCAAATGACTGGAATGAAAATATTCATCAATACGGTTATTGGTTTGTAGAAGAAAAAATAGATTATATACCTTCCAAAGAGTTAGAAGATTTTTTAAGTTCTGGTGAGAAGATTATTTATATAGGTTTTGGAAGTGTTTTTCATGCAGATCAAAAAGAGATTTTATCTAAATTAATAGTAGAAGCACTTTCTAAGAGTGATAAACATGGTATTATCTGTGGAATGGGTGAGTTTAATAATCTCCCTGACAATGTATTTGCTATAGACAGTATTCCTCATTCATGGCTCTTTGAAAGAGTTGCTGCAGTTTGTCATCACGGTGGAGCAGGCACAACTGCTGCAGGATTTAAAGCTGGTGTACCTAGCATAATTATTCCTTTTGCTAATGACCAACACGCTTGGGCGCATAGAGCTTATGATTTAGGTGTGGGTGCAAAGCCCATTCCAATAAAAAAACTTACCTCTGACAATCTTGCTGCTGCAATTAATTATGCTCTTGAAGATAAAGTTGTAGAGAACGCAAGGGGGCTCGGCAAAAGCATAGCTACTGAAAGTGGCGCTAGAGATTGTGCAAAAATCATTGTAGATACTCTTACGAAGTAACGTATGGAAAAGTTAGAAGATTAGCAGAAATCTTTCTTTACTATTTATCCGATAGCTTGCAATTCTAATACTCCCGCTTCAAAGCTATGAGTAAAGAATTGCATAGTATTCGGATAAGACGAGTCAAGTAGATAGCTAAAATTGCAAAATGAAACTCAGAAAGATAAAGCTTCTGAGTACTACACTTACATCAAATCTAAGATTTGAGTAATTGCAGCAATTTTGTGCTAGTCACT
>JANQLB010000078.1 GCA_028280805.1 Tissierellales bacterium
CTCTGATTGATTAGTTAAATCATCAAAATTTGCTTTGCTGTCAGCAAAGCATGGTGTAACTATTGCAAAGCTAAGTAAGAAAACAATAATTGTAAACGTCATAATCTTTCTAAGCAATTTTCCTCACCTCCTTTCAAGTTTTTAATAAAAGTACATAAATTTTCTTTGAATTATATTTTATTCTTATTACTTTTTAAAGTATATAAGAGTTTATATCAACGTTCAATACTGATATAGATAAATATAACAAAAAAATAACTCTCATTTGGTAATACATTTCCTAACGAGAGTTCGTTAACAGAATCTAAAACATAAAAATTTCTTCCTAGCTATTATCATCTTTATGTACTATATTTTGGATTTCATGGTTTTTATTTCTCAGCATAAGGTTTTATCTTATAGCTTACAATTCTAAGTCATTTCATATTGTATAAACTAAAAAAATTAGGCAAATAATATAGCAATCAATAAAAAATGTTATTGATAAAAAATATTAGATATGATATACTACTTAAGGTAAAAAAACACACATTTCAGGATTTTTAAAGTGTGCCTAAGTTTAATTAGGTTCTTTAAAAAGTTGAATGAAATGGAGGAAAAAAACAATAGGAGGTGAATAGATGTCAGTTATTACAATGAAACAGCTTCTTGAAGCAGGTGTGCATTTTGGACATCAAACAAGAAGATGGAATCCTAAAATGTCAGAATACATTTTCACAGAAAGAAATGGTATATATATTATAGACCTTCAAAAAACTGTTGGAATGGTAGAAAATGCTTATAAATTTATTAAAGAAATTACTGAGAATAATGGAGAAATTCTTTTTGTTGGGACTAAGAAGCAGGCTCAGGAATCTATAGAAAAAGAAGCTAAGAGATGCGGCATGCACTATGTAAGCCAGAGATGGTTAGGTGGAATGCTTACAAACTACAAAACTATAAAGAAAAGAATTGACAGATTACGTGATTTAGAAAAGATGGAAGAAGACGGTATGTTTGATGTATTACCTAAGAAAGAGGTAATTGCGTTAAAGCATGAAGCTGAAAGACTTGAAAAGTTCTTAGGTGGAATTAAGGACATGAAGGGTGTTCCTCAAGCTTTATTTGTTGTAGACCCAAGAAAAGAGAAAATTGCTGTTAGAGAAGCTCATATATTGGGTGTACCTGTAGTGGCCATAGTTGATACCAATTGTGATCCTGATGAAGTGGATTATGTTATTCCGGGTAATGATGATGCCATTAGAGCAGTTAAGCTACTTACTGAAACAATAGCTAATGCTGTAATAGAAGGTAAGCAGGGTGAACAAGTAGAAGAGTAAAATTGTGGTAAGGGTTATAAGGGAGTTTTCCCTTACTGCTCTTACCATTTTATTTAATAAAAGTTAGGAGGATATAATAATGTCTATAAGTGCATCAATGGTTAAAGAGTTAAGAGAACGTACAGGAGCTGGGATGCTTGATTGTAAGAAGGCTTTAGAAAAAAATGATGGAAATATTGAAAAAGCTATAGAGTATCTAAGAGAAAAGGGTTTATCTAAAGCTGCTAAAAAAGCAGGAAGAATTACTGCTGAAGGTGTAGTTGAAGCATACATACATGGCGGCAGAATTGGAGTATTAGTTGAGGTAAATACTGAAACCGATTTCGTATCAAAGAATGATGAATTTAAAGAATTTGTTAAAGATGTAGCTATGCAGATTGCTGCTCACAATCCTCAATATGTTTCAAGAGATGAAATTCCTCAAGACGTTTTAAATAAAGAAAGAGAAATTTTAAAGCAGCAGGCATTAAATGAAGGAAAACCTGAAAATATTGCAGAAAAAATGGTTGAAGGTAGAATTGAAAAATACTTTAAAGACGTTTGTTTACTTGAACAAGAATTTATAAAAGACCCTGATACAACAATTAAACAACTATTAACAGAAAAGATAGCAAAAATTGGAGAAAACATCATAATTAGAAGATTTTCAAGATTTGAAGTTGGAGAAGGGTTAGATAAAAAAGAAGAGAACTTCGCAGAAGAAGTTGCAAAGCAGATCCAGGGATAAGTATAATGGAGAACACTTTAGTGTTCTCCATTTGAATAACAACAACAAAATTATGGAGATAATATAATTAATTAAAGGAAATTATATGGTAATATAGAATATTTAATATAGGAGTGTTAAGATGGAAAAACCAAGTTACAAAAGAATCATCTTAAAGCTAAGTGGTGAAGCATTATCAGGAGGTAGGGGTTTAGGAATTGACGAACAAACAATTAATAATATAGCAAAACAGATTAAAACTATTCAAGAAATTGGTGTTGAAGTTGCTATTGTAGTAGGTGGAGGTAATTTCTGGAGAGGCAGAAGTACAGAAAGAATGGATAGAACTACTTCTGATTATATGGGTATGCTGGGAACAGTAATTAATGCTTTAGCTTTGCAGGATTCACTAGAACAAATAGGAGTTTTAACTAGAGTTCAATCGGCTATTGAAATGAGACAAATAGCAGAGCCATATATAAGGCGAAGAGCAGTAAGACATTTAGAAAAAGGCAGAGTTGTATTATTTGCAGCCGGTTCAGGAAATCCATATTTTTCAACAGATACTACTGCGGCATTAAGAGCAGCCGAAATTGAAGCAGAAGTTATTTTATTAGCTAAAAAGGGAGTAGACGGTGTATATGATTCAGACCCTCAACAAAATCCTAATGCAGAAAAATATGATAATCTAAGGTATATTGATATTTTAAATATGGGATTAGGGGTAATTGATTCAACTGCTACATCTCTATGTATGGATAATAAAATTCCTTTAATTGTTTTTGGTATAGATGAACCTAATAATATTATTAAGGCTGTAAAAGGAAAAAAAATAGGTACTTATGTAAAGGAGGATTAAATATGTATTTAGACATTCACAAGTCTACAGAGGAAAGAATGAAAAAAACTGTAAAGGTGTACAAAGATGAATTGAAATCAATAAGGGCCGGTAGAGCTAATCCTGCATTACTTGATAGAATAGTTGTAGATTATTATGGAACTCCTACTCCTTTGAAGCAGATTTCAAATGTTTCTGCACCGGAACCAAGGTCTTTATTAATTCAACCGTGGGATGCTAACTCAATACCTAACATTGAAAAGGCTATACTGACATCTGAGTTGGGACTTAACCCTTCTAATGATGGTAAACTTATTAGATTATCTGTTCCACAGCTTACTGAAGAAAGAAGAAAAGACATCATTAAGCTGTTAAAGAAGGTTACTGAAGAATCAAAGGTGGCAGTTAGAAACGCAAGAAGAGATGCTAATGAACATCTTAAGAAAATCGAGAAAACCGGAGAAATAACTGAAGATGATTTAAGATTAGCAGAAGAACAGGTACAAAAACTTACAGATAAATATATAGAAGAAATCGAGAAGATAAAAGAACATAAAGCTGAAGAGATAATGGAGGTATAGTTTTTGTTGGATAATATGTTAGAGAATTTAGATGTAATTGGATACAAGTTACATGATGGGCTAAACATTATTAAAAAAAATTATACTTCAAGTATTAAAATTATTGAAACCACAGGAAATTCAAAGTACAAAGCAGGTAATTTAAATGAGTCACGAATACTAAAGGTTTCAAAGCCAAATAATGATACTATAGAAGTTATCATTGGTTTTTTCTAACCCCTTTTCGATTGAGAAGGGGTTATTAGTGATTTTTAATGGAGGGTTCTTAAATGAGCAATACAATAATTAAAGAGATTGACTATGATAGATTACCAAAACATGTGGCAATAATTATGGATGGGAATGGTAGATGGGCACGTAAGAGATTATTACCTAGGAAAGCAGGACATAAAGCAGGGGTTGAAAGAGTCAAGGAAATAGTTGAAACTGTAGGTGATTTAGGTATTAAATATTTAACTCTTTATGCTTTTTCTACTGAAAATTGGAAAAGATCCAACGATGAAGTTAGTTCACTTATGAAACTTTTAGTTTACTATTTAAGAAATGAAATCAAAACTCTGCATAGTAATCAAGTAAAAATTAAAGTTATAGGGGAGTTAAGTAAATTGCCTTCTACTCCTAAACAAGAAATTTTAGACGCAATAAATTTAACTAAAAATAATGATAAACTAATTTTAAATATTGCATTAAATTATGGTGGAAGACAAGATATAATTAGAGCAGCTAAGTTATTTGCTAAAGATGTAAATGATGGTAAACTTAAAATAAATCAATTAGATGAAGAAACTTTTAATAATTATCTTTACACAAGTGATAATCCTGACCCGGACTTATTGATAAGACCAAGTGGTGAATTAAGGATTAGCAATTTTTTATTATATCAAATTGCATATACTGAGTTTTGGTTTTCTAATATCTATTGGCCGGATTTTAGTAAAAAACACCTCTACCAAGCTATAATTGATTTTCAACAAAGAGATAGAAGGTATGGAGGAATTAAGGATGATAAATAAATGAAAATAAGAATTGTAAGTGGGGTAATAGCAGCGTTATTACTTTTTGTAGTAGTTTTAATTGGTGGTGTAGTTTTAAATATAGGGGTATTAATTATCTCTCTTATTGCTATCTACGAATTTAGTAACGCTTTGAAAAACATTAATAATTTAAAACCATTATCAATAATAAATTATTTATTAGCCATAAGTTTTTTTGCAATAACGCTTATAGATAATTTTCAATTAACTCACCCTGTTTTTTTATTATACTGCATAACTCTGTTTATGATATTAGTTTTAAATTTAAATTATTCTTTATTGGACATTTCTGTAACTTTATTTCAAGGATTGTACATAGTTGTCTTCCTTTTTCATATTTCGTTACTAAATGGTACTCAGATAATTTGGTTAATATTTATTATTGCTATTGCAACAGATACATCTGCTTATTTTATAGGTATTAAATTTGGTAAAACAAAGCTATATCCTAGTTTAAGTCCTAACAAGACAGTAGAAGGTTCTATAGGCGGCATTATTGGAAGTCTGCTGGCAACTATGGTTTTTGTATGGATTAATGATATAAGTTATGTTATAGAAATAGCATTATTAAGCGTGGTTTGCTCTATAATGTCGCAGATTGGAGATTTAGCTGCATCTAGAATTAAACGAATTGCTGGAATAAAGGATTTTGGAAATATTATTCCCGGTCACGGAGGTATGCTTGATAGATTTGATAGTATACTTTTTACCGCACCAATAGTATATTATTATATGTATCTGTTTTTATAGTTTATCCGTGTTAGATAATTTTAAATCAGGATGTGATACTTTGAAAAGGATAAGTATTTTAGGTTCAACCGGGTCTATTGGGACACAGGCTTTAGACGTTATTAATGATTGTGAAAACTATGAAGTGGTTGCTTTAACTGCTAATAATAATATAGATTTGTTAGAAAAGCAAATTAAGAAATTCAATCCTAAAATTGTAGGTGTAGGCAATGAAGAAAAGGCAAGATTATTAAGAGAAAGATTAGACAATAATAAAGTAGATATTATTTCAGGCATTGAAGGACTCATTTCTGCTGCTACGATTAATTGTGCTGATATAGTTTTAAACTCAGTGGTTGGAATGGTTGGGTTAGTTCCTACACTTGAGGCAATAAAATCTAAAAAGACAATTGCCCTGGCTAATAAAGAAACGTTAGTAGCTGGTGGAGAAATAGTTACAAGACTAGCTAAGGAAAAACAAGTCCAAATTATACCTGTTGACAGTGAACATTCTGCAATTTTCCAATGCTTAACCAGTGGAAAAAAAGAAGAAATATTTAAACTAATACTTACTGCATCAGGCGGACCATTTAGAGGAAAAAATTCGAAGGATTTAGAAAATGTTTCATTAGAAGATGCTTTAGCTCACCCTAATTGGGTTATGGGTAAGAAAATATCTGTTGACTCAGCAACTCTAATGAATAAAGGCTTAGAGGTTATAGAAGCCAAATGGTTGTTTGACATTGATATAGAAAAAATAGATGTATTGGTGCATCCGGAAAGTATAATTCATTCTATGGTTGAATATATTGATGGTAGTGTTATAGGTCAGCTAGCAATCCATGACATGAGAATACCTATACAATATGCTCTTAGTTATCCTAAAAGAAAATTTAATTTTTTAAATAGACTAGATTTAGCGGAAATTGGGAAACTTACTTTTGAAAAGCCTGATAATAAAACATTTCCTTGCTTGACATTAGCTATCCAATCTAGTACGATTGGAGGAACAATGCCTGCTGTTTTAAATGCGGCTAATGAAATGGTAGTTAATATGTTTTTACAAAAAAGAATTATGTTTAAGGATATACCTAAGTTAATAGAAAATGTTATGAATTCTCATAATGTTTTATATGATCCAACATTGGAGGATATTTTGCAAAGCGACATGTGGTCAAGAAAACAAGTTCAGAAACTAGTAGAATTAAAATGATAGGTGGTGTTTTATTTGATAACAGCTTTAGCAGCTATTTTTGTATTTTTTTTAATTGTTTTAGTTCATGAGCTAGGTCATCTTATATCAGCTAAGTTAGTAGGGGTAAAAGTTCACGAATTTGCTATTGGAATGGGACCGAAGCTTTTTCAGTTTGGTAAAAAAGAAACTAAATATTCATTAAGAGTTCTACCTATAGGCGGATATGTTAGAATGGAAGGTCAGGATGACGAATCAACAGCTCAAGGAAGCGTAAATAATAAGCCTGTATTAGCAAGAATTTTTGTTTTTGCATCAGGAGCTATTATGAATTTTGTTTTAGCAATATTAATTTTTATCATTCTTGCCTTTTTTACTGTGATACCTACTATGGAGATTGCAGATATTGAACAAGATTCTCCAGGTTATATAGCAGGTATAAGGGAAGGAGATATACTTAAGTCTGTTAATGGAGAAAAAATTAGTATTTGGGACGAATATCAAGTTATATTAGAAAGAAGCAATGTAGAATCTTACAATATGACCGTATTAAGAGGTAATGAAGAGATTGACTTCGTTGTAAAACCAGTAATTGAAGAAAGAAGAATAATAGGAATATATCCTAAAATGGTTAATGATACTGCTACAACTGTTATTAACGTAGTTACAGACGGATTTCCTGCTAATGATGCCGGAATTAAAGCTGATGATAAAATCATCTCAATCAATGGTAATCCGATTAATGCTTGGGATGATATTCTTAATAATATAAATAATAATGAAAGAGAAGTAATAGAAATAGGCGTAGACAGAAATGGACAATTATTAACTTTTAATATTACTCCCGTTATACAACAGAATCAAAAAATAGATTTATTTTTTAAAGGTACAAATTCTATTATTGATGGAATTACTTATGGTATTCAGAGAATTATATTTTTAATTACAGAAATGTTTGTTTTCTTAGGCAGGTTAATTAGATTTGAAAATGTAAGTGAACAAGTAGGAGGACCAGTAAAGATTATATCTGTAATAGGTCAGGCTGCAAGATTCGGTTTCCTAAATGTATTACAGTTAGCTGCTTTTTTAAGTGTAAATTTAGGATTTTTAAACCTTCTTCCTATACCGGCATTAGATGGTGGACGGATATTGTTTGGAGTTGTAGAGTTAATCAGAGGTAAGCAGATGGATCCAGAAAAAGAAGGATTGATACATTTAATAGGGTTTGTGTTTTTAATACTCTTAATTATATTTGTCAGCTTTAATGATGTACTAGGATTGTTGTAACTAACTTGGGAGGTAGCCATGAAACAGTATATACGAAAGAAAACCAGAAAAATATACTATGGAAGTGTTGGCGTAGGCGGTGACTCTCCAATAACTGTTCAGTCAATGACAAATACTGATACTAGAGATGTTCATAAAACTATCAATCAGATAAAAGAGTTAGAAAAAGTGAATTGTGATATTATTAGAGTTGCAGTACCTGATCCAGAAGCAGCAGATGCAGTTAAAGATATTAAGAAAAGCATCAATATACCTCTAATTGCAGATATACACTTTGATTACAGGTTAGCTTTACAATCTGTAAAAAATGGTGTAGACGGCTTAAGAATAAATCCCGGTAACATAGGTTCAATAGATAAAGTTAAAGAAGTAGTAAAAGCATGTAAAGACAGAAAAATCCCCATTAGAATTGGAGTTAATTCCGGGTCAATTAGTAAAGAGTATTTAGAAAAATTTGGTGGAGTTAACGTTAACTCTATGGTTGAAAGTGCTTTAGAACATATAAACATATTAAGAGATATGGACTATCATGATATGGTAATATCTCTTAAGGCAACAGATATATATACAACATTAAACGCATATAAGAGCATATCTGAGATTGTTGACTATCCTTTACATATAGGAATCACTGAAGCGGGTACACAATGGGCTGGCACAATAAAATCCTCTATAGGTATAGGAAGTATATTACTAATGGGAATAGGTGATACAATTAGAGTTTCTTTAACTGGTGAACCTGTTGAAGAAGTAAAGGTAGGGAAACAGATATTAAGAAGTATCGGTATGCTAAGAGATAAAATAGAGATTATTTCCTGTCCAACCTGCGGTAGAACTGAGATTGATTTAATATCTTTAGCAAAAGAGGTTGAAAAAAAAGTTGAAAATATTCATAGACCTATTAAAGTTGCAATAATGGGTTGTGTTGTAAATGGACCCGGTGAAGCAAGAGAAGCTGACTTAGGAATAGCAGGCGGCAAAGGAAATGGGATAATTTTTAAAAAAGGTAAGGTACTAAAAAAAGTTAAAGAAGATAAATTAATAGATGAACTTATGCAAGAAATAAATAAATTATAGAGCTTTGAGGTGAATACCTAATGTACTCTATTTGTGCAGTTATACCAGCATATAACGAAGAAAAAACTATTGGAAGCGTTATTAATGCTGTAGAAAAGGTGGATTTAATTGAAAATATAATAGTAGTAAATGATGGTTCTAGTGATAATACTTCAGAAATAGCTAACTCATATAGTCGTGTTACTGTTATAGAATTAAAATACAATATGGGAAAATCTGATGCAATAAAAAAAGCAGTTGAACTATCTAAAGATGATATTATATTACTTTTAGACGCAGACCTTGTCGGTCTTACTTCAACGCATGTTACTAATTTAATTTTACCTATGCTTACTGATGATTTAGATATGACTATAGGATTATTTAGTAATGGTAGATTTATCACTGATTTAGGTCAGTTAATAACCCCTTATCTTACTGGACAAAGAGCTGTAAAGAGAAGCATTATTGAAGATATAAAAGATATAAATATGACCAGATTTGGACTAGAAATTGCTTTGACAGAATATGTGAATTATAATAATTTAAAAACCAAAGAAGTTGTCCTAGAAAATTTAACTCATGTAATGAAAGAAGAAAAAATGGGAGTTATATGCGGTTTCAAAGAAAGATTAAAAATGTATAGAGATATTGTTAAATATAAATTTAGACATTACTAATACTGAACTATAGATAATATAAATCAAGTTCTTAAAGTAAGTTGTAAGCATATTTAAAGTATTATACACAGTATATAAGGAGGATATTAGTCATGGCTAAAAGCCTAGGTGAATTAGTCAAGCAGGCTAACATAGATATAGCAAATTTAGTATCATATAGTGCTTTAGTAAAAAAAGTTTTAATAAATACCAAAAATGATAATTTATCAATTGTATTATATTCTAACAAAATAATACCCTATGAAGAATTTGATATACTCAAAAACTCTTTAAAAAATAATTTTAAAGAGTTTATTAATATTGAAATAACAGTTAAATATAATTTAGAGCTGCAAAATACAGAAGATTTAATTAAAGCTTATTGGAATAATATTTTATATTTAATAAAAAAAGAGATTCCATCAAGCACAGCTTGGACAAACACTTTAAATTGGAAAATTGAAAGAGACAGCTTAGTTTTGTTAGTAAATGATGATATAGCATTACAGTCATGTACAAGAAAGAAACTTAATACGAGTTTAGAAAAGTTATTTAAAGAAGAATTCAATATAAATCTTAATGTTATATTACAGCTTAACAAAGCTTCCTTTGAAGATAAGTCTATAGATGAACATTTAAAAAACAAACAAAAAGAAGAACAAGATTTTATAAGCAATATAAGATTTAACAATGATAATAGCAGTAATATCAGTAAATCAGCCAATAGCAAAAATGGAAGTAAAACTAAAAAAACAATTAATAACACAAACATTTTATTTGGAAAGAAAGTAAGCAGTGAGGTTATAAATATTTCTGAAATTAATATAAACACTGGCACTACTGCTATAGAAGGAAAAATTTTTGATGTAGAAGTTAAAGAATTAAAATCAAAGAAAAAATTGTTTGAATTTAGTATTACTGATTTAAAAAGTTCTATAACTGTTAAAATATTTAGCAATAATAAAAATCAGGATATATTGGAAGAAGGACTTAAAAAAGATATTTTTGTTAGAGTTCAGGGAGATGTGGTTTACGATAATTATTCCAAAGAGTTAGTTTTTATGGCTAAAAATATAGTGGTTTTAGACAATCCTCCTGAACGACAAGATATTTCCAAAGAGAAAAGGGTAGAGCTTCATTTACATACTCAAATGAGTGATATGGATGGAACTAGCAACATAAGTGATATAGTGAAAGTTGCTTCAGCTTGGGGACATAAAGCTGTAGCTGTAACTGATCATGGAGTAGTGCAGGCATTTCCTGAAGCCATGGAGGCTGGAAAAAAATTTGGTGTAAAAATTCTTTATGGTTTAGAGGGATATGTAGTAAATGATATGGCACAAATTGTTAAAAGACCTAAAGGGCAGTCAATTCATGATGATTTTGTTGTTTTTGACATTGAAACAACAGGACTGTCACCTAAAAATGATAGGATAACAGAAATTGGAGCAGTAAAGATAAGTAAAGGAGTAATAGTTGATAGATATAGTCAGTTAATAAATCCGGGTGTAAAAATCCCTAAGAAAATAATAGAATTAACGGGAATTACTGATGATATGGTTAAAGACAAACCTTCAATTGAAGAGGTTTTACCTAATTTCAGTGAGTTTTTTGGGAATAGTATTTTAGTTGCTCATAATGCTTCATTTGATATGGGTTTTATAGTTGAAAAATTTTCAAAGATAGGAATAGACATAAACAATACAGTTTTAGATACTCTTGAGCTTTCAAGAGAATTGTTTCCAAATTTAAAAAGTCACAGGCTAAATAAGGTAGCAAAGCATCTGAATGTTAAGCTTGAAAATCATCATAGGGCTGTTGATGACTCAGAAGCTACAGCTAATATATTATTAAAATGTATTCCTTTATTAAAGGATAAAGGCGTAAAGCTAATTGGAGAAATCAATACAACATTTAAAGACAGCATTAATTATAAATCAGGAAAGACTAACCACATTATAATCTTTGCTAAGAATTACACAGGATTAAAAAATCTTTATAAAATAGTATCACAATCCCATATTAAATATTTCTATAGAAAGCCTAGAATTCCAAAATCAATCATAAGCAAACATAGAGAAGGATTGTTAATCGGTACAGCATGTGAAGCAGGAGAACTTTATAATGCTATACTAAATAATAAATCTCCTAATGATATAAAAAATATTGTTAATTTTTATGATTATTTAGAAATCCAGCCTATTGATAATAATAGATTTTTAATAGAAAATGCAAGAGTTAGAAATGAAGAAGAGCTTAGAAATATTAATAAAAAGATTGTTGAACTTGGAGATAAATTTAATAAACCTGTAGTTGCAACCGGAGATGTACATTTTTTAGAACCTCAAGATGAGGTATATAGAAGAATTCTGATGACTGGTAAAGGTTTTGCTGATGCTGATAATCAAGCTCCATTGTATTTAAAGACTACTGGTGAAATGATAAAAGAATTTAGTTATCTAGGAGAGGAAAAAGCTAAAGATGTTGTTATCACAAACACAAATCTTATTGCTGACATGATTGATGATATACTTCCTATCCCAGACGGCACATATCCTCCAGTTATCGAAGGAGCTGAAGAAGAACTTAGAGAAATGTCATATAAAAAAGCTACGAGTATTTATGGCAACCCACTTCCTGAAATAGTAAAAAAAAGACTAGATAGAGAACTTGATTCAATTATAGGAAATGGATATGCAGTTATGTATATTATTGCTCAAAAACTTGTAAAGAAATCACTAGAAGACGGATACCTTGTTGGATCAAGGGGTTCAGTAGGTTCTTCTTTTGCTGCTGCAATGAGTGATATAACAGAAGTTAATCCGCTTCCTCCTCACTATATTTGTCCAAAGTGTAAAAATAGTGAGTTTATAACAGATGGTTCAATTAGTTCTGGAGTTGCAATGGATGATAAAAAATGTCCAAAATGTGGAACTGATTATATGAAAGACGGGTTTGATATACCTTTTGAAACATTCTTAGGATTTGACGGAGATAAAGAGCCTGATATTGATTTGAATTTTGCAGGCGAATATCAATCAGTAGCACATAAATATACAGAAGAACTTTTTGGAGAAGGATATGTTTTTCGTGCAGGTACTATTGGAACTATTGCAGATAAAACTGCATATGGTTTTGTAAAAAAATATTTTGATGAAAAAGAAATGGTTTTAAATAGAGCTGAAGCTAATAGACTTATAAAAGGCTGTACTGGTGTAAAGAGAACGTCAGGACAGCATCCCGGCGGAGTAATGGTAGTACCTCAAAATAAGGAGATTTATGACTTTACTCCTATACAATATCCTGCTAATGATTCAAAATCCGGGGTTATAACAACACACTTTGATTACAATTCTATTAGTGGTAGAATTCTAAAATTAGATATATTAGGTCACGATACTCCTACAATTATAAAAATGCTTGAAGATCTTACTGGAGAAGATGCTCAAAAAATTCCTTTTGATGAGAAAAAGACCATGAAGCTATTTACAAGTACAGAGCCATTGGGTATAACGAGTGAAGATATAAACAATAAAACCGGAACATTTGGTATACCGGAGTTTGGAACAAAATTTGTTATACAAATGCTCCTTGATACTATGCCTACAACTTTTGCTGAATTAGTAAGAATAAGCGGTCTTTCACATGGGACTGATGTTTGGCTTAATAATGCTCAACAGCTAGTAAGAAATGGAATTACTGATTTAACTCAAGTAATTTCAACCAGAGATGATATTATGACCTACTTGATTTACAAAGGACTAGATAAGAAAAAATCATTTGTAATTATGGAAAAGATAAAAAAATGTAAAGGTTTAACAGATGAAGAAGAAGATTATATGAAGAAATTTAATGTTCCTGAGTGGTATATTGAATCATGTAAAAAGATTAAATACATGTTTCCTAAAGCACATGCTGTTGCTTATGTAATGATGTCATTTAGAATTGCTTATTTTAAGATTTACTATCCTGAAGCATTCTATGCAACATACTTCACAATGAAGGCAGAAGACTTTGATGCTCAGTTAATTGTTCAAGGCAGAGATATAGTTAATAGTAAAATTAAAGAACTAGAAGATATAGGTAATAACAAAACTGCCAAAGAAAAAAATCTACTCACAGTTCTAGAGGTAGCATTAGAAATGTACTCAAGAGGATACAAATTTAATAATGTTGATTTGTATAATTCTGATAGTGATAGGTTTATAATACAAGATAGTGGGATTTTACCTCCCTTAAAATCACTACAAGGAGTAGGTGTGAACGCTGCACAAAGTATAGCTTTAGAAAGAAAAAAAAGTAAGTTTCTATCTATTGAAGATATTCGCGATAGATGTAAAGTTACAAAAACTGTCATTGAGGCTTTAAAGGATCATGGATGTCTTGAAGGGATGTATGAAAGTAATCAGCTAAGTTTATTTAATATTTGATTTTTTTCCTTAAATGTGGTATGCTAAAATCAAGTAAATAATTAGCAATTCATCAGAGAGTGGGGAAGACCCACTCTTTACTTTATTAACCAAACAATGCAGAATAAATATTATAGTATAGAAAAAAATATTAATATAAATACACGGAGGTGATTAATGTGAAAAAAACCAAGATAGAAGAACTAATGAAAAAAATATCAATACCTATACTTGATGAATTAAATTTTAATTTTGTAGACACAGAATTCGTTAAAGAAGGTCCTAATAGATTTTTAAGGTTATACATAGATAAACCAGAAGGCATAACTCTAGATGATTGTCAGAAAGTTAGTGAAAAACTAAGTATTATACTTGATGAGGTTGACCCAATAGAAGAAAATTATTTTCTAGAGGTTTCTTCTCCCGGAATAGATAGACCGCTTAAGACAGACGATGACTTTAAAAGAGCTTTAAACGAAGATGTTGAAATTAATCTTTACAAAGCTGTAGATGGTATCAAAAGATATGAAGGAAAGCTTATGGATTATGATGATGAATCATTTACAATTGAGGTTGACAAAATAGGTGAGATTAAATTAGATAAAAATGTAGTTTCTAAAATTAATTTAGCAGTTAAATTTTAATAGGGAGGTTAATGTGAATGAAAGTGGAGTTTATAGAAGCTCTTGAAGAAATAGAGAAGTCAAAGGGTATATCAAAGGAAATACTTATAGATGCCATAGAAGCAGCTTTAATATCTGGTTATAAAAAGAATTTTGGATCTTCACAGAATGTTGAAGTTAAAATTGACGAGGAAACTGGAGAAGTAAATGTATATGGAAAAAAACAAGTAGTAGAAGAAGTTGAGAATGATGTTTTACAAATAAGTTTACATGAAGCAAGACAATACAAAAAAAGCTACGAAGCAGGAGATTATGTTTTAATTGAGGTTACACCCAAGAACTTTGGGAGGATAGCAGCACAAACTGCTAAACAGGTAGTTATGCAAAAGATTAAAGAAGCAGAAAGAGAAATAGTCTTTAATGAATTTTCTAATAGAGAAAGTGAAATAGTTACTGCAAGAATTCAAAGAGTAACTAAAAATAATGTCTTGGTGAATTTAGGAAAATGTGAAGGAGTTTTACCTCCTACTGAGCAGATTACCAGTGAAAATTATCAACAAGGTAATAGGATAAAGGCTTATATTTTAGAGGTCAAGAAAACAACTAAAGGACCACAAATAACTCTTTCCAGAACTCATCCGGGTCTTGTAAAGAGATTATTTGAATTAGAAGTTCCGGAAATTCATCAAGGTATAGTAGGTATTTTTAACATTTCCAGAGAAGCAGGGTCAAGGACTAAGATAGCTGTTTATTCAAACGATGAGAACGTTGATGCTGTAGGCGCATGTGTAGGATATAAAGGAGCAAGAGTAAGAGCTATAGTTGATGAACTAAACAATGAGAAAATTGACATTGTTACATGGGATAAAAATCCAGAGGTATTTATAGCAAATAGTCTTAGTCCTGCTAAGGTTTTAAAGGTCAAAGTGAAAGAGAACCAAAAATCAGCATTAGTTATAGTTCCAGATTATCAATTATCTCTTGCAATTGGAAAAGAAGGTCAAAATGCCCGTTTAGCTGCAAAGCTTACTAACTGGAAGATAGATATAAAGAGTGAAAGTCAGGCTCAAGAAGAACTAGATGATTTTGATAATACTGTGGAAATTGTTAATGAAAATCTAGAGTTTGTTGAGAAAGAAGGAATTAATGATGAGAAAGAAGAAAATACCTATTAGAAAATGTGTTGGTTGTGGTCAGAGTAAAGCTAAAAAAGAACTAATTAGAGTTGTTAAGAACCAGCAGGAACAAATATTTTTAGATATAACTGGAAAAGCAAACGGACGTGGAGTATATATATGTAATAACGTTGATTGTTTAAATAAAGCAAAAAAGTCCAAGGCGATTAATAGGTCTTTTAAGTGTGATGTTCCCAATGAGGTTTTTGACAAGTTAGAGATGGAGATTGAGGATAATGGATAAGTTCTACTCAATGCTAGGTTTAGGTAAAAAAGCCGGATATATTTCATCAGGAGAAACTGCATGTATTCAAGATGTTAAGAAAAAAAAGACAAGTTTATTAATACTAGCAGAAGATTCATCTGAGAACACTAAAGATACTTTTTTAAAACTTTGCCGAAGAAATGACATAAGATATATTATTATCGGTGAAAAAGAAAAATTAGGTCATGCAATTGGCAAGAACTTAACCGCAATAATTTCCATTAGAGATTTGAATTTTTCTAATGCAATTTTAAAAATTATGAAATAGTTATTGTTTTAAATCTGTTGGGGGTGAATAGTTTGACAAAGATTAGAGTATATCAATTAGCTAAAGAACTAAATATTTCTAGTAAAGAGCTAATTAATCAATTACATCAATTAGAAATTAATGTAAACAGTCATATGAGTACAGTTGAAGATGAAGAAGTTACTGTAATAAAAGATCTTTTATCTGTAGATAATAAACAAGAAATAAATGATAATAGTTCAAAAAAAGATAACGAAAATAAAAACAATGAAAGCAAACAACATAGCAACAAAGATCCAAAGGAAAAAGAAAAGAAAAGCAATAAAAACAAAAAAAGAAATAATTCTAGCAAAATAGGTGAAAAAAATATGACAAAAACTAACGATAAACAAAATAAAGATGAGAGTTCAGAAAGTAAGAATGAAAATGTTAAACAAATAGAAATAGGGCAGAAAGTTGTTGTTAATGATCTTGCTGAAAAGATAAAAGTTAATGCTAACCAATTAATTGGAAAACTAATTGGTTTAGGAGTTATGGCTAGTATAAACCAAGAGATAGATTTTGACACTGCTAGTATTATAGCTGAGGAATTTGGATTTAAGGTAAAACAAATTCAGGAAGAAGAAGATAAAGATGATTTTAATCTTGATTTTGAAGATGCTCAAAGAGATTTAGTATTTAGACCACCGGTTGTTACTGTTATGGGTCATGTTGATCATGGTAAAACTTCTTTATTAGATTCTATAAGAGAAACAGAAGTAACCACAAGTGAGGCTGGAGGAATTACACAGCATATAGGAGCTTCAACAGTTAATATAAATAATAAGAAAATAGTTTTCTTGGATACACCAGGTCACGAAGCATTTACTTCTATGAGAGCTAGAGGTGCTGAAGTTACTGATATTGCCATTCTTGTTGTCGCAGCAGATGATGGGGTTATGCCCCAAACTATTGAGGCTATAAACCATGCTAAAGCTGCTGACGTTCCCATAATTGTAGCAATTAATAAAATTGATAAACCTGACGCTAATCCTGATAGAGTTCTTCAAGGATTAACCGAGCATGGCTTAATACCAGAAGAATGGGGTGGAAGCACTATATGTGTTCCTGTTTCAGCTATTACTAAAGCCGGGATAGATGAACTGTTGGAAATGATTTTATTAGTAGCTGAAATGGAAGAACTAAAAGCAAATCCAAATAGGAAAACAAAGGGAGTAATAATTG
Organism: Tissierellales bacterium; assembly: GCA_028280805.1. Classification (GTDB taxonomy): domain Bacteria; phylum Bacillota; class Clostridia; order Tissierellales; family VENL01; genus JANQLB01. Next base: position 17,345 of record JANQLB010000078.1, read on the forward strand.
AAGCAAAATTAGATAAAGGCAGAGGTTCTGTAGCTACAGTTCTTGTTCAAAAAGGAACACTTAATGTAGGAGATGCTGTTATTGCAGGCACTGCTTATGGAAAAATACGTGCCATGTTTGATGATAAAGGAAAGAAAGTAAGAAAGGCATTACCTTCTACTCCCGTTGAAATATTAGGTCTTTCTACAGTTCCTGATGCTGGAGAAATCCTCTATTCAGTAGAAAGTGATAAAAGAGCCAGGGAAATTGCTGAAGATAGAAAAGAGAAGTTTAGAGATAAACAAATCAAGAGTAACCAAAAAGTTTCACTTGAAGATTTATTTGATAAAATTAGTCAGGGTGAAGTAAAAGATTTAAATATAATTATTAAAGCTGATGTAAGCGGTTCAATTGAAGCTGTTAAACAATCATTAGAAAAATTAAGCAATGAAGAAGTGAGAGTAAAACCTATCCACGGAGGAGTAGGTGCCATTACAGATACAGATATTATGCTGGCATCTGCATCTAATGCTATAATAATTGGATTTAATGTAAGACCCACATCCTCAGCTATGGTATCTGCACAAACAGAAAAAGTTGATGTAAGAACATACAGGATTATTTACAAGGCAATAGAAGACATTGAAGCAGCTATAAAAGGTATGTTAGCTCCTGAATTTAAAGAAGTAATTTTAGGAAGAGCTGAGGTTAGAGAAACGTTTAAAATACCTAATGTAGGTATAATAGCAGGTGTCTATATTAAAGAAGGTAAAGTAACCAAAAAATGCAGTGTCAGACTGTTAAGAGATAACATTGTTGTACACGAAGGTCAAATATCATCTTTAAAGAGATTTAAGGATGATGTAAAAGAAATAAATACAGGTTTTGAGGGTGGTATTGGAATTGAGAATTATAACGATGTTAAGACAGGGGATGTAATGGAAGTTTACATTATAGAAGAAGTAGAGAGGTAGATTTAACTATCTAAGTGAGGTGTACTTTTTATGAGTTACAAGAGAGTAATGAGAATTTCGCAAGAAGTAAAGAAGATAGTCAGTGAAACTATAAGAACCAATCTAAAAGATCCTAGAATTTCTAAAATGACCAGTGTTACTAAAGTTGAAGTAACAAATGATTTAAGATATGCTAAAATCTATTTTGCTGTTTTGGGTGATGATGATGAAAAACAAGATACGTTAAAAGGTTTAGAGAGCAGTAAGGGATTTATTAGAAAAGAAATTGGCCAGGAGCTTAATCTAAGATACACTCCTGAACCTGTCTTTTTACTTGATAGATCTATAGAACATGGTATGTATATCTCTAAACTTATTGATAAAGTAAAGAAAGATGATGAAAGATAAAATGAATATACAAAACACAGATAATTTAAAACAAGTAATTGATAAAATAAAAGAAAGTAAAAGTATATGTCTAGTTTCACATATAAACCCTGATGGAGACAGCATTGGTTCTCTATTAGGGTTAGGCATTGCTCTTAGTCAGTTTAAAGATAAAAAAATTAGTATGGCAGAAGTTGATACAATACCTAAACGATATAGGTTTTTACCTGGAATAGACAGTATGAAAAAAATAGATGACAATGAAGTATTTGATTTGGTAATTACTTTAGATTGTAGTGATTTAGATAGACTTGGTCATTCAAAATACATACCGGAAAATTCAGATTTTGTTATTAATATAGATCATCATAAGAGTAATGATTATTTTGGTGATATTAATATAGTAAAACCAAATGTAAGTTCCACCGGAGAAATTATATATTATTTACTTGAAACAATGAAATTGGATATAGATAAAGAAATTGCTACTTCATTATATGTTTCAATTTCTACTGATACAGGAAGCTTTAAATACGATAATATATCACCATCAACTTTTAAAGCAGCTTCTAAACTTTTAAGCAAAGGAATAGATATAAATAAAATTACTACAGAAATATACCAGAGTAATAGTTTGGAAAAGACAAAACTTTTATTAAAAAGCTTAAACAGCTTAGAAATACATTTAGATAATAGAATTGGTATTTCAATAGTTACACAAGAAATGATAAAAAACTGCAATGCTGATATGCAAGATGCAGACGGCATTATTGAATTTATTCGTGATATAGATGGTATAGAGGTAGCTTGTGTTCTAAAGGAATTTGATAAAGAAGAAATAAAGGTTGGTTTTAGATCAAAGAAATACATTGACGTTGCAAAAGTTGCTGAGGAATTTAAAGGTGGAGGACATAAAAAAGCATCGGGATGTACGATATATAAGACTATAGAAGAAGCAAAAAAAGAAGTTTTGAATCAAATAATAAAGACATTTAGGTGATTAAATGGATGGTATAATTAATGTATTAAAACCTACAGGTATGACGTCACATGATGTTGTGGGCTTTATCAGGAGAACCTTAAATATTAAAAAAGTGGGACACACAGGTACTTTAGATCCAAATGCTGCCGGAGTTCTGCCTATTTGTATAGGAAAAGCTACAAAAGTTTCACAGTACCTTGTAGATAAGAATAAAAAATATAGAGCAGAATTAACCTTAGGTCAGTCTACAGACACTCAAGATAAATATGGACAGGTAATAAATGAGACTAAGGTAAATGTAAGTGAAGCTGATATTAGAAATGCTTTTAACAATTTTAAAGGTGAAATACTTCAGATACCTCCCATGTATTCTGCTATAAAACATAAGGGTAAAAAATTGTACGAGCTTGCCAGAGAAGGGAAAACTATTGAAAGAAAGCCTAGAAAAGTCATAATTTATGACTTACACATAATTAATATTCAAGATAATAAAATTTTGTTTGATGTTGAATGTTCTAAAGGTACTTATGTTAGAACTCTTTGCCATGATATAGGAGAGTCACTAAATGTTTTTGGACATATGTCTATGTTAATTAGAACAAAAGTTGGCAGATTTAATATTTGTAATACATTTACTTTAGATGAAATTCATAAGTATCGTGAGCAGGATAATATTAATGAAATACTTAAGCCTATAGATTTTGTTCTTTGTGATTATAAGAAATTAACATTAGATGATAAAAATTTTGACATATTAACAAATGGAGGGAAAATTTCTATTTGTGACAGCTTGTCATTGATTCAGATAAATTTAGCTGAAAATGATAAAGTAAGGGTTTACTGTAAAGGATATTTTATTGGTATTGGAATAATTTACAGCTACAATGATGTAAAATATCTTAAAATGGAAAAAGTTTTTCTAAAAAGGTGATAATCATGAAAATTATTATTAATAAAGATATGAAAATAAGTGACAATACAGCAGTTGCCCTAGGGAATTTTGATGGAATACATATAGGTCATAAAGCATTAATAAAAAGCACAATTGATAAAGGTAAACAAAAAGGATTAATTCCTTCTGTATTTACTTTTAATGACCATACTTCTAAGCTTCTAAATAAGAATTTAACTGGATTTTTATTAAGTAAAAGCAGAAAAGAGGAAATTCTTAAACAAATAGGTGTTAAATTACTATATAAGATCGACTTTAATGAAATAATAAGACATTTATGTCCAGAAGATTTTGTTAAGGAAATTCTTGTTAATAAGATAAACGCTAAACTTGTTGTTGTGGGGTTTAATTATAGATTTGGTTATAAAGGAATGGGAAACGCAGAAACATTAAAAAAGCTTGGAAAAAAGTATAATTTTGATGTTGATGTTATAGAGCCTGTTGTAATAGATGGTGATGTGGTAAGCAGTAGTCTTATACGTCAGTTAATTACTAAGGGACACATTGAAAAAGCTAATAAAATGTTAGGAAGAAATTTTACTGTTGAAGGTAGTGTAATTCAAGGTAAAAGTATAGGAAAAACTCTAGGTTTTCCTACTGCTAATCTTGAATTAGATTGTAACTATGTTATTCCTAAATTTGGGGTGTATAAGACCAGTACCTATTATATGGGCATAAAGCATAGAAGTATAACAAATGTTGGATATAATCCAACCTTTAAAAGTAATAATGTGAATATAGAAACTCATATTCTAAATTATGAAGGTGATTTATATAATAAACAGATTAAAATATTTTTTGAAAATTTTATAAGGGAAGAAATGAAATTTAAAGATAAAGATAGTTTAGTGTATCAGATTAAAAAAGATATTTCTAGTATATATAATTTATAAATAAAATAATTTCAAATAACCATTTACAAAATATTCTATATGTGATAGAATTACTACGATAACTACCTTTTGCTATGTTACACGTTACCTCGGCGTTTACTTGGCTTTAGGTGAAAAAAATAATTGGAGGTATTAGAATGAATTTAAGTAAAGAAGAAAAGACACATATTATTGAAGAGTATAAGACTCACGAAGGAGATACTGGATCACCAGAAGTTCAAATTGCAATACTTACTAACAGAATTAACAAGTTAAATGACCATCTTAAACAACATAAAAAAGACTACCATTCAAGAAGAGGTTTATTAAAGATGGTAGGACAAAGAAGAGGTCTTCTTAACTATTTAATCAAGAAGGACATACAGAGGTATCGTTCTATAATAACAAGATTAGGATTAAGAAAATAGTAAGAGCGGGAATGCCCCGCTCTATTGTTTTGGTATTAGGGATATTAAAAAAGAATATACATGATTTATTTTAAACTATTGATAATTTTGATTTTTTTTGAATTGAAGGATATAATAATAAGATATGAGTTAATATTTTAGTGAGGAGGTACAATATGGAAAAGACATTCACTTGTGATATAGCAGGAAAAAAACTTACTGTTAATCATGGCAAAGTTGCAGAACAAGCTAATGGAGCATGTCTAGTAAGCTATGGCGACACTGTTGTGTTAGTTACTGCTACATCTTCAAAAGAACCAAGAGAAGGAGTAGATTTTTTTCCTTTGATGGTTGATTATGAAGAAAGACTGTATTCTGTTGGGAAAATACCGGGGGGTTTCGTTAAACGAGAGGGAAAGCCGAGTGAAAAGGCAACACTTACATCAAGACTGATAGATAGACCTATAAGACCATTATTCCCTGATGGATATAGAAACGAGGTGCAGGTTATCTCTACAGTGCTTTCAGTTGATCAAGACTTTACACCAGATGTGGTATCCATGATTGGGTCATCTATAGCATTAACAATATCAGATATACCTTTTAATGGACCTACAGGGTCTGTAATAGTGGGACTGATAGACGGCAATTACATAATCAATCCTACAAGAGAGCAAAGAGAAAAATCTGAGCTGCATCTAGTTGTATCAGGAACAGAAGAAGCAATAATGATGGTTGAGGCAGGAGCTGATGAAATTTCAGAAGAAGTAATGTTAGACGGTATAATGACTGCTCATGAAGAAATTAAGAAAATATGTAGGTTCATAGATACAATAAAAGAAGAAGTAGGAAAAGAAAAACAAGATGTTTATCTGTATAAAGTGGATGAAGATATTGACATTGAAGTTAGAGAATATGCAACAACTAAGATGATTAATGCTGTTAAGACTGTTGATAAACTTGAAAGAATAGAGAATATGGATAAGGTAAAGGAAGAAGTTTTTGAGTATTTTGTTGAAAAGTATCCTGATAATGAAAAAGATATAAATGAAATACTTTATTCAATAACTAAAGAAGAAGTTAGAAAGATGATTGTTAATGAGGGAGTAAGACCAGACAACAGGAAGATAGATGAAGTTAGACCTATATCTTGTGAGATTGGATTATTACCTAGAACTCACGGATCAGGACTGTTTAACAGAGGTCAGACTCAAGTAATGACTATAGCAACTTTAGGTGCTGCCGGTGATGTCCAGATACTTGATGGTTTAAGTGAAGAAGAATCTAAAAGATATATGCATCATTACAATTTTACACCTTACAGCGTTGGAGAAACAAGATTTTTAAGAGGACCGGGAAGAAGAGAGATTGGACATGGAGCTTTGGCTGAAAGGGCATTAGAACCCGTTATACCAAGTGCAGATGAATTTCCTTATACAATTAGGGTAGTATCAGAAGTATTAAGCTCAAATGGATCAACATCTCAAGCGAGTGTTTGTGCCAGTTCTTTATCTTTAATGGATGCAGGAGTTCCTATTAAGAAATCTGTTTCAGGTATTGCTATGGGATTAATTAAAGAACAAGATAAAGTTGCAATTTTAACAGATATACAAGGGATGGAAGATTTTCTTGGAGATATGGACTTTAAGGTTGCAGGAACAAAAGATGGTATCACTGCTATTCAAATGGATATAAAAATAGGTGGAATTGATAAGGAAATCCTTAAAGAAGCACTTGAAAGAGCTAAAGAAGGAAGATTTTATATTCAAAGAAAAATGGACGAGGTGATTAGTGAGCCAAGAAAAGAATTATCTCCATATGCACCTAGGATATTAACTATGGAGGTAGACCCAGAAAAAATAAGAGACATAATTGGACCTGGAGGAAAGATTATTAATAAAATAATAGATGAAACAGGTGTTAAGATAGATATTGATGACGATGGTAAAGTATTAATAGCATCTGAAAATATGGAAAATGGTCAAAAAGCTTTAAATATGATTGAAGAAATAGTAAAAGATGTTGAAGTAGGGGAAATTTATTTAGGTAAGGTAATAAAAATTGTTAACTTTGGAGCATTTGTTGAAATATTAAATGGTAAAGAAGGATTAGTACACATTTCAAAAATTTCTAACGATAGAGTAGCTAAAGTTGAGGATGTTTTATCTATAGGAGATGAAATCTTAGTAAAAGTTATAGGTATAGATAATCAAGGAAGAGTTAATTTATCTAGGAAGGACGCTCTTCCAAAAGATAAAGAAGGTGAAAAATAAAGACATGAACCTAAAATGGGTTTATGTTTTTTCTTTTTTATCTTGTTAAAAAGATATTATAATTATAAACTATCCGAATATTAATAATAGTATAAGAGTATTTAGGAGGGATAATCTTGAAAATTTATTATTTTAGAATGAGTACCTTATACAAATTATTAGCTGTATTAATTGCACTCATAGTCCTAATTGGTTTTGTTATAGGTTTAGTAAATAATAGAACAAAGCCAACCTTTAGAAACTTAGATGATGTTTTTTATAAGGGGAATACAGATGAGAATGTGATTGCTTTTGCCTGCAATATTGATTGGGGGAATGAATATATTCCCCCGATGCTTGAAATTTTTAAAAGAAACAATATGAAAATAACCTTTTTTGTTACTGGTAGATGGGCAGATAAAAATAACGAATTATTAAAAGAAATATACAATCATGGTCATGAAATAGGTAATCATGGATATTTGCATAGAGATTACAGCTTATTAAGCTATGAGCTTAATAAACAAGAAATATTAAAAACAGATAAGAAAATAAGTGAGATACTAAATATAAAATCTAAATACTTTGCACCTCCTTCTGGAGCTTATAACAAAGATACTGTAAGAGCTGCCAAGGATTTAAATTATAATGTTATAATGTGGAGCATTGACACAATTGACTGGAGAAAAGATAGTACTTATGACAAAATTATTAATCGTGTTGTCAGTAAAACTCATAAATGTGCTATTGTACTTATGCACCCTAAGGAAGAAACAATCAAAGCATTGCCGACTATTATAAGAACTTTAAATGATCAAGGGTATAGAATTGGAAGGGTAAGTGATGTAATAAAATAAAGTTACAATATATCTGGATTATAGACAAAATTCTAGTTATTAATTTACATAAATTTGTTTATATAGTTGAAAGATTTCAAATTTTCCTTTATAATAAATTAAGTAAATCATAAGTCTTTAGAGTCAATTAGGAGGATAAAATGTACGATAAATTTATTTTAAATAATGGCATAAGAGTTGTAACTGAAAAAATACCTCACGTTAAATCTGTGTCAATAGGAATTTGGGTAGAAACTGGATCTAGATATGAAAATAACTTTAATAACGGTATCTCACATTTTATTGAACATATGCTGTTTAAAGGTACAACAAACCGAACAGCTAAAGAAATTGCATCAAGTATTGATAATATTGGAGGTCAGCTAAACGCTTTTACCAGTAAAGAGTGTACTTGTTTTTATGCAAAAGTGCTTGATAATCATTTGCCAATTGCTATAGATGTTTTATCTGACATGTTATTAAACTCTAAGTTTGAAGAAGAAGATATTGCTAAAGAAAAGAGTGTTGTTATAGAGGAAATTAACATGTATGATGATTCTCCTGAAGATGTTGTGCATGATTTGTTATCCAAAACTATTTTTAATGGCAATTCATTGTCATTTCCGATATTAGGAAGTTTTAAAACTGTAAAAAATCTTAGCAGGAAACAGGTAACAGACTTTTTTGATAGTCACTATATACCTCAAAATATTGTAATTTCGATAGCAGGTAATTTTGATGCTGATGAAATCCATAAATTATTAGATATATATTTTGGACATTGGAATGTTGAAGGCACAATTTGTAAAGCAGATCAGCCTCCTAAGTTAATGCAGAGATTAAGCAGTAAGACTAAGGAAACTGAACAGCTTCATTTATGTTTAGGACTGGAAGGTGTATCACAAGGCAGTGATGAGCTATATTCTTTATTAGTTTTAAATAATGTGTTTGGAGGAAGCATGAGTTCCAGACTTTTTCAAAGAGTTAGAGAGGATAGAGGATTAGTATATTCTATTTTTTCATATCCTTCTTCATACAAGAATACAGGTATATTTACTATATACGCGGGTCTTAATGCAAGTCAGCTATTAAATGTAACTGAACTGATACTAGATGACATTAAGGAAATAAAGAATATTTATTTAAGTGAAACAGAAATTGACAGGTCTAAGGAACAACTTAAAGGAAATTATATTTTAGGTCTTGAAAGTACCTCTAGCAGAATGACCTCTATTGGAAAGGCAGAGTTATTACTAGGAAGAACTGATTCACCCAATGATATTTTACAAAAAATCAATAAAGTTACATTAGATAGTATTAAGGATATAACTGATAAGGTATTTGATTTTGATAAGTTAAATGTTGCTTATGTAGGAAAAATAAAGAATAAAAATAAAATTGATAATCAAATTAAAGAAATATGTTTTGAGTAAAAGAGTAAAAATATTAGAATTTAAAGATTACTATTTCCATAGTAATCTTTATTATTGTTTCAAACCTCAAGAAGTTTTGATAAGATAAAATAAGGAGTGGAACTATGAAGATAAGAATAATTAATAAAAGTGATTTACCTTTACCATCTTATAAAACTAAAGGATCAGCAGGATTAGATTTACATTCTAACAATAACGAAGATATTATTTTAAAGCCAATGGAGAGAAAGTTAGTACCTACAGGAATACACATTGAACTTAAAGAAGGATATGAGGCTCAAATAAGGGCTAGAAGCGGCTTAGCTGTTAAGCATGGAATATCTTTAGTTAACGGTATAGGTACAATAGACAGTGATTATAGAGGTGAAATAAAGATAATATTAATAAACTTAGGAGAAGAAGATTTCACCATAAAAAAAGGAGACAGGATAGCTCAAATGGTTATAATGAAGTATGAGCATGTTGACGTACAAGAGGTAGATGTTTTAGGGGATAGTATAAGAGGTGAAGGTGGTTTTGGACATACAGGGATATAGAAATCCTGTGTAAATTATATATAACAAAAAAATGAAAAATATGTACAGGTCGCTTAATAAGTTTAAATACTTTAAAGTAACTTCCCGGTATATATTTTTTTGTATAGAGTAAGTTTAGAACCTGTATATCTATAGAAAGAGCTTGAATTTAAGCAGTTTTTCAAGTAGATATTAAGAAAACTTAAATATTTTAAACTATGAATTTGTTGATTGTTAACTAAAAGGCTTGTATAATAACAATGTTGAATTTATTATAACAAAGAGGTGACTACATTGACAGGAAATATATTAAGCAAAGATAAAGGCAAAAATTCTACTAGAGATACTGTTATTTTTTTAGCAATTATTCTTTTATTTTTTGGTTACTTAGGATATGAAATGGGAATAGGTAATATGTTTTCTACAATAATGGAAACTGCATATGATTTATTAATAGGTACAGTGTTTAAGATTATGGCTATAACTGTATTAGCAGGTGCTTTTGGGAAGCTTGCCATGGAATTTGGATTAGTAAGCTTGCTTAACAAGGTTTTTGCACCACTTATGCGTCCATTATTTAATATGCCGGGAGTTGCTTCATTAGGTATAGTAACAACTTACTTGTCTGATAACCCAGCTATTATTTCCTTAGCTAAAGATGAAGGTTATATTAGTTTCTTTAAAAAGCATGAAATTCCTTGTTTATGTAATCTTGGAACTGCTTTTGGTATGGGTCTTGTGGTTACTACTTGGATGATACAATATGGTTTTATGAAGGAAGCACTTATAGGTAATGTCGGAGCGTTTATAGGATGTATTGTAAGTGTTAGATTGATGGCTCGAAGCGTAAAAAAAGAATTAGGAAGTGAAAAAATTGATGAGCCTGAGAAAATAAGAGAAAGTATAGAAAGTCACAATGAAGAATTGGCAGCTTCACACTTAGTTGAAAGAAGAGAAGAGATTACATCACATATGATAGAACAAAGTGAAGGAACATTTTTTGAAAGATTTTTAGGAGCTTTTTTAGAAGGTGGAAAGCTGGGAGTAGATATTGGTTTAAGTATAGTACCGGGAGTTTTAGTTATTTGTACCGTTATTATGCTATTGACTTTTGGAGAAGTAGGACCAATTGATCAAGCTATTGGATATGAAGGTGCAGCTTATGAAGGTGTGAGTCTTTTACCGGCAATCGGTGATAAATTATCTTTTATACTTAGACCCTTATTAGGGTTTGAAAGTCCTGAGGCTATTGCATTTCCAATAACTGCTTTAGGAGCAGTTGGAGCAGCTTTAGGTCTAGTACCTAGGTTTTTAGAGGGAGGACTTATTGGTGGAAATGATATAGCTGTATTTACTGCAATGGGTATGTGCTGGAGCGGTTTTTTAAGTACACACGTAGCTATGTTAGATTCTTTAGGACATAGAAAATTAATTTCAAAGGGAATCCGAAGTCATTTAGTGGGTGGATTAGTGGCAGGAATATCAGCTCATTATATATTGATGTTTGTAAATTATATTTTGTCGCTATAACTATTGAAAATTACGGTCACGTGATGGCCGTTTTTTTATTGCTCAATATTCATAGTTTTAAAAGAAAAGAAAAAATGATAAAATAAAAAAATAAAAAGTATAATTATATATAGACTCCAAGCTCAATATACAAAATATACTTTTTCTTGAATAAAGTAAGTTTAGAACTTAGATACCTATATATAATATACTAACTTTGAGTTGAGGAGATGTTGACATTGTCAAAAGCCAGCTTTAAATTTTATTTTATCTTGTTAGGAATAGGAATTGGTTTTATTTTTTCTGGGATTTATTTCACGTTAAATCCTCAAATAGAATACAGAGATGAAGAACTTACAGATGATGAAATACTTGACAGGGCTAAGGTTATAATGCTTGAATCAGTAAAAGATACAAATAATGAAATTGTAGATAGAAACACTAATAATAAAGATAATGATAAAATTAATGAAAACAATAATTTAGATGTAAAAGATAATTTAGATGACATAAATGACGATACAGAACAAGAATCTCACAATATTTTAGAAGAGGAAAATAATCAAACTGATGATAATAAAGAAAAGCTAGGCGGTGAGGATAGTTTACAAAAAGATAGAGAAAATTTAAATAATAATGATGTAACTGATGAAAACTTAGAAAATGAAAAAGATGTAGAATATGTTACAGTTGAGATTAAAGAAGGAGATAGAAGTGACATTATAGTACAAAAATTATTTGATGCAGGTGTTATTGATGATGCTGAAGATTTTCATAAGTTTATAGAAGATAATAATGCAGAAAAAAAACTAGTTTATGGATTGTTAGAGCTAAAAAAGGGAGAAGATTACGAGTCATTATTACATAAATTAATTGTGGACTAGCTAACGGAACTAAATGGAATTATTAATAATTAATACATGTTTTAAGTTTACTTTACTATAAATAAGCTAAAAAATCGTAACATTTTTTTGATGAATTAGTAATAAAAGGTTATTCTATGGAATTTCAATGAAAAAAATATTTTTTGGACATTGATATTATTATAATAGTGTTATAACCTTCCAATTAGTTGGTAATAATTGCAAACGGGAGGTAGGGTTATATGGCAACAGAATCAATAAAACTTTGGCAATTATATGACGGCTTAAAAAATAAATTTTTATTTAATAACGATATAAACTCTATTTATATTCTTTTGGCATTGTATGATCTTGAAGAAAACATTAGTAATATATATCCTCAATATATATGTAGAAAAAGTATTAAAAGAAGAGTAAAATACATACTAAGCCAAAACTCTAATAAAGATGAAATTGCACAAAGTATAAGCTACCTTATACATGAAGATATAAATAGAATTGAACTTTGTTTTTACCTTGAAGGGTATAAATATGGATATAATAATAATAAATGGGCTAATATCCTTGAAAAAAAAGCAATTGAACAATTTGGAATTGAAGGTATTTATAAAAATAAATCATTATTTCATTTCATTAGTGGAAACAGAGAAATTAGTGAATTAAGAAAAAATCTCAGAATTGAAATAGAGGGCTGGGAACGAAAAAATAGATACATAGAAGGATTAGTATATACTTTTGCTAATAAAATTATTAAGAAGAAGCTTAGAAGTATTGACAAGTATATTGATAAGCAGCTTCAAATGGATATATATCCTGAATATTTTGATATTAAAGAGGTAAATTATAATCTGGGGGATGAAGAGTTAGATAAAGTTTATCATTCAATAGTTAAGCTATTGATAAAGAATCTTAAAAGCATTTATAAAGAATCCTGCTGGCTAGCACTCAATGATAAGGTAATTAAGAGATATATGTAAACAGAATATTAAAAAATTAAACAAATATTTAGATAGTATAAACTTATGAAAGTTGGACATAATATCCATCTAGAGGAGTTAGGAGGGATATTATGAGGAAAAAACACATTTTTTTAATCGGCTCAATATGTATCCTACTTTTAATCTTCGGTTTTTTATATGGCTATAATATAGCAGACAGAATTGGTAAAAAGCCAAATGATATTTCTGAAGATACAGAAGGGGATACAAATGATACATCCAATTTAGGCGAAGATGTATCAATAATTAAGACCGATGACGAATATGTAACTCCAAATACTACAATAGAATATATTTTTTATTATTTAAAATGTGGACATAATGTTAAGAAGGTTAGTAAAGCTTCTAAAGATATGATAAATTTAAATGAAGAAAAATTTATTTCATATATAAAACAAAGTCATCCACATTGGAGAGTGACATATTTTTCGTATGAAAATATAATTATTGAGATAGATAAAGAACATCTTTGTCCTAATCACTATGTAATTGGAGTTAAAGATGACAAAATAGCTATTTATAAGATTGATGATGAAGGAGAACTTGTTTTAGATTCCGTCCTTTCTGATACTTCTATTAAAAGGTTAAAGTTTGTTGACCAGCAGAGGCTTAAGGAAGGAATAATAGTAGACAGCAAGGAAGATATATCAAGAATAATAGAGGATTTTATAAGTTAATATAAAGGAGTTGTCGGAAAATCACTAAATTGATTGACCCGATAGCTTTTTAACATAAAAAGATATGACTCTAATAATCTGACTGCTAAATTTTGATTGTTAGGGTCATACTTTATTTTTTGTTTCTCCAAAAATTGTACACAAATAAAAAACATCTTGACTTTAATAATATTATAGTTGATACTAAATATAGATAAAATAGATATTAATTTCAGAATACAAAAAATATATGGGGAGAGTTATAATGATTAATGCTTTTATTTTTGTAATTTTTTTGGTTATACTGATTATTGCAATACCATTAGGAATATTTTTTATTATTAAATATTTAATTCGTTATAATGCCAAGGTGAAAAAGGAAATGAATACCAAAGACTTATAATGGGAAATCAAGCAGCTGGAAAATAGGATGATAAATTCTATTTTCTTTGCTCTTACAGAAACAACCTTACGTTTACCGTACCCCGCTCCTGAAATTTCTCTGAACTAATAAAAGATGTTTATCCATTACCTATACCATCACTTATTCACTTTTGATCCGTTCTAACAGCTCTCATTTCTTCCCGACATCCCCTTTTAAATTTACATAAAAAATTATATAATATAGAGGTATTAAAACTAATTATATCGAATATATGTTTTTATCAGCTTAGAGAAGGAGAATTTGCATGATTATAGTAGGTTTAGATCCGGGTATTGCTATATTGGGATATGGTGTTATAGAATATAAGGGTAACAATTTTAAAGTTATAGATTATGGAGCGATGGAAACTACTCCAGATAACATTTTCCCTGTGAGACTCAAAATGCTTTATGATGAATTATCAAAGCTTTTAGATAAATACAAGCCTGATTCAGTGGCTATTGAAGAACTGTTTTTTAATAAAAACTCTAAAACAGCTATAAAAGTTGGTCAAGCCAGAGGCGTACAGGTATTAGCTGCCATAAACAAAGGAATTGAACTGTTTGAATACACACCTTTACAAGTAAAGCAGGGAGTTGTAGGATATGGAAGGGCAGATAAAAAACAGGTACAGGAAATGGTGAAAGTTCTATTAAATCTTAATACTGTACCAAAGCCTGATGATGTTGCAGATGCTCTTGCAGTAGCTATATGTCATGCTCATTCTAGCAATTTTAAAGATTCATTTAAGATGAAATAACGGAGGCAAGAAAATGTATAGATATATAAAAGGTACTTTGGAGGAAATTGGTGAAAGTTACGTTGTCATAGAAAACAATGACATTGGGTATCTCATAAATACTTCTCAAAATTCTATTAACATATTAAAAAAAGATTCAAAATATTGTAAAATATACACACATTTAAATGTGAGAGAAGATGAAATAAGTTTATATGGTTTTTCTACTCAAGAGGAGTTAGATATGTTCCATTTATTACTTTTAGTATCAAAGATTGGACCAAGAGTAGCTCTAGGGGTTCTTTCTGCAATTACTACTACTGACATAAAGCTTGCAATAGTTAATAATGATGCAGAGTCATTAACTAAAGCTCCGGGCATTGGAAAAAAGACAGCAAGTCGTATGATACTGGAACTTAAGGACAAAATAGGTGATAATATTAACATGAGTCAAATAGTTGACTTTGATAATAATATTAATGATGATTATGAGGTTATTGAAGCTTTATTGTCGTTAGGATATACCAAAAAAGAAATTATGGAAGTTTTGAATAAAATAAATACAAAGGGTCTTCAAACTAAGGATATTATTAAAAACGCTTTAAAACTTTTAGCTATTAAGTAGATAGAGGAGCGAATTTTAATGGAAGAAAATGAAAACAGGATTATTACAAGTCAAAGTAGAATTGAAGATATAGATATAGAAAGCTCATTAAGACCTAAGGTTATGGATGAATATATAGGTCAGAATAAAGTTAAAGAGAAATTGAAGATATTTATCCAAGCTGCCAAAGGTAGGAACGAACCTCTTGATCATGTATTATTATATGGACCTCCGGGATTGGGTAAGACGACTTTATCTAATATTATTGCTAATGAAATGGGAGTGAATATAAGAATTACGTCAGGACCGGCTATAGATAGACCTGGTGATTTAGCAGCTATCTTAACTAACCTAAATGAAAATGACGTATTGTTTATTGATGAAATTCACAGGCTTAATAGAAGTGTTGAAGAAATATTATATCCTGCGATGGAAGATTTTTCTCTTGATATTATTATAGGAAAAGGACCTAGTGCAAGATCTGTAAGGTTAGATTTGTCAAAATTTACGCTGGTTGGAGCTACTACCAGAGCGGGTCTTTTAACCTCACCTTTAAGAGATAGATTTGGAGTTATATGTAGATTAGATCTATATAACGAAAATGATTTAACTACAATTATAAGACGTTCTGCTAAAATACTAAATGTACAAATTGACTACGAAGGAGCTATTGAAATTGCAAGAAGGTCAAGAGGGACTCCGCGTATAGCTAATAGACTTTTAAAAAGGGTTAGAGATTATGCACAAGTAGTCGAAAACGGATATATAAACTTAGAGGTTGCTAAATCAGCATTAAAAATGCTTGAGGTTGATGCTTTAGGTCTTGATAACGTTGACAGAAAAATGATGCTAACTATAATTAATAAGTTTGACGGTGGACCTGTAGGGTTAGATACCCTGGCTGCTTCTACCGGAGAAGAAAGAAATACTATAGAGGATGTATATGAACCTTATTTACTTCAGTTAGGTTTTATTAACAGGACACCTCGTGGTAGAGTTGCAACAAAGGCGTGCTATGATTACTTTGGTATTGAGCTAAAAACAGATTAAACGTATTAAGATTGGAGGATTAAAAATGAATAAGAAGCTCAGAATAGTTATTTTATGCAGTATTATAGCTTTAGTCATGACATTTGGACACATTACAGTCAGCGAAGGAGTGAATACTAACGATAGATATATTAAAGTAGGGTTACAATCTCCTTTATATTCGGATAAATGGGTTAATTTGTACTCTTCAGATGGATTTAGTCTGATGACTGTAGATGAAGGCTTTGAAAAAGTTTTTGATATTATTAGTACAGTTATATTTGTCAGACTAGATTATGGCTTTGATGATTTAGAAATAGAAACAGGACCTTATCATATTGAATTAGATATGGTCTATAATTCTTATGAGGAAGTAAAAGAGCAGGTAGAGTATTTAAGAAATAATGATATAGATGCTTATCCTTATTTTAATAATAAAGTTTTTAAAATTTGGATTGGCCAGTTTATTAGTGAACAATGTGCTTTAGATTATATAACTGAGATTGAAAATACAATAAAAAATGAAATGAAAGTAGTTCATCCGGATAATAGAAGGATTTTTATTAATAATTTTGGAGGACAAGAATTATTAGTATTTGACAAGGATACTCAATTATTTATCAGCTCTGTTAATGCTGATGAGCTGACAAGCATTGTTCAGGTTGAAAAGAACAAATACAGAGGATATATTACATTTAATAGAATTGATGATGAGCTGATAACTATTAACTATGTTAATTTAGAACAGTATTTGTGTGGAGTAGTGCCAAGAGAAATGTCTGGAAGCTGGCCTATAGAAGCTTTAAAGGCTCAAGCAGTCAGTGCAAGGAATTATGCCTTACAAAGGCTGGGTATGCATGCTAGTAAAGGATATGATTTATGTGATACAACGCATTGTCAGGTATATGGAGGGTATAATTCGGAAAAAATAAATAGTACAAGAGCTGTTACTGAAACCACTAATAAATTACTTACCTATAACGGAAAGGTGGTATCTACTTTTTACCATTCTTCCAGCGGTGGTAAAACTGAAGATAGTGAGAATGTGTGGAGTAGTGTAGTTCCATATCTAAGAGGAGTAGATGATGAATTCTCGTTAGGGGCTCCTAATGAAAACTGGAAGCTTGTTATGTCTAAATTACAAATAAAAGAGGCTTTAGAAAATAATAATATTTATATAGGTGAAATTATAGATATTCAGCCGGTTGAATATTCTGAATCAGGAAGAGTAATAAAACTAGGTATAGTTGGAACTGAAGGAATACACTTTCTCAAAAACGAACAAAGCAGAGCGATTTTTGGATATAATTCCTTAAAAAGTACCATGTATGAAGTAGAAAGTAAAGGTGGAGCATATGTTTTAGGAGCAAATTATGCATCTCCTAAAAGAATTTCTTTGGACGAAACTACGATTATAAGCGGTTCTGGAGCAAGAACTCCTACCCGTGGGAGCGGCAGAAATGATAATAGACAAGTAAGGGTTTTTAATGGAAATAAACTTAAGACAATATCATCACTATCTATTAATTATGTTTTTGAAGGCAGTGGATGGGGTCACGGTCTTGGAATGAGCCAATGGGGAGCAAAAAAAATGGCTGAAGAAGGATATACTTTTGAAGAAATACTAAAGCACTATTATACCGGGACAGAAATTGAGTAAAGGGTGATAAATTTTGAAGACACAAGATTTCTACTACGATTTACCAAAAGAGTTAATAGCTCAGCATCCTTCTCAAAAAAGAGAAGAATCAAGATTAATGGTATTAGATAAAAAAACAGGTGAAGTCGAACACAAAATATTTAAGAATATTATAGATTATTTTAAAAAGGGAGACTGTTTAGTTTTAAATGATACTAGAGTTATTCCTGCCAGACTATATGGTCAAAGGGATGATATTAGAGAAAAAATAGAGTTTCTGTTATTAAACAGGCTGGAAGATGATAAGTGGGAAACACTTGTTAAACCTGGGAAAAAAGCGAAAATAGGGTCTAAGTTAATATTCGGAGATGGAATACTTAAAGGTGAAATTATTGATAAAACTGATAGTGGTGGAAGGATAATAAAGTTTTATTATGAAGGTATTTTTGAAGAAATACTAGATAAATTAGGAGAAATGCCTTTGCCTCCTTATATTACTGAGAAACTTGAAGATAAAGAAAGGTATCAGACAGTATATTCTAAAAAAGAGGGTTCAGCAGCTGCACCTACTGCTGGACTCCATTTCACTCATGAACTGTTAGAACAGATAAAAAATAAAGGCGTAGAGATAGTTTATATTACCTTACACGTTGGTTTAGGTACATTTAGACCAGTTAAAGCTGAGAGTGTCGAGGACCATTCTATGCATGCAGAGTATTATGAGGTTGACAAAAAAACTGCTGATATTATAAATAAAGTAAAGAACAATGGAGGAAATGTTTATTCTGTTGGTACTACTACAACAAGAACTTTAGAATCTGTTGCTGAAATTGATGGCACAATTCTTCCTAAGTCAGGCTGGACTGATATATTTATATATCCCGGTTATAAATTTAAGGTCATAGATAAACTTATAACTAACTTTCATCTTCCGGAATCAACTCTCATAATGTTAATTAGTGCTTTAGCTGGAAGAGAAAATATACTTAGAGCATATAATATTGCTGTTGATGAAAAATACAGGTTTTATAGCCTAGGAGATAGTATGCTTATTAAGTAATGAAAGGAGTATTTAAATGGCTATAAAGTATGAACTAGTAAAGGAAGCTGCTGATTGTAAAGCAAGATTAGGAAGACTGCATACACCTCACGGCATTATTGAAACCCCAACATTTATGCCTGTGGGAACAAAGGCTACTGTAAAGACAATGACTCCTGAGGAACTAAAAGAAATAGGTAGTCAGATTATATTAGGTAATACATATCATTTGTACTTAAGACCGGGACACCAGCTTATTGAAGAAGCGGGTGGATTACATAAATTCATGAACTGGGATGGACCAATTTTAACTGATAGTGGTGGATTTCAAGTGTTTAGCTTAGGGGACTTAAGAAAAATTGAAGAAAAGGGAGTAGAATTCAGGTCACATATTGATGGTTCAAAACATTTTATTTCTCCGGAAATGTCAATCGAAATTCAAAATGCCTTAGGTTCTGATATTATTATGGCATTTGATGAATGTACCCCATATCCTAGTGATAAAGAGTATGTTAAAAATTCTTTAGAAAGAACGACAAGATGGGCAGAGAGATGTAAAGATGCACATAAAAATCCACATACTCAAGCACTGTTTGGTATAGTGCAGGGAGGCATGTATAAAGATTTAAGGGAACAAAGTGCTAAAGAATTATTAGACTTAGATTTCCCGGGCTATGCAATAGGAGGTTTAAGTGTTGGAGAACCTGCAGAACTGATGAACGATGTAGTAGAATTTACTACACCGTTTTTACCTAAGAATAAGCCTAGATATTTGATGGGAGTTGGAAGTCCGGATTATTTATTTGAAGCAGTAATAAGAGGTATTGATATGGCTGATTGTGTTTTACCTACTAGGATAGCCAGAAACGGAACAGTATTAACCAGTAAAGGTAAAATAGTAGTTAGAAATGCACAATACAAAAAAGATTTCAGCAAGTTAGACTCTCAGTGCGACTGTTATACGTGTGAGAACTATTCAAGAGCATATATTAGACATTTATTTAATGTAAATGAGATATTAGGTTTAAGACTCACAACTATACATAATTTATATTTTCTTCTAAAACTTATGGAAAACATAAGAAAAGCTATAAAAGAAGATAGGTTAATGGATTATAGAGAAAGTTTTTACAAAAGTTATGGATATATTAAGTAAACATTACTGATACTTAATATAAGTCTTTAAAATGGTTATAATGTAAACTGCTGACAAGAAAAATAGTAAAGAAATATATATTTTTATAACTACTTTTAAAAAAGAAGGGTTTTATAAAATTTTATTGAATAGTAATTAAGAGAGAAAGGAGGGGAATAATTTGGATCAATATACTGGTTTGATATTTCCAATTGCGTTATTGGCTATTTTTTATTTTTTAGTGATTAGACCTCAACAAAAGAAGAATAAGCAGATAAATCAAATGAGAGCTGATCTTAGAGTAGGAGATGAAATAACTACTATAGGTGGTATCTATGGTAAGATTACAAAAATGAAAGATGATATGATTACCATTGAGGTAGGTACTGATAAAACTAAGATGAATATTACTAAATGGGCAATAGGAAATACAATAACTAAGTCAAATGATGAAGAAGAAAAGTAATTACTTAAAGAGGTTTTCTAAAATTAGAAAATCTCTTTTTATATGGAATAAATATCTGTATTCTGAATACATATTCAATAAGGATATTTGGAGGTGAAGCTATGAGATATAATAAGGACAGTAAAGAGGTTAATTATCCAATCACCTTATTGAAGGGAGTAGTACTTAGTTTCTCTGCCACACTAGTTTTAATCGTATTGATGTCTATAATATTAACCTATTCTAACCTATCAGAAGGAGTTATTCCTGTAATTAATTCAATTATTATGATATTAAGTATAGCGTTGGGATCAATATATATGTCACTTAAAGTGAACAAAAAGGGGTGGCTTAATGGTGCTGTAGTGGGACTTCTATATATTATTATTCTTATAATAATCGGCAGCATATTTATTGATACGTTTAAGCTTGATTCATTTATTTTATTAAGATCAGTAATTTCAATAATTACCGGAATAGTTGGAGGAATGATAGGAATTAATCTAAGATAAATCTTTATTAAATAAATGGATTATGTTATAATCTACTAAGAATCGTATGAGGAGGTATATGATGAAGCATATAAAAACTATTACAAGAAAAAGCCACAAAATTACCATTGAAAAAGGTGGATGTGGAGAATGTCAAACTTCATGCCAGTCAGCTTGTAAAACATCTTGTACTGTAGGAAATCAAAGTTGTGAAAATAAATAAGAGTACTTAGATAAGAGTACATTTAAATGAAGTTTAGTATTTTTACTCATCCTATTAAAAGTAGTGGATTTCCACTACTTATAATTTTTCAATAAACTAATTAATATATTAGATAAAACAGTAATATCATTAAAAAATAGGAGGAATATTTATGGAAAGAATTCATAAATTTCAACTTAACAATAAAAATATAATCCTCGATATAAACAGTGGTGCTGTCCATATTGTAGACAAGCTTGTTTGGGATATTATTGATTTATATGAGAATAATAAGTTTGAAGAAATTATTAGGATGTTATATAATCAGTATGAAACTCAGGACATAAAAGAAGCTTATGAAGAGATACAAGTTTTAATAGAAGAAGGGTTATTATTTAGTGATGATTTGTATGTAAATGATTTTAATTACAATCAAGATAATATAGTAAAAGCTCTATGTTTACATATAGCTCATGATTGTAATTTAAGGTGTGCATACTGTTTTGCATCTCAAGGTGATTTTTCTGGAGACAGGCTTTTAATGTCATCGGAAGTTGGAAAAAAGGCTTTAGATTTTTTAGTTAAAAGTTCCGGCAGTAGAGTGAATCTTGAGGTGGATTTTTTCGGCGGAGAGCCAATGATGAACTTTGAAGTTGTAAAAGAGCTTATCAAATATGGTAGAGAGATTGAATTAAAAAATAATAAGAAATTTAGATTTACTATTACTACTAATGGTCTGCTGCTTAATGACGAAAATATGAATTTTATAAATGAAAATATGGATAATGTAGTATTGAGCTTAGATGGAAGAAAAGAAATTAATGATTATATGAGACCTACTTTAAATGGAGAAGGAAGTTATGATATAATAGTTCCTAAGTTTCTAAATTTTGTTAAATTAAGGAGTAATAAATCTTATTATATAAGAGGAACGTTTACCAGTAAGAACTTAGATTTCTCTAAGGATGTTTTAGCACTTAATAAGGCTGGATTTAATACAATTTCAGTTGAACCTGTTGTAGCTAGTCGTGAAAAAGATTACGCATTATTAGAGCAGCACTTAGATAAAATTCTTAGTGAATACGAGGAACTTTCAAAGGAATATATAAGATTAAAACAAGAAGGAAAGGGCTTTGACTTTTTTCATTTCATGATAGACTTAAATCAAGGACCGTGTTTTATTAAAAAAATTGTAGGATGTGGTGCAGGTGTTGAATATCTTGCAGTTACACCAGAAGGACATTTATATCCATGTCATCAGTTTGTTGGAGATGAAGATTTTAAGATTGGGGATGTTTTTGAAGGAGTAAAAAATAATAAGCTTATCAACAAATTTAAGAATGCTAATATCTATTCTAAAAATGAATGTAAAGAGTGCTGGGCTAAGTTTTATTGCAGTGGTGGATGCCATGCTAATGCTTATAATTTTAATAAAGATATTAATAAACCATATAGTATAGAATGTGAAATGCAGAAAAAAAGAGTAGAATGTGCTATATCAGTACAAGCAAATATAAGTAAGGAGGAATAGAATGCTTTTAGATTATCAAGGGATTAAACCTAAGATTCATGAGAGCTGTTTTATAGCAAATAGTGCTGAATTAATAGGTAAAGTAGAAATAGCAGAAAATACAAGTGTATGGTACAATTGTGTATTAAGAGGTGACGAAAATTCAATCAAGATAGGAATGTATACAAACATTCAAGATGGAACTGTAATTCATATAAGTAAAGACTATGATACTATTATAGGAGATTATGTTACTGTTGGACATAAAGCAATTATACATGCTTGTAAGATTGGCAACAATGTATTAGTAGGTATGGGAGCAATAGTATTAGATGGAGCAGAAATAGGAGATAATGTTTTAATAGGAGCAGGCAGTATAGTGACACCGGGAAAAAAAATACCATCGGGTTCTTTAGTATTAGGTTCACCTGCTAATGTGGTTAGACAGCTTAGCGATAAAGAAATAGACCAGCTTAAAGAATCAGCAGAAGACTATGTAAAATATGCTCAAAACCATAAAGAAGTAAGAGTTAATATATAATACAAATAATTAACTGGTATTGACTGTAATCATAGTAAAGTAATATAATATATTTTATGAAGACAAGTAAGGAGGAAAAAACAAATGAGAGTTAAGAGTTCAATTATTTTCTTACTAATTATTTTAATTGTAGGAGCTTTAGCTTACACCTCAATTTATGGTGTAGAACTAGGAAATTTCAAACTAAGCAAAATTGAAGACGAATTAGACTTAGGGTTAGACTTAGCAGGTGGAGTGTTTGTAGTTTTAGAAGCTCAAACTGATGCTACCGGAGATGAGCTAAGAAAAATGATGGAGCAAACAAAAGCTATAATAACCCAAAGAGTAGATGGATTAGGAGTTGCAGAACCAAGTATTGTTATAGAAGGAGATAGAAGAATAAGAGTTGAGCTTGCAGGAATAGACAATCCTCAAGAAGCTTTAGAAATCATAGGCAAAACTGCTCAACTTCAGTTTATAGAACCTAACGGTGATGTAGTAGTTACTGGTGAACATGTTATTAAATCAGATCCCGGATATGATGAATATAATCGACCTATAGTTAACTTAGAATTTAACAGAGAAGGTGCTGAAAAATTTAAAGAAGCTACTACCAGATTGTCAATCGAAAAAGAAATTTTAGCTATTGTGCTTGATGGAGAACCAATTTCTCTTCCTATGGTTAACGAACCGATACCTTCTGGAAGGTCATCTATTTCAGGCAGTGCTACAATTGAAGAAGCAGCACAATTGGCAAATCTGATTAGAGCCGGTGCACTTCCTGTAGAAATGGAAGCTTTACGAACTTCAGTTACTGGACCTACATTAGGATTAGAAGCATTAAACAAGAGTGTTTACGCAGCAGGAATAGGTTTATTATTAATTTTCTTATTCATGATAATATTCTATAGAATACCCGGAGTTATTGCTTCAATAGGATTAACAATATATATATTGATTGTTTTAGGTATAATGACCGCAATAGATGCAAAACTTACATTAGCCGGTATTGCAGGTTTGATACTGTCTATTGGTATGGCAGTAGATGCCAATGTAGTTATCTTTGAAAGAATTAAGGAAGAAATAAGAAACGGAAAAACGTTAAGAGCTTCAGTTGATTCAGGATTTAAGAAGGCTTTGACAACAGTTCTTGATGCAAATATAACAACTTTTATAGCCGGTATAGTGTTATATAACTTTGGAACAGGACCTATAAAAGGATTTGGTGTTACACTAATGATAGGTTTAGTTGCTTCAATGCTTACAGCTGTTTTCATAACTAAATATATGTTAAGGTTAACTATAAGTATGAATATTACCAAAAATACTAAGCTATACGGAGCGTAAGGGGTGAAAAAGATGGATTTTATGTCAAAGAGAAAGATATTCTTCGGATTATCTATAGGTATAATTTTAATAGGAATAATCGGCACCATAGTTTATGGTGGATTAAATCAAGGTATAGATTTTGTGGGTGGAACTCTTTTGCAGATAGATTTTGGTGAGAAGATACCAGTTAATGAAATTAGAACTATTACTGATGAATTCGACCAGAACGCGAGTATCATTCATACAGGAGATAATCAAAAACAAATCATTATTAGAACCAAGGTAGAATTAGATGAAAATGAAAGAAAAGAAGTATTTGAAAAATTTAAAGAAAAATACAATCTTGAAGATGCAGCTTTAATTGAACAAGATAAATTTGGTGCAAAAATTGGAGATGAAATAAGGAGAGATGCTATTATTTCAGTGATTATAGCAACCATTGGAATACTTTTATACATTACATTTAGGTTTGAGTTTAGATTTGGTATTTCAGCTATAGTGGCACTTGTTCATGATGTTCTCATAGCTCTTACTGTGTATTCATTATTTAGAATACCGATTAACAGTTCTTTTGTAGCTGCTATGCTTACAATAGTCGGTTATTCAATAAATGATACTATTGTTGTTTTTGACAGGATTAGAGAAAATCTTAAGAGTGTAAATAAAAAAGATTATAAAGCATTAGTAAATGATAGTATATCTCAAACTTTAGTTAGATCCATTAATACCTCATTTACAACATTAATAGCTATTGTTACATTGTATGTTCTAGGAGTTGAAGCCATTAAAGATTTTGCTTTACCGTTAATAGTGGGGGTTTTAGCAGGAACATATTCTTCAATTTTTATTGCCAGCCCAATATGGTTTATGCTTAAGAAAGAAACGGCTTAATACGTTAAAAACTGCCTAGGGCAGTTTTTTTGTTTAATCTGTGCATTTCTGCAACATATAGTAAGTTTATGGCAATAATAGATAAATGTAGCTTTCTGTATATGGAGGGATTAATTTGAAAGTCAATAGCATTGGTAGGAGATACAGTAATTTTAAAAGATATAAAGAGATATGGTCAATTCTTGTAAAGTATGGATTTAGCATGATTGCCGAAAAGATGAATTTTCCAAAGCCTTTATCTGTATTATTTTTTGAAAAATCCAAGAGGTTAAGCAGACAGTATACTAGAGCTGAGAGACTTAGGATGGCTATTGAAGAGTTAGGACCTACATTTGTAAAGCTAGGACAAATATTAAGTACCAGATATGACATTCTACCTCAAGATATAGTTGATGAACTAAGCTTATTACAAGACAGAGTTAAAGAGTATGACTTTGAAATAGCCGAATCAATTTTTAAAAAAGAAATAGGTAAAGATATTGAGGACGTTTTTGAAGAATTTGACTCTACTCCATTGGCATCTGCTTCTATCGGTCAAGTTTATCAAGGTAAGCTAAAAAATGGAGAATGGGTAGTTTTAAAAATTCAACGACCAAATATTAAGAAAAAAATTAATAATGATTTACAAATTCTCTTTGATATATCTAAGTTAGTTGATGAACATTATAATAAAAAAGAAATTATAAAATATAATGACATAATTAAAGAATTTTCTTTCTTTATAAAAAGAGAATTAGATTATACATATGAAGCTTTAAACTGCAATAAGTTTGAAGAAATATACAAAAAGGATGAAAGAGTTGTTATACCTAAAATATATTGGGAATTTACCTCCAAAAGAGTTATGTGTATGGAAAGAATTCAAGGAGTTAAGTTAAATGATTTTGACTGTATTGAAAAAAAAGGCTGGGATAAAGAAAAATTAGCTAAACTTGGAGCAAAGATTTTTATGGAACAGATTTTTATGCACTCTTTTTTTCATGGAGATCCACATCCCGGGAACTTAATGATATTGAATGAAAACAAGATTGCATTAATTGACTTTGGAATTGTAGGGTATTTGGATGATCTGACTTTAGATTTTATTACTAATCTCCTAAAGGCCGGAGTTGATAAAAACGTTGATAAGATAGTATATAGTCTTTATAAAATGAATAGTTTAAGTCTTAGTACTAATGAAATTGATTTAAGAAAAGACCTTTATTATATTTTAAATTACTATTATAATATACCTATTAGTAAGTTAAATTTTAGTGAGGTATTCAGTGAGATTTTAAAAATTGCATATAAACATAATATACAAATACCTACCCAATTAAGCTTATTGATAAAATGTATAATGACTGTAGAAGGTACTGGAAAAAAACTACATTCTAATTTTAGTTTATCTCAAATATCTAAAGACTTGTTTAAAGAGATGGGATTAAAGAAAATAAATATCAGAAATGGCTTGAGATGTCTTGTTAATTATTTTTTGGACAATTTTGATAACCTGAAATCATTACCTAGGACTATACATAGAATTTTAGACAAAATTGAAAAAAACCAAGCAAAAATTATTATAAAACATGAAGGATTTGAGAGGCTAAGAAAAGAAATTATTAATATGACCAATAGAATATCTCTTAGTTTAGTTATTTCTTCATTAATAGTTGGGTCATCAATAGCAATTCATTCTAGTACTAAGCCGCATTTATTTGGCTTGTCAGCAATAGGTATTATTGGTTATACTGTAAGTGGAATGTTAGGACTTGTGTTAGTTGTATCAACTTTGATTAACTTAAAAAAGAAATAAGGGGGATTTACAATGCAGTTAGTTTTTGTATTATCTTTAGTATTTGCAATTATAATAGCTGTTTTTGCGTTAAACAATGGTGAAAAGGTTACGATTGATTTTCTTTTTTCAACAAAAGAGGTTTCTCAAGCATTAGTTATTCTCGTTTCTACAGCATTTGGAGCAGTTATAGTTGCAGTCTTGGGTCTTGTTGCACAAATTAAACTTTCGCTAAAAGTTAAAGAACAAGGAAAGCAGATTAAAACTTTACAAGAAGAAAAAGATGAATTACTAATGCAGGTAGAAGCAAACTCAGTTAAGGAATTTGACGAAGCAGATAAAGTACCTGCATTACAAGATAATGAAGAGCAAAACTTAGATGAACAGGAAAAAATCAACGAAGAATCTAAAGAGGACAAATTAGAAGATAATCAAGAAATTGATGAAAAAGATAAAACTGACAATAATAAAGATAAAACCGATAACGATTTTGAAAAAGAACTTGAAAAAGAGCTTGAGAGAGAAAAACAAGAAGGTCACTAAACAACTTTGATAGTAGTTAACTTGAATGTTGATTCAGATGAAGATTGATCTTCATCTGAATATTAATTTTAGCGTACTACAATAGATTTTTATAGTCTATAGCAATAAAAGTTTGTTTATTTAAAATAGAAGGTGGACATAAGATGAGGTTTGATAAAGTAATAAGAGTCATTGATAGTGATAATCAAAAATCAGAAATAATAAAAAATAAACTGGGAATATCACATTTAACTTCAAGAATTTTAGTTAACAGAGGAATAGGAAGCTGTGAAGAAGCACAAATATTCTTAAATCCTACTCTTAATAATCTCCACAGCCCTTTTTTATTAAAGGACATGGATAAGTCTGTAGCTAGAATCTGTAAAGCAATAGAAGAAGATGAAGATGTATGGATATATGGAGATTATGACGTTGATGGAGTTACAAGTACATCAATATTAATGCTTTTTCTAAATCACATAGGACTTGCACCAAAATTTTATATTCCAGATAGGATGTCAGAAGGATATGGTTTAAATCAAAAGGCTTTAGAATATATCAAAGACCAAGGTGGACAGCTAATAATTACCGTAGATTGTGGCATCACTTCCTTTGATGAGGCTAAGTTTTGCAAAGACAATAATTTAGATATAATTATTACTGACCACCATCAATGTAAAGAGATGTTACCTGATGCTTATTCGGTGATTAATCCTAATAGACAAGATTGTAACTATCCCTTTAAGAAGTTAGCAGGAGTAGGAGTAGCTTTTAAGCTTATACAAGCTTTATCTATAACTTTAGAAGCACAAATAGATTATAGTGAAATCCTGCCTATTGTTGCAATAGGAACGGTAGCAGATGTTGTATCTTTAACCGGAGAGAACAGAGTTATAGTAAAAAATGGATTAAAGTTAATTCATCAATCTTCAAATTTAGGTATTAAATCATTACTAGAAATAACCTCTTTAAAGGAAAAAGAGGTGACAAGCGGACATATAGGATTTGTAATAGGTCCAAGAATTAATGCTGGAGGCAGAATTGGACTAGCTAAACATGGTGTAGAACTTTTTATATCTAACTGTGCTAAAAAAGCTAAATCTATAGCACAAAACCTTGATGATGAAAATAATAAAAGACAAATAATAGAGCAAAGGATTATGAAAGAAGCAATTGAAGTTGTTGAAAAAGATATTGATTTAAAAAAAGAGAAGATTATAGTAGCTGCCGGTGAAAATTGGCATCATGGAGTTATTGGAATTGTTAGTTCCAGAATAACTGAAAAATATCGTAGACCAAGTATATTAATCTCTATTGAAGGTAATGAAGCTAGAGGCTCAGCAAGAAGTATTTCGTCTTTTGACATTTATAACGGACTTAGTCAATGTAAGGATTTATTTATTAAGTTTGGGGGACATGAACAAGCTGCTGGGCTATCTATAGATAAAGATAATATACCAATACTTCGAGATAGAATTAACATTATTGCAGATGAATTATTAACTGATGAAGATTTAATAACCGAGATTATTGTAGATAGTGAAATTACCAGTAATGATATAACCAAAAAAGTTATTGACGAATTAAACTTAATTAAGCCGTATGGTATAGATAATCCGGGTTCGCAGCTATTATTAAAGGGTTGTAAAGTTAAATCCTTTAAAGGTATTGGTAAGGATGAAAAGCATTTAAAGCTTACTTTAGAAAATAAAAACGTAGAATATGCTTGCATAGGATTTAATTTAGGTAAGTTATCTGCTTCTCTTAATGCTGGTGATATAATTGATGTTGTAGTTTCATTAGAGATAAATGAATATATGGGAAAAGAAACTATACAGCTAAATATTAAAGATATTAATATAGTAAAGAGTATAAAAGAAGAAATTGAAGATATTTATTTTTCATCCTTAATAAAATCAATAAAGAATAGTACAGTAAATTATAATCAACAAAAAAATAAAAATTTTAATTTATACGAAGATAAAGATAGATTACATTTTATATGTAAAGCTTTAAAAGATGAAACTGGAATACTGGTATTAATTAATAATTACTTTAATCTTCAAGAGATTTTAAACCTTATTAGACTTCAAGGTAGAAACTTTATTAAAAAAACTGATATTTCATATAGTTTTAATTGTACTGCTAAGGAGAATTGTATTATAGTTAATCCGATTTTAGATAAGATTAATATAAATAAATACACAAAAGTTTTTTTATATGATTTATTTTTTGATACAAGAAATATGAATAAACTTTTTAGTTATGTTGAAGATAAAAAATTGATGATACTTTCAAAACAAATAGATATTAACTTAAATAAAAAGATTTTAGACTTTTTAGTACCAACAATTGATGATTTGAGAGTTATTTATAAAAGTTTTTTAAATAGTAGAGAAAATATTTTTAAAGTTGATATTGAGAGATATATTACATCTATAAGTCAAAAAAACTGTTTAATGTTAAATAAATCTAAGCTTAAATTAGCCTTGGAAATTCTTAATGAAAGTCAATTACTAGATTATAAATTAGATAACAAAGACTGCTTTATCAAGATGAATAATATAACAAGTAAAAAAGTTGACATATCAAGTGTAGAAACATTTAACTACTACACACAATTAAAAAACAATATATAAATAATTATATAGATAAAGGGAGGAATAAATATGGATTTAAAATCTAAAATAAGAGATATAAAGGATTTTCCTAAGGAAGGAATTATTTTTAAAGATATTACAACTGCTTTAAAAGATAAGGATGCATTTCAAGAGTGTATTAATAAAATGTGTAAAGGTTTAGAAGATAAGGATATTGACATCATTGTAGGACCAGAGGCTAGAGGATTTATAGTAGGTGCTGCAATGTCATATAAGCTTAAAACCGGATTTGTTCCAATAAGAAAGCCCGGTAAACTTCCCGGAGAAACTATTAGTCATGAATATGAATTAGAATATGGAACGGATAAATTAGAAATACATAAAGATAGTATTAGGCCGGGTGATAAAGTTGTAATAGCAGATGACCTTCTAGCAACAGGTGGAACTGTTCTTGCTACAATAAAACTGATTGAAGACCTTGGTGGAGAAATTGTTGCATTAAATTTTCTTATAGAATTAGAATTTTTAGATGCTAGAAAAGCTTTAGACGGTTATAATGTAAATTCTATTATAAAGTATTAGGTTTTACTTATACCTATTATAAAAATATGATATACTATGTTAAATATATTTTGTAACATTATTTTTTAATTAGTAAGAGGGCGATGGATATGCTTGAGAATTTAATAGCTAAAATTGAACAATATAACCCTCAAGCTGATCTTGATCAGATAATTAGGGCTTATAACTTCGCTGAATCTGCACATCAGGGACAAATGAGGAGATCGGGTGAAAGATTTTTTATGCACCCATTTAATGTTGCCATGATTTTAGCTGATTTAAACATGGATTTAGGAACTATTATAGCAGGGTTATTACATGATGTCATTGAAGATACTGATGTAACATTTAATAATGTAGTTAAAGTTTTTGGAGAAGAAATAGCACTATTAGTAGATGGAGTTACAAAACTTAAAAAACTTAAATACAGAACAAAACAGGAAACTCAGGCTGAAAACTTAAGAAAAATGGTAGTAGCTATGTCTCAAGATATTAGAGTTATAATTATTAAACTGGCTGACAGGCTGCACAATATAAGAACGCTTGATTATATGCCTGACGATAAAAAGAAAGAAAAAGCAATGGAGACGTTAGAGATATATGCTCCTATAGCACATAGACTAGGTATTTCCAGGATAAAATGGGAATTAGAAGATTTATCTTTAAGATATATTGACCCAGAGGGTTATTATGAATTAGTTGAAAAGGTTTCTAAGAAAAGAAGAGAAAGAGAAAATAATATAAACCATATAATAAAAATACTTAAAAACAAAATTGTTGAAATGGATATTGAAGGTGAAATATACGGCAGACCAAAAAGTTTTTACAGTATTTACAAAAAAATGGTATATCAGAATAAAAGCTTTGAACAGATTTTTGACCTGACTGCTATCAGGATAATCGTTGATAACGTTAAAGATTGCTATGGTGTATTAGGTACTGCACATACTATGTGGAAGCCTATTCCCGGTAGATTCAAGGATTATATCGCAATGCCAAAGCCTAATATGTATCAATCTCTTCATACTACTGTTATTGGTCCTGAAGGAGAGCCTTTTGAGATTCAGATTAGAACTTTGGATATGCACAAAATAGCAGAGTTTGGTATTGCTGCCCATTGGAAATATAAGCAGGGCAAGGTAAAGAGTGATGAATTTGACAGCAAACTTTCTTGGTTAAGGCAGATGTTAGAGCTTCAAAAAGATTTCAATGATCCAACTGAGTTTATGGAATCACTAAAAATAGATGTATTTACAGATGAGGTTTTTGTTTTTACACCTAAAGGCGATGTAATAAACCTTCCTGCCGGGTCAACTCCTATAGATTTTGCATATAAAATACACTCAGCAGTTGGTAATAACTGTGCAGGTGCTAAAGTAGACGGTAGAATTGTACCTTTAGATTACAAACTTAAAAATGGAAATATTATAGAAATATTAACCTCTGCTCATAGTCATGGACCTAGTTATGATTGGCTAAAAATTGTTAAAAGTAGTCAGGCAAAAAGTAAAATAAAGCAGTGGTTCAAGAAAGAAAACAGAGATGAGCATATTAATAAAGGAAAAGAACTTCTGGAAAAAGAAGTTAAACGTCTAGGTTATAAGCTAATGGAAATATTAAAAGAAGAATGGTTGGAAAGAATTGCTGAAAAAGTAAGCATTAGCTCTGTGGATGATTTATTTGCTGCTTTAGGATATGGTAGCATTAATCTTCCGCAAGTTATAAACAAGCTAAAAGAATATTACGAAGAGTATTATGGGAAGAAAGATAAAGAGGTTCCGGCAGAAATACCTAAACCTAAAAAAGATAATATACCTCAGCAGGGTGTTATAGTCAAAGGAATTGATAATGTTAAGGTTAGGTTTTCCAGGTGCTGTAATCCTGTGCCGCAAGATGAAATAGTAGGATATATAACTAGAGGCAGGGGTTTATCTGTTCATAGAAAAGATTGTCCAAATATTAATGAACTAAGTCCCAACGGGAGGTTAATGGATGTAGAGTGGGATACTACTAAAAAAACCTCCTATCAAGCAGAAATCCAGCTTAAGGGTATTGATAGATCGGGTCTTCTAACTGATTTAACTCAGCTTGTTTCTCAAACAGACTTATCTATGACTTCATTAAATGCTAGAACTAATAAAGAAAAGTTTGTTGTAATTAATATTACCTTAGAAATCAAAGATGTAGACCAATTAAAAAATCTTATGAAGAAAATTAAACTTATCAAAGGAATAATAGATGTTTATAGAGTTACAACATAGAAAGGATGATAAAATGCGAGCAGTGGTGCAAAGAGTATCACACGCTAAAGTAATTGTTAACGATTTAGTAGTAGGAGAAATAAATAAAGGACTTTTAGTTCTACTGGGAGTTGGAAATGAAGATAAAGAAGAAGATTTATTATATTTAAAAAATAAGATATTAGGTTTAAGGATATTTGAAGATGAAAATGAAAAAATGAATCTATCATTATTGGATATAAAAGGAGAACTGTTAGTAGTTTCTCAATTCACTCTGTATGGAGATGTTAGAAAAGGTAAAAGACCTAATTTCATGAATGCTTCATCACCCGATACTGCACAAAAGATGTATATGGATTTTGTTAAAGAATGCAGAAAAGAAAATCTAAAGGTAGAAACAGGAGCATTTGGAGATCATATGAATGTTGAATTAGTTAATGACGGTCCAGTTACAATAATGGTAGATAGTAAAAAAGAATTTTAGGAGGTGAATATATGATAGTAGAAAAAATTCCATTAGGTGGTTATGCATCAAATTGTTATATAGTAGGATGTGAAAAAACTAGAGAAGCCTTAGTAATAGATCCGGGTGCAAATGCAAGTGCAATTATTTTAAAAGCTAAGGAGCTTAATTTAACAATAAAACTTATAGCTTTAACTCACGGGCATTGTGACCATATTGGAGGGTTAAATAAATTAAAAGATGAAACTAATGTTCTAGCAGCCATTCATAAGCAAGATAATGAACTATTATCAGATTGTCGTAAGAATTATTCAGCTAAGATGGGTATGAGAAAAATTGAAACTAATGCAGATAAACTGTTAGAAGATGGAGATATTATTAAAGTCGGAAAATTAAATGTAAAGGTTATCCATACTCCGGGTCACACCAAAGGCAGCATTTGCTTAAAGGTTAATGATTGTCTTTTTAGTGGAGACACTCTATTTGCCGGCTCAATCGGTAGAACTGATTTATATGGAGGTTCTTCTGACCAAATAATTGAGTCTATAAAAAATAAACTTATGGTTTTAGATGAAAATATAAAAGTTTTCCCGGGTCATGGTTCAGCTACTACAATTAGCAAAGAAAAACAAGTAAACCCTTATGTTTAATTAATGTTTTTATAAAGCTTACAATAAATCTAGAATACTCCTTATTATATGTGGAAGACTATTTTTAAGCATATATTAGGAGGGATTAGATGAAGAAAAATATTAATAATTATTTGTCAAATAAAGAGGATAAAAAATTTAGAGACATTGACTTTCACCATTTAGTTGAGATGCAGGAGAACGGCTTGACAGATAAAGAAATTTCTAAAGAATTAGGAGTTCCAAGGTCATATGTAAATAAGTTGATAAATGATTATAGAAAAGAATATTAGGTGATAAAATGATATATATACACTTAGATGGACATAAATATAATTATGATGTCCTAGAGTTAATTAAGCTTTTTTTCTTTAATGAAGATATACAATTTTTATATAACAAGACTTTGGTTAGTAACCAAGGTCTTTTAATTGAAAGCATTTTATACAAAGAGAATGATAAATTAAATGCTGCAGCCAAAATCTTTAAAGCACAGTCATGTATAAGCTCTATAACTATAAATGATATAGATAGTATTGATATTAAGGAAAATAACTTAAATAAGAAGAAAAAAATAGCTGTTAAAAAAACTATTTTCAGGGCATTATCAACTGTTACTGATATAAAAGTACCATGGGGAATTTTAACTGGTATCAGACCTACAAAAATTGTCCATGAACTTTATGATAAAGGTTATGATAGAAATACTGTTTTTTATGTATTGACTAACGAGTATTTATTAAACTCAGAAAAAGCAAATCTTATTATTAAAATTACAGATAGAGAAAGGAAGTTTTTATATTCTTTAGATGAAAATAGATTTAGTTTATATATTGGAATTCCTTTTTGTCCTACGAGATGTTTATACTGTTCTTTTCCAGCTAATTCTTTGGAAAAATGGGGGAATTTTGTTGAAGAATACACAGACAAGCTAATATATGAGATTGAAAAGGTTAGCAGGTTTCTAATAAATAAAAAGCTTAATACTGTATATATTGGTGGAGGAACTCCTACAGCAATACCTGTTAAAAACCTTAATAAGATAATTAAAAAATTATATAAAGTATTTAACGTAGATGAATTTTTAGAATTAACAGTAGAAGCAGGAAGGCCTGATACAATTAATAAAGATATGCTGTATATGCTCAAAGAAAACAAAGTACATAGATTAAGCATAAATCCTCAGACTATGAATGAAAAAACTTTATCGATAATCGGAAGAAAACATAACCCTAAAGATATTATTAAAGCATTTGATATGGCTAAAAATATTGGGTTTAATTCGATTAATATGGATTTAATTATTGGTTTACCTGAGGAAAGCAACAAAGATGTTATAAGAACTATGGAAGAAATCATGAAACTAGAACCTGACAATCTAACCATACATACAATGGCTGTTAAAAGAGCATCTAAGCTAAAAGAAACTATAGAATATTATTCTTTAGCTGAACAAAAAAGCATAGAAGAAATGCTTAATACTACAAAGAAGTATGCAGAGAAAATGGGTTTAGAACCATATTATATGTATAGACAAAAACAAATACTTGGTAATTTTGAAAATGTAGGATACTCTAAAGAAGGTAAAGAGTGTGTATATAATATGGCTATAATGGAAGAAAAGGAAACAATAATTGCTCTAGGAGCAGGAGGTGTATCCAAATTTTTTTATCCTACAGAAAATAGATTAGAGAGAGTTCCTAACGTTAAAAATCTAATAAACTATATTGATAGAATAGATGAAATGATTAAAAGAAAGGTTAAATTTTTGAAAACTTGTTGACAAATTTAAGCATCTGACTTATAATAATGTAAATAAAATATACATTTTACATGCTGTGAAGAGGAATAGTAATTGAGTCCCTTAATTCTAGAGAGTCAGTGATGGTGGAAATCTGACATTAATATTCAATGAAGACACCTTGGAGTTGATATGCTGAAATATAGTAGGCTTATCCGTATATCTGCGTTAAAGATTAAATTAAGTGGTATTATATGTTACATATTACATATAAGTACAAATTGGGTGGAACCGCGGGAAATATAACCTCTCGTCCCTGTTGATTAATTATTAACAGAGACTAGAGGTTTTTTATATATTTAATCAGTATACAAATTAAAGTTATTGGTAATATTTAATTTTAATTTAATATTATAGAGGAGGATTTTAATATGTTGACAAAAGCACCTAAAGGCACAAAAGATTTACTACCATCTCAATCCTATATCTGGCAGTATATAGAATCATTAATTAAAGACATATGTAAGAGCTATGGATATAAAGAAATTAGGACACCTATATTTGAACATACAGAATTATTCCAAAGAGGTGTTGGTGAAACTACAGATGTCGTTGAGAAAGAAATGTATACCTTTGATGATAAAAAAGGTAGAAGTATTACGTTAAGAGCAGAGGGAACTGCACCAACAGCTAGAGCATATATAGAAAATAAATTATATGCAGATTCTCAACCTACCAAAATTTTTTATATAGCACCTATTTTTAGATATGAAAAACCTCAAAAAGGGAGGTTAAGACAGCATCACCAATTTGGAATTGAGATTTTTGGTAGTGATGAACCTTCATCAGATGCAGAAGTTATTAGTATAGTATCTACACTATATAATAGACTTGGAATAAAGGGGGTTGACCTGCACATTAACAGCATAGGATGCTCTGAATGTAGAAAGAGATATAATGACATCTTAAAAAAATATCTTGCAACTAAATTAAATGATATATGTAAAACTTGTAACTCTAGATATGATAAAAACCCAATGAGAATATTAGATTGTAAGAATGACAAATGTCAAGAACTAATACAAGATGTACCTCTTGCTATTGATAATCTATGTAAGGAGTGTGTAGATCATTTTGAAGGTGTAAAGAAATATCTTAAATCAATAGATATTGACTATATAGTTAATCCTAGAATAGTTAGAGGACTTGATTACTATACTAGAACTGCATTTGAGTTTATATCTAATGACATTGGAGCTAAGGATACTGTATGTGGTGGTGGAAGATATGATGGACTAGTAGAGCTTCTGGGCGGTCCTCACACTCCTGCTGTTGGATTTGGTATGGGAATAGAAAGATTAATACTTGCACTGGAAAGTAATAATGCTCAGGTTACTAATAACGATACAGTAGATATTTTCATAGTAACAATTGGAGATAAAGCTAAAGATGAAGCTTTTAAACTATCGTATAGACTAAGAAATGATGGTATCTCATCAGATATAGATCACATAGGAAGAAGTATTAAGGCTCAATTTAAATATGCTGACAAGATTGGTACAAATTTCACCATTGTTATTGGTGATGATGAGATTGAGAAAAATATAGTGTCATTAAAGAATATGAAAACGGGAGAACAGGATGAAGTTAAACTAAGTAATTTATTAGATATATTAAAACTTAAGCTAGGGAGGTAATTTTATGAAAGAAAACATGGGAAAACTAAGACGTACGCACATGTGCGGAACTTTGAGAATGGAAAACAAAGGTCAAGAGGTTATACTTATGGGATGGGTACAAAAAAGAAGAAATCTAGGTTCTCTTATATTTGCAGATTTAAGAGATACTACAGGTATAACACAGGTGGTATTTGATGAAGATGTTTCTAAAGAAAGTTTTGAAAAAGCTGGTAAAATAAGAAGTGAATATGTTATTGCCATTAGAGGAAAGATTGAAGAAAGACAGTCAAAAAACCCTGATTTACCAACAGGCGATATAGAAGTTTTTGTTCAGGAATTAAGAATCCTTGATGAAGCAGAAACTCCCCCCATATATATAAAAGATGACGACGATGTATCAGAAGCTATGAAACTTAAATACAGGTATTTAGATTTAAGAAAACCATCAATGCAAAATAAGCTTAAGATAAGACATAAAACAGCTAAGATAATAAGAGATTTTTTTGATAAAAATGGTTTTGTTGAAATTGAAACGCCTGTTTTAACAAAGCCTACACCGGAAGGAGCAAGAGATTATCTAGTTCCAAGCAGAGTTAATGCAGGTAAATTCTATGCACTGCCTCAGTCACCTCAGCTTTTAAAGCAGTTATTAATGGTGTCAGGTATGGATAGGTATTATCAGATAGTAAAATGTTTTAGAGATGAGGATTTAAGAGCTAATAGACAACCAGAATTTACTCAACTGGACATGGAAATGTCATTTGTAGATATTGAGGATGTTCTAGAAATAAATGAGAAACTAATTCAAAAGATATTTAGAGAGCTTAAGGGCATAGAAGTAGAGTTACCTATTAAGAGAATGACTTATAGAGAAGCTATGGATAGATTCGGTTCAGATAAACCTGATTTAAGGTTTGGATTTGAGCTTAAAAATATAAGTAATATAGTTGAAAATAGTGATTTTAAAGTATTTAGTGGTACAGTTAAAAATGGTGGAGATATAAGAGGTATAAACATTAATGGATATGCAGATGAATTTAGCAGAAAAGATATATCTAAGCTTGAAGAATACGTAAAAACTTATGGTGCAAAGGGATTAGCATGGATTAAAATAGGTCAAGATGAAATCTCTTCTCCCATAGCTAAATTTTTAAAAGAAGAAGAGTTAAAAGCAATAATTGAAAGACTTAATGGTAAACCGGGAGATTTGTTACTATTCGTGGCTGACAAACCTGCTGTTGTTTATGATTCATTAGGTCATCTTAGGATAGAGATTGCTAAGAAATTAGGTTTATTAGATAAAAATAAATTTGAGTTTGTATGGATAACGGAGTTTCCTCTATTTGAATATGATGAAGAAGAAAGAAGGTTTGTTGCTAAGCATCATCCATTTACTCACCCTATGGATGAAGATATTGAGCTTTTAGAAACTGCTCCAGAAAATGTTAGGGCTAAAGCATATGATTTGGCTATAAATGGTGATGAGATTTGTGGTGGAAGTATTAGAATTAACAATTCTCAGTTACAGCAGAAAATGTTTAAGGCTCTTGGATTTACTATGGAAGAAGCATGGGATAAATTTGGGTTCTTGCTAGAAGCATTTAAATACGGTGTTCCTCCTCACGGTGGAGTTGCTTACGGATTGGGAAGACTTATTATGCTGCTTACTGGCAGTGATAATATAAGAGATGTAATAGCATTTCCTAAAACTCAAAGTGCAACATGCTTAATGACTGAAGCCCCAACTAAGGTTTGTAATGAGCAGCTAGAAGAACTTTATATTGATATAATTACAAAGGAAGATAAATAAAGCTGGGATTTATACTCCAGCTTTGTTTTATAATTTTGGAACAAATCAAGGTTTTTTACGTCTAAAGTATAAAAATTATGAGGAGATGAAAGCTTTGGTAAAAAAAATAAAGATTACTATGATTATAATAATTATAGTATTAATTGCTGTAGGATGTAATCATGTCCAAGTACCTGATGATCAACTGTCTGAAAACGGTGGAGACAATAATGAACAAAATTTAATGGAAGAAAACAACAATAAACAAGATAAAAATACTGATGTCAGAGAAAAATCAGGAGTTGAGATATTATCTGAAATATTTCCTGATCAAATAGGATTTACATGGATGTATTATGGTTATGCAGAGTACGGTCATATCATGTCAATTGTAGGGATTAAGACCGATATTGACTTTTACAATATAAGTATTAAGGGATACATGAATGATGGAGTAGAAGATCCGGATCCACATGGAAATAGAACTTTTACAATAGAATATAACTTTAATAATTCCGAAATAAAAGAATATATAGTTAATAACGAAGATAACTCAAATAATATAAATTCAATTATTCCTAATAAGACTATTTTGAAGCTGCCGCTAAAAGAAGGAAATTCATGGGAAGATGTATTTTCATATAATGGGAAAAACTATACTGCATTGTCTGTTTTAGAGGAAATCAGAACTAATGATGAGGAATTGAAAAAGGAATATGTAGTTAGAACAACAGTAAATGACATAGAAGGATTTCCAGATAATACTTACGTAGAACAGTCTGTTTATAGAGAAGGTACAGGTCTGGTAGGGTTTATTAAAACCGGATTATATTATGAATCCTATATGCCTCTTACTGAAGATGAGCCTTTTAACTTTGGTTATGGATTGAGTCGCACAGAAGTTATACCTGTGGGGAGTGTTTTTACTTTTAATTAAAAGGAGCTTTTTAAAGTTCCTCTTTTAATATATCATCTATATAGATATATGCAAAACAGGAGGAGAGAAAGATGAAAAAGATATTATTAAGTATTTTAATTATAGTTATTTTTACAGTATCTGCTTATGCTAACAGCGGACCGTCAATGGTGTATAGTTTTCCAAGCAGTGATGTTTTTGTTGTGGATGACAATTTGCCAATAGAAGTAGACAGCGAACACTTAATTATAGATTTTTCAAAAGATCTTTGGACAGCGGATATAAAGGTAAAATATATCATGGCTAACCCAACAGACGAAGATATCACAGTGAGTATGGCTTTCCCTTACGCCGATAGAATTGACAGCTTTAACAAAGATGAAATAGCGATAACTACTGACGGCGAAAGAGTAGATTTTGAGCAAAGAGCGGTGTCGCTTTCCTCCAATTACATAGATATTTATGATGAAGAATTATACGATAGTTTTTTTGCCTTTGAAGAAATAATGAAAAGCATAGGGCAAAGAAATGAAAGTCATTTTAAGGGCGAGGATACCGTTTATATCTACAATATAGTTTATGATGATAACAATACTGAAATAGATGTAGAATTTAAAGGAACGGACAGACTTGTAATTATAAAAGGGTTTAACGGCGGAGGAGGTAAAGACAGCAATGGCGAACTTGTTCGTACTTTCCACTCGTCAGGGCGGAGAAACGGTGATGAACTTAATATTATTACTTTTGAAGAGATTGAATTTATATCTCCAGATGTTCAAATAACTATGGATACGGATACATTGGAAAACTTTTTTTACACGCAGATTGCCGAATTAGATATAGACTTCCCTGTTGAAGATTTAGTAAACTTGATGTTTGGTGCAATCCATAACGAAAGAATATTAGATTTTCAAAGTAGTGAATTTATATGTATAGATGATATTATATTTAGCGGTGTTCTAAACGAAAAGTTGATTACTTTATTTTACGATATAGATTTTCCTGCCAAAAGCACACAAGAGATAGTTATTGAATATAGAAGTCGAATAGGCTATATCGAAAAGAGCCTAACTCAAAGAGAGTATATATATCAATATTTACTTAATCCTGCCAAGCATTGGAGCAATTTTAAGGATTTAACCATAGAGATATTCACCAACGAAGAATTGCCCGAAATATCCGAAAGTACATTGGAATTTAACCAAATATCCAATACCCATTATAAAGCTGTCTTTGATACATTGCCTGATACGGATTTAATGATTAAAATGCTTTACGAAAAAGAGGTTTCCGCTAAACGTGTAATTTTTAATTATGCTCCGTTTTTAATTATGGGAGTGTTGTTTTTAATATTTCTGTCGGTAATAATTATTAAGAGGAAATCCTTAAAATATATAAAGTAAAATCAAATTAATTGATAAACACCGATATGGTGTTTGTCTGGTAACAAAGCTCCCTTTTAATTATAGTGTTGTTAAAAGGGAGCTTTTATTACTTTTCACTAATTTTCTTTATTCATATTATCTTTTAGATTTAATAGCTGTTTTTTACTTAAATCTGTAAATCCTATTATATCTTTTATTTTAATGCCTTTTTTAAACATAATATTTGATGAATTCCTTAAAATATGCTATTATTTATTCAGAGTATAGTTACTACCTAGGGGTATATTATATAAAAAGCAATGCAAATCTTGAAAAGTAATGCTTATAAGTATTTTTCATTATTTCAAACAGTACCTTTTAGTTAGGTGTTGATAATAAGGGGTGGTATAAGTGAATCAAGTAGGATATGTAAGTGAAATTCAAGATGAAATAGCACAAGTTAATGTAAGAAGGATTTCAGCATGTGGAGATAAATGCGGATCATGTGGAGGCGGATGCAGTGTTCCTATGGCTAGAGTTAAAATGAAAAATACTCTGGGAGCTGAAAAAGGAGATCTGGTTGAGGTTAAAATAAATACTAACACTGTCCTGAAATTTGCTTTTTTAGTATATGTAATACCTCTTTTGATGATGATTGCAGGTATAGCAGTTGGCATAAATATATTTAAAGCTTTAGAAGTAGCAGATTATGAGACTTATGGTTTTTTAATCGGATTAGTTTTACTTGCAGCATCATTTCTTATACTAAAGTTAATTGATAAAAGGGTAAAACAAAATGAAAGTATTAAGTTTGAAATGGTAAAAATAATTAAAAGTTAACATACAAGATTAAATTTTGGAGGAAAAAATATGGATGAAATAAAAAATATTGACCCAATCATCAAAAGACTTAGAAGGATTGAAGGTCAAATAAAGGGAATACAAAATATGATTCATGAAGGAAAATACTGTAAAGACATATTAATCCAAATAGCCGCTTCAAGAGCAGCTTTAAATAAAGTAGGAGGATTAATCCTTGAAAATCATATGAAAGACTGCGTAAAAGGTTATTTAGAAAACAAAGAAGATGATAAGGTTCTTGATGAATTAATTGACACAATGATAAGATACACTAAATAGATTAACACCCATGAAAATTTTGTGGGTGCTAATCTATTTATAGGCTTCTAGTCTCTTTATACTTTTAGAAATTATGTATATATTATTTGAATTTTCTTTTTTTGTAATTTTAAAAAATACAGTAAAAATAAATCAATTAAGTATAGTCTTAATTTTTTAAGACATAACAATATAGAAAAATAAGAGAATGGCAGTTTTGCCACTCTCTTAGCAGTCTTTAATTTTTACTGATATAACGGGAATTTACTACATAAATCAATTACTCTTTGCCTTAATACTTTTTTATCATTAACTTCATCTAATGATAAGTTAATAATCTCAGCAATTTCTATCATCTCGTCTTCTTTCATTCCTCTAGTTGTAATAGCAGGAGTTCCAATTCTTAAACCACTGGTGATAAATGGACTTTCAGGATCAAATGGTATAGTATTCTTATTAGTTGTTATACCTACCTCATCTAACATATGTTCAGCTTTTTTACCGGTTAAATTTTTATTTCTTAAATCTAATAGTAAAAGATGATTGTCTGTTCCGTTAGAAACCAGCCTAAATCCCCTTTTTTTAAGAGATTCTCCCAAAATAGATGCATTTTTTATTACCTGTTTTTGATATTCTTTAAAATCACTCTCTAAAGCTTCTTTAAAGCTAACAGCTTTAGCAGCAATAACGTGCATTAATGGACCACCTTGTATGCCCGGGAAAATAGCTTTGTCAATTTTTTTTCCATATTCCGCTTTACAAAGTATAGCTCCGCCTCGAGGTCCTCTAAGAGTTTTATGGGTAGTTGTTGTAACAAAATCAGCATAAGGAACTGGATTTGGATGTAATCCAGCAGCAACTAAACCAGCTATATGAGCCATGTCAACCATTAGATAAGCATCTACCTCATCAGCAATATCTTTAAATTTCTTAAAATCTATCTGTCTTGGGTATGCACTAGCTCCGGCAATAATTAACTTAGGACGTTCTTTAATGGCAATTTCTCTAACTTCATTATAATCTATGGTTTCAGTTTCCTTTTTTACTCCGTACTCTATAAAATTAAAGTATGTACCTGATATATTAACCGGACTGCCATGAGTTAAATGTCCTCCATGAGAAAGGTTCATTCCTAAAACCTTATCTCCGGGGCTT
The DNA here is from genome assembly GCA_028280805.1 of Tissierellales bacterium. GTDB lineage: Bacteria > Bacillota > Clostridia > Tissierellales > VENL01 > JANQLB01. Next base: position 61,488 of record JANQLB010000078.1, read on the forward strand.
AAAAATGCAAAATAAACTGCTAGATTTGCATTAGACCCTGAATGAGGCTGAACATTTGCATACTCAGCATTAAAAATTTTCTTTAATCTGTCTATAGCTAAATTTTCAGCTATATCTACTATCTCGCATCCACCGTAGTATCTTTTTCCGGGGTATCCTTCAGCATATTTATTTGTCAGCTGATTACCCATAGCCTCCATTACTTGATTAGAAACGAAATTCTCAGATGCAATTAATTCAATATTAAAATTTTGTCTGTGAATTTCTTTATCTATAACTTCAACAATTTCCGGATCAAATTTTCTTATTTTATTTAAATCCATTTTATTTACTCCCTTCTTTTGTGAGATAATTAATAATATAATGTTGCATAAATATATATATTTTATATAATATACCCGTAACATTAATATTATCTACATAAATTGTAAAGTTAACAAGAGAAAATTACAAGTTTTTTATTTAAAAATACGTTTCTATGTAATTTTCTAACTATACAATTAAGTTAAATCGTATTGTTAAATATGTTTTAATAATTTGTAATATTAAGATAGGGGTGAGAATATGGATGCTACTAAAAAAGAATTAAAAGGGTTGTTAGTTATGGCATTAATAGCCGGTAGGATAATGTTAAGAAACGGTGCAGAAACCTATAGAGTTGAGGATACTATTTTAAGGCTGTGTAAATCTAGAATGAACATTAAATATGCTGAAGCCTTTGTCACTCCTACCGGTATATTTATGACTGTAGAATATAGGGATGAAGTTCTTTCATACACCTATAGGATTAAATCAAGAAATATAGACTTAAACAAGGTAACTTTAGTAAATGAATTCTCTAGAAATTTTGTAAACTCTGATATGACTACAGAAGAAGGAAGTTCAATTTTAAAAGAGATTGAAAAGAAAAAAACTTACTCTTTACCTGTTCAATTATTTTTTGGAGGAATCAGCGGCAGTTTTTTTGCTCTTTTATCAGGAGTACGTTTTCTAGACCTAGTTTGCACCTTTATTTCTAGTCTTTCCCTGATTGGAGTATTATACTATTTAAATAAGAGTAAATTTTCATTTTTCTTGAAAAACATATTAGGAGGAATGATTGCAACTATTCTTTCAATATTTTTTGTAGAGGTAGGAATTGGTCATGATTTAAACAAGATAATCATTGGAACTATTATACTTCTTGTGCCTGGGGTAGCAATTACAAATGCTATTAGAGATTCTATTACAGAAGATTTTCTGTCAGGTTTATCTAGAGGTATAGAAGCTTTAATAATTGCTTTATCTATAGCATTTGGTGTAGGTATAACACTAAGAATTTATTTTCAAGCTTTAGGAGGAATGTAAGATGTATTTTATAAAGCAATTTCTAATAGCTTTTATTGGGACAATAGGATTTTCCATACTTTTTAATATTCCAAAGGATTCAGTTGTTAAATCAGGCATAATTGGGGCTTTAGGATGGATAACTTATGTATTTTTTAATGATGTATTATCATCTTCTGTAGCAGGTGTATTCTTGGGTGCAATAGTAGTTGGATTATCAGGAGAGTTGTTTGCACGATTTTTTAGAAAGCCTGCAACTGTGTTTATTATTCCCGGTATTATTCCTTTAGTTCCCGGCTCTAAAAGTTATTACTCAATGCTTGCGTTTATTGAGCAAAGATACACCGAAGCTGCTAATTTAGCATCAGAAACTATGTTTATAGCATTATCAATTGCTAGTGGAATAATAATTGCTGCTTCAGTAAATAAGATTTTTAAAAAGAAAAAGATCATAAAATAATCTATTTGTATATACAAGACATATTCTTAAGAACTCTTAGTTAAGCAGAGTTCTTTTTCTGATTTATTAACTTGAATAGTAGAATGATTTTCAGGGAAATCTAATTATCAATAATAATCAAATTATATACAAATACAGTGAATTGTCAAACCGCATTTTAGGCAGGTGAATAAATGTTTAATTATGTATATATAATTGTTCCATCTATAATTGTAGGTGTTTTATCTAGGATATCAATGCTTAGGTCGGACTATAGACAATATCCCAGCTATCCTCAAGGTGTTTTCTCTCATTTAACTTTGGGTATTATCTCAGCAAGTCTTGGTTCAGTTGCAATTCCAGCTATAGCAGAAAAAGAATTTGCAGCTGTTACTTTTTTAGCATTAGCAGCTCAGCAGTTTAGAGACGTAAGAAGTTTAGAACGCCAAAGTTTAGATAATATAGAGCCAACAGAGCTTGTTGCAAGAGGAACTGCATATATTGAAGATATTGCAAAAGCATTTGAAGCAAGAAATTACATGACTATGTTGTCAGCTTTAATTACAAGTATCATAATATTTATTTTTGTTAAACTTAATATTAGAATAGAAATTGCTGTTGTAGTTGGTTTTCTAGTTGGACTAGGAGCTGTAATATTTTTCAATAGATATATTACTAGAGAGAAAGTAGCAGATATAGCAGAAGTAAGAGCAGCAAATATTACTTTTGACGGTCCATTACTAACTGTCAATGGAGTGTTTATAATGAACATAGGATTAAAGGCGTCACAAGAGATTTACCAAGAAAGAGGCATAGCAGTTGAAATTATACCTAAAGATGCAAATGCTGTTGCTACACTTGCAAACTTAGGTCAAAGGCAGGCAATTCAACATAATGCTGCAATACTCCTTGGAATAAGAAAAGATGTAGATGAACCTGATTTTACACCCATTGCCAGAAGAAACCCACATAATGGCAATGTCGTTATGGCAATATTACCTATGGAACTTAATGAGAAACGCTTAATAGAAGCTGTATCTAGTACGGTTGTATTGGAAAGCGCAAAACGTAAACCTTTAAGTACTAATGTAGGGAAAAAAGCAGCAGACTAGGAGTGATAAAATTGGATGTAGGTTTTAAAGAGAATATTTTAGCTATTATTACAATAGATAAAAATAAAGTTTCTAGCGGCACCGTGCCAACTTTTTATGCTAAAGACGAAGAAGAAAGAGAAAGAATTGCCTTGCTGTTATCAAAAATTACGATGGGAATGGTTCACGATTTAGAGAATGGCTCATATGTAATTGTTAGACATTAGAAATAAAGATGACGACTATTTTAAAGTCGTTTTTATTTATATATTTTTATCATTTTATAATAAATTTAATAACCTAATTATGTTATAATATGTAAGTATAAAGGTAGGTCTATTTACTCCTATTAAAGTTACAGTTTAAACGATATATTAATTGTGATATAATATTATTACCTAGTACTAATATCAAGTATATATTTCAAGGGAGATACTATGGAGTTAAATAATATAGAGGAATGTAAGAATATAATTGAATGTGTGGAAAAGGGAAGTATAGCAGAAGAATTAGGAGTTAAACGGGGAGATATACTTATATCTATTAATGACGAAGAGGTTATTGATGTAATAGACTATAAATATCTTATGTCAGATGACTACGTTTTAGTGACTATACAAAAGCAGAATGGAGAAGTATGGGAACTGGAAATTGAAAAAGAATGTAGTGAGGATATTGGAATCATATTTACCAATCCGCTTATTGATAAAGCTAAAAGCTGTAATAATAAATGTATTTTTTGCTTTATTGACCAACTGCCCAAAGGATTACGTAATACTTTGTATTTTAAGGACGATGATTCCAGATTATCATTTTTACAAGGAAATTTTGTGACCTTAACTAATATGAGTGATGATGAAATTAACCGAATAATTAAGTATAGACTAAGCCCGATAAATATCTCTGTTCATACTACTGACTCTGAGGTTCGTATAAGAATGATGAACAATAAAAGAGCTGGAAAAATATATGAGATACTTAAAAGATTTAATGACGTAGACATAGAAATGAACTGTCAGATAGTTTTAGTTCCCGGTATAAATGATGGAGATAATCTAAATAGGACTTTGGACGATTTAATTAAACTTCACCCAAATGTAAGAAGTGTGGCAGTCGTGCCTATCGGTGTTACAAAGTTTAGACATGGATTACAAAAGGTTGATACATATAATTATGAGAAATCTTTAGAAGTTTTAGAGTTTATTCATCAGAAACAAAGGAAATACTTATTAGAAAATGGTACAAGATTTGTTTATGCAGCTGATGAGTTTTATGTTTTAGCTGGGGTACAAATACCAAGCTATTTAGAATATGAAAATTTTCCACAGCTTGAAAACGGCGTGGGACTAATAAGAAAGTTTTATGAAGAAGTCACTCATAGTCTTAAAAAAATACCTAATGGTTTGAAATTAAATAAAAAGTATGCTATTGTCACTGGAGAGCTGGCTAAAAAGTTTATAAAAGATGTAGCAGATGATATAATGTATAAGTTTGAAGGATTAAGTATCAAAGTAGTACCAATAAAGAATAATTTTCTAGGTGAAACTATAACTGTATCAGGTTTAGTAACAGGAAAGGACATCATAGAGCAGTTAAATAAACTTGGGCATGCTTTTAATGAGTTAGATAGTGTTATTATTCCTAGAAACATGTTAAAAAGCGGAGAGGATGTCTTTTTAGATGATATAACCGTAAAACAGCTTAAAGAAAATTTAGGTAAAGATGTTTTTATTTCAGAAGTTGAAGGAGAAAGCTTTATAAAGATATTTACAAAGGATGAGGTGATTAAATGGCAAGACCTGTAGTAGCCATAGTTGGAAGACCAAATGTTGGGAAATCTACTCTCTTTAATCATTTGGCAGGTGAAAGGATTTCAATAGTTGAAGACCAGCCTGGTGTAACTAGGGATAGGATTTACGCAGAAGCAGAATGGTTAAATAAATATTTTACTTTAATTGATACGGGAGGTATCGAGCCGGCTAATAAGGATATTATATTTAGCCAAATGAAAAGACAAGCAGATATAGCAATAGAAACAGCAGATGTTATCTTATTTATGGTAGACGGAAAAGATGGACTTACAGCTGCAGATAGAGATGTGGCAGAGATCTTAAGAAAATCTAATAAAAATGTACTTTTAGTGTGTAATAAGATTGATACTTTTAAAATCACCGAAGGTTTTTATGATTTTTATGAATTAGCCTTAGGTGAGCCAATTATTATTTCAGCAGGTCAAAAACTAGGTATTGGGGATTTATTAGATAAGGTTATAGAATTTTTTCCCGATGGTAAGGACACTGATTACGATGAAGAATTTATTAAGGTTGCTGTTATTGGAAAACCAAATGTTGGAAAATCCTCTCTGGTTAATAAACTCTTAGGTGAAGAAAGAGTAATAGTAAGTGATATTGCAGGTACTACCAGAGATGCAATAGACACTCCTTTTACTAGAGGAGACGATAAATATGTTTTAATTGATACAGCAGGGATTAGAAAAAAGAAAAACATTGATGAAAATGTAGAAAAGTATAGTGTTATAAGGTCACTAACAGCAATAGAGAGAGCAGACATTTGCTTAGTAATGATTGATAGTACAGAAGGTGTTACTGAGCAGGATAAAAAAATTGCAGGTTATGCTCATGATAATGGAAAAGGACTTATAATAGTTTTGAATAAATGGGATTTAATTGAAAAAGATAATAAGACATACAATCAATTTGTAGAAAATACTTATAACAACCTGTCTTTTGCTCTTTATGCTCCAATTATTATGGTATCTGCAGAAACAGGTCAGAGAACTAATAATATATTAGACTTAGTTAATAAAGTTTCAAATAACCAAACTATGAGAATATCAACAGGAGTATTAAATGACATAATTGGTGAAGCAGTATTAATGAACCAGCCACCTTCAGATAAAGGTAAAAGACTTAAAATTTATTATGGTACTCAGGCTAGTGTAAAGCCTCCTAAATTTGTACTTTTTGTCAATGACAAAAATTTAATGCACTTTTCTTACGCAAGATATCTGGAAAACCAAATTAGGCAAACCTTTGGATTTGAAGGTACTCCAATTCGTTTTCAATTTAAAGAAAGGGGGGATTAAAATGCAACAAATAGTCCTAATAATTATATTTTCATACTTATTAGGAAGTATTTCGGCTTCATACATTTTAGGTAAAATAGTAGTTAATAAGGATATTAGAAATCATGGCAGCGGTAATGCAGGTGCTACTAACGCTTTAAGGGTTTTTGGACCAAGAATTGCAATTATATCTCTTTTATTTGATATACTTAAAGGTGTTGGTGCAGTTATTATAGGCAATCAACTTTTAGGATACCATGGTATGTTAATTGGCGGAATTTGTTCGGTAATAGGTCATAATTATCCGATTTTTTTAAGATTTAAGGGAGGAAAGGGTGTTGCTACCACATTAGCCGTAAGTTTATTTACGCAACCTCTTGTAGCTGTAATATGTATAGTAATTGGAGTAATAATTATTATTAAATCCAGATATGTTTCTTTAGGTGCTGTAATAGGAATGATACTTTTACCTATAGTTGGAGTTATTTTAATTAGACCCTTTGATATAAATTTCTTGGCTTTTACATTATTATTGTCAACTATGTCTATATACAGGCATAGAGGTAACATAAGAAGACTTTTAAAAGGTAAAGAATCAAAATTAGGAGAAAAGGTTTAAAATATGGAGGTAATAATAAATGAAGGAAAAAGTATGTATTGTTGGCGGAGGAAGCTGGGGAACAGCTTTAGCAATTTTACTTGGTAAAAAAGGCTATAACTTAGATATATGGTTAAGAAATAAAAAACAATGTGATGATATTAATAAATACAGAGAAAATGTAAAATACTTACCCGGCATAATTATTCCCAATAGTATAAAAGTTATAAACGATATTCAAAAAACTATAAAAGATAAAGATATAATAGTATTAGCAGTACCGTCTCATGCTGTAAGAGGTACTCTAAAACATCTTAAAAAAATTATAACTAAAAATCAGATAATAGTTAATTTAGCTAAAGGGATTGAGAATGATACCCTATGTAGAATTTCAGAAATTGTTAAAGAAGAACTCCCTAATATACAGTATGCAGTTTTATCAGGACCTTCACATGCAGAAGAAGTTGCTAAGGATATTCCTACCGCTATAGTTGCAGCAGCAGAACAAAAACAGGTTGCCCAATTAGTTCAGGATGTCTTCATGTCTCCTAAGTTTAGAGTTTATACTACTCCCGATGTAGTGGGAGTAGAGCTTGGAGGAGCTTTAAAAAATGTTATAGCATTAGGTGCAGGTATATCTGATGGCTTAGGATATGGTGACAATACAAAAGCAGCTTTAATTAATAGAGGAATATTTGAAATTGCAAGACTTGGTAAGAAAATGGGAGCGGACCAGATGAGTTTTGCAGGTTTATCAGGAATAGGAGATTTAATTGTGACTTGCACAAGTATGCACAGTAGAAATAGAAGAGCAGGAATTAAAATCGGAGAAGGTATGTCTATGCAACAGGCAGTTGAATCCATAGGGATGGTAGTAGAAGGATTAAAAACTACTAAGTCAGCATATGAGCTGTCTAAAAAAATGAATATCAGGATGCCTATAACAGAAGAAATTTATCAGGTACTATATGAAGGAAAAAATGTAAAAAACTCTGTAATAAACCTTATGTTAAGAGATAAAACTCATGAAATTCAAGATATAGTACATAAAAATGGTAATACTTGGTAGGATATAAGGGGTTTTAAATTACTATATTAGCATGATTTTCAATTATCCAGAGGAGATGAAGTCAGGGTATTGAGGTGTAGATATGAAGATTGGACAGTTTGCTGAGTGCAATAATATTTCAATAGATAGTATTAGACATTACATGGATATGGGACTATTACTTCCTGAAAAGAAGGGCAGTCAATATTATTTTGATAAGAGATGCAGTGAGGATATAAAGGATATTATTGAATTGAAGACCCATGGTTTTAGTCTAAATGAAATACGAGATATATTATATATTCAACGTTTAGCCACTCCAATTGCTTATGAAAAGAATCAGTATTATAAGGGATTATATGAAAATAAATATAAAGAAGTCTTAGAAAAATTGCGAGAATTAAAGAAAGTAGAGAATAAATTATCAGAGAAAATCAATGAGATCTTTAATAAAGTTACAAGTTGTAATAATATAGGATTGGATATAAATGTACTTTCTCTTCTTGTATGTCCTTTGTGTAATAGGAATCTATTATTAGAAGAATGTCATGTAAAAGATACTCAGATTTTTTCTGGATTACTTAAGTGTAAATGTGGAAGATGTTTTTCAATAGAGGATGGTATAATTATCTCTGATAAAAGTGAGTTTATGGAAAACCCCTTTGGAAGTGACATAGAAAAGTTCTTCATTGACTATTTGAAAGAAAGTAATGAGGATTTTATTAACATATTAACAAAAGATATATGGTGGTTAAGTGAATACTTTAAAAAAGGTTTAAACGAAAATTTGACTGTTTTAGAGCTTGGTGTTGGTTATGGCGTTTTCTTAAGAAATGTTTATGAATCTTTGTTAGATAATATGATATATATAGCTATAGATCATAATATTAGCATCTTAAAATCCCTAAAAGAAATGTTAACGAGGATAAATCCTAACAAACGAGTAATTTTCATATGTACTGATGTTATGGACATCCCAATAAGGCAAGAGACTATTGATACGATTATAGATGTTGGTGGTGTCGTTACCCATAACAGTTTTTTACTTCAAGATATGGATAAGTATACGAAAGACAAGGCTGCTATATTTGGGAGTTACATTATTAATGAAAATTTACCAATGGGCAGTGTTTTTCAAGGACTCGATGCAACGCATTTTACGTTGAGAAATGTGAAAGGCAGTATTAATAAAATTAAGTATAATATAATTGAGGACAGAGTTTCTAAAGAGTTTTCCTTAACTGGAAGATATGGAGTAGAATCAGATGAAAAGAATAAAATAAAAATCTATACTTGTTTTCTAAAAAGATAGTGTTGGATCTACCTGTTAAATTAATGTAGTTAACACTATCTTTTTATATGCCCTTTTGTAAAAGTTATAAAGGTGTAGGGATTGAAGATTCTTGGATTAAGACTAGGTATAAAGAAATATATTGTTGACATTGGGTTAACCCCATATATTAAACTATTACTTAGTTATATCTATAAATTAATAGCAAATTTTAAAGATAAAGGAGAGAAAATTATGCTTCAAGTCCTAGTAGTAATTATCCTTATTATCTGTGTATTAGCGATCATCCCTCCAAGAACACCTAAAATTAAAAGAGGCAGGAAAATAATTGCAGAAAGTGTAGCAGAAATTAAAAAAATTAGAATAGGAGGTGTAGAGCAGTCTATTCTAATAAGAGGAAACAATATAAATAATCCTGTAATACTGTTTTTACATGGCGGTCCGGGTAACAGTGAAATTGGATATATAAGAAAATATCAAAAGAGACTCGAGGAAAAGTTTGTTGTAGTACGTTGGGATCAACGAGGTGCAGGTGCTTCATTTTCAAAAATACCTAAAGATTCCTTTACTATTGAACAATTTTTAAATGATGTTGATGAGGTTTCAGATTACCTTATAAGAACATTTAATAAAAATAAAATATTTATTATTGGACATTCTTGGGGAACTGTATTGGCAACACTTTCTGTAAAAAATAATCCACATAAATATCTAACTTATATCAGTGTTGGTCAATTTGTCAATATGAGAGAAAACGAACAGATATCCTATGAATTTGCATTGACAAAAGCAAAAGAAGTAAACGATAAGAAGGCTCTAAAGGATTTGGCATGTATAGAAGAAATATGTACTTATAAAAACATGTTAAAATCTAGAAAATATGTAGATAAATTTGGAGGTACAATTAAAACTGTACCGAAAAGAGGATTAGGGACATCTCTTTTATTATCAACTGAATACAAATTCTTCGACAAATTGAATTATCCTATTAGAGCAATAAAATCCAGTAGATTAATGTATGATGAGTTATTTAAGATTAATCTAATGACAGATGTTAAGGAGCTTGAGATACCAACATATTTTATAATGGGTAAATATGATTATACGACTGTTTATCCACTAGCGGAGGCCTTCTATAAGCAGTTAAAAGCACCGATAAAAGAATTACTTGTATTTGAAAACTCAGCACATCTTCCTCAATTGGAGGAGGAGGAAAAATTTAATGATACGCTTATAAGGATTCTAAACAACAGACAAAGGGATAGGGGAGACCACTGAAAAATAGGTGTTTTTCACACATCTATTTCAATAATTATAAAATTTACTTGCCTGATTAACAAAGATTACTATTAATGCAGTTAATTTAGCTTATATGGACATGCTTTTTAGATCGTATCCTCTAGTTTGGACCAGTACGTGAAATCTTTTCATTTCTCTGTTTTTTGCTTCGCTATGACTTTCAAATTTCTTGTAATTGAGAATATCTGTATCTATTTCTTCAAGTAAATTAGGGTTTTCTTTTTCAATATTATTTAAAACTTAAGTGTATAGATGAGTTTAAAGTAATTATAATAAATATTAGGAAATCAAATGCTTCTGACAATTAATAGTCAGAAGCACTTAATTAACAGGTGAAAAAATCAGTATTTAAGCCTAAGTTAGAAATTAACTTTCAGATATTTGTTTTTTGATATCGTTTAATAAATAAGGATTTTGTGAAATAAAATCTTCTTTATTTAATTTAAATCTTAATGCATCATACTTCGCACCTCTTACAGTTCTCTTATCAATAACTCTTCTAATTTCTTTGAAACCAAGTTTTACTGCTAAATTCACCATTCTAGTATTGCCTGACCAAGTCTCACAATATAAACTATCTAAACCAGAAAACTCAAATAGATATCCTATCCATAATTTCAGTGCTTGCTTTCCTAGACCTTTACCTATATAAGCAGTATCATAAACATTAATACCAATAGCTCTTTTGTACTCATCACCATCAATTAAATATGTACTTACAGCACCTATGTAATTCCCATCCGAATGAATTATTTGTAATCTACCTGGTATAGTTTTGGCTGGACGTTTTAAAACTTTGACCAAAAACTCTCTAAGTTGATTTTCAGTCCGTTGGTTATCCTCCCAAGGTGCATCCCATTTTTGCCAATCATGTTCATTTACGTTCCAATTAATAAACTTTTCAATATCTTCTTCTTGAAAATATCTTAAATATATATCATCGAATATTAGTTTTGAATCTTTTTTAAGCAAAGCATCACCCCTATTTACCAGAGCCTAGTAATAAATCACAATTAAATTATATTAGTTTTATGAGAAAATGCTATGTATAGAATAGTTTAAAGTGAATTTGGCATGAGCTGTTGATAAACTAAGATAATAAGCCATTCTATTTAAATAGAAAATAAATATCTTAAAAAAATTAAATGTTTCTGGCGACTCGTTATCAGAAACATTTCCTTAATGAAAAGAGGATAGAACATTGACTAATATTTTGTATTTTTCTATTTATATACAATACTGTATAGATGCATAATGAATTTTGGGTTTTTACACATTTTGCCATCAATCTGACAATTTGTCTTAACTCTTATTTTTCCATTTCTCTAGCCAATCCTTTTCTCCTAATTCTTTTAACTCCTGTTGATTTATAATTAGGTCTTGTCCTAATTTTATCCAACTTTCTGCAAACTTCTTAAACCTACTACAGGGAAACACCTTACATTCGTAGCAAAAATTATGACCTTTCTTTTCTTTACAACAAATAAAAATTCCTTTACATTTTCTGTTCTTACAATGTATTTCCGCACCTAAACAAGGTTTTTTATCCCTTAAATAATTTGGACACGCTCCGCAGTAAATACCGCAAGGAGGTATAAAACCATTATATTCTTTCATATAATCCACCTCTTTTATATATAAGTAGAACGAAAGGGGCAAGCTAAAACACGTAATTTACCAACCTATGTCTCATTTCACACCTTATTTATTCGTGCTTTGCTTAACTTCTTTCTTCTCTTTTTCTCATTATATCATATAGGTAACATATTCCTAAAAAAATGATGAATAGAATACTTATCTATCCATTGTAGTTTTAAATTTTCAGCTATAAAATAATTAAAGTCTGACATTAATTGAAATACATTTCCGCAATACGGAATATATCGATAAAATTCCAAAAAGATATTAGAAAGATTTTATAATTTTATTTAATTAAATTATAGTAATATAAAGTCTAGTTTTCTATATGCAAAAGTGTGTAAAATAGCTATTTGTATAAGGTGAGTTTAAAATAATTTTTATTTTTCTAACTTTCCGTAATACGGAAAGTTTATAAAAGATGAAGGAAAAGTGAAATTTACATAGAATTAATATTATAAACAGAAATATAAAAAAATTAATAAAAAAATAAAAAACCATAACAATTGGAAAAAAATAAAAAATATTAGATATTTAGGAAATTTAAATTAAAAATCATTAGTTATTTGAGAATTAAGTTTAAATATGATTTTCATACGTAATAAAGAAAACGTTTCTATTTCTTTAAAACAGCTGATAGTCAAAAGGAGATGAAGCAGCTTGAAACGCAAAACAAAAATTAAATTTATTTTTACTGTGGCTTTTTTACTCATTTTAGCTGGAATAACATTTTTAAATACCAAAATATTTATTGGGCTTGGACTTTTAACATTTAGTTTTGCATTAGCAACTATAAACAAAACAAATTAGAATTTTATAAACTGGAAGGAGGCTTTAGGGTGACAAATGAGAAAAACGAAGTTAAAACTACGAAAAAAATATTTATGATTCTAGAAGAATTAGCAAATAGCAATGGAAGCATGAAGCTGAAAAATATAGCGGAGTCCCTAGGGTATCCTGTTAGCACAACTCATCGTCTTTTATCTTCTTTGATAGAAACAGGATATGTTTATCAAAACACTGAATCTGGAGAATACACTCTGGGAGTTAGGATATTATCTTTAGCTAATGCTGTTTTGAACAATTTAGATTTGAGAAGAATTGCTTATCCCTATTTAAAGGAACTTAGGGATAAAACCAGTGGAACAGCCAACTTAGTTATAAATGACCAAGACGAATCATTATATATAGAAAAAGTTGAGAGCAACTCATTAGTAAGGGTTTTTTCACTTATCGGGAAAAGAGCACCATTACATGCAACTGCTGTAGGAAAAATTTTATTGGCAGATATGGCATGGTCCGATGTAATTGCTATATTAAAGCGAAAAGGTATGAAGAAGATTACTAATAATACCATATCTGACCCCAACACGCTAATGGAGGAGTTAAATGAGGTTAGAAAGCAAGGATACGCATTTGATGACGAGGAATGTGAAGTTGGAGCATGGTGTGTTGCAGCCCCAGTAAGAGATTATACAGGAAGAGTTGTAGCAAGTATAAGTATTTCTTTTCCAAAATACAAAGTATCAACTAAGCATAAATCTGAACTTATTAAATTAGTAGTGAAAAGTGCCAATGCTCTTTCTGATGAGATGGGGTATGTGAAAGAAGATTTTACTATTTCCTAATGCTCTTAGACTATGATTCTATTGGAGAAAAAGGTTTATACTTTTCTTTACGAGGCATGCTGTAATGCATGGCTGGGGTTCAAACTCGTGAGATAGTAGTTTATTTAAAATCATTCATAACAGTATTTTTAAAAGGGGGATTGATAAAAAGGACTTAAATTTAGAAGCAAATTTAATTTGAGAGATAGTAATTATCAAAAGAACAAATTTAAAAAAACAGGAGGTTTATTATGAGTGGTGTTACAAAATCAAAGGAAAATCAAACTAACAAAACACTAAAGATGCGTATTGACAAAACTGTTTTTATCCCAGCAACCTTAGTTACGTTACTTGCTGGTGCTTATTTCTATGCTTTTCCTCAACAAAGTAATGATGCTTTAAACAAAATCCATGCTTTTTCTACGAATGAGCTGGGATGGTTTTTCCTTGTTTTCACATTAGGGTTACTAGGTCTTTGTTTATATTATGCGTTTTCTAAAATGGGAAACATTGTTTTAGGAGGAGAAAATGAAAAGCCTCAATTCTCAACTATAACATGGCTGGGTATGATTCTAACATCAGGTACTGGAGGTAGTTTACTGTATTTAGGTGCCATTGAGTGGATATGGATCATGGATAGTCCTCCATTTGGTGTGGAAGCTGGAAGCCTTGAAGCCGCTAGATGGGCATCTGCTTACGGTATGTTTCACTGGGGACCTTCAGCTTGGGCGTTTTATATAGCTGCAGCTATACCTATTGGTTACTTCTATTTTGCTAAGAAAAAGAAGAACATGAAAATGAGTGAGTATGCTCGTCCGTTGTTAGGAAAACATTCAGATGGAATTGCCGGACATGCATTGAACTTTTTTTACATTTTTGGTCTTCTCGGAGGAGTGTTATCCTCTATTGCATTAGGAACACCTGCAATTTCTAGTGGTATTGCTCATATGTTTGGTTTGGAATCATCTAATACTGGTATTGATATTATTGTTATTTCATTGTGGACTTTTATTCCTCTTGCTGCATTAGTTTTTGGTTTGAAAAAAGGTTTTTCCAAACTGAGTAATTTAAATCTTTGGGGTTTTGGATTGCTTATTGCTGGTATTCTTATCTTTGGTCCGACTTGGTTCATTCTAAACCAGTCTACTGATGCTATGGGTATTATGTTCCAGAATTTCCTTCAAATGAGTTTAGCAACTGATGCTATTGGAAATGGTGGATTTCCTCAAGCTTGGACTATTTTCTACTTTGCTTGGTGGGCAGTATATGCACTTCCTTTTGGACTTTTCATTGCTAAAATTTCAAAGGGACGTACAATTCGTCAAGTTACCATTGGCGGACTTACAGCTGGATCATTAGGCTGCATGATTTTCTACATGGTATTACCTAATTTCGGTCTTAATCTGCAATTGAACAATATATCTGATCTAGTAACAACATTAGCTGAAAAAGGTCGAGGTGGTGTAGTTATTGAAATGTTCTCTCATGCTCCCGGTGGTTATCTTATGATTGTTCTATTTACAGTGATTTGTCTACTTTCATACATCACTGGACATAGTGCGGTAGGGTATTCTTTGGCTGCTGCTTCTGAGAGAAAGATTTCAGGGGATAGAGATCCTCAAAAATGGAATATGGGTTTCTGGTTAGTGTTAGCAGGAGTGGTATCAATGGGTCTATACTTATTAAATCCTAATGCTCTTAAACCGCTTCAAACAGTATCCATAATAACAGGATTCCCTATATGTATTGCATTAGTTGTATTGATTATGAGTTTCTTCAAACAGCTTAAAAAGGATTTCCCAGCAGGAATTCCTCATACTATGAGGTCAGGGGAAAAAATTTATGTAAAAGCTGATGAAGCTGAAATAGAATAATACTAAAAAATAAACACCATTTGAATCGGGGTTCCAAAATTCTGCGAATTTTTTTAGCAACCCCGGTTCTTAATTTGTTAATAATTTATTCAAAATAACAAAGTTAGATTTAAAAAGCTGAATAGAAATCACACAATTGGGCCGCTAAATTTTAAGTTAGGAGTGGAAGTTTTATGAGAAATACAAAAGTGGATAAAGCTATATTTTGGCCCTCAATACTATCTTTATTAGCTGTCAGTATCTCATTGGTTATGTATCCTGAAAAATCATCAAAGTTCATAAATCAATTACTTTCTTATTTAACCTATGAAATTGGATGGCTTTATTTGTTTAGTATATTTGGGTGTATGATTTTCTTAGGTTGGTTAGCTTTTAGTAAATATGGTAAAATAAAACTGGGTGATGGTAAACCAAAGTTTTCAACAATGAGCTGGGTTTCTATGTTGTTCTGTGCCAGTATAGGATCAAGTATTCTTTACTGGGGGTCAATTGAATGGGCTTATTACTATATGACTCCGCCTTTTGGAATAGAGCCATTTTCTGCTGAAGCTGCGGAATGGGCAGCTACGTATGGACTGTTTCACTGGGGTATAAGTGCTTGGACAACATATTGTTTGTCTGCTGTTGTAGTTGGATATTTTTATTATATTAGAAAAGTACCCATATTTAGGCTTAGTGCTACATGTGTAGAAGTAATTGGTGAAAAGAACACCAAAGGCTTAATTGGGAAAATTATAGATATTTTTGTGATTTTAGGATTGCTATCAGGTGTAGCTACCAGCTTAGGGTTAGGAACACCTATGGTAGCTGAAGGGATAGGAATATTGTTAGGAGTAGAACCTTCCCTTACTCTGGATATAGTTATTATTTTAATATGGGGTTCAATGTTTGGTCTTAGTGTTTTTCTAGGACTTGAAAAGGGCATTAAGAATCTAAGTAACATTAATATACTGATAGCTATGGGACTTTTATGTTTTATTTTAATAGTTGGACCAACGTCATTCATTATGAATACTTTTTCAAATAGTATAGGTAAAATGTTTCAAAATTTCATTCAAATGAGTTTCTATACAGACCCTATAGCAAAATCTGGTTTTCCACAGGATTGGACAACCTTTTATTGGGCATGGTGGATAGTATACATTCCAGTTGTTGGTCTGTTTATAGCTAGAATATCTAAAGGAAGGACATTGAAACAAATTATATTAGGTACAACTTTATTCGGCAGTTTAGGTTGTTGGATATTTTTTGCTGTTTTCGGAAACTATGCATTGCATTTACAGACCAATGGAATAAAAGATATTGCAGGAATATTATCGGAACATGGTGGACCGGTAGCTATTATGTCTATTTTAGAAACTCTGCCATTTTCAAATGCTGTTATATTTGTATTTATTGTACTTGCTTTCATATCATTGGCTACTTCTTTTGATTCGGCTGCTTATGTATTATCATCTATAGCAACTAAAGAGTTGAAAGACGGAGAAGAGCCTGCAAGATGGCATAGAGTATTTTGGGCATTTGCAATAACAATTCTACCAATTTCCTTAATGTTTTTAGGTGGTCTGAAAACGTTACAAATATCATCAGTTGTGGGTTCAGTACCTTTAATTGTGATTATAGTTATTATGGTAATATCATTCGTAAAATGCCTTAAAAATAATCACTCTATCAGGGATTAGTATTTTTAAGAACAGTATAAGTAATATTAGAAACATTAAATAATTTAACTTTAAATATAAATTTTGAAATCAATCGCTTTTAGTTTATAGATGTAATCTCGGCTATGGGCATTAAGTAACTTAAATAATAAAAAAGATTTATTTACATTGTTAATCATTAGTTATATTTCTTAAACCATAAAATGAAACAGCTAAGGAGGATTTTAATGAATAATCAAGCTATTGATATTAAAAACTCAGATGTATTGGTTATAGGAGCCGGAACAGCAGGAATTGGAGCAGCAATAGCAGCGGCACGTAAAGGATTAAAGGTTTATCTACTAGAATCAAGTAACAAAATCGGAGGAGTAATGTCTAGCTGTCCCGGTATGCCTTTAGGAGCTGGATACCCTTGTGGAAAATCTATAGGTGGGATATTTGATGAATTTGTTAATCGTTTGTACGATATGAAACCACCTGCAGCAGAAAAAAGAGTGTGCAGCTTAGAAGAATTTGGTCCGGAGGTATTATATGATCATGAAATAGCTATATTTACGTTGTACGAAATGTTAGCAGAGTCAAATGTAAATCTTCTTCTTAATGCAACTGCAACTGATGTGATTGTAGAAGATAACAGAGTAAATAAGGTAGTTTATTATGATAGAAATGGAAAACACATTATAAATTGTAAGATTGTCATTGACTGTTCTGGAGATGGTGACATTGCTTCTAAAGCTGGAGTGCCTTATATAAAAGGTGATGAAAATGGAAATATGATGGGTACAACCTTAACATTTTTAATGATAAATGCAGATTGGAAAAAAATATTTGATGAAAACGATGACCCATATTTTAGAAAATATGCAGAAAAGGGAATATTAGAAGGCAGGATTCATGAAGATTTGTATAAGCTTTACATTATGAAAGGATTTCACAAAGATAGTGTATATTTTAATTCTGTAGTTATCAGAGATGTTGATGGTACAAATGTTGAAGATGTAACAAAAGCAACTTTTGAAGCAAGAAAGAGATGTCATCAATTAATAGAATTTGTTAAAAATGAAATACCAGGCTTTGAAAATTCTCAAGCAATTTATATGGGTCCGGTGGTTGGAGTTAGAGAAACACGTAAATTTGATGGATTATATCAAATAACTAGACAAGATATTGCTAAAGGTGAAAAGTTTTGTGACGGAATCGTAGCTTGTGATAATCCAATTGATGATGTTTTCAGAGGTTCTAATGTGATGACTCACGACTCTATTGGAGATAAAGGCTTATATTATACAATACCATTTAGAACTATGGTGCCTGAAAGCATAAAAAATCTTATGTTTGCAGGTAGGATTATTTCTGCAGACTCAGTGGCTTTTGCTTCTGTGAGAGGTATGCCGCAGTGTATGATAATGGGACAAGCTTGTGGTATAGCAGCTTCTATATCTATTAAAAATGACCAAGACATTCAAAGCATAGAATATGATGAGCTTGTAAAAGAGCTTCAGTTATTGGGTGTAAATGGTATAGGTGGAGAAGAATTGTAGCAAATTAAATGACTATAAAGAATCATATGCTTATACATTTTTATAAGCATTGTCTTTATAAATATAACTTAAGTATTAAATATTAAATAATTTAAACTAATTAGTATGAAAGGATGATAAAAAATGGAAAACACAAAACTTGTAATGATACCTGGACCTACTCCTGTAGCTAGATCTATTCAAGACGAAATGGGAAGAGAAACGGTTGCATTTAAAGACGCTGATTTTGTTAAGGATTTTAAAGGATTAGTTAAGGATTTAAAGGAAATGTGGAAAACTGATGGAGAGTGCTTTGTTGTTGCAGGTACAGGGACTATGGCGATGGAAATGGCTATAGCTAACACTACAAAACATGGAGATAATGTTCTGGTAGTATCCCATGGCTACTTTGGTGACAGGTTTATTGATATGTGTGAAAGAAAGGATTTAAATGTAGATGTTATTTCAAGTGAATGGGGTAAGGTTGTATCTGTAGAAGAAATTGAAAAAAAATTAAGTGAAAAAGAATATGCTGTTGTTACAATTACTCACGTAGATACTTCTACAGGCGTTAAAGCACCCGTAGAAGAAATTGCTAAAATGGTTAGAAAATTCGATAATACACTATTAATAGTTGAT
Organism: Tissierellales bacterium; assembly: GCA_028280805.1. Taxonomy (GTDB): domain Bacteria; phylum Bacillota; class Clostridia; order Tissierellales; family VENL01; genus JANQLB01. The sequence goes on from JANQLB010000078.1 coordinate 80,604, forward strand.
GGAGTATGCTCAACAGCTTCTGAAAGAGAATATGTTGATGATATGGGAATTGATGTACTTCTTACAGGGTCACAGAAGGCTTTTGGTGTAGCACCCGGACTTGCTATACTATGGGCGGGATCAAGAGCAATTGAAAGAAGAAAGAGCTTTACAACTATTCCTGAATCTTATATAGATTTTGAGAAATGGATACCAATAATGAATGATCCCATGAAATATTGGGGAACACCACCTATTAATCTTATATGGGCACTCAAGGAATCTGTAAGATTAATAAAAGAAGAAGGATTGGAGAATAGATTTGAAAGACATTTAAGAGATGCAAAAGCTATGCAAATGGCTTTAGAGTCTCTAGGTTTTAAAATCTTAGCTCAAGAAGGACATAGAGCAGTATCTTTATCTAACGTTATATATCCTGAAGGTATAGATGATGCTCAGTTTAGAAAAATACTTGCAGAAGAAGGTGTAGTTGTAGCAGGCGGTTTAGGGGCCTATGCTGGGAAAATGTTTAGATTAGGTCATATGGGTAACATAGACAGCCACCATTTAGTTTGTGTTATTGCAGCTATAGAACGAGCTCTCTATAAATTAGGAGTTAAAGTAGAGTTAGGAAAAGGTGTAGGCGTTTTGATGAGTGAGCTACTTGGTTAAGAAAATATGTAAATTTGCATTTAAATGTTTAGCTTAAAATTATTAAAAATACTATATCCTTTAGAGGTGATTATTATAATGAAATATATTAATGAAATGCCCAAACAAGTACCAGTTTTAGATGAAGTAGACGTCTTAGTAGTTGGAGGAGGTCCTTCTGGTTTAGCTGCAGCATTAGCATCAGCCAGAGAAGGTGTTAGTACAATGCTGCTTGAAAGATATGGTTGCTTTGGTGGTGTTATTACTCAGGTAGGAGTAGAAGGATTTGCATGGTATAGACATGAAGGTACAGTTGAAGCAGGCGGTATTGCTTTTGAGTTTGAAGAAAAAGCAAAGTCTCTAGGTGCAAGTACAAAAGAGTGTCAATCTGACAGTCAGGCCCTTGATGCTGAAATGTTTAAATATGTTGCAGATGTTATGATTAAAGATGCTGGTGTAAAGCCCCTTTTACACTGCTATGCTGTTGAAGCTATTGTTGAAGACAATGTAATTAAGGGCATTATTACTGAAAGTAAATCAGGCAGACAAGCTATATTAGCTAAGAGAGTAATTGATTGTTCAGGAGATGCTGATGTTGCAGCTTTAGCAGGAGCACCATTTGCTAAAAGAGATCAACTATCTTGGGTTACACCACTTTTTCACTGTAGAGGTGTTGATGGGGAGAAGTTTTTAAAGTATATTAACGAGGATCTTAAACCAACATATAGTAATTGGAAAGGTGAATGGTCTATGGAGACTGACGGTAAAGAGGATGATATGTTTAGTCCATATATCGTTAAACCATTCTGTAATGCAAAAGATGATGGATTTATTCAAGATACTGATACTGTTGCATATGGAGGCACTTATAGTACAGTTTCTCCCGAAGGAGAAGTAACACAACTAAATGTTGTATTTATGGGAGGTATTGATTGTACTAATGTAGAGGATTTAACTCGTGCCGAAATTGAAGGAAGAGAGGCAGTAATAAATGCTATAGCAGCTCTTAAAAAATATACGCCGGGCTTTGAGAATGCTAGACTTAGAAACTTTGGAATGACTATGGGTACAAGAGAATCAAGACAAATTGAAGGTCATTACAAAATGACCGGTGATGATGTAATGGGTGAAGGAAGATTTGAAGACTCTATTGGTATATTTCCGGAGTTTATAGATGGTAATGGAATACTTTGGGTTCCAATTACAGGGAGATATTTTCAAATACCTTACAGAGCTATTTTGCCTAAAAAAATAGATAACTTACTTGTTGCAGGTAGAAGTATATCTGGAGATATTAATGCACATAGTGCGTTTAGAAACATGAGCTGCTGTGTTGTTACGGGTCAAGGAGCCGGGGTTGCAGCTGCTATATCAGTTAAAGATGATGTCCCAACATCGAAGGTTAATATCAAGAAGGTTCAAGAAGCTCTTAAAAAACAAAATGTTAGAGTTTTTTAGTTCCTTAAAGGAAATAGTCTAAAAAAGTATTGAAAAATTCACTTTTTTGATTAATAATAGAAATGGGTGAAGAAATTGAAAAAGAAGTATATATTAGCACTTGATCAAGGAACTACTAGTTCAAGAGCAATAATATTTAATGAACAAGGAAGAATTATTAAGACAGCCCAGAAAGAATTTACACAGATATATCCACAACCCGGTTGGGTAGAGCATGATGCCATGGAGATTTGGGGTACGCAAAGTGGTGTTGCAAGGGAAGTTTTAGAAACATCAGGCGTAAGACCTGAAGAGTTAGCAGCCATTGGTATTACAAATCAAAGAGAAACCACAGTAGTTTGGGACAAAAACACTGGGAAACCTATATATAATGCAATTGTTTGGCAATCTCGTCAAACAGCAGGTATTTGTGATGAATTGAAAGCTAAAGGGTTAGATGATTATGTTAGACATAACACAGGTCTTGTAATTGACGCTTATTTTTCAGGGACTAAAATCAAATGGATTTTAGATAATGTTGAAGGAGCTAGAAAAAAAGCTGAAAATGGGGATCTGCTGTTCGGAACTATAGATACTTGGATTATCTGGAATTTAACTAGAGGTAAATCTCATGTAACGGATTATTCAAATGCTTCTAGAACTATGATATTTAATATTAAAGATCTGGAGTGGGATGAAAAATTACTGGATGAACTTGGAATTCCTAAGTCAATGTTACCGCAAGTTAAACCTTCTAGTGAAATATATGGATATACAGATTCTAAAACCTTTGGAGGAGCACAAATACCTATAGCCGGTGCAGCTGGAGACCAACAAGCAGCTTTGTTTGGTCAGGCTTGTTATCAACCTGGGATGGCAAAGAATACTTATGGAACAGGTTGCTTTATGCTGATGAACACTGGTGACAAAATGATCCATTCAAAGAATGGACTATTAACAACGATTGCTTGGGGTATAGACGGTAAAGTTAAATATGCACTTGAAGGAAGTATTTTTGTTGGTGGAGCTTCAATTCAATGGCTCCGTGACGAATTAAGATTAATACATGATGCTTCAGATAGCGAGTATTTTGCTTCAAAGGTAAAAGATTCAGATGGAGTGTATGTTGTACCTGCATTCGTAGGTCTTGGAGCACCTTATTGGGATATGTACGCCAGAGGAACTATCGTTGGAATTACTAGAGGCACCAACAAGAACCACATAATCAGAGCTACTCTTGAATCTATTGCATATCAAACTAGAGATGTACTTGAGTCTATGCAAGATGATTCAGATATAAAACTGAAGAGACTTAAGGTTGATGGAGGAGCAGCAGTCAATAATTTCTTAATGCAATTCCAATCAGACATTCTTGGAGTTCCTGTGGATAGACCTGAGGTTGTGGAAACTACTGCATTAGGTGCAGCATATCTTGCTGGATTAGCTGTGGGATTTTGGTCAGATAGAGATGAGATTAGTAAAATGTGGGCAATAGATAGAACCTTTAATTTTGAAATGAATGATGAACAAAGAGAAAAACTTTATGGTGGATGGGAAAAAGCAGTAAGAAGATCCTTTAAATGGGAATCAGAAGAATAAGTTTTAGAAGTTTGAATATATATTAATAATTAAATAAAAAGGCAAGAGATTGAGAGCCGCATAAGTAGACTTGCAAAAGTAAGTCTGTCTTAGTGCGGCTTTTTGTTTTTTACACAAGGATTACTAGGTTATCATAAAATGCATTATGATTATAATAACAGAACTAAAGGAGGAGCAATAATGTACGATGTTACGATTATAGGGGCAGGAATTATAGGAACCTTCATAGCAAGAGAACTTGCTAGGTATACTCTAAGGATAGCTTTATTAGAAAAAGATAACGATGTCGCAAATGGGACTACAAAAGCAAATAGTGCAATCATTCATGCTGGATATGATGCTAAATCAGGAACTCTTAAGGCGAAGTTCAATGCATTAGGAAATCCTATGTTTGATAAAGTATGTGAGGAGCTGGATGTGCCATTTAAGAGAATAGGCTCTTTAGTATTAGCCTTTAGTGAAGATCAGATGGAGACCTTAGGGGAGCTTTATGAACAAGGCAGACAGAATAAAATACCAGACTTAAGAATTCTTAATAGAGATGAAGTCAAAGCTATTGAGCCAAATATCTCAGAGTATGTTGTAGGAGCCCTACATGCACCTACAGCTGGAATTGTTGGACCGTGGGAGTTAGCCATGGCATTAGCTGAAAACGCTGTAGATAATAATGTTGATTTGATGCTAAATAATGAAGTTATTAAAATTGAAAAGCAAGAAGATAGCTACGTAATTTTCACAAATGAGCAACAAATAAAAACAAAGTATGTTATTAATTGTGCAGGAGTTTATGCTGATAATCTACACAATATGGTTGCAAAGCCTAGTTTTGAAATAATTCCAAGAAGAGGACAATATTTTGTATTAGATAAGAGTGAAGGAAACATAACAAATTCTATTCTATTTCAATGTCCTACGAAATTAGGTAAAGGTGTACTGGTTTTACCAACAGTACATGAAAATATTTTAATAGGACCTGACGCTGAAGATATAGAAAACAAAGAAAATACAGAAACAACTGAAGAAAGATTATGTTATGTTATGGAAGCTTCAAGAAAAACCTTATCTAATGTACCGTTTAATTCAGTTATAACAAGTTTTGCAGGGTTAAGGGCTAAACCAAGCACTGAAGATTTTATAATTGAAGAATCCAATCAATCTAAAGGTTTTATTAATGTTGCAGGGATTGAGTCTCCGGGATTATCAGCAGCACCTGCAATTGCAGAATATGTGGTTAATATGCTAAGAGACATGGATGGAAGCTTTAAACTAAACGAAGAATTTAATCCTATAAGAAGAAAAATGACTGTATTTATGGCTTTAAATGAAGAAGAGAAAAAAGAGATTATAAAGAAAGACCCCAGATACGGCAGAGTTATTTGTAGATGTGAAAACATCACTGAGGGAGAAATAGTAGATTCAATAAATAGAAATGCGGGTGCCAGAACATTTGATGGTGTTAAAAGAAGGGTAAGACCCGGAATGGGTAGATGTCAAGGTGGTTTTTGCGGACCTCGAGTAATGGAAATTTTAGCAAGAGAACTTGGAGAAGACATAGTAGATATAGTTAAGGATAGTAAAAAATCATATATCGCTACAGGATTAACTAAGAATAATGTTTAATAGTTTACAGTTAGTTTTTTAGTACAAGAGAATAGGAGATGAGAATATGCTTAAATACGACATCGTTATAATTGGTGGTGGTCCGGCTGGATTAGCTGCCGCAATAGAAGCTAAGAAAAATGGTATTGATAGTATATTAGTAATAGAACGAGACAGAGAATTAGGTGGCATTTTACAACAATGTATTCACAATGGATTCGGTCTTCATATTTTTAAAGAAGAGTTAACTGGACCTGAATATGCAGAGAAATTCATTGAAGAGTTAGAGAATATAGGAATTGAATATAAGCTTGATACAATGGTATTGGACGTTACAGATGATAAGATTGTAAATGCTATTAATACAAAAGATGGAGTTTTAACTATAAAGTCAAAAGCGGTAATATTTGCTATGGGCTGTAGAGAGAGGACTAGAGGGGCAATAAATATTGCAGGTTCAAGACCTTCCGGTGTTTACAATGCCGGCATGGCACAAAGATTAATAAACATGGAAGGTGTTATGGTAGGTAAGAAAGTAATGATTTTAGGCTCTGGTGATATTGGACTAATTATGGCAAGAAGGCTTACCTTAGAAGGTGCAGAAGTCATAGGAGTATTATCCCGTGATAATTTTGCTGCCGGACTTATGAGAAATGTGGTTCAATGTTTAGAAGACTATAACATACCACTAATGCTACGTCAGACCATAAGTAAAATTAATGGAAAAGATAGGGTTGAGAGTGTTGTTGTAGTTAATTTAGATGAAAATAAGAAACCAATTTCAGGTTCTGAAACTGTTTATGAATGTGACACTCTACTTTTATCTGTTGGACTGATTCCGGAAAACGAACTCTCTAGAAATGCCGGTATAAAAATAGATAGAGCTACAAAAGGACCTATAGTAAACGAATCTATGGAAACAAATGTAAATGGAATATTTGCTTGCGGAAATGTTGTACATGTACATGATTTAGTTGATTATGTTACTGAGGAAAGTAGAAGAGCAGGGAAAAGTGCGGCAGGATTCGTTAAAGGTGAGTTAAATAATAATGAATCTTTTATTGAAACAAAGCCTTCTAAAGGGATAAATTATATTGTTCCCCATAAAATCAGAGTAGAAAATTTAGAAAAAAGCTTAGAATTATTCATGAGGGTTAGAGGTGTATATAAGAATTCTAAACTTGTAGTAAAATTAAATGATAAAATAATTAAAGAGTTAAAGAAAAGACATATGACTCCTAGTGAAATGGAGAAAATTGTTATAAATAAGAGCCTGTTAAGTGAACAAAAGGATGCAGTATTAACTGTAGAAGTAGTTAAGGAGGCGTAATTATGGAGAAAAAAGAAATGGTTTGTATAGTATGTCCTGTTGGATGTCGATTAGAGGTTTTTGAGGATGATAAAAGTAAATCCGGTTATATAGTTAAAAACGCAGCTTGTCCAAGAGGTGAAATCTATGCAGTAAAAGAACTTAAAAATCCTACTAGAGTTGTTACTTCAACAGTGAAGATTAAAAATGGTCTGCTTAATAGATTACCTGTAAAAACTGATGGGACTATTTCAAAGGATAAGATATTTGAATGTATGGAAATAATTAATTCAATTGAAGTTGATGCACCTATAAAGGTAGGTCATATCATTGTTGAGAATGTCTTAGGAGAGGGAGTTAACATAATCGCAACAAGAAGTATGGCTTTAGCTGAAAAAGAATAGTCTAGTTATACACTAAATTCCAGTTGATTTAATGTATTTGATATATAAAATTAGTTACGGTTTTAGTATAATATAAAGTATAATAATAAATATCAAATTAGTGTAATATAAAATCACTGGAGTGAATAAGATGAAAAATGATTTTTTAGATAAAACAAATATAAACCCGATAATTGTAGCTGTTAACAGTTCGGAAATGATTGAAGCAGCAATAAACTCTCAATGTGAAATCATCTTTCTATTAAAAGGCAGTATCTTTAACCTAAAAGGCATTGTTGATAAAGTCAAGGAGAATGGAAAAAACATCTATGTGCATATAGATTTGATGGATGGATTTTCCAAGGATGTAGCTGCATTGAAGTATATCTGCCAGATCATTAAGCCTGATGGAATAATTACAACTAAAAGCAGCTTGATAAAAGCTGCTAAGCAGCTTAATATGTTTGCAATACAAAGACTCTTTATAATTGACTCCTTATCTTTAGAAACAGGGATTAATTCCGTAAAACAGAATAAGCCGGATGCAATTGAAATAATGCCTGGTATAATGCCTAAGGTAACAAAGATTATTTCACAGGAAACAAAACTTCCAATTATTACTGGAGGTCTTATAAAAGATAAAGAAGATGTGGTTAATAGTATTAAAGCTGGTGCTATAGGTATATCTACAAGTAAATTAGAAATATGGGAGATGTAAATATATTTTAAAATAGCATTAAAATAAAAAGATAGTATTATCTGGCAATACTATCTTTTTATGTTTAATGATGTAGCTGTAATCAAAGCTTGTACCTTTATTCGTTATAATTAAATTTCTTTATTAAACTGGTTCACTGATCTCTTGTTCCTAGGAGTTATGAAATTATTTGATAGACTTGATAATAGATTTGTTTATCTTTACACTTTCCAGCTTTTCTGAAAGAGTATCTTTATTAAAATCTCCAGCATTTAAAAATACCGCAATCTTATCTAGAGATTCTAATTCTTCACTTTTTATATTACTGTTTTCTCTTCCCATAATTGCCCAACAGTCCCAAGCAAGAGGCTCTAACTTATTTAGACATAACAAGTCACGAATCATATTATCCCGAACAAACCATGTTCCTTTTAGTTCTTCTTCATAAGTACCATAATTATTTGGATCATGTCCATTTTCTCTACAATTAATCCAAGCTTCTGCTCCTGTCATAAAATACTCATTTGATACATCATATGGGTTATAATCCAACTCAATTAATCCTTTAAATAAATCTGACGGTAATGATTCTTTTCTAAAATGTACTTGATTCATCCAAGGATCTACCCTAATCCAACTGTTTTTTGATTTATCCCAATATTCACAAACCCAATGATCAAAGTTTTTCTTTTGAAACGGATCGAAAAAAGTTGCAAATCCTGATCTTAATCGAGCAGGAATCTTATTGTTTCTCAATATAGAACACATCATAAGTGATAAATCTCTACAATTTCCTAATAAAAATTTCTCATTACTTCTTGGATTTAGTAAGCTTGAATCATCTCTATCCATTACTTCTTTTAATTTACTTTCAATTCCTCTTATATTACTGTCACTTATATGTTTTTGTGGGATTGAAATTATTTGCATAGTTACTAATAAATCAATTAGCATAAATTTATGAATAACTTCACACAGATTAGGAATTTCTGTAGAAATGTCATCCAGTAAGTGTTTATAAGACCCTGGAGACGATATTAATCCTTGTTCACTGTAATACTCTAAAAAATTTTCTGATTTCATGATAATTCTCCTTTCAAAATTTAAGTATTTAGCATTGATGTTTTTATGATACCAAATTAAATATGACAACAGACTGTCATGTTTGTAGTTTATTTTCTGATTAAAAATATTAGGAAGCTATATTTGGATGCACAAACAGTATATAAAGATAGTAATAATTTGTAGCATATATTCGTGTATGTCCTTTTTTTGCACTTTTCTTTTAGCATGTCATATTCTGTAATGGTCTTCATATATATATATTGAAGTACATTTCTAGTGTGAATTTCTATTTTTTATTAATGTTGACATAAGTTATCCATTATTATAAAAAGGGGGAAAGTTTATGGATAATTTTGATATATACAAAGACATCTCAGAAAGAACAGATGGAGATATTTATGTAGGAGTAGTAGGACCTGTGAGAACAGGAAAGTCAACGTTTATTAAAAGATTTATGGAACTTTTAGTTTTGCCAAACATTGATAATAAGTATAAAAAAGAAAGAGCTAATGATGAACTGCCACTAAGCGGTTCAGGAAAAACAATTATGACTACTGAACCTAAATTTGTTCCTAATGAGGCGATAGATTTAACTATAAAGGAGAATGTTTCCTTTAAGGTTAGAATGGTTGACTGTGTAGGATACTTAGTTGAAGGGGCATTAGGTCATGAGGAAGATAATATGCCGAGAATGGTCAGCACTCCGTGGTATGAAAAGGATATACCGTTTGAAGAAGCAGCAGAAATTGGTACTAAAAAAGTAATTAACGACCATTCAACTATAGGAGTAGTGGTTATTACTGACGGTTCTATAACAGATATTCAAAGGTCAAATTACATACAGTCTGAAGAAAGAGTTATAAACGAGCTTAAAGAATTAGAAAAACCTTTTGTTATTCTTCTGAACTCCAAGCATCCTGATCTAGATAGTACGATTGCTCTTAGAGAAAATTTGGAAGAAAAATATAAAGTTCCAGTAGTGAATGTAGATTGTATGAATATGCGTTTAGATGATGTTGAGAATATTCTTGAAAAAGTATTGATGGAGTTTCCGGTTAAGGAAATTAACATCAATCTTCCGGGGTGGGTTGAAGGTCTCTCAAGAAATCATCCTATTAGAAGCGGTATACTTGGGGTAGTTAAAGATTCAGTTTCAAATTTACAAAGATTAAGTGAAATAAAATCAGGTATTAATGTATTTAACGAGCTGGATGTTGTTAAATCAGCTAAAGTAAAAGAAATAAAACTTGGAGAAGGTATAACAAATGTTGATGTTGAAGTGGATAGTAATTTATTCTATAATGTTTTAGGGGAATTATCGGGTTATAAGATTGAAGGAGATTATCAAATCCTTGCTCTGGTGAGAAAGCTGTCTGAGGCTAAAAAGGAATATGATAAGCTTGAGAATGCAATGGTAGATGTTAAAGATAAAGGATACGGACTGGTTCATCCTAGTCTGGAAGAACTTGAATTAGAAGAACCTGAGATATTTAAGCAAGGTAATAGATTTGGTGTAAAATTAAGAGCAAATGCTCCTAGTATTCATATGATAAAGGCTGATATAGCAACAGAAGTATCACCGTTGATAGGAACTGAGAAGCAAAGTGAAGAATTGGCAAAATATTTCTTAGATCAATTTGAAAATGATCCATCAAAGATATGGGAATCTAATATGTTTGGAAAATCTCTCCATGACTTAGTTAGCGAGCAATTACAAGGTAAATTAAATATGATGCCAGAAGATGCACAAGAGAAAATCCAGAGGACACTTCAAAGGATTGTTAATGAAGGTAGTGGCGGGTTAATCTGCATTATAATATAATAAAAGGGAAGGTAAAACCTTCCCTTAGACTTTACCTATAGCCTGAAGAGATAGTCAAACCTATCTCTTTTATTAGTGTAGAAATTTTTTTCAAAGCATATATTTATATTGTAAACAGAAAAAATAATAATTGAAAATTAATATTGTTAAATGTTATACATATTTATACGTGCCATTTTGCGTGCCAATCGTGCCATTTAAAACAAAATAAATCTTAAAATAAAAAAACCTTAAAAGTATAAACGTCTATTTTTCAAACATACAGCAATATATAAAAACAAAAAATGGTCGGGATGACTGGACTTGAACCAGCGACCCCAAGTCCCCCAGACTTGTGCGCTACCATGCTGCGCCACATCCCGAAAACATTATAAATTATACACAATTATAAGGTATTTGTAAAGAGTTTTTTTACCTAAAATGCTATTATATTATTATCCTATATGTTATACTATAGTTTAGTGATTATAAAAGGTTGTGATATTATGACTATCTTTTTTTCTCATTTAGAAAAAATATTATATGTACTTTTAACAGTTAGTATTCTTGGTTATGTTTTTGTAGTTTTAAAGGAGAAATTCTACCTAACTAATAATACTATCATCATTGAAAATAAGGCTGTGACTGAAGAATATCTTGATGAGGCAGATATTAAAATTTTCGCCTTAGGAGGAGAAAATGTAAAATCAGGTGATGAGGTAAGAATTGTTATGCATGGAAATAAAAAGGTGAGTGGTGTAATCATTGGAGCTAAGAAAAAGGAAAATTTACTACTGCTTGCGACTCACGATGATAGAGTGGAAAAACTTCATGTTAATAAAATCAAGAAATTCAAAGTTATTAGCAAGTATGGAAAGTTCTTTAAGTGAAACGGTGTTAAAAAAATTAGAGGAAATATCTAATAAGTGAAGAAATATATACTTTAAGAAAAGCATAGTTTTTGGTGGTGCTATAATGTTGGATAAAAATAAAAAAAATCATAATTTTAAAAAAAAGTTTAGATTAATATTAATTTTTATTGTAGCAATTTATTTAATGTTTCAAATAGTACCGGTGTTGCAAGCAACTAAGCTTAAAACATATGTTGTGACAAACGCAGCACTAGAAATTGTAGAAGAAGTTGAGGCAATAGTATTTAAAGAAGAAAAAGTTTACAAATCAGATATTACTGGAGAAATTGTATATTATATACAAGAAGGAGAAAGAGTTGGAGCAAGGGACAAAATTGCTGAAATTCCAATAAATTCAAACACAAAGAAGTTAAAAGATGAATTACAAGATATAGAGGAACAAATAGAAAATCTAAGCAATACTAATTTATCTACTGAAATTTTTAAAAATGATATTGAAAAAAACCAACAAAATATTGACAATCTTATAAAAAGAATAGGAGAAGCTGTAATTAATAAAGAATATAAAGAAGTTGCAAATTTAAGATTAGAACTTAACGAAAAGCTGGACAAGCAAAAAGCCTTAACAGGGCAAACGGGATATAGTGCAAATAGATTACAAAAGTTAAAAGATAGAAGGAAAGAGATTATTACTGAAATGGAGAATCTAAATTTCATTTATAATGCTCAGATTTCCGGTATTGTTAGTTATAGCATAGATGGTTTAGAGATGATCTACACTCCTAATAAACTGGCAGATTTCTATCCTAAAAACTTTGAAATTATGGATGAGAATTTATTAGATATTAATGCTAGAAAAAATGTTAAAGCTGGAGAGCCTATATATAAAATCATAGATAATTATGAATGGTATATAGCAGGTATGATTACAAATAAGGAAATAATACAATTTTTAAATAACAAATCTAGTGTATATATAAGGTTAGATGATTCAGACCATGAGATAAAAACTGAAATTTTTAAGGTTAACAGTGAAGATGATAAGGCAGTGCTTGTGTTAAGACTTAATAAGCTTTTATATGAATTTCATAAAAAACGTTTTGTAAATTTGAAAATAATATTAGATAAATTTGAAGGTTTAAAAATTCCCACAGAGTCAATAGTAGTTAATAATGGTATACATGGTGTATATATAAAGGGGACAGGAGGAATTACTAAATTTAGGGCAATTGAAATACTAGGTCAAAGTGGTGAATACACTATTGTTAAAGAACTGTCTGGAAGCTTTGAATCTCCTATGCAAGATAGTGAAGATGGTAAAACTAGAAAGATTTACTATCTATCAATATATGATGAAGTTTTAATTGATGGAAATAAAGTGACAGAAGGAGAAATAATCAACTAAGCTAAGAATGACAAGGAGGTTATATCTTGAATTTATATAACAATTTAGAGTTGATTAGAGAAAACATTACAAAAGCAGCTAAACGTTCAGGTAGAAGTGATAATAATATTAAATTAATAGCTGTCACTAAGACGGTTGATGTAAATTTGATTAACCAATCAATTAAGCTTGGTATCAAAAATATTGGAGAAAATAGAGTACAAGAAGTAGAGAAAAAATATGAAAGCATAGTTAAAGGAATAAATTGGCATATGATTGGACATCTTCAAAGTAATAAAGTTAAATATATTATTGATAAAGTTCATCTCATACATTCATTAGATAGAATTTCATTAGCTAATGAAATACAAAAAAGGGCAGAACAGAATGATATTATTATAGATGTATTAATACAGGTTAATATTGCAGAAGAAGAATCAAAATTTGGACTTAAAAGGGAAAAAGTAATTCCGTTTATAGAAAAATTATTAGAATTTAGTAACATTAATATTAAGGGATTAATGACTATTGCACCTTATGTTGAAAATTCTGAAGAAATTAGACCTGTTTTTAGAGACCTTAAGAAACTTTCAATTGAAATATTAGAAAAAAAATATTCTAATGTTGACATGAAATATCTTTCAATGGGAATGACTAATGATTATGAGGTAGCCATTGAAGAAGGAAGTAACATGGTGAGAATTGGTTCAGGTATTTTCGGCAGAAGGGAATATTAAGGGGTGTGAACTAATGGCAAAGAATGTAACTAAAATATTAGACAAATTTAAATACCTAATAGGATTAGATGATTATGAAGAGGAATACATAGAAGATGAAGAAGAAAATTATGATGGTAATCAATCATCTAACAAAAAGTTTAACAAAAGTAATAAAATTTTCAATTTGCATACCCATAGAAACAGCAATCTTAAACTAGCAATCCACGAGCCTAGTAAATTTGAGGATGCAGCTAAAATAATTGATGATTTAAAAACTAGAAAACCAGTAATTATAAACTTTACTCAATTAGAAGGTGAGATTAAAAAGCAAATATTTGATTTTTTAAATGGAGGAATATATTCCCTAGAAGGTAATATTCAGAAAGTTGCTAAGGATATATTTATATTAGCTCCTAATGGTGTTGAAATTGATGGTATGATAAAAGACGAATTAAAGAATAAAGGAATTTTTCCTTGGCAAAAATAAAAAAGAGGTGAACTAGATGTGGCAGTTAGAAAGGGCAATTAACTATTTTATAGAATTAGTGCAGATACTAATTATAGCAAGAATACTCTTATCCTTTTTAATAAGAGATCCTAATAATAATCTTTATAGATTTGTATTTCAGCTAACCGAGCCTATTATGGCACCTTTTAGAAATCTTATATACAAACTTGGGATAAACACAGGGATGTTTGACTTTTCTCCACTACTTACTATGCTTGCTCTTGAAATATTAGCAAGAATAATAATAGGGCTTTTAAGAGCTTTTAATTATGCTTAATAAAGCTAAATATATTGAGCATATTAAAGATGAAGAACAAATTCTTACCATGAGAAAGGTATTGGATAAATTAGAGAAGGTTATTGATTATTATACAGAAGAGTCTACCGATTTTCTTGACCCTTATCAAAGGAAGTTATGTTATTCATTCTTAAATAGATTTACTGATGTTTCTTATCATGAAGAAGGAGGATATTCTGAAGCAGAGAGAAAGTCAATTATTATTTATCCCAGTTATAAAGATCAGTATGAAATTAATAATTTTGTAACTGCTATACTGATTAAAGGTAATTTTAAATTTTCTAATCTAAGTCATAGAGATTATTTAGGTGCAATTTTATCTTTAGGTATTAAAAGGGAAAAAATTGGTGATATTCTTATTCATGAGGATTTTGGACAAATAATTCTGCATAAAGAAATAATAGATTATATTTTATACAACTTTAAAAATATCGGAAGACAATCTGTACAAGTAAAAGAAATCAAGTTTAATGATGTTGTGAAAGCTAAGGAAAACTATGATGAAATAATAGTAACTGTGCCTTCTCTTAGATTAGATGCAATATTAAGTGCTGGGTATAATATTTCTAGAGCCAAAAGCTTTAATTATATTAAAAATTCAAAAATAAAGGTAAACTGGCAGCCAATTAATCAGTCTTCACATGAAATTAATGAAGGTGATTTAATGTCTACTAAGGGTCTAGGTAGAATGATATTACATAAGATTGAAGGAAAATCACGAAAAGAAAGAATAAGGATAAGAATAAGAACAATAAAATAAGAAAGGGGATAAAAATGTTAACACCATTGGATATTCAGAATAAAGAATTTAAGAAGGGTATAAACGGATACAAACAATCTGATGTTGATAAATTCCTAGATGAAGTAATTGTTGACTATGAAAAGATATATAAAGAAAATATCGAGCTAAGAGAAAAGCTAACTATTGTAAATGACCAGATTAATCGTTACAGCGAAATTGAAGAAACCCTTCAAAACACTTTAATAGTGGCTCAAAGTGCTGCTGAAGAACTAAAGGCTAATGCTAGAGAAAAAGCTGAAATAATTATAAGAGAAGCTGAGGATAATGGTAAAAAGATTATTCAAAAATCCAATGAAGAGGTAATTGATATTAAAAGAGAATATGAAAACATAAGGAAGGAAATATCTGTTTTTAAAACTAGATTTAGAACTTTCCTTCAGTCACAGCTGGAATCTGTTGATTTTATAAACGACGAAAAAGCTTAAAAGGTAATTTTTTAGAATATATTTAATATTAATAGCATACTGTATACAAATAGTATGAGAAAACCATAGCTATTTGTATTGACAGATTGTTTACTTTAGCTTTTATACCTTTATTAAAAAAGTCTTCTCTTGAGGACTTTTTATTTTTCAAGAAATTAGGGGACACTAAAAAATATTATAGGATGTGAGGGATTAATATGGGAAGAATCAGTCAGTTAAGTGAAAGAATAGAGAAAAAGGTTGATGAACTTTCAGAAAACATGGAAAGAAATAAAATAAGAGAATATGTAGATTTGATGAATAATAAAAAAAGATTACTGTTTATTAACTTCATTATTGGTTTAGCAAGAGGGTTTGGAATGGCTGTAGGATTTACTATATTAGGTGCATTAGCTATATACATACTTAGAATGATTATTGATTTAAATTTACCGCTAATAGGTGATTTAATAGCTGAACTTGTAAAAATAGTACAAGAAAGTTTGTAAAAATATGAAAGTATATTTTCTTTAGGGGAGTTTAAAAATAATATATGAATATACTTACTACCCCAAGGAGGATCCATATGGATAAAGATAAGCTGAAATACTTTAAAAATAAATTAATACAAGAAAAGAATGATACTATAGATACGTTAAACAGCATGAGGAATAATAATCCTAATGAGTCTATGCCTAAGTATTTTGATGAGCTTTCTATGTATGATAATCATCCAGCCGATTTAGGCACTGAAATGTTTATGGCAGAGCAGGCAATGAATTTAGAAAATGTTGAGAAATTAAGATTAAATGAAGTTGAAGATTCTTTAGAAAAAATTGAAAAAGGAACATATGGAGAATGTGATATATGTGGAGATAAAATCAGTGAAGAAAGATTAGATATTTTACCAGAAGCAAAAACATGTTTAGAATGTGCAAATAAAAAAATACCAATAAAAGAAATGATGCATGACAGACCTGTTGAAGAAGATAATCTCAAATTTCCCTTTGGAAGAACCTTCAATGATGTAACTAAGGAAGAAGTTTCGGCTTTTGATGGTGAAGACAGCTGGCAAGCTGTAGCAAGGTTTAATGAAATTCAAAAAGACCCGTCTCATCAAGGAGGAGACAACCAAGGGATATTTGATGATACAAAGAGTTCCACAGTTGAAGATGTAGAGAATATTTCGGAAGGATACCATAACGTTCAAACACAAGATTTAAACCAAGAAGATATACCAGAAGAGCAAATGATAAAAAAGAATCGCCACGATAAAAAATAGGTTAGATGTTATTCATCTAGCCTTATTTATTTTTTATGTTATAAATAACTCCTGTTTGATATTTTAAAATTATGAATGTAAATATTTTATTACTTATAATCTAAAATAATATATAATATAAGTATCAAAATAAGAGAGTTAAGGGGGCTAATAGATGGATAAAATTAATTTCAACCCATTTCCGGTTTTAATGACCGATAGATTAGTATTAAGAAAGCTTAAAATGAGTGATGATGAACTTATATTTGATTATCAATCCAATAAGGAAAATTTTAAATTTGTAGATATGCAAGTTTATAAAGATATTCTAGATGCACAAAAATATATTGATAAAATGAATTTTGGTGTAGAGAATAATAAATGGATTATCTGGGCAATCGCTGATAAAAATACTAATACAATCCTTGGAACAATTTCAATTTGGAACATTTCAAAGAAGGATTATAAAGCAGAATTAGGGTATGGACTCTTTGCAGACAACCGAGGAAAAGGTATAATGGCCGAAGCTTTAAATAAGGTTGTTGAATATGGATTTAACAATATGGGATTAAAAATAATTGAGGCATACACAAATTCTGAAAATAAGAAATCTATAAACTTATTAAAGCGAAATGGTTTTACTAAGATAGATTCTTTTATTGAAACAGAAACATCTACTAAAGAACCGATGAATATGGTAATTTATTCAGTAAAATGTGATAGTTAAATCATTAATTGTTTTGGATAAATATAGATATTTAACTTAAATGTAGGGAGAAAACTATGAAAAACTATAATAATATAAAATACAAACAATTAAACTTAGAGGATTTTCATTTAAATCTATTAATAAAATTTAATCGGTATCAAGAAACAAATATTGTATTGTATAAACAGAAAGATGATTATAATTATAAATCAGATCATTTTATTGATCAATGGGACGACGAGAAAAAGAAAGTTGTAACACAATCTCTAAAAAATTGTGTTAAGCAAAAAGGAATAGTAATAGGTGCTTTTTTAAAAGATGATTTAATAGGATTTGCTAGTGTCGAAGGTCAATTTTTTGGTAGTAATAATGAATATTTAGAGTTATCTTTTATTCATGTATCTAATGAGTTTAGATATAAGGGAATTGGGAGAAAGCTGTTTAATCTATGTTGTGTGAAAGCAAACCAAAAAGGTGCTGAAAAACTTTATATAGCTGCACACCCTTCACAAGAAACACAAGCTTTTTACAAATCAGTCGGTTGTACATATGCAGCGGAAATTAATCCGAAGATATATGAAAAAGAACCTCTTGATATACAATTGGAAATAACTTTATCTCATTTATAAAAGAAATACAATCATTAAGATAATCTATACTAACAAATAAATTGCATATCAACATTTGTATATTTATAGATTTTCAGGATATAATATAACAAAAAAGAAGGAGCTGATTACTGTGAAAAATAAGCTGATTATTATATTTTCAATCGTTTTACTTGCTATGGCCAGCTATGGATGTGCTGAAGAAAACGAAGATGATAATGGTAATGGAGGCGATGTAATTACTGAGAATGTTAAATTATTTTATGTTGACGAAAACAATGAAACTATGGTTGTAGAAAATGTTGAAGTTACTTTTGCCAAAGAAGATGATAAATATAAGGTTGTATTAGAGGAATTAATAAAAGGCCCTAAAGACAACAATTTAACATCCAATATTCCTGAGCAGACAGAAGTTAATGAAGTAAATAGACAAGGACAAGATTTAACTGTTGATTTAAACGAAGCATTTAACAATTTTGAAGGTGATACACAAGAAATGATAGCTGTAGCATCAGTAGTCAATACAATGACTCAATTTAATGAGGTACAGAGAGTAAAAATCCTTGTTGAAGGTGAAGAATTAGTAGATGCTGAAGGAAATGAAAGAGGATTTATGGTGGAATTCCCCACTGACCTTAATAATATGGATGGTGAAGGTGAAACTACTGAAGAAGTAACCTTATATTTTGGTAATAAAAACGCAGATGCAGTTGTTGCAGAAAAAACAAACATAACAGTAAATGATGATATGAGTAGAGCAGACGTACTTAAACAAGTTGTTGAAAAGTTAATACAAGGTCCTACAAGTAAAGATTTACATGCTACTATTCCTAGTGAAGTAAAGGTATTATCGGTAAAAGTTGAAAATAATATAGCTTATGTAGATTTTTCTGAAGAAATGCATACTGAACACTGGGGAGGAGCAGCAGGAGAATCAATGACTATTAACTCTATTGTAAATACATTAACTGAGTTTGAAGATATTGATAAGGTTAAAATTACAGTAAAAGGGGAGTCGCTTGCTATAGAGCATATGATTCTAGACGAACCTGTAGAGAGAAATGAAGATATGATAGGTCAATAATTAAATATATTATTTAAGAGAATCGTCATAAAAAATGGCGATTTTTATTTTTCTTATAATTAACCTGTAATTTTTGTTATAATAGATTCTTAAGGAGGATTATATATGAAGTTTAATAAAATTATATCTGTAGATAATACAGGATTAGAAAAATGGGTAAAGAAAGAATTAGAAGAAATTGCTCATGAGGTAGTGTTTTATGATGATTTCCCAAAAGATAATGATGTAATTATATCAAGAATTAGTGATGCTGAATGTTTGTTGGTGTCTTGGAACACAATTATAGACAAAGAAGTTATAAAAGCTTGTGATAATATCAAATACATTGGTATGTGTTGTAGCTTATATGATGAAAAAAGTTCTAACGTAGATATTATAGCTGCAAGAAATCAAGAAATTACTGTTCTAGGTGTAAGTGATTATGGAGATGAAGGACCGGTAGAATTTATAATAAGTGAACTGATTAGACTACTACACGGCTTTGGTATTCACCAATGGAAGGAAGAAACATTAGAACTGACCAATCAGAAACTAGGAATTATTGGACTAGGTACAACTGGTAAAATGCTTGCTAAAGCAGCACAATTATTTGGTATGGATGTTTACTATTATAGTAGAAGTAGAAAAATAGAATTAGAACAAGAGGGAATTAAATATTTAGATTTAATAGATTTGTTAAAAGAAGTTGATATTGTATCAACTCATCTGCCAAGAAATACTATTATATTAGATGGTAGAGAATTTGAAGCTCTTGGAAATAATAAAATAGTTATAAACACATCATTAGAGCCTACATTTAATATGCCGTCTTTTAAAAAGTGGATAGTAAACAAAGGTAATTATGCAATATTAGATAGTGTAGGCATGGGGAAATTTTACAATGAGTTAAAAACATATGAAAATGTAATTTATTCACATAAGGTATCAGGTTGGACTTATCAAGCACAAGAAAGATTGTCTAAAAAAGCACTTATTAATATCTTAAATTATCTAAGTGAGCAGAAGTAAGATTATATGAACTGTATTATATAAATAAATATTTAGATGAAATTCGTTTTTGAGAATTAAGAGTATTCGATTGACTTATTAGTATTTTATGAATGGGGTAAAAAATACTTAAAGGGAATTGTTTGATAGTTTATGATTATAAGGAGGTTTAAGTTATGGAAGTTATAATTAAAAAAGTTAGAAGAGCGTTTGAATTAACTTATGATTTAGTTGAAAATCTATCTGAAGAACATCTATTATTACATCTTGGTGATTTGCCTTCCAACAAAATTGGCGACCAATTGTGGTGTATCGTTGGAGCAAGGGAAAGCTATTTTAAAGCTATTCAAAAAGGTAGCTGGTCAGGTTTTAGTTGCTCTCTTCAGGATAATACATCTAAGACTGAAGTAATAAAGTGTATTTCAGAAAGCTGCCGAAATATTATGGAATTTATTGAGCAGGAGAAATTATCAGAAGAGCAGTTAGAACTACTTGTAGATTTATTAGAACATGAAGTTCAACATCACGGGCAGCTAATTAGATATATTTACGGAAACAATATAGGATTTCCTAGAAGTTGGAATGAAAGATATACAGTTTAATTTATAAACTATAGTTTTTAAATTGAATTTTACTTTAAAGTTTAATTTTGTGTTATAATATTCCTTAATAAAAAGCTCTAAAATTGCATTACAATTAATTAAATAGTTTATATAGTGGAATAAATTAAGAAATTCTTTGTATAAGGAGGAAATATGTTAGTAATTTTATCAGGAAGCTCAGGCATAGGAAAAAATACTATTATTAATGAAATATTGAAAAAATACAATAATTTTCAGCTTTTACCTACACTCACTACTAGAGAAATGAGAAAAAATGAATGCCAAGGTAACCCCTATTATTTTGTTTCTGTTGAGGAGTTTATGAGAAGAAAGGAAAATGGTGAATTATTAGAATCGGAAAATGTGCATGGAAATTATTACGGAGCTTCTAGATTAGTACTAGAAGAAACAAAAACAGATAAAATTTTAATAAAGGACATTGATGTAAAAGGAGCTTTAAATTTAAAAGATAAACTTAAGGATGTAGTAATTATTTTCCTAAAGGCATCATCATTTGAAGAATTAATTAAAAGACTTAAAGGAAGAGGAGAAACTAGAATAGAAGAACGTTTAGCACGTTATAATTTAGAACTTGAGCTTTCTAAAAATTTTAACCATGTTATAGTTAATGAAAAGATTGATGATACAATTGAAAAAATAATTCATATAGTTAAAAAAGAGAGAGCTAAGAGAGGATTAGATAATACTTGATTTTTAAACAACAAAAACACTTAAAAGAAAATTAATCATGTTAAAACAGTCTTATGTACTGACATATAAATTAAATTATTCTAGATATATATGTCAATAAACCAAAGGAAAGTTCCTTTGGTTTATTAATATACACATAACCAATGATTTGATTGATAAATATTATTAAAGAAACAGGAGGTGGCAGTATGAAGTTAGTGTCATGGAATGTAAATGGATTAAGGGCATGTGTAAAAAAGGGTTTCTTAGACTATTTTAATGAGGTGGATGCAGATATATTTTGTGTCCAAGAGACTAAACTGCAAGAAGGACAAATTACCTTAGAACTTGAAGGTTATATTCAATACTGGAATTATGCTGTTAAAAAAGGATATTCAGGTACTGCAATATTTACAAAAAAGAAACCGCTATCTGCTAAAAATGGTATCGGCATAGATGAGCATGATCAAGAAGGAAGAGTAATAACACTAGAATACGAAGATTTTTATTTAGTCAATGTATATACACCTAATTCTCAAAGAGAGCTGGCAAGACTAGATTATAGAATGACTTGGGAAGAAGCGTTTAAAGAATATATTAAGAACTTAGATTTACATAAGCCTGTAATTTTATGTGGAGATTTAAATGTAGCTCATAAGGAAATAGACCTAAAAAATCCATCAACAAATCGTAAAAATGCTGGTTTCACAGATGAAGAGCGAGAAAAAATGACACAATTATTAAGTGAAAGATTTATTGATACATTTAGATATTTTTATCCTGATAAGCAAGATTCTTATACTTGGTGGTCATATATGAGAAAAGCCAGAGAAAGAAACGTGGGATGGAGAATTGACTATTTTATTATTTCTCAAAGACTTAAAGAAGTGCTTAAAGATTCATATATTCATTATCACATTTTAGGTAGTGACCACTGCCCTGTGGTCTTAGAAATATTTGATTAATAACTTAATAATTTAAAAGAATCCTGATGTTTCTTTTGTATCATGAATACCATTTGTCCTGCTTACTTAGTATTGTAATAAGTTTAAGTATGCTTTAAAATAAAATATAGTAAATTAATTTAAAATATGTTATATGACTAAAGTTGAATTTATAAAATTAAAAACGAGGAGGAAAATATGCTTTACATTATTTTTACTTTAATTGTTGCTATTGATCAATTTACAAAATATTTAGCAGTAGAAAGACTTATGGGAAACCCTCCCTTTGTAATAATTAACAACTTTTTTCAGTTTAATTACGTAGAAAACTATGGTGCAGCTTTTGGTATACTCCAAAATCAACAGTTATTTTTTATTATTGCAAATTTCATAATTATTATTGGAATTATTATCTTCATGAAGATAAATAATAAACTAACTAAACTTATGAATACATCTTTAGTTTTAATATTAGCAGGAGCAATTGGTAATCTAATAGATAGAATTAGACTAGGCTATGTAGTGGATTTCCTAGATGTAAAATTTGGTAATTTTTATGACTATCCTGTTTTTAATATAGCAGACAGCTCAGTAGTTATAGCTAGTTTTATTATAATTTACTTAGTACTGTCTGATAAGTATGAAGTTTCAGATAAAAAGAATATTTAACTTAATATTCATTGAGAACATTGAAAGGAACGATAGATATGGACTTAATAGAAATATTAGTTGATGAAGAAGATAACGATAGACTGGATTCTTTTTTAGCACAGGAAGTTGATAGCATTTCAAGGTCATATATTCAGAAGCTCATTAAGGATAAACTGGTTACTGTTAATAATAAAAAAGTTAAACCAAGCTATCTTGTAAATCAAGGTGATAAAATTGTTATTAACCTTCCTGAGCCTAAGAAATTAGATGTAAAGCCTGAAAATATACCTTTAGAAATAGTTTATCAAGATTATGATGTTGTAGTTGTGTATAAGCCACAAGGTATGGTGGTTCATCCTGCACCAGGAAACTATACTGGGACTTTAGTCAATGCTTTACTATATCATTTGGAAAATTTATCTTCAATAAATGGAGTTATACGACCCGGAATTGTACATAGAATTGATAAGGACACATCAGGTCTGCTAATGGTTGCTAAAAATAATACCGCACATTTGCATCTGTCAAATCAGCTAAAAGAGCATACTATAATTAGAAAATACCATGCTTTAGCAGTAGGTAATATTAAAGAGGAAAAAGGTACAATAAATGCTCCTATAGGGAGGCATCCTGTAGATAGAAAAAAGATGTCAGTAACTGATAAAAATAGTAGAAGTGCAGTAACTCATTTTACTGTTCTTGATCGTTATAAACAATATACATTAGTTGAAGCCAGTCTTGAAACAGGAAGAACTCATCAGATAAGAGTACACATGAATTATATAAATCATCCTTTAGTGGGTGACCCTGTGTATGGAATTAAGAGAGAAAAATTTAGCGTAAATGGACAATTACTTCATGCAAAAATTATTGGGTTTATACATCCCACTAAAAATGAATATATGGAATTTGAAAGTGATTTACCAGAATATTTCAATAAAGTATTAGATATTTTAAAAAGACAAAATTCCTGATATTAATTAATTTAATTAAAAAAACACTGGACAATCAAACAAAACTATGTTATCATGTTAAAAATAAATAAAAGATTCCTTTAAGTCGATCCAGAGAGGTTGATAAGGATATAGCTATAAAGCTAATACATCGTGTAATATGTTTATATACTTAAACATATTTAAATATTCATAATCTTATTAAGCTTTAAAGTGTAATGATCGCTTCTTATCAACGATAAGAAGTTTTTTATTGCAGAATTTTAGGAGGTAGATTTATGAAAACCAAATCATTAATTTTAGATGAAGCGGCAATTAATAGAGTAATTACACGCATAGCCCATGAAATTATTGAAAAGAATAAAGGTGTTGAAGATTTACTATTAGTAGGTATAAAGACAAGAGGTATAATCTTTGCTCAGAGATTAGCAGATAAAATTCAATCCATAGAAGGTAAGGAAATGCCTGTTGAAATTCTAGATATAACATTATATAGAGATGATTTATCTGAAATTGGACAAAAACCAATTTTAGAGCCTTGCATATTTAAGTCTAATATTAATAAAAAAATAGTAATTCTTGTAGATGATGTTTTATATACTGGAAGGACTGTTAGAGCTGCATTGGATGCTTTAGTAGATTTAGGAAGACCACGAAAGGTTCAATTAGCAGTTTTAATAGATAGAGGTCATAGGGAATTTCCCATAAGACCAGATTTTGTAGGAAAAAATGTGCCAACCTCTAACTCTGAAATTATAAATGTTAAGTTTGAGGAAACAGATGGCATAAATAAGGTCTTAATTTGCGAGTCATAGTTAATACCTTTTAAATCAGTCCTGTGAGGCTGAAAAAGGGAGAGCAGGTTCTCCCTCCTTAAAAAATATAAAGGGAGGAATAATTATGAAAAACGGTCAAACAGTAGCTAAACAAGAAACAAAAGATTGTGCAGGGAAGAAAGGACTAAATAATGTAGGAAGAAAAGCAATACTTGCAATTCAGCATGTAATAGCAATGTTTGGTGCAACGGTATTAGTTCCAACAATTACTGGATTGAATCCAGCAGTTGCATTATTTACAGCAGGATGTGGAACACTGTTATTTCATCTGGTAACAAAGAGAAAAGTTCCAGTGTTTTTGGGTTCAAGTTTTGCATTTATTCCGGTTATATTGGCTGTGTCTGAAAAATTTGGTGACTTAGCCTATGCACAAGGAGGAATAATAGTAGCAGGAGCTTTGTATTTAGTATTGTCACTCTTAATAATGTTATTTGGAATAGATAGAGTAAAGAGCTTTTTTCCACCAGTAGTAACGGGACCAATAATTATTGTTATTGGTTTAATATTAAGTCCTGTGGCATTAGAAATGGCATCAGATAATTGGCTGATTGCTTTTGTGGTAATAGTGACAGTAATGCTGGTTTCCATTTGGGGAAAAGGCTTATTAAAAGTAATACCCATTTTATGTGGAGTTTTAGTCGGATATTTAACAGCTTTAATTCTAGATACATTAAATTACACAAATTTTATAGATTATAGTATCATTACTGATGCACAGTTTTTACAAATACCAGAGTTTACAATGCCTAAATTTAGTTTAGCAGCAATTGCTATGATTGCTCCAATAGTTTTAGCTGTATTTATGGAGCATATAGGTGATATTACAACTAATGGATCAGTTGTAGGGAAAAACTTCTTTAAAGACCCGGGATTACACAGGACGTTATTAGGAGATGGATTAGCAACAATGTTTGCAGGTTTAGTCGGAGGACCTCCTAATACGACTTATGGTGAAAATACAAGTGTTTTAGCTGTTACGAAAAATTATAATCCTGCAATTTTAAGAATAGCTGCTGTTATAGCAATAACAATGAGCTTCCTAGGGCAGTTTGGAGCAGTATTACGCACCATACCAAGACCTGTAATGGGTGGGATTAGTATAATTCTATTTGGTATGATAGCAAGTGTAGGAATTAAGACAATAAGTAATGCAGATATAGATTTTACAAAAAACAGAAATGTAATAATAATGTCATTAATATTAGTAGCAGGAATTGGAACTAAAATGCTTGAAGTAAATTCAGAGTTCACTGGAACTATAGGTATCCAATTAACTGAAAATATACAAATAATAGGGTTAAGTCTTGCAGCAATAATAGGAATTGTAACTAATAAAGTTTTACCTGAAAAGTAAACCAAAAAAGGGTGGCATATAAAGTGCTGCTCTTTTTTTAAGGAGGTTAGTGTAATGGAGTTGTTAATCAAAAATTGTAATATAGTTGATTCTAGTAAGAAAACTATTAAGCAGTCAGATTTACACATAAGCAACGGGATAATTAAAAACATAGGGAAAGATTTAAAAAATAAGTGTGATAAAGTTATTAATGTAAAGGGAGCTTTTGTATTACCCGGGTTGGTAGATATACATGTCCATTTTCGTGAGCCGGGATATGAGTATAAAGAAACGATCAAGACCGGTTCTTTAGCCGCTGCAAAAGGTGGATTTACTACTGTTGCAATTATGCCAAACACAAATCCGGTTATAGACAATGTAGAAATTTTAGATAATCTTAAGGCAATTATAAAAAGAGATGCATGTATAAAGGTAATGCCTATCGGAGCAGTAACTAGAGGTCAAAAAGGTGAAGAATTAGTAGATATAAAATCATTATACGAAAACGGAGTTTATGGTTTTTCAGATGATGGTCAGCCAATCATGAATGAAGAAATAATGAATAAAGCTGTTAAACAGTGTAATGAACTTCAAATACCAATCATGATTCATAGTGAGGATAAGAGATATGTAAATGATGGATGTATAAACTTAGGCAGAGTTTCTGAGAAATTAAAGGTTAAGGGCATATCAAGAGATGCCGAGAATATCATGATTAAGAGAGATATTGAAATTGCTAGGAACTTAAAGCTTAGTATTCATATCTGTCATGTAAGCACTAAAGAGGCTGTTTGTATGATTAGGCAGGCAAAACAAGATGGAGTTAAAGTAACCTGCGAGGTTGCACCTCACCACTTTTCTATTACTGAGAATGTTATACTGGAAAAGCAAGCTATAGGAAAAGTTAATCCGCCTCTTAGAACTTATGAAGATATAGAAGAAATTATAAAAGGAATTAAAGATGGAACCGTTGATGCAATAGCTACAGACCATGCACCTCACTCTAAAGATGAAAAACAATTAGATATACAGAAAGCTCCTTTTGGACTCACAGGTATTGAGCTTGCATTACCTATAACTAATACTTACTTACTTGAAAAGGGAGTAATAGATATATTTGATTTAGTAAACCTTATGAGTATAAACCCTAGAAAGATAATGGGTATGGACTCTAGAGGAATTGAAATCGGAGGATATGCAGATATTACGATAATTGACTTAAACAAAGAATACATACTTAATGAAAGTGATATTATATCAAAAGGTAAAAATACACCATTTATTGGTATGAAGCTTAAAGGCAAGGTTAAATACACTATCTGTGATGGAAAAATAGTATATGAGGAGGAGTAATATGTTTGTTGATAAATTAATAGAAAAAATTAAGGAAAAGAAAAACCCGACTGTAGTAGGACTAGACCCAAGAATAAATTTAGTTCCAAATTATATTAAGGAAAAACATTATAACCAGCAGCAAGATAAAATAAAGGCGGAAACTAAAGCAATTCTTGAGTATAACAAAATTATAATTGATACTATAAAAGACATAGTTCCTTGTATAAAGCCTCAGATTGCATTTTATGAAGCTTATGGAATAGAAGGACTAAAGGTGTTTAAGGAAACAGTAGAGTATGGAAAGGATAACGGACTTATTATTATCGCAGATATTAAAAGAGGAGATATAGGTTCAACTGCCGAAGCATATGCTAAAGCATATTTTGCAGGAGGTTTTGTAGATTTGGACAGCGTAACTGTAAGCCCCTATTTAGGTGAAGATTCCATTATACCTTTTACTGATTTCTGTAGTCAAGACAAGGGAGTTTTTATTCTTGATAAGACCTCAAATAAATCGTCTAAGGATTTACAAGATTTAGAAATAATTAGTACAGATAAAGAAAATAAAATTTATCATGTTATGGGACACCTTATTAATAAATGGGGTTCATCATATATCGGAAGGTATGGATACAGTTCCGTAGGAGCTGTGGTAGGAGCAACTTATCCGGAAGAAATGAAGTCATTAAGAAGAATTATGGATAAAGCATTCTTCTTAGTTCCCGGCTATGGAGCTCAAGGGGGTAGTGCAGAAGATGTTGTAGATGCTTTTAATGATGATGGACTAGGTGCAGTAATTAATTCATCCAGAGGAATTATTGGAGCTTATCAAAAGAAAGAATATCAATCTAAATATAGTGAAAAAGAGTTTTATTTAGCAATTAGAGAAGCAGCACTAAATATGAGAGACGATATCAATAAAGAGCTAAAGAAGTGTAAAAAATTAGCTTGGTAGGAGGTAAAAATAATGTTTATGGAAGATTGTATGGTTAAGTCCAATGAAAGAATTGTTGATGGGATATATAAAATGGAGCTGATAAATGAAAAAATCACTAACCAGAGTAAAGCAGGACAATTTCTTCAGATTAAGGTAAATAAATTTGATACTCCATTATTGAGAAGACCAATTAGCATCAATGAAATAAAGATAGATGAAAGTACACTTGTTATATATTATAAAGTAGTTGGTAAGGGAACTAAAATTATGGCTGATATTAAGACTGGTGAAGTGATAAATGTAATAGGTCCTTTAGGTACAGGATTTGACATAGATATGAAAAATAAGAATATAGCAGTAGTCGGCGGAGGAATTGGTATTGCACCATTAATAGAGCTATGTAAAAGCTTATATAAAGATAATAATGTTTTTACTTATTTAGGTTTTTATGATATACCATATCTGGTTGAAGAATTTAAAAAATATGGTAATGAGATAGAAATATCAACAGTTACGGGTGCAGCAGGAAAAAAAGGGTTTGTTACTGGAGGGCTTGAAAAAGCTTTACTAGATAATAAAATAGACATAATATACGCATGCGGACCTAATGCTATGTTAAAAGAATTAAAAGATATTGCGGGCAGCTTAAATATAAAGTGTCAATTATCTCTTGAGGAAAGAATGGCATGTGGCATAGGTGCGTGCTTGGGATGTTCAATAGAAACTACTGATGGTGAAATGAAAAAGGTATGTTATGACGGACCTGTATTTTGGAGTAATGAGGTGATGTTAAATGACTAAATCGGTTAATTTGTCTGTGGATATAGGAGGATTAAAAATCAATAACCCAATAACAACTGCTTCTGGAACTTATGGATTTGGCAGGGAATACGAAAATTATATGGATATAAGTAAGCTGGGAGCTATTATGGTTAAAGGATTAACCCTAAGACCACGTAAGGGAAATAAAACACCTAGAGTAGTAGAAACTGCTAGTGGAATGTTAAACAGTGTAGGTCTTGAAAATCCGGGAGTAGAGTATTTTGTAGAAAATGAACTACCCTATCTTAAGAAAAAGGGAGTAACAGTAATAGCAAATATCTCCGGTAATAGTATCGAAGAATATTGTGAAATGTCAAGGATATTAGATAAGACATCATGTGATGCTATCGAAATGAATATTTCCTGTCCCAATGTTAAACAGGGAGGAGTAGCGTTTGGTACAGATAAAGATGTAGTTCTTAAAATTACTAAGAAAGTAAGAAAGTACTTAACTAAACCTCTTATAGTTAAATTATCGCCTAATGTAACAGACATTAAAGAAATAGCGGTTAGTGCAGAAAAAGGCGGTGCTGATGGTATAAGTCTTATTAATACTCTATTAGGAATGGCTGTAGATATTAAAACAAGACGTCCAATCTTAAGAAATAATGTAGGAGGATTATCAGGACCAGCTGTAAAGCCGGTTGCAATAAGAATGGTATGGCAGGTTAAGAGTGCAGTTAACATACCTATTATTGGAATGGGCGGGATCAGTAGTGTAGAGGATATTATAGAATTCCTTTTAGTTGGAGCAAGTGCTGTATCTATAGGAACTGCTAATTTTATAAATCCTAAAATATCTCTTGAGCTTTTAGAAGAATTAGAGAAATACTTAATTGAAAATGATATACGGGACGTAAATGAATTAGTTGGTCAGATTAAGATTTATTAAATTTTCATAATTAATTAAATATAAAGATGGAGGTATATTTTATGAATAGAGAAGAAATATTAAAAATTTTAGAAGATGCAGGTGTGTTACTAAAGGGTCATTTCCTTTTGACATCTGGAAGACATTCGCAAAAGTATTTACAGTGTGCAAAATTATTTCAGTATCCTGAGTATTCTAGAGTTATAACTAATGAGTTAATTAAACAGTTTAAAAATGAAAAAATTGATTTAGTTGTAGGTCCTGCTGTAGGTGGAATAATATTAGCTTATGAAGCTGCCAGACAGTTAAATGTAAAAAACATTTTTATGGAAAGAGAAAATGGAAAAATGACATTAAGAAGGGGATTTGAGATACAAGAAGGTATGAAAATTCTTGTTGTTGAAGACGTAGTAACCACAGGAGGCTCCGTTAAAGAGGTTATTGACGTTATAAAGGACAATGGAGGAATTGTTATAGGGGTTGGAAGTATTGTAGACAGAAGTACAGGAAATAGAAAATTTGAAGAAGAATTAAAATCTGTTATCAAGTTTGATATAGAAACTTACTCTCCTGATGAATGTCCATTATGTAAAGAGGGAACGCCAGCTGTAAAGCCCGGAAGTAGAAGCATTAAATAAATTAATACTAATAGTTCAGGTGAAGTTTTAACTTTATCTGAACTATTAGTAGTTTTATTAGGGTACTTTTATAAGGTAATGTAAAAAACTTTGTGCTTAAGTGAAGCAAATAGCTCCTTTTTGGGAATGATTAAAAATATTAATTAAACCAAAAAGGAGTTTTGTTATGATTACATTACCAAAGGAAGTTTTAAGAGATATGATTAAGGAGGGAAATTTAAAAAAATCACAGAGGTGTTTTTAGCTTTTTTAGCCTATAATATGAAAAAAGCTATAAATATTATAAGAATAAAGAAATTTGTAGAGAAATTAAGATAATTAAATCAATTTTTTAATCTATCTTTACAAAGGTTTAAAATTTAATACTTGAATATATCTATAAAATTACATATAATATTTTGGGTGAGGATTGGGAAAAACTGACTTCAACAATAGAACAGTTGTCATTCAAAGACAATACAAAAATCGGCAACAATGTGTGAACAGCTCAAAATGTAACGATTATGCCAGAGGTTGCATATACATGGAAAGGTTTAAATTAGTAAAACCTGACCCTTTAGCCCATAAAAAATTATTTACATACTACGCGGTAGCTTTATTATTAATAGTACTATTGGTATAATCAATTGAAAAATATTACAAAAAACTTAGGATAAGAGGTGAAGTGATTTGAGAAAAAAAATATGTTATATGTTAATTCTTTTTGTTCTTTTTTTGTTTCCAATTATAACATATGCAGAAAAAATTAGTGAAGTTAGTGAAAATCAGTGGTATTACCAAGCAGTAAAGCGAATGATAGACAATGGAACATTGGACGAATCTGATGATTTAGATATTCAATCCCAGATAACTAAAGTTAGGTATATTGATTTATTAATTAAAAATTTGACTTCCAATAATGGAAACGATACTACTGAAGATTTAGGAGAAAATACATATATTCAAAACATTAATAAGGCAGTTGAGAAAGGAATCTTAGAAAAAGACGAAATTACACGTAAGGATATGTTTACACCAGTAACTCGTCAAAAACTAGTTAAGTGGATGATTTTAACTGATTGTCAAATAGACAAGAATATTGTCAATAATATTGAATTGCTTATTACAGATTATTTCCAAATAGCTGATTCCTACAAAGAGTATATTAAATTAGCATATCATAATGGCTTAATATCAGGTTTTTCAGATGGAACATTCAAACCAGAAAAACTAGTAACATATTCAGAGGCTATAGTTTTTATTGATAGACTTATCAATAAAAATATGCGATTAGATAATCTTAAAGGAAATAATTTGAACTCAATAGGAGAAATAATAAATACTGATATAGTACTTACTATAAATGATCATATTGTTCCTTCATTTAATTTTAAATACAATCAATATATAAATATTAATGATTTGAAATATTATGGCTTCGATATTATAATAAATGAAGATTTAGGAGAAATAAGTATATCTTATAATAAAACAAAGCAATTTGAACCTTATGAGAATTCATTTTATAATAACCAAATAGGAGACAGTGATAAGATTAAAGCTAAAATAGGCAAATACATTGCTAAATATGACGAAAAAAATTATTTAACAATAGATATTAATGGTGAATACTATTTACCCGTTGATGCAATTGCTAGTGAAGAAAATGGCATAGTAAGCAGATACGATGAAAAAGGTAGACGTTTTATTGTATCTCTAAATAATCATGAAACATTGGTTATTGACAAATATCATCGTATACAAGAAAAAGATTTTAGGTATGTACAAATAATGAATATACCATATAAGTTTGGATATATAAATAACCAAGGCGTTAATACAGTAGAACCTAAATATGCATGGGGATTTGATTACAGAGAAGGTTTAGCATGTGTACAAGATAAAGAAACACAATTATGGGGATATATAGATAAAAGTGGTAAAGTTGTTGTTGACTTTAAATATGAACAGGTCTATTCCTTCTCAGAAGGCTTAGCATGTGTAAAAGAAAATGGAAAATGGAAAGTTATCAATTATTATGGTAAAACAATTATTGACAACCAAACCCTAGAATCAATGCTAAATCATGATGAAGTTAAAGGACATGAGAATTTAGAGGTTGCCTATGTTACACCATTTAAAGAAGGATATGCTTATGTGGTATGCCGATATAAAAAAACTGTACCGATGAGAATGACAGTAGAGAAGGGTATTAAAATCAATAGAAAAGGGGAAATATTTAATTTAAAATATAAAGATGAAGATATTTATAATATTGGTACTTTTAATTATGGACTTGCATCATTTATTCCCATATATAAAGGCCCTGGGTCAGAAAGTTATGTAGGTTATATCGATAAGAGTGGCAAAGTGGTGGTTGAGCCAAATAGATATACAGGAGCAAGCTTTTTTTCAGAAGGATATGCTGTAGTAAGTTACGATTGGAGTAACAATTATGAAATTATAAACAACAAGGGTGAAGTTGTTTTTGTTATCCCTGACGATGTAAGTTATGAAGTGCTTAATTTCCATGAAGGTATATTATATGTATCTTCAGATGAAAAAAACGATGATTATACAATTGCTGATTATTACGATACAGAAGGTAATATAATAATAAAAGGTTGTAGAGTATCAAATCTTACTGGATATCTATTTAATAAAAATGGTGATGAAATATATCGAAGTTCCTTCAATTTCTCAGAAGGTTTATGTATCGTTAAGCCAGATAAAAATAGCCGTGCATTTATGGATAGAAATGGAGAAATTGTATTTAAGACTGAATATACACTGGATCCTTTTAAAAATGGATTGGCTAGAGTTTACAAAACAGATGAAAAAGGTAATGCAAGATACTATTATATAAACAAGGATTTTGAATTTGTTGCCTATTATTTGTATTATTAAATAATTTTAAAATTAATGGTTATGATGTAGGTTTATTTAATAAAGGATAAAGTGATTTTTAAGCTAGAGTTAGATGAGAAGTATTTTTATTAAAATTTTACTTAAAGGATTAAATATATATGGATAATAGAATTAAGGTAAGTAAAGAAAAAAGAGAAGAAATGATTTCATCAATCAAGCATTATTTTGCTAACGAACGGGAAGATGATTTAGGAGATTTGGCTGCTCAAATGATATTGAATTTTTTTATTGAAGAGCTTGCTCCTGAATTTTATAACCAAGGAATAACAGACTCATATAATTATTTGAAAGATAAAATGGAGGACTTATTTGGAATTCAGATATATAAGCGATAAAAAGTTGAATTAATGTAAAAAACAGAAATTTTAGTTGTAGATAATTCAGAGAAACTATTTTAATTATCTTTTGTTTTTCTCTAAAATTTGGACATTAACAGATAATAATCCCTAATGGTAGCAGAATTAATATTCTGTATCATTAGGGGATTATTTAATTCTCAATTATTTTAATCTTTGCAATCTCACTTTCTTTAGGAGTTACATACATAGTGTAATTATTATCGTATATAACCATACCGGGTTTAGCACCATTTGGTTTTCTTACATATTTTCTTTCTGCATAATCTACCGGAACTTTACTTGACATCTTACTCTTACTATAATAAGCTGCCAGCATTGCTGCTTCTTCAAGAGTCTTATCCGGCGGCATACCTTCGCCTTTGTTTTTAATGATTACATGAGAACCGGGAATATCCTTAGTATGAAGCCAAATATCTTCTTTAGAAGAAAATTTCAAGGTTAGGTAATCATTTTGCTTATTATTTTTTCCTACATATATGTCATATCCTTCAGAAGATACATAATGTCTAGGGTTTGATTCTATTTTCTTTTTCTTATCTTTTAAGTGCCTTTTTATATATCCTTCATCAATCAATTCTTCTTGAATTTCTTCCATTTCTTCTACAGTATTACAATTATCAAGATTTACTAAAATATGCTCCAGGTAGTTTATTTCTTTTTCAGTTTTAGATATTTCTTTACTAACAAATTGATAAGCATTTTTTAATTTATTATAACGTTTGTAATACTTCTGAGCATTTTGAGAAGGTGACAGCCCTTTATTCAATTTAATTTTTATTGGACTTTGATTTTCACTATAAAAATTCTCTAACTCAATTTCTTCTATTCCTTTTTCTATCCTATAGATGTTAGAAGTTATTAAATCACCATAAATTTTATATTTTTCTCTTTCTTTGGCATTAAGTAGTTCTTGTTTTTGCTTTGCAAGTTTATTTACTGCTCTATCTAACTTTGTAGAGGTATGTTTTCTTAAATTAGCTGATTTTTGTCTAATTCTATCTAATTTATCTTTTGTTAAAAAGAACTCTTCAAGAACTTGACTAATAGTGTTAAAATGCTTTTTTGTTAAATCATTATATTGGTTTATATTAATAACTGAAAAAGCTTTAACTTTGCATTTATTTTCATCAATAATTAAAGTAGGATTGTACTTGTTATATTTAATATTGTCAATTAATTGACATAAAGCCTCAACAATATCTTCAATCTCATTTGGTGTAAGTGACCCAAGGTTAGTGCTTTCATTAATCTTAGCTCTATAACAGATCTCTCGCGCAATTAATGGACTTAACCCTAGATATTTATTAGAAATGAACTTAGAAACAGAAATACCTTCATTAATTTTTTTCATTTCTTCCTTTAAGTTTACTTTATTGATAAAAAGCGGGTTTAACTTATCTTGAGAAGGAGGCAGAGTATAGATAATACCAGGCATAACCTGTCTTACACTGCTAACATCTAAAGAAATTCTCTTAATAGAGTCCAATATTTTATCAGAATCTTTCAAAATAATATTACTATGTCTGCCCA
Organism: Tissierellales bacterium; assembly: GCA_028280805.1. Lineage (GTDB taxonomy): Bacteria > Bacillota > Clostridia > Tissierellales > VENL01 > JANQLB01. Next base: position 116,168 of record JANQLB010000078.1, read on the forward strand.
TAATTTCAACCGTTAAAGTTTTTTTAGATAATACACCTAATTCATCATAACCTTCAAGGTCAATATGAATAATTCTATCCATAGAAGTTTGAATAATATCAGTAATCCTGCTACCCTGTAAATGTTTTCTTAAAAGCATACAAAACATAGGTGGTTTTGTAGGATTTGATTTAGCATTATCTGTTAAGTAAATTCTAGGGTTATTACTGCTTGCTGAAATTAACAGCTTATAATTTTTACCTTTATTTCTGATATTTAAAAGGATTTCATCATCCTCAGGCTGATAAACCTTTTCAACTTTACCACCCACAATTTCATTATTCAATTCATATACTACTGCTTTTGTAACTATTCCATCTAGTGACATAATTATTCCTCCAAAACATATTCTATAAGAGTATAACATCTTAGATAGAAAATATACAAGTAAACTTATTATAGTTTATAATATTATTTTAGCAAATGTTTCATCCTTTTTACATATACCAATCCTGCTTATAAAATAAACTAAATTTTACTGTAGCATTTTTCCTTATATCATTTAAGTAATAAATTACATGATAAGCTTCTTCTCTACTACTAATGCGGTCAATATGAAGAACGTTTCCTCCAAGATTTTCAATATACTCATGTATCTTTTTTTTAAATACTCTGGGTCTCCAGAATTTTTCATATACTAAAAGCACAATTAATATTATAACAGCTATTGATGTTTTTAAAGGCAATTAAACAACCCCTTTCTTTAATTTTTAAATACTTTTTAAGTATATCATTATATTTTATTAATACACTAAATTTTTAAATTTGGCAAATAAAAAAATCTAATTTTAATTTACCAATAAACTTGATAAATCTAAAAAATATGCAAAATTAAATATTACTTTTTTGTAACATTTAAAAGGATTTACAGTTATAAATGGGTAACATAAAATATAGTAAAACATTAAGGAGGTGAATTTTATGAAATTTGCTAAAATGAATGGAGCAGGAAATGATTTTATTATATTTAACGGTATTACAGAGAAATTTCCCGATTTTGGCAAATTAGCTAAAAAAGTTTGTGATAGACATTTTGGGATTGGAGCAGATGGAATTTTAATTGTTGAAGAATCTAAAAAATCAGATATTAAAATGACATATTTTAATGCTGATGGAAGCCAGGCAGAGATGTGCGGTAATGGAATAAGATGCTTTGCTAAATACGTTTATGACAATAATATAATTCACAAGGAAGAGATAGAGGTTGAAACATTAGCCGGGATTATGAAGCCCAGATTAATTTTAAATAAAGACAGGGTTGAGAAGGTTAGTGTCAATATTGGCAGTGCAATTATAAAGTTTACTAATAAAGAAATTAAAATAGACGGATTAAAGCTTTTTATGTCTTATTTATTGATGGGTCCGCCTCACGTGGTTATATTTGTTGATAAAATCGATAGTATAGATGTTAAAAGATTAGGTTCAATTATTGAAAAGTATGAGTTATTTCCCAATGGTGCAAATGTTAACTTCTGTGAGATTAAAGACCGAAGTAATATTAGTGTTGTGACATGGGAAAGAGGTTCGGGTCAGACTCTTGCTTGTGGGACAGGGGCCTCAGCTGTTGGGGTTATTGCAAACTCTTTAGGTATAGCGGAAAATAATGTTAATACTCATTTGTTAGGAGGAGTATTAGAAATTGAAGTTATAGATAATATTGTTTATCTAACTGGTGGTGCGGAATTAATTTGTGAAGGTGAATACTATTTTGATAAATAGTGTTTTATACATTGACATAGGTGTATTTTATGGTAAAATTGATTATAATAATCCGGAAAGGATGATAAAATGATAAGAAGTATGACGGGATTTGGACGAGGTGAAAGTAGTGATAAGGTAAGAAAATTTACCGTCGAGATAAAATCATTAAATCATAGGTATGTAGATATAATAATTCGAATGCCTAAACACTTAAATTATTTAGAGGAAAATATAAAAAAAATAATCAAGAGTAAGGTAAATAGAGGGAGAATTGAAATATACATAAGTTTAGATAATATTGAAGAAACGAACTTAAAAGTTAAAGCTAACCTTTCATTGGCAAAGTGTTATAAGGATGCTTTGGAGAGTTTAGCCAATGAACTGGAAATATCCAACTATATTACTTTAGATATGCTTTCTAAGTTTCCGGAAGTTCTAATTGTTGAAAAAAAGGAAGAAGATGAAGATGAGATATGGAACTGTTTAGAAAAAGCATTTCAAGAAGCTCTTGATAAGATGATAGATATGAGAGTTTTAGAAGGTAAAGAATTAGCAGATGATATAAGAGAACGAGGGTTAAAAGTTAATAATATTTTAGATTTTATAGAAAAAAGGTCTCCTGTTATTGTTAATGAATATAAGGATAAGCTTTGGAATCGCATAGATGAGTTTTTAGGTGGTAAGCATGAAATTGATGAAGGTATTCTTGCTAATGAAGTAGCTGTTTTTGCAGATAAGAGTAATATTAACGAAGAAATTGTTAGACTTTATAGTCATATTAGGCAATTAACTAACACATTAGATTGTAATGAATCTGTTGGAAGGAAGCTTGATTTCTTAGCTCAAGAGATGAACAGAGAAGCCAATACCATTGGCTCTAAGGTTGGAGATATTGAAATAACTAATAGAGTTGTAGAAATTAAGAGTGAATTAGAAAAGATAAGGGAGCAAATTCAAAATATTGAGTAAATGGAGGCGTTTATATGGATATAAAATTGATAAATATTGGTTTTGGAAATATTGTTTCTGCTAACAGAATGGTTGCTATAGTTAGTCCAGAGTCAGCACCTATTAAAAGAATTATTCAAGAGGCCAGAGAAAGAGGTATGTTAATTGATGCTACATACGGAAGAAGAACTAGGGCTGTTATTGTTACTGACAGCGACCACATAATTCTTTCTGCCGTACAGCCAGAAACAGTTGCCCATAGGCTGAATAACAAAGAAAGTAGTTATAATAATGATAAAAAGAAAGAAGACGAATAAGTTAGTAAAATTTAATATACTTTGACATAATATATAGATAACCAATATCAAAATATGATTTAAAATAAAAGTTCCTAAGGTTTCGAACATGAATAACTCCTACAATTCACAAAACTATAAAATCCTAAAATTTGTAACTTGCTACACTCAAACAAACAGATTTATTCACGGATTTTACATTTTTATTCATTAGGAGTTATAGTCATGTTCTGCAAATGCACTCATTTATTATTTTAAATGATGATATTGCTTATCTATAGACATTTAAATTCAGTATTAAAAATATACATCGGAAAATATATACAATTCGTTTGGCAGATTTAAATACTTAAAATAACTTTTTGTACATATTTTTCCTTAAATAAAATAAATTTAGAACTTATATATCTTATGATAGAATTTTAAACATTAATAAAGGAGGTCTTTTTATGTTATATCCTTCAATAAATGATTTGTTAAAAAAGGCTGATAGCAGATATACTTTAGTAATGATGGCATCAAAACGAGCTAGACAGCTAGTAGATGGTGAGAGTCCAAATGTTAATACTAAGTCTAGTAAACCGGTTTCAATTGCTATACATGAGATAGCAGAGAATAAAATTGGTTTTACAAGGACTAATAAAGATAATATAATAAATCAAGAAGATACTGATAATATCGAAAATATAGAGAATGTTTAGAACGATTAGGGGTGATGAAATGTTAAAGGACAAAAATATTGTCTTAGGTGTAACAGGTGGTATTGCAGTATATAAAGCTGTTGAGGTTGTAAGTAGATTAAGAAAAATGTGTGCAAACGTTGATGTCATTATGACAAAATCAGCTACAGAATTTGTGACACCTTTAACCTTTCAATCTTTGTCTCAAAACTATGTTACCGTAGATATGTTTGAAGAACCTAAAACATGGGATATTGAACATATTTCCCTTGCTCAAAGGGCAGATTTGTTCTTAATTGCTCCAGCTACTGCAAATATTATAGGGAAAGTAGCAAATGGAATTGCTGATGATATGCTCAGCACAACTATAATGGCAACAAAAGCAAAAGTTGTTTTTGCCCCTGCTATGAATACTAATATGTATGAAAATCCAATGTTACAGGAAAATATTGAAAAACTTAAAGGACTGGGATATGAGTTTATTAAGCCCGGTAGAGGAAGACTTGCATGTGGAGATTATGGTGAAGGCAAGATGGCAGAACCAATTAATATAGTCGAGTATATTTTAAATTCTCTAACTGATAGACAACTGGAAGGTAAAAAGATAATTGTAACTGCTGGTCCTACCATTGAGGCTATAGACCCTGTGAGATATATTACTAACTTTTCAAGTGGTAAAATGGGATACGCTTTAGCTAAAGAGGTTAAATCCAGAGGAGCAGATGTATTATTAATAAGTGGACCTTCTAATCTTGAAGCTCCCAGTGGAGTAGATTTAGTAAAGGTTAATACTACTAGAGAAATGCTTAATACTATTAAAGATAATTTTGATGATTGTGATGCACTTATAAAGGCAGCAGCACCTTTAGACTACAGACCTGCAACTGTTAGTGATAAAAAAATTAAAAAAACCGAAGAAAATCTTAATCTCACTTTTATAAAGAACCCAGATATATCTGAGGAAATAAGCAAGATCAAGAAAAATCAAATTATGGTAGGTTTTGCAGCAGAAACTGATAATTTAATTCAAAATGCTAAGAATAAAATCAAAAGGAAGGATGTTGACTTTATAGTTTTAAATGATATCTCTAGAGAAGATGCCGGATTTAGGAGTGATACTAATATAGCAACTATTATAGATAAAAATGGTAACATAAATGAATACCTTAAGATGTCCAAGCAAGAGCTTTCTAAAATAATAGTAGATAAGTTAGAAGAATACTTATAAAATATAGTTATAAAAAATATCACCAAGGTTATCTAAACTTAGTCATAAAAAATGAGCTAGATTTTTGCAGCTGCTTTTTACTTAAGCTGTATATCTAGCTTTTTCAAATATTCTCTTGATGCTAGCAATAAACTTATATTTATAAGTGATGTGAAAGGTTGATACTATGCACCATAAAAAGTATGCTGAGATTATAGTTGATAATAAAAGCAGAAATACAGATATAACTTATACTTATTTAGTTCCTGATGAATATGCTGATGAAGTTCAGAGAGGTATAAGGGTATTAGTTCCCTTTGGGAAAGGGGACAAGTTATTGGAAGGAATCATAACAGATTTTCAAGAAAAAATTTCTTTTGATAGTCATAGATTAAAATATATTGATAGTATAATAGATAATAAGCCTGTTTTATCTCAACAAATGCTTGAATTAGCATCATGGATGAAGAGTAAATATTTAGCACAATATATAGAAGTTTTTAAAACTATACTGCCTTCAGGAATAACTAACAAGGTAAAAAAAGTTGTGACACTTAAAAATATACACGAAACTAAAAAGTTTAATGGTTTGAAATCAAATTATGAGAAGATTATAGAGCTTTTAAAAAAAGAAGGCAGTTGTGAAATCAAGTTTATAAGAAAAAAACTAGATATTAGAAATATACATAGATATATTGATGAATTAGAAAAAAAAGGACTTATAGATATTTATGAAAAAATAGATTCTGATGTTAAAAAGAAATATCAAAAAGTAGTTTATAAGACTTTTAACGACACAGAGCTTAAAACTATTTTAAATGATATGAATAGTAATGCTAAAAGACAAATAGAAATGCTTGAATTTTTAAAGGGAAAAGAGTCTATTTTGCTTTCAGATTTATTAAATCAAGTTTCTACAGTAAAATCAACAGCTTTAGCCTTGGAGAAAAAGGGTTACATTAAAATCATAGATGAAGAAGTAAAACGAAATCCAATCACAAAAACAATACCTGAATATCCTAAGGTTAAATTAACTAAAAAACAGCAGGAATGTTTTGATACTATTTTTTCTAATATTACAAATAATAAAAATAATAAATTTTTAATTCATGGTGTTACAGGAAGTGGAAAAACTGAGATATATCTTCAGCTCATAGAAAAAATTCTTGAAGTAAACAAACAATCTATAGTTCTTGTACCGGAAATATCACTGACTCCTCAAACTGTAGAACGATTTGTTGGTAGATTTGGTAATAGGGTTGCTATATTACACAGCAGACTTTCTCTTGGAGAAAGATTTGATGAATGGCAGAGGATTAGAGATGGAAGCGTTGATATAGTAATTGGAGCGAGATCAGCCATATTTGCTCCATTTAAGGATTTGGGTTTAATAATAATTGATGAAGAACATGAAACCAGCTATAAATCTAGTATGAATCCCAAATACAACACTATTGAAGTAGCTGAGAAAAGATGTGAACTTGAAAATTCTGTATTGGTGCTAGGTTCTGCAACTCCATCTATAGAGAGCTACTATAGAGCCAAAAAAGGTCAGATAAAGCTTATTACTTTATCCACCAGAGTTCTTGATAGAGAGCTGCCGCCTATAGAGGTTGTAGATATGACTGATGAGCTGGAAAAGGGTAATAAATCTATTTTTAGTGAAAAATTATTTAATAGTATAAATGAAAATCTAAACAATAATAAGCAAACAATACTATTTTTAAATAGAAGAGGATTTTCGACTTTTGTGTCATGTAGGAAGTGTGGATATGTAGTAAAATGTATGAACTGTGATATTTCTATGACATACCATATTTCAAAAAATATACTCAAATGTCATTATTGTGGTTTGGCTAAAAAGCCTCCTTCAATCTGTCCTCAATGTAGAAGTAAATATATTAAGTATTTTGGTATTGGAACACAAAAGGTTGAGGAACTTGTTAAGGAAAGTTTTCCACAAGCTAGAATTGCAAGAATGGATGTTGATAATACTACAAAGAAAGGAAGCCATGACAAAATCCTTAGCAGAGTAAAAAATAAAGAGATAGATATATTAATTGGTACACAAATGATTTCTAAGGGACTGGATTTTCCGAATGTAACTTTAGTAGGTATAATAGCAGCTGATATTAGCTTAAATCTACCTGACTTTAAATCATCTGAACGTACTTTTCAGCTAATAACTCAAGTTGGAGGAAGAGCAGGCAGAGGTGATTCTAAAGGGAAAGTAATATTACAAACATATGAACCTAATCACTATAGTATTAAAACTGCTAAGGAACATGATTACATCAGCTTTTATGAAAAGGAAATAATACTTAGAAAAGCCTTTAATTATCCTCCGTTTTATAATATTATTGGTATAACAATAGTTGGACAAAATCAAGGAAAAGTATCTACTGTATCTAAAAAGGCTGCTGAAGCTATAAAATTAAAGTTAGAAAAAAGAAAAGTGAATTTTTCAGATGATAATATTTTAGGTCCTAACCCGGCACCTATATCAAAGATTAAAAGTAATTATAGATGGCAGATAATTATTAAGTGTAAAGACTTTGAAATAGATGAGATTAAGGGTATAATAGAAGAGATATGTATAACAGACTGGAATGAAAAAGAATATGATGATATAAGGTTTAATATAGATATTAATCCAAATTCAATGATGTAGGAGGAAAGCTTATGGCAGTTAGACAATTAAGATATGATGGAGATCCACTATTAAGGAAAAAATCAAGAGAAGTAACTATAATTGATGATAGAATTAAAATTCTTATAGAGGACATGAAAGAAACAATGTATAAAGAAGATGGTATAGGTTTAGCAGCTCCACAGGTTGGTATAGCTAGAAGAGTAGTAGTTATAGATATAGGAGATGGATTTTTAGCATTAATTAATCCTGAGATAATCACTCAAGAGGGAGAAGAGATTGATTCCGAAGGATGCTTAAGTATTCCGGGAAAATTAGGAAAAGTTAGAAGACCATTTAAAGTAAAAGTTAAATACTTAGATTTAGAAGGAAATGAAAAAATAATAGAAGGTACAGGTTTATTAGCAAGGGTATTATGTCATGAAATAGACCATCTGAATGGAGTTTTGTTTATAGATAAAATTATTGATGACGATGAATAATTATTTAATGTACTCTTAATTCTATATAAATAGGGTATTAAAATTGTAAGCTGTCGGATAAATTTTATAAATACTTTACTAGTGAGTTGAGTATAGCGAAGGGGATGATAATTATTATGAATGTAGTATTTATGGGAACTCCAGATTTTTCAGTTCCAACACTTGAAAAAATATATCAAGCTGGTCATAAAATATCTTTGGTTATTACTCAGACAGATAAACCAAAAGGCAGAGGAAAGAAGATAACTTTTCAGCCTGTGAAAGTTAAGGCTGAAGAATTAGGTCTAGAGGTATATCAGCCTAAAAATGTGAATAGTGAAGAAAGTATTATGAGATTAAGAGAAATTAACCCGGATGTAATAGTTGTAATTGCATATGGACAAATCTTAAAGCAAGAGATATTAAATTTACCTAAGCATCGCTGTATTAACGTTCATGCATCCTTACTTCCTAAATATAGGGGAGCAGCTCCAATAAACTGGGTAATAATAAATGGAGAAGAAAAGACGGGTATTACTACTATTTATATGGAAAAAGGTATAGATGTAGGAGATATGCTTCTTAAAAAAGAAATAAAAATCAAGGAAAATGAAACTGCAGGTGAACTTCATGACAGACTAATGACACTAGGAGCTGAAGTGCTTATAGAAACATTAAGAGAGATAGAAAGAGGGAATATTAACAGAATCCCTCAGGATAATAATAAGTCAAGCTATGCACCAGTGATGAATAAGGATTTAGGTAAAATTGATTGGAATAAAAATGCTAAGGATATTTTCAATCTTGTTAGAGGAACTGACCCTTGGCCGAGTGCATATGTAATTTATCAAGATAAAAAGGTTAAAATATCTAATGTTGAAGTAGTTAAGAGATTTAAAGATGGACAGCCGGGTGAAGTTGTTAAGGTTAGCGATGATGGAATTTATATTAATACAAAGGATAGCTGTTTAGTTATAAAGAAGATTCAGTTTCCCGGGAAAAAGATGATGACAGTAAGTGATTTTCTTAAGGGTAATAATTTTAAAGTTGGAGAGGTTTTATGAAAAGCGATGAAAGAAGCTTTTTAAATGTTTTTTTTGTTATTATAATCATTTTACTTATTTTAGGAATACTCAGCTTATATTTATCAACAATAGATAATACTAATGTATTAAAGATTGCTTTGATAATTATGTTTATAGTATTAATTTTAATTACAATCATATTTTTATCAAGTACCTTTTTAGTTTATAAAGTTATTAATGATAAAAAAATATCTAAATTTAGTTACAAATTTTTAAAAGGTTTTTTAATTAACATTTATCCTCTTATAATATGGATTTCTAAGATTTTAAAAATTAATGTTGATAATATTAGAAGAGTTTTTGGAAAAGTAAATAATTTTATCGTAAAAACAAAAAATATAAAAGTAAATAGTAACGAACTGTTAATCTTACTGCCACATTGTCTTCAAAATTCTGAATGTCAATATAAAATTACTAATGATATAAGTAATTGTAGAATGTGTAGAAAATGTGACATAAAGGAGATTGTTGATTTATGTAATAAATACAATGTTAAAGCAGTGGTTGCAACTGGTGGAACTTTAGCAAGAGAATGGGTAAAGAAGAAGAATCCCAAGGCAATAATTGCTGTAGCTTGTGAAAGAGATTTAGCAAGTGGCATAAACGATGTAAAAGTTATACCTGTTATGGGAGTTTTTAATCAAAGACCTAATGGACCATGCTTTAACACGAAAGTTGATATAAAAAAGTTAGAAGAAACTATTAAAATATTTTTAAAGGAGGAATAAACTATGCGTTTTCTTTATGGCTCAGGAATAGAGTTCATTATATTAATACCAGCTATACTTTTTGCTATGTATGCTCAGGCTAAGGTGAAGTCAACTTTTAATAAATACTTAAAGATAAATAACAGGTCTGGATATACAGGAGCACAGATAGCAAGAATGATACTAGATAAAAATGGACTAAACGATGTTAGCATAGAGCATATAAAAGGCAGCTTAACCGACCATTATGACCCAAGAAAAAAGGTTTTAAGATTATCAACACCAGTTCATAACGGGACATCTGTAGCTTCTGCCGGGGTTGCAGCTCACGAAGTTGGTCATGCGATACAGCATGCTCAAGGGTATTTTCCATTAATTTTAAGGAATAATATTGCCCCTGTAGCTAACTTTGGAGCTAGATTTGTCTGGATATTAGTTTTTGCAGGATTTCTTTTTAATTATGTGTTAATAGAAATTGGAATATTGCTTTATTTGGCTGTTGTTGCATTTCAAATAGTTACTTTACCAGTGGAGTTTAATGCTAGCAGCAGGGCATTAGTTCAACTTGAAGGTAGTTTTATAGCCAGAGAAGAAATAACTCCTGCTAAGAAGGTTTTAAATGCAGCAGCATTAACTTATGTTGCGGCAACATTAGTAGGTATAGCTCAGCTGATAAGGTTAATACTTTTAAGTAATAGAAGGAGATAAAAGGTGCTTTTAAGCACCTTTTATGTTATGGAGGCAAAAATATGTCAACAAATGGAAGAAGCGTAGCATTAAAGATATTGATGGAAATAAATGAAGAAGGAGCATATTCAAATATATCTTTAATGAGAAATCTTACTAATAATATAAAGAATGTAGATCAAGGATTAATAAGAGAGATAGTATATGGAACGTTAGAAAATATGATATACATAGATTGGGTAATAAATAAATTCTCAAAAACACGATTTAATAAAATTTCTCCGGTTATAAAACAGATTTTGAGGATGGGCATATATCAAATTCTTTTTATGGATAGAATACCAGATAGTGCAGCCGTAAATGAATCTGTAAAATTAGCTAAAAAGTACAGTCATAAGGGAGCTTTTGGATTTGTTAACGGTATTCTTCGGAATATATCTAGAAATAAAGATAATATTATTGTTCCCGATAAGAATAAAAATCCTTTAGAGTATTTAACCATTAAATATTCTCATCCAAAATGGATGATAAAAGATTGGGTTTCACAATTTGGATTTGATTTTACTGAATCTTTGTGTATAGCAAATAATACAAAGCCTAAGCTTAATATTCGGGTAAATACACTAAAAACTACTAAAGATGAATTGTTAAAAAAACTAAATAGTCTTGGATTAAGTGCTAGTGAGACAGATATAGCTAAAGATGGAATAATTGTCTACAATCCTTTGAGAATTACTGAAACTGAAGAATTTAAGAATGGCTATTTTCAAATTCAAGATGAGAGCTCAATGTTAGTAGGAGAAATTATGAATCCAGAACAGAACAGTTTAATTATAGATGTATGCAGTGCACCTGGAGGTAAGTCAACACATTTAGCTCAAAAAATGAATAACAATGGGAAAATTATTGCTAGAGATATTTATGAGCATAAATTAAAACTTATTAGGGATAATGCCAAAAGACTTGGAATAGATATTATTGAAACAGAGAACTTTAACGCTTTAGATGTAGATAATAAATACATTGGCAAAGCTGATTATTGTTTAGTAGATGCTCCTTGTTCAGGATTAGGACTTATAAGACGAAAACCAGAAATTAAGTGGAATAAACAAAAAGATAATATAGATGAAATAACTAATTTACAATATGAAATTTTAAAAAATGCCGGTCTTTATCTTAAAAAGAATGGAGTATTAGTTTATAGCACCTGTACTATTGAAAAAAAAGAAAACATCAATTTAATTCAAAAATTTCTTAATAATCATAGTAATTTTAAGTTCATGGGATTTGATACTTTAATAAAATATGATGACACTACTAAAACAGCTTTAAAAGGCTACTTAGAACTTTATCCTAATATTCATAATACTGACGGATTCTTTATCGCAAAGCTGGTAAAGTTGTAATATCTAAAACCCAAACTGACTTTCAATCAATAATATGATATAATGTAGTTTAGAGATTTTTCAACAAATTTACAGGAGGGGTAAATTGCGTAAAATTGATTTAAAGTCTTTCACTTTTGAAGAAATAAAGGAATTTTTTATTTCTATTGGTGAAAAGCCTTTTAGAGGAAATCAAGTTTTTAGATGGATTCATAAAAATATGGTTGATGATATAGAATACATTACTGTAATATCTAAGGGGCTGCGGGACAAGCTGAAAGAAAAGTGTTATATTGATAATATTAGAATTTTAGAAAGATTTGATTCAAAGATTGATGATACGAAAAAATATTTGTTTTTATTAAATGATGGTAATATAATTGAAAGTGTTATAATGAAATATAAGCATGGAATTTCACTATGTTTATCTACTCAAGTAGGTTGTAAAATGGGGTGTAAGTTTTGTGCATCTACTAAGGATGGTCTAATAAGAAATTTAACTTCTGCCCAAATTGTTGATCAGGTTTACCAAATTCAAAAAGATTTAAATATTAATATCAGTAATATAGTATTAATGGGAAGTGGAGAACCATTAGATAATTACCAGAATGTAATGAAATTTTTAAGTATTATACATGACGAACATGGTCAGAACATCAGTTATAGAAATATAACATTATCAACATGTGGAGTTGTACCTAGAATTTATGATTTAGCTGATGAAAATATACCAATTAATTTATCTGTTTCTCTTCATACCCCATTTAATGAGGAAAGAAAAAAAATAATGCCCATAGCAAAGAAATATAGCATTAAAGAAATTATTAAAGCATGTAGATACTATGTTTCTAAAACAAATAGAAGAATTACTTTTGAATATACTCTAATCGAAGGTATTAATGATGGATATAAGGATGTGATAGAGTTAGCTGATCTATTAAGAGGATTAATATGCCACGTTAACCTGATACCCTTAAATCCTATTGAAGAGTATATACAAAAAGATTCAAAAGCTAAGTCTGTTAAGACATTTCATAAAGAACTAGAAAAAAAAGGTATTAATACTACTATACGCAGAGAAATGGGCAGAGATATAAATGCTGCATGCGGTCAATTAAGAAGAAACTATATTGATAAGCAATAAAGGTCTAATATTGCACCAAAATGTGAGGTGATATAGTGATTGTAGGATTATGTTCAGATGTTGGCAAAATTAGAAATGTAAATCAAGATTCATTTTACAGGTGTGAATTGAAGGAATTTCCATTGTTTGTAGTAGCTGATGGAATGGGTGGACATAAGGCTGGAGAGATTGCCAGTCAAACTGTTATTGAAACAGTTAAAGAAATGATTAATACTCATAAAGAACAGCTAATGGAAAATACACTAGATATAACGAAGTTTATCAAAGACACCTTATCTATATCCAATAATAAAGTATATGAAAAATCAAATTCCATAGAAGAATACAAAGGTATGGGAACTACAGTAACTATGGCGTTTATTAATAACTATACCCTATATATTGGACATATAGGTGACAGCAGGGCATATCTTTTAAGAGAAAGTAACTTAATACAATTAACTCAAGACCATTCTCTAGTGGCAGAGTTAGTCAGAAATGGAAGTATAACTGAAAAAGAAGCGATAAACCATCCTCAAAAGAATATAATTACTAGAGCATTAGGTACTGACAATGAAATTGAAATTGATATATCTTCTATAGAGATTCAAGATGAAGATATAATCTTATTATGTTCAGATGGTTTAACAAACATGGTTAGTGATGAATTGATTAAAGAGATTATTCTTAAATCTGATGATATACAAAACAAATGTAACTCCCTTATTGACACTGCAAACGAGTTTGGTGGATTAGATAATATTACTGCTATTTTGATAGAAGTTGGAAAAGAAAAGAGGTGACGGATTTGATAGGCAAAGTGTTAGGAAATCGTTATGAAATAGTAGAAAAAATCGGTGGCGGAGGAATGGCTTTAGTATATAAGGCCAAGTGTAAGCTGCTAAATAGATACGTAGCAATTAAAATATTAAGAAATGAATTTACTAATGATGAGGAATTTATAGCAAAATTTAAGAGAGAGTCTCAGGCTGCAGCTAGTTTATCACATCCAAATATCGTTAATGTTTATGACGTAGGTATTGAAGATAATATTTACTATATTGTAATGGAATATGTTAAGGGTCAAACATTAAAAGAACTTATAAAGCAGAAAGGCAAAATATATATAAGTGAAGCTGTAAATATTTCTATTCAAATTGCTGAGGCATTAAGTCATGCACATGATAATCATATTGTGCATAGAGATATAAAACCTCATAACATTCTTATGACGGAGGATGGTAGAGCAAAGGTTACTGATTTTGGTATTGCTAGAGCAGCTACTTCTACAACTATGACAAATACCAGTAGTGTTATAGGATCAGTGCATTATTTTTCACCTGAGCAGGCTAGAGGAGGATATACAGACGAAAAATCTGATATTTATTCTTTAGGTATTGTAATGTATGAAATGGTAACTGGTAAATTACCTTTTCAAGGTGATAGTCCAATATCCGTAGCTTTAAAACATGTTCAGGAAAATGTATTATCTCCTAAGATAATTGAGGCATCTGTACCTCATAATTTTGAAAGTATAATTATGAAGTGCGTAAAGAAAAATCAAAGCTTAAGATACAACAGTACTAAAGAGTTACTAACAGACTTAAGAAAATGTAAAGTTTCAGATGAGGGAGATTTTATTAAGCTTGATGATGCTCATGATTCACCTACTAGAATAATTCCAGCAGTAAAGGATGACAGTAATATGATTAACAATAATAAAAGAAGAAGTAGACAAAAAAAGACTAATGAAAATAATAAAGATAATAAAAATAAAAGATTTATAACTATAGCCGCAGTTATATCGGCACTTTTAGTGGCAGCTGTTTTGATAGGCATGTTCTTTATTATGCAGTTACAAGATTTTTTAACTGTACAGGAAGTTGAAGTGCCTGATGTTGTAGGTTTGTCAGATGATATGGCAAGGCAGAAAATTGAATCTCTTGATTTAAAATATGAAGTTTTAGGAGAAGATTATAGTTCTAAGTATGAAGCTGGATTTGTAATGGAACAAAAAGTCGAAGCAGGAGATTTACGAAAGGTAGGTTGGCCTATTCAAGTAATAATAAGCAAAGGACAAGAACTTGTTACTGTTCCCAGTTTGATATATATGCTTGAATCTGATATTAATATAGAGCTTAATAATATTGGTTTAGGTGAAGTTAATATTGAGTACGAAAATAGTGATTTTCCTACAGATACTATTATAAGGCAGAGTCCAGAACCATATGAAGAAGTTCCGGCAGGTACAGAAATTAATTTAGTTATAAGTAAAGGACCTGAAATTAATACTTTATTTATGCCAAAATTTGTCGGCAGGGATATTCAAAGTGTTAAAAGCGAGCTTGCAGCGTTAGGATTAGCACAAGGCAACATAGATTATGATACAAGCGATGAATATGCTGAAGATATTGTAATTAGACAAAGTATTCCTGCTAATACTGAAGTAGAGGAAGGTGAACAGGTGAGTTTCATTGTATCTTTAGGTTCGACTCAACCTCAAGATACAGAAGATGACCCTCAAGATGGAGAAGATACAGGAGGGGATACACAGGAAGACCCCACAGAGGACAATTCTTCTATTGAGAAATCTAGGTCTTTAGTTATTGCTAACTTACCTACAGATAAAGAAACAGTACGGGTTAAAATTGTTAAAATTACTTCTGGAGAGAGTAAAGTTGTTTATAATCAAGTTCACAATACGACTGATGCACCTTTTAGTGTAACTGTTTCTGGAACCGGGAGAGCATTTTTTACAGTATATTTTGATGATGAGGACCATATGACCAGAGAGATTAATTTTGAGGAGGCTAATTAATGCTAGAAGGCATAATTATAAAGGGTGTAGGTGGATTGTATGAGGTTAAAGTAAAAAATAGAATATATCAGTGTAAAGCTAGAGGACTTTTTAGAAAGAAAAATATTACACCTTTAGTTGGAGATATAGTAGAAATTGAAGAAATTCAAAATAATACTGGATATATAGTAGATATTAAAGATAGAAAAACTCAACTTATTAGACCACCTGTAGCAAATGTTAATCAAGCAGTTATTGTTTTTGCTATTGAAGACCCTGTGCCTAATCTTTGGTTACTTGACCGTTTTACAATATTAGCAAAGAATGAAGGATTAGATGTGATCATTTGTATTAATAAGGTTGATTTAGATGACGATTGTAAAATAGAAAAAATTAATGAGATATATAAAAAGTCAGGGCATATGATAATAAACACCAGTTGCCTTTTGTTTAGTGGAATTAACGATTTAAGAGATGCACTAAAGGATAAGATTTCAGTATTTGCTGGTCCTTCTGGAGTTGGAAAATCAACACTCCTTAATAGTTTACAGCCTAACCTGCAATTAAAGACCGGTGAAATAAGCAAAAAAACGAGTAGAGGAAAGCATACTACCAGACATACTGAGATAATAGAATTAGAAACAGGAGGATGGGTACTTGATACTCCCGGTTTTAGTTCATTAGATATTGATCTGATTGAGGAAGATGATTTAGATTACTTTTTTAAAGAGATATATGAATTAAGTGCATATTGTAAGTTTAAAGGATGCAGACATTATAAAGAACCTAAGTGTGTCGTCAAAGAAGCAGTAGAAACAGGAGAAATTAATAAAAGTAGATACGATAATTATATAAACTTTTTAGAAGAGCTAAAGAATATTAGGAGGTATTAATATGATTAAGATTGCACCATCTGTATTATCGGCAGATTTCAGTAATTTACAAGAAGAAATACTTAAATTAGAAACTGGTGGTGCTGATATGATACATTTAGATGTTATGGACGGACATTTTGTACCTAATATAACTTTTGGTATGCCAGTAATTAAAAAGCTTAGAAGAGTTACTAAACTGCCATTTGATGTCCATTTGATGATTGAAAAACCTGAAAAATATATAAAGGATTTTGTTCATGTCGGAGCAGACATAATAACGGTACACCAAGAATCTACTATACATCTGCATAGAGTTATTCAACAAATAAAGTCTTTTGGAGTAAAAGGGGCAGTTGCATTAAATCCTTCTACCCCTTTAAGCCAAATAGAAAATATAATAGAAGATGTAGATATGGTTTTGATTATGACAGTTAATCCCGGCTTTGGTGGACAGTCATTGATTGAAAGCATGAAAGATAAAGTAAAGAAACTTAAAGCTATAATAGATGCAAGAAACTTAAATATTGACATTCAGGTTGATGGAGGAATAAATCTTTCTAATGTCAGGCATGTAATTGAGTGGGGAGCTAATGTAATTGTTGCCGGCTCATCTATATTTAATAGTGATAATGTAGTAGAAACTATTAAGAAGTTTAAAGAAAGTATTTAGGCACTAATTTTGTATATATTTTTTCTTGTATAAAATGAAATTAGAACTTGAATATGTAATTAATATTTAGCCATTGTCTTATGAGGATGGTTATTTATTTTATTAGTAGTGGACAAAATATGATACATATTTTTTTAGTAATCTCATATTATATATTAATATACTATCTTAGTAACGATAAAAGAGGAGGGATAATATGAGACTAAGTAAGCTAGGGGGAAAAGAAATAGTTAACTTGAATGACGGAGGCAGACTTGGAGTGATAGCTGATTCTGATTTAGTAATTGATGAACAGAGCGGTAAAATATTATCATTATTAGTTCCTGATAAGAAAAATCAGTTTGCTTTGTTTGCAAGTAAATCTGAAATTGAGATACCTTGGAGTTCAATACGAAAAATTGGTAATGATATGATTATAATAGATATGGATGAAAATGAAATTAGTGCAAGGAAATATACATTATAGTCTCATCTATTAACGGTTTTGCATAGAATAAACTATAGCATATTTTTAATGTGTTATAGTTTTTTTTATTCTAGAGATAGAGGTGGAACTATGAATATAATTGTTCAAAAATTCGGGGGAACCTCAGTTGCAAGTCAAGAAAATAGAGAAAAGGTTATGAACAAGATAATAAAGCAGTACGAATCAGGCTATAATACTGTAGCAGTGGTTTCTGCCATGGGAAGAATGGGTGAACCATATGCAACTGATACTCTCTTAAGTCTTGTTGGCAATCAAAAAATACATTTAAGAGAAAAGGATTTATTGATGTCATGTGGTGAAGTAATATCTGCCGTTATACTTTCTAACCTATTAAATAGTAATGGATATGAAAGTATTGTGCTTACAGGTCATCAAGCAGGAATTATAACAGATGATAACTTTGGTAGTGCAAAGGTTTTAAAAGTAAATCCTCATAGGATATTAGAAAGTTTAAATCAAGGAAAAATTGTAATCGTTACTGGATTTCAGGGAGCAACAGAAGATGGAGATATAACTACTTTAGGTCGTGGAGGAAGTGATACGTCAGCAGTATTGATTGGAGAAGCTTTAAACTGTGAATATGTTGAGATTTATACTGATGTTGATGGTATTATGACAGCCGACCCTAGAATTGTACCAGAAGCACGTGTTTTAGAAAACATGTGCTATTTAGAAGTTCATCAGCTTGCAGAGGAAGGAGCAAAAGTTATCCATCCTAAGGCTGTAGAGATTGCCAAAAGAAGTCGCATTAAACTGATTATAAAAAATACACTTAATGAGTGTGCAGGAACTATTATTAAAGATAAAAATGATTGGATTATTGACAACGATACTAATCAAAAATTAATTAGTGCAATTACTTATAAGAAAAATAGAACACAAGTAGTTGTAGATAACTGTGATAATAATAATACAGAGAAGCTTTTATCACTGATTGCAGAGGATAACATCAGTTTAGATTTAATAAATTTTTTTGTTGATAAAAAAGCTTTTACTATAGATGAAAATGATATTGAACATATAGTAAATATTCTAGATGATGGAAAATACACCTATAATATAGTACACGATTGTTGTAAAATAAGCATAATTGGATATAAAATAAGAGGGATACCCGGAGTTATGGCATCAATTGTTAAGGCTCTTTCAAAAGAAGGAATTGATATTTTACAAACATCAGATTCCTATACAACAATTTGGTGTTTGATTAAAAGTAAGGATATGGATAAATGTTTAAATATCCTGCATAAAGAATTTAATCTAGGAATTTAACCAAGCAGACGTTATGTCTGCTTTTCTATAGACACCAACTTTTCTTTTATAATGAAAAAGCATATATTTATCTTATTAGTAAACAATATATTAAAGATTATTTAAAAATGGAAGAGGAGTGTCTACATTGATAAGAAATGACAATAGTATAGAACAGCCAGACAAGACCCCGGAAAAAAAACTACCTAATTTAACTAATAATAAATTAGAGAATTTAAAGGCTATAGGAGTAACAAATTTACCTACACCTTCTGAAGATATACAATTTATATCAATAATAGGACAGATTGAGGGACACACTGTGTCACCTCCTCAAAAAAAAGCAACTAAATACGAACATATTATGCCCTTAATTGTAGCTGTTGAACAAAATCCACATATAAAAGGATTATTTGTTATGTTAAATACAGTTGGAGGTGATGTCGAGGGTGGATTGGCTATTGCTGAGATGATTAATAGTATCAGTAAACCTTCTGTTTCTTTAGTGTTAGGAGGAGGTCACAGTATAGGAGTTCCGTTAGCTACTTCAAGCAACTATTCATACATAGTTCCTACAGCCACAATGACTATACATCCAATAAGAATGACAGGATTAGTAATTGGAGTACCTCAGACATTTAGGTATTTTCAAAAAATGCAGGAAAGGATAGTGGATTTTGTTTTAAGAACTTCTACAATTGATAGAAATACATTTATGAGATTAATGTATGATACTGACGAAATTGCAAATGATGTAGGAACAATATTAGTTGGAGAAGAAGCAGTTAAATATGGATTGATTAATGAGGTTGGTGGATTTAATACTGCATTAAATAAACTTAAATCTCTTATAAGTGAAAATTCTAATTAATGTTCTTAGGATGTTAATTAGAATTGTTGAAAAAGTAAAACTTATTTAAGAAAAGAAACTCTGTAAAAAAGTAGTTTCTTTTTTAAGTCCAATTATATGTTTAACAGAGGCTGTCCATATATTGATTTTATTAAAAAACCAAAAATTTGTGAACAGAATTCTTTTAAGTATGAAAAAATACTGAAATTATTTTATAAAAAATATAATCATTTAGTAAAAGTTTTAGATATTGACCATACTTAAAAAAATAAAAGTTATAATATGAAGTATCTAAAGGTTCACAGGAATTGGACAAATATGCAGATAGTATAATTATATTAACTATGTTATAATTACTAAAGTAAAGTGTTGATGCTTAGCATTAACACTTTAAATTAATTTAGGGGGCGTAAATAAGTGACATTAATCATTGCAATTATATTAGGGATTTTCCAAGGGATTGCAGAGTTTTTACCTATAAGCAGTTCAGGGCATTTAGTTATACTCCAAACCATTTTGAGTGTTAATGAAGGAGATGTGTTTCTGCCTGTAATGCTTCATTTAGGGACTTTAATTTCTATTGTAATAGTATTTTATAAAGATATTATTGCTATAATAGGTTCATTTTTTAAGATAGTTTCAGAAGTTTTTACAAAGAAAAAGATTATATTAGACACAGAATCTAAGGTAATGACAGTTATGGTCATCGTAGGAACTATACCTACCGGTTTAATGGGAATACTATTTAAAGATTTTTTTGAAAGCCTATACGAATCGTTACTGGCTGTAGGGATTGCATTGATTGTAACAGGTTTTCTACTTATGATTTCTGAACGGTGTAATAGTGGAAAAAAAGATATAAAAGATATGAGCATTGTCGATGCAATTATTGTAGGCATATTTCAAGGTTTTGCTATAATACCTGGAATTTCAAGGTCTGGTTCTACAATAGTAGGAGGATTGTTTAGAGGATTTAATGCTAGGTTAGCTACTAAGTTTTCATTCTTAATGTCTATACCAGCTATACTAGGAGCGGCATTATTAGAGGGAGTAAAGGTAATTGCAGGTGACAATCCTATAACTTTTTCAATTCCATTATTAGTCGGTATTCTATTATCAACAATAACAGGAGTAGTAGCTATAAAGATTCTTATTAAAGCTTTAGAAAAGGGTAAACTTTATTACTTTTCGTATTATGTCTGGGTGGTAGGAATAGTGTTAATAATTAGTCAATTTATTTGATTTAGTTTACTTATTACAATTATAAAATCATATATAAACTGGTAGTAGATTATATACTATCAGTTTTATTTTCCGTCAACCTTAAGCAATCATTTGATTTTTCACTGCTTTAATATATTAAATAGGTTTATATAAGAGGATTTTATTAGCAAATGTAGAATAACTGTTTAGAGGTGATTACATTGGTTAAAACTAATAGCAAGAGGGGTAAGAGTACAAAAAATACTAAGAAATACAATAGAAAAACAAAGAAGAATGAACTTAACAAAGAGATTATCGGAATCATAATTGTATCTCTTGGAGTATTATCTTTGGTTAGTATGTATAATACTTCTACAGGGGTGGTGGGTAATTTTATAGAAATGTTTTTTGCCCAAGCTGCCGGATTTGGAGGATTTATCATACCATATTTAGTAATAATTATTGGAATACTTTTCATATTTAATAGGTTTAAAATTGATGAATCTAAAAAAGCTTTAGCAATAATAATGATTTTTATATCTTTCCTTGTTATTTTAGACATAAACGTTTTTGACAATCCTAATTTTGAAAATACAGATATTGAAAATTTAGAACAAATAAAACAGATGAACTTTGCAAAAAGAGTAGTGGCTACAGGAAATATAGGTGAAAAACACAATCTTGGCGGAGGAATTATTGGAGCTATTTTTTCCTTTCTCTTTCTAAATATGTTTGGAAAAATAGGAGCATATGTAATTATAACTTCACTTATTTTAGTTTCTGTATTGATTATAACTAATATTAGTCTTGTTAAGTCTATATCATTTATTTTAAATAAAATTACAACAATTATTAAAGATTTTTTATTGTCTATTAAAGAGGTTACAAAAGCTGAAGAAATTACTAATAATGCAAAGACTAATGACGAAGAATTAGAAAAATTAATAAAAACAGATCAAAATACAGTTTTAGAAAAGAGAAAAACTGATAATAATTTAAATGAAATAGATAAGAAGATAAGAGTTCTAGACTATACCAAAAATCTTGATTTGAAGTCAAAACCTACTTCTAGTCTTAATAATCATAAAAAAGAAAAGGACTCTGAAAATCAAAACATAATTTCTGTTTGCTTTTCTAATGATAGTAAATTTAGAGATTATATATTTCCTTCACTAGAATTATTAAATAATAGAAAAAATATAGACAATATTGGAAATAAGAAAGATATTTTAATAAAAGCCAGAAAACTGGAAGCCACTTTAGAGAATTTTGGTATAGAATCAAAAATCACACAAATTAATAAAGGTCCGGTTATAACAAGGTTTGAAATTCAACCTGCTCCCGGGGTAAAAGTTAGTAAAATCGTTAACTTAGCTGACGATATTGCATTAGGATTAGCAGCATCTGATATAAGAATTGAAGCACCTATTCCCGGAAAATCAGCTATTGGAATTGAAGTTCCTAATAGGTCTAAAGTTAATGTTTTATTAAGAGAGGTATTAGAAGCAGAAGCATATAAACTAATGGATTCTAAAATACCGTTTGCTTTAGGAAAAGATATAACAGGAAAACCTATCGTAGCAAATATTGAAAAAATGCCTCATTTATTAGTAGCTGGTGCTACAGGGTCAGGTAAAAGTGTTTGTATTAATACTCTTATATCTAGTATATTATATAAAGCTAAGCCGGATGAAGTTAAGCTATTACTAATTGATCCTAAAGTTGTAGAATTAGCTGTATATAATAATATTCCTCACTTATTAATACCTGTTGTAACTGATCCTAAAAAGGCAGCAGGAGCTTTAAACTGGGCTATACAGGAGATGACAAAAAGGTATAAGCTTTTTGCCGAAAATAGTGTTAGAGACATTTACACCTATAACAAGAAAGTAGAGGCTAAAGAAGAACTAGAAAAATTACCCCAGATTGTTATTATAATAGATGAACTGGCAGATTTAATGATGGTGTCAGCCTCAGAGGTAGAAGATTATATTTGCAGACTAGCTCAAATGGCAAGAGCTGCTGGTATACACTTAATTATTGCTACTCAAAGACCGTCAGTAGATGTTATAACAGGTACAATTAAAGCAAATATTCCTTCAAGGATTTCTTTTGCAGTTTCCTCTCAGCCAGATTCAAGAACTATTTTAGGTATGGGTGGTGCTGAGAAACTTTTAGGAAAAGGTGATATGTTATACTACCCTGTAGGTGCTTCCAAACCTTTAAGAGTTCAAGGTGCTTTTATAGATCAAGAAGAAGTCGAGAGAATAGTTGATTTCTTAAAAGAACAAGGAGATATAAATTATAGAGAAGAAATAATTAATGAAATGGAAAATGAAGCAGATTTAGAAACTAACAATAGTGATGAATTATTATCACAAGCTATAGAATGTGTTATAGAAGATCAACAGGCTTCAATTTCAAGACTACAAAGAAAGTTTAGAATTGGTTATAACAGAGCAGCAAGACTGATAGATGAAATGGAACAAAGAGGAATAGTTGGTAGTCATGAAGGAAGTAAGCCAAGGAAGGTTTTAATAACAAAGGAGGAACTTGAATAATAATGATAAAAATTAAGTAGTAGATAAACTTATTAAATTTGCAGATAAATGTAGTAATAAATTGAAAGGAGATAATGTATGAACTGTAGTATTGCAATTATATCTCTTGGATGTTCTAAAAATATAATTGATTCTGAAATTATGACAGGCAATCTAAATCAGAAGGGATATAATTTGACACAAGATTTAAATGATGCAGATATTATTATTGTAAATACTTGTGGTTTCATTGATTCTGCTAAAGAAGAATCAGTAGATACAATAGTAGAAGTAGAACGGTATAAGACTGAAGGTAGTTGTAAAGGTTTGATTGTATGTGGATGCATGGCAGAAAGATATAAGGAAGAATTATTAAAAGAATTACCTGAAGTAGATGCAGTAGTTGGAACAGGAAATATAAATGAAATATCAAAAGTTATTGAAGAAATACTAAATGGAAAAAGGGTTAATGTTACCGGAAATATTAATAATGAATATTATGAAGATATTCCAAGAATATCATTAAATCCAAGTTATTTTTCGTATATTAAGATAGCACAAGGCTGTAACAGCTTCTGTACCTATTGCATTATACCAAAACTAAGGGGTTCATATAGAAGCAGAAAAATGGAATCTATAATTTCTGAAGCAAAACTTCTTGCTGACAAAGGGACTAAGGAATTAATTTTAATTGCACAGGATACAGGGAAATATGGTTTTGATTTATATGGAGAATATAAGCTTCATGAATTATTGGATAAACTAAATAATATTGAAGGAATTAGGTGGATTAGAATACTTTATCTTTATCCTGATGCTTTTACCGGGCAATTAATAGAAAGCATAAAAAGAAACGAGAAGGTAATTAAATATATAGACATGCCCATTCAGCATATTAGTAATAATGTTTTAAATAGAATGAATAGAAAAACTTCAAAAGATGATATAACTGAGTTAATAGAAACTCTTAGAGATGAAATTCCTGAAATTATTATTAGAACTACATTAATAGTAGGTTTTCCCGGAGAAACAGAAGAAGAATTTGAGGAATTGTATAGCTTTATTAAAAAAGTAAAAGTGGACAGATTAGGTGTTTTCACTTATTCAAAAGAAGAAGGAACGCCTGCTGCAAAAATGAAAAACCAGATTGATGAAGCGGTTAAAAATGACCGTCAAAGAAGAATTATGGAACTTCAAAAAGAGATTTCATATAATAAAAACAGTGAAAAACTTGATAAGGTATATAATGTTTTGATTGAAGAGAAAGAACAAGAAGGACTTTATGTAGGAAGAACATATATGGATAGTCCTGAAATTGATTGTATTGTTTATGTAAACAGTCAAAAAGGAATAGAAATAGGAAATTTTGTAGCTGTTAAGATTAAAGACTTTTTGGAATACGATTTGATAGGAGATGTTTTTAATGAATATAGCTAATAAGCTGACAATCCTTAGAATAATTCTTATACCTATTTTTATGATATTTTTAGTTTTTGACATTGAATACGGTCAATTCATTGCAGCAGCAATCTTTGTTGTTGCATCAATTACGGATTACTTAGATGGATATCTTGCAAGAACTATGAATTTAGTAACTAAGTTTGGTAAATTTATCGACCCTTTAGCTGATAAACTTTTAGTTTCCACAGCTTTTATAACTTTAACGGAAATGGGGAAAATACCTTCTTGGATAGCAGTATTAATAATTGCTAGAGAATTTGTTATTACAGGTTTAAGGGTACTTGCTGCTTCCGAAGGTATAACTATTGCAGCAAGCTGGTGGGGAAAGCTGAAAACTATTTCTCAAATGATAGCTATTACACTATTACTAATAGATAATTTCCCTTTTTATCTTATTAATTTTCCTTTAGATCAAATTACTTTAGCTTTAGCAGTAATTTTCACTTTAATTTCAGGCTTTGATTATATCTATAAAAATAAAAATGTATTCAAAATAAATAATTAATTAGTTTTTGAAACTGTATTATAATTTATTATAAGAAAATTATAAAAATGAAAAAATAACAAGGAGTCAGTCATGAAGGTAAAGATAATCTGTGTTGGTGAAGAACTTCTATCAGGCGATATAGTAAATACTAATTCACAATATATATCACAAAAATTAATGGATATAGGAATTAAACCTTTAAATCATACTACTGTTGGAGATTGCATGGATGATATAGTTTCAGTTACAAAGCAGGGATTTAAAAATTTTGATGTACTTATTTTTACTGGCGGTTTAGGTCCAACGACAGACGATTTAACTAAAGAAGCAGTATGTAAAGCTTTAAATTTAGAACTTGAAAAAAGAGATGAAATAGTATTAAAAATGGAAAAAAGATTTGAGAAAATAGGAATTAAGATGTCTGCTAATAATCTCAAGCAAGCTTACATGCCAAAGGGATGCAAAGAAATTCCTAATAAAAATGGCACTGCTCCCGGTATCTTAATAAATTATAAAAATAAAATAGTTGCTTTATTACCCGGACCTCCTAGAGAAATGAATCCAATGCTTGAGAATTATCTTATTCCTGAGTTAAGAGATAAGTCAAACTTTATTATTAAAAGTCAAACTCTTAAAACTATGGGGATAGGAGAATCTACTTTAGAGTCAAAGATCAGACATATTATATTAAAATATAAAGAGCTTATTATTGCAACTTATGCAAAAGAAGGACAGGTAGATATAAAAATCACTTGTATATGTCAAAATGATAAACAAGGTGAAATATTAATACATAATGCAGTAAAAGAAATTAAAAACATAGCAGGTAAGTATATATATTCGTATAATGGTGAATCTTTGGAGGAAGTAGTATATAGGTTATTACTTGAAAGACAGTTAAAAGTTGGTTTTTGTGAGTCTTGTACAGGAGGTCTGATTTCTAGCAGGTTGATTAAAATACCCGGTGTTTCTTCTGTATTTGATAGAGGATATATAACCTATAGTAATAAATCTAAAATAGAAGAACTAAATGTTAGTCAAAATACACTAAAAAAGTTTGGTGCGGTTAGTAAGGAAACAGCATTAGAAATGGTAAAAGGTCTGATAGAAGAAAGTAACGTTGATATAGGAATTTCTGTAACTGGTATAGCTGGACCTGATGGAGGTACAGATGAAAAACCTGTTGGACTTGTGTATATTGGATTGGCTGCTAAAGAATTTAAAAACGTATTTAAATACGTTTTTAGTGGTTCAAGGGAAGTTATTCAGAATAGAGCAGCTAATATGGCTTTTATGAATTTGATAAAATATTTAGATTAATAGAAAGAAGTAAATTATATTTGACCACAAAAGGAAAGTATTATATAATGTTTTTAGAACAAATGTTCGAAAAAAGGAAGGTAGGTGAAAACCAGAGAAATCTGGGCAAATATGTTAGAAAAAAAGAAAGCATTAGAAATGGCACTTAGTCAGATTGAAAAGCAATTTGGTAAAGGTTCTATAATGAAGTTAGGTGAAGACTCAAAGCTTAATATAGAAGCCATTCCAACTGGCTCATTGGAGCTTGATATAGCATTAGGTATTGGAGGAGTTCCTAGAGGTAGAATTGTAGAAGTTTTTGGACCAGAATCATCAGGTAAAACAACTGTTGCGTTACATGTAGTTGCTGAAGCTCAAAAAAAAGGAGCAGCAGCATTTATTGATGCAGAGCATGCGTTAGATCCCGGCTATGCAAAAAAACTAGGTGTAGATATTGAAAATCTTATAGTTTCTCAACCTGATACTGGAGAACAAGCTTTAGAAATTGCTGAGGCTTTAGTTAGAAGCGGAGCGGTAGACGTTTTAGTAATCGACTCTGTAGCAGCTTTAGTACCAAAAGCTGAAATTGAAGGTGAAATGGGAGACAGCCATGTTGGATTACAGGCCAGACTTATGTCTCAAGCTCTTAGAAAACTAGCTGGAGCTATTAAAAAATCAAATACTACAGCTATATTTATCAATCAGCTTAGAGAAAAGGTTGGAGTAATGTTTGGAAATCCTGAAACTACTCCGGGAGGTAGGGCATTAAAATTCTATGCTTCTGTAAGACTTGATGTTAGAAGAATTGAAACTCTTAAGAAAAGTAATGAGATGATAGGAAATAGAACAAGAGTTAGGGTTGTAAAAAATAAAGTTGCACCGCCCTTTAAGGTTGCTGAATTTGATATTATGTATGGAGAGGGTATTTCTAGAGAAGGAAACATACTTGATGTAGGTGTTACTTGTGGAATTGTTAATAAAGCAGGTTCTTGGTATAGTTATGGTGATGATAAGCTAGGTCAGGGGAGAGAAAATGCAAAAGATTTTTTAATTGATAATCCTAAGATAGCTAAAGAAATTGAGTTGAAAATTAGAACTAACCAAGGTCTTCCTGTTCAAGAAACCAAATCAAATGATGAGAATAGTAAAGAAAATGAGAATAATAATTTAAATAAGAAAAAATAACTAACTTTTAACTCCCCTTAAAGGGGAGATTTTTCTTTATTATTTAGTAAATTATTCATATAAAGAGTTTTTTAAAATTAGTACCTATTATTAATTTGCTTGACATATTTAGTAAAAAGTAATAAAATTAAAGACGAATATTATTATATATTCTATTTAAAATTTTATTAGTGTACCACAATAAAATAGTTAGGATGTCACAAACCGAGACTCCTCGGTTTATCTTTTATCTAACTGATTGGTGTAATTATGAAATGAACTTGAAAGCGAATAACGTAAGATGAAACTTGAAAATTAAATAGCGAAGGAGGTGCTTTATTATTTTAGTTGAATTTATAATAGTAGGGACAATATGTTTAATAATAGGAGTTCCCATAGGATTTTATATTAGAAAGATTGTAGCTGAAGGCAAACTAAATAGTGCCGAGGAAGTTGCAAAGAAAATGATTAGTGAAGCTGAAAAGAATGCTGAAACTAATAAAAAAGAAATCCTTCTTGAGGCAAAAGAAGAAGTTCATAAAATGAGAAATGACCTAGAAAAAGAAAGCAGAGAAAGAAGATATGAGCTTCAAAAAGTTGAGAGAAGGCTTGTCCATAAAGAAGAAAATTTAGATAAAAAGAGTGAATCATTAGAAAAGAAAGAAGATCGTGTAAATAAAAAACTTAAGGAAGTTGAGAACAAAAACATCCAAGTTCAAGAACTGTATGAAAAGCAAGTTTGTGAACTTGAGAGGTTATCCGGTTTAACTTCTGATGATGCAAGGGAACTGCTTTTAAGTAATATTAGAAAAGAAATTAACCATGAAGCGGCAATAATGATAAAAGAAATTGAAAACAGAGCGAAAGAAGAAGCAGATAAAAAGGCTAAACAAATTATATCTTATGCCATACAAAAATGTGCAGCTGATCACGTAGCGGAAACTACAGTAACAGTAGTCAATTTACCAAATGATGAAATGAAAGGTAGAATAATTGGTAGAGAAGGTAGAAATATTAGGACTCTTGAAACATTAACTGGAATTGATTTAATTATTGATGATACACCAGAGGCAGTAATACTTTCAGGCTTTGATCCAATTAGAAGAGAAGTAGCAAGAATCGCACTTGAAAAGCTCATTGTTGATGGCAGGATACATCCTGCTAGAATTGAAGAAATGGTTGAAAAGGCTAAAAAAGAAGTTGAAAACCATATTAGAGAACAGGGTGAGGAAGCTGCTTTTGAAACAGGAGTACACGGATTACATCCGGAAATAATCAAACTGTTAGGTAGGCTAAAATATAGAACAAGTTATGGACAGAATGTGTTAAAACATTCTATTGAAGTTGCTCGTTTAGCTGGTATTATGGCTGATGAGATTGGTGCTAATGTAAAAATTGCAAAACGTGCAGGTTTATTGCATGATATAGGTAAAGCAGTAGATCATGAAGTAGAAGGACCTCATGTTGCAATCGGTGTGGATATAGCTAGGAAGTATAAAGAGTCAAAGGAAGTTATTCATGGAATAGAAGCACATCATGGAGATGTAGAAGCTACAACTATAGAAGCTGTTCTTGTACAGTCAGCAGATGCTATCTCTGCTGCAAGACCTGGTGCAAGGAGAGAAACTTTAGAAACGTATATCAAGAGGCTTGAACGATTAGAGGATATTGCAAATACTTTCATAGGTGTTGAAAAATCCTTTGCCATACAAGCAGGTAGAGAGATTAGAATCATGGTAAAACCAGAAGAAATAAATGATTTGGAAATCATAAATCTATCTAGGGAAATTGTTAAGAAAATTGAAAATGATTTAGAGTATCCTGGACAAATTAAAGTAAATGTAATTAGAGAAACAAGAGCTATTGAATATGCAAAATAAAAGAGAAGAGCAATCTTCTCTTTTTTTTATTGATGTATCCGGCATGAGCGAAATCTATAGGATAAAAGTCCCGAACACTGAAAATGAAAGATTGTGATCTTATTAGCGGAAAGCCACATATTAGTGCATTTCATTGTATGTGAGTATATCGCCGTTGACTTTGACCTTAGGGCAAGGTATATAGTAGAATTGAACATAACGAAAATAAAGAACGAAGGTGATTTTCTTGTTATCTATTGGAGAATTCTCAAACATATGCAAAGTATCTACAAAGACGCTTCGTTATTATGCTGAAATAGGGTTAATTCTGCCTGACGAAATTAACCCTGAAAATGGTTATAGATATTATTCTATCGAACAATTAGAGACGATGTTGTTTATCAATCGCCTAAAATCATACCATTTTTCTTTGGAAGAAATTAAAACAATACTTGAATCAGAAGAATCACAAGACGAAAAACTTTATTTTTCACTTACAAGGAAGAAAAAAGAAATTGAGAAACAAGTACAAGAATTCGAAAAAACTTTAGACCAACTAAATAATGACATATCAAATTTGAAACAAGGCAAGTCAATTATGTCCTATCTGGAAAGTATTGATGTTAAACTTGTAGAAGTACCAATGATGTATCTTTTATCTATCCGAAAAATGGTTCATGAATACGATTTTGCTGAAGAATATAGTAATTGCTTTAGTAAATTATTTAAAAAAATTACAGACAACAAATTAACTATGATTGCCCCACCAATGGTGCTTTTTCACAGCACAGAATTTAGTCAATTAGGTTTAGATACTGAATTTGCCGTTCCAGTAAAAGATTATGTTACAGGGACAAGAAATTTTCACCCTGGACTATGCTTAAAAACAGTTCTGTATGGTTCTTATTCTGATCTATCTTCTGTATACACTAAACAATGTGAATGGGCAGAAAAGGAAGGATATGAATCTAACAATGCCCTTTATGAAGTATATGTAACTGACCCTTCTCAAGTTTCAAAAGAAAGTGAGCTTATAACTGAAATTTATTATCCTGTCAAAAAGAAATCGTCAAATATTTAGACAAAGAAACCAAGAGTACTTAACTTTCACAGTATGAACTACGAAAAGACAATTGACCAAAAAGATAATAGATAATAAAGGGAAAATTTATATGAATCAAGAAAAAGTGACAGAGTTAGAAAATAAGATAAATAATGATTATAGCAATATTGCAGGTATGGTTGTACTAAAAGACGGTAAAATACTATATGAAAATTACTTTAATGAATGCAATGCTACTAGCCGAATCCATGTTTATTCCGTATTAAAAAGTATTATTTCCTTATTGATTGGGATTGCTATAGACAAAGGGTACATCAAAAGTGTCAATCAAAAAGTATTGGATTTATTTCCAGCTTACACAGTTAAAAGAAGAGAAAAAACAATACAGAATGTTACACTTAAGGATTTGTTGACAATGACAGCTCCATATAAATATAAGTTTGCACCCTACACTTACATAAAATATTTTATGAGTGATGACTGGGTAAAGTTTTCGCTTGATTTACTGGGAGGTAAGGGGCATATAGGGGAATTTAGATATACTCCCCTCGTAGGACCAGATATTTTGTCGGGAATTCTTGTAAAAGCAACCGGACAATCTGTGTTTGATTTCGCAACAGAAAATTTATTCTCACCATTGGGAATTACTGTAGAAAGTAATGTGATTCTTCATAGTGCAAAAGAACAAAGTGCATTTAATAAATCTACAAGCATCAGTGGTTGGGTTTCTGACCAAACAGGAATAAATGCAGCAGGATGGGGGATTACTCTCTCTCCTATGGATATGGCAAAAATAGGTCAATTATGCTTAGATGGTGGAATGTGGAATGGAAAACAAATTGTATCGTCTGAGTGGATAAATGAGAGTACAAAAGAACATAGCCGATGGGAAAAAATCAACCTTCCATATGGGTATCTATGGTGGATTATTGATAGTAAAGAACATGCTTGTGCAGCTATGGGAGATGGAGGAAATGTGATTTATTTTAATACAAAGAAAAAGATAGTAATTTCTATTGCCTCTCTTTTTGTACAAAATGCTAAAGATAGAATAGAACTTATAAAAGAACATATTGAACCAATATTTGAGAGCTGTGAATACGGTGGAAAGAAATAAAAAAGCAATAGAGGAATATATAAGAAATATATTGTAAGAAGATATAGCAAATGATCAGATAAGTATAAAAGCATATAGGGATCTCCATTCACAGGAAAAAGAATAAGAAGTAAGATAAGTTATATAAACTCTATCAGTAGTTTTTCTAAAGCATTTCGTAAAAAATATGGTTTTAATCCAAAAGCAAAGTATTATGGATTTTATGCTTTATGTGCCAATCTTCAAGATAACGCTTCTGAAATTATAAAGGTCAATAAAAGACTTTGGAAAATCGAAAAATCTTTCAGAATCATGAATACAGAATTCAAAGCAAGTCTTGTTTACTTACAAAGAGATGATAGAATATTAGCTCACTTTACTACCTGTTTCATTTCTCTGATGATTTATAGACTTTTAGAAAAAAACTATGTGAAAAATATACTTGTCATGAAATCATCTCAGAATTAAGAGATATGAATTTTTATGAAATTCCCTTTGAAGGTTATGTACATACATATACACGAACTGATTTTCAAATCATTAACAACAAAACTATGAAAAAAATTTTTAGAGAAACAAAGAAATAGAAAACATTACTCACTTTTTTACTCATAATAAAAAAGCCTAGAACCTTTATTATTCAAGGATTTCTAGACTTTTTCTTCTTCTCAAATGTCAAAGATTGGAGTATATATCATTTATCTTTCTTTGTAAAGCATTTTTTATCTACAGAACATCGAAAAAAAGGAAATGCCCATTCAAATATAGAATAAATATTTTAAGTCAAACTTATAAAGCACAGACAGGGTTATTAAGGGAAATATATATTTTATATGTAATGGGGGATATTAATGAAAAAAACTATTTATTTGATGTTTTTAATTATTGTTATTTCAATAACAGTCTATAGTTTTAAAAATGTAAATGTCGAGGTGGATTTATTAAAATTTGATTATGAACATAGTTCAAATCAGTATGAGTTCCAGTGGAGTAAACCGAATAACTCATATCTTACTGAATTGAGGAAAGAGTTTAAACTAGATGAATTAGTAAAGGACAGTGAAGATGACTTAGATAAAATTTTGATTGTTACCAATTGGGTACACAACCTGTGGGAGCATGATGGCTCTAATCAACCTAAAAAAAGAGATCCTATTTCTATTTTAAGAGAAGTACAGAAAGGAGAACAATTTAGATGCGTTGAATATGCTGTAGTTATTAATGGCTGTCTTAATGCTTTAGGTATACCATCAAGGGTAATTGGGTTGAAAACAAAAGATGTGGAAACTAGAAAATCGGGAGCAGGTCATGTGGTAGTAGAGGCATATTTAAGGGATTTAAATAAGTGGGTTATGGTGGATGGACAATGGAATGTAATACCTATTCATAATGGAGATCCAATTAATACTGTAGAATTGCAAAGAGTATTAGCAAATGGAGAAGAAGGATTGAGCATTGCTAGTCTCGAAAAGAATAATAAAAGTAATTTTTTCAGGTGGATAGTGGAATATTTATATTATTTTGATACAGGTTTAGATAATCGATTTGTAAGTGAAAAGTCTTACAAAAGATTAATGCTAGTTCCCATTGGAGCTAATGAACCAAATATATTTCAAATAAAACACCCAATTGGAGATTTTTGGTATACTAACTCATATAAAGATTTTTATCCAGAACCATAAATGATAAAATGGTGTGGGTAAAGCAAGGAACAAACTAGCTTTTTCCATTCATGAGGTGGGAGGCACTATAATTGAAATTGAATAAATTTAATATTTTTTTAATAGAAGATGATATTAAGTTAAAAAAATATATTTGTGATTATTTAGAAGCTTATGAGTATAAAGTTGCTATAATTGATGATTTTGATAATATAATGGATGAAATATTGGTGAAATACATAAACATTATCTTAATAAAATTCATACATTAAAACAAGATATTTTCTACAATCTAACTCGTATGAAGTCTACCCCATATCAATAGGCTTTCGCGGCATAAACGCTTAGGCATATCTGCGGTAGAAAGTATAATGAAGCATCTGAAGAATTTCATCATTACTTTCAGTAAAGGCAATTTTAACCTTTGGTTCCCAGCTCTTGTAATAGTGGTCAATTGGTGGATGATAAACTAATTGTTTTGAATATTGCTTTTTAGATGCTTGTTTCTTATTAGTTGTTTTTGACTCATTAGATAACGCACCTCTGTATTCATAGTTTTATTTTAACCACTAAAGGTGACATTTTCTAAAGATAATTATAATGTGACATTATCACAAATTAATCACAGTAATATATAAAATAGCTTGATAATTGTAAGGGCGTATATTATAATTACAACAAAGCGAATGATAATCATTATCAATTAATCTTATAAAAATTATCAATTAGGAATTTCTGGGAGCATATATTAGGGGAGTTAATATGTTAACATCCGATATAATATGTGAATGTAGAAAATTTTCAAATGCAAATTGCACTTTGTCTGAACATTCTATGAAATTTTACATATAAAGGAGCTTTTTGCACATTTATGTGGATGAGAATTAAATTTACAGAAAAAATTAGAAAATTACCTTTGCTTATTTTGGTGGCATTTTACTTTAAGCGTCCCGTTGACATCTTGTAAGATTTTTAAGAACTTTCAGTTTTTTAAATAAAAAAAAAGGAATTAAGGGATATTTGTAGAAATATTTATATTGAAATAATATATTCAAAAATAAATATTGTAAGGGGGCTATATTTGATGGATGTATTAAAGGTATCAGCAAAATCAAGTCCAAACAAAGTTGCAGGGGCATTAGCAAACGCATTAAGAGAACAAAGCAATGCAGAGATTCAAGCTATCGGTGCAGGTGCTCTTAATCAAGCAGTTAAGGCAGTAGCAATCGCTAGAGGATTCGTTGCTCCTAGTGGTGTTGACTTAATTTGTATACCAGCGTTTACAGATATTGAAATTGATGGAGAGGAAAGAACAGCTATTAAGTTGTTAGTAGAACCAAGATAGTTAAATTAGGTAAAAAACCTGCTCATAAATAGCAGGTTTTTTCATAATTATTTATTGGGGGGATTTCTATGGATAATTATGTTGTTGATGCTCATTGTGATACTCTATTATTATTAGGAAAATCGTTAATGGAATTTGATTCTAATTTATCAAAAGATAAAGATGAAAAAAGTTTTTATAGGAATGATACTACAGCAGTAGATATAGAAAAGTTACAAAAAGGTAATGTAGATTTGCAGTTTATGGCAGTCTTTATTGAACCTGTTTTTAATCCGGATTTTTCACTTAAAAAATCTCTAAGCTATATAGATTTATTATACAGAAAAATAGAAGAAAATTCACAGTATATTTCACTTATAAGAAATTTTAAAGATTTAGAGAGAAATAAAAAGGAAGCAAAAAAATCTGTTATTCTTGCTCTGGAAGGTGGAGAATCGATTACAAACGATATAGCAGTTTTAAGAATGATGTATAAACTGGGTGTAAGATGTATTACTTTAACATGGAACTATAGAAATAATATAGCTGATGGAGTTAGTGATTCCATATCTGGTGGAGGTTTAACGAATTTTGGAAGAGAAGTTGTAAAAGAAATGAACAGATTGGGTATAATAGTAGACATATCTCATATATCAGAAAAAGGATTTTGGGATGTAATTAATATAACTAGAAAACCTATAATAGCTTCTCATTCTTGTGCATATAAGCTATGTAATCATATTAGAAATTTAAATGATAAACAAATAAAAGCTATATCAAGAGTAAATGGAGCTATAGGAATAAACTACTGCACTAGTTTTTTAGAAAACAATCCCAGTAAAGCTACAGTTAAATCAATTGTAAACCATATTGAGCATATAGCTGAAGTTGGAGGAATTGATTGTGTAGGTCTGGGCTCTGACTTTGATGGTGCAAAAGTTCCAAAGGACGTTTTTGATATATCTCAGATTTACAAGATTAAAGATGAAATGACAAATAGAGGATTTAAAGCCCAAGAAATCAACAAGGTTATGGGTAATAACTTTGTTAGAATAATAAAAGAAGTATTATAGGAGAGACATATGGGAAAAGCTGATTTACATATCCATACAACAGCTTCTGATGGTGTTTTTTCACCTTCTTATATAGTCGATTGTGCTGTTAAAAAAGGATTAAAAGCAATTGCAATTACAGATCATGATACGACTTTAGGCATTAAAAAAGCCATAGAAAGAAGCAATAAATATGAAAATTTCATAGTAATTCCGGGTATTGAATTAAGCAGTGATTATGAAGGTCAAGAGGTGCATATACTTGGATATTTTATAGATGAACAAAATAAACAACTAATTAATGTAACCAGAGAGTTAAGAGAGTCCCGACTTATGCGTAGTGAAAAAATAATCCTTAAGCTTTGTGAAATAGGAATTAATATTTCATTAAAAGAAGTAAAAGAAATAAGTGATGAGGGATATATAGGAAGACCTCACATAGCCAGAGTTTTAGTAGATAAAGGATATGTAGAGAGTGTTGAAGAAGCTTTTGAAAAATATATTGGAAAAGATAAACCAGCATATGTAAATAGATATAAGCTTTCACTAAAGAATTCAATTGATTTAATACATAAATCAGGAGGAGTTGCAGTTCTGGCTCATCCCGGCATACTTGATAAAGATTTAAATATAATTAAATTAATTGATATAGGATTGGATGGAATTGAAGTAATCCATCCAACACATAATGAAGAAATAATTAAAAAGTTTTATGAAATCACTAGACGATATAATTTAATATCTACTGGAGGATCAGATTATCATGGTCATTTTATAGAAGAAGAATTATTATTTGGAAAATATGTTGTTGATTATGAAGTTGTAGAATTACTAGAAAAAGCATCTAAAAAATATCAAGGGTGATATTATGAGTACAATAAAAAACGAAAGAAATAGACAATTTCCTTCAAAAATAAGCACTACTTCATTTGTAAAACTTTATATTTTACACTTATTAAAAGATAGAAGTTATTATGGTAATGAAATAATTGACGAAATAAAATCTAGATTAGATGGTAAATGGGAGCCAAGTCCGGGAATGATTTATCCACTGCTTAGAGAGTTAGAGAGTAATGGACATATTAAAGGCTGGTGGCAAGAACCTGATAAAAGATCAATTAGGCACTATAAGCTAACAGATGAAGGCTATAGTCATTACAATACAATAAAGCTTCTTTATAAGCCTATATTTGAAGATTCACTTATCATTATAAAGAACACACTTAGTGATATTTATAATAAAAAAATATAAGTTTTTCACTGCTAAGTTTTTGTAGAAGATTTATCAATATTATAGTATAATATATACTGGATATAAGGACCAACCAAATAATAACATTAAATAAACGGAGGAGAACTATGAATTTTATTCTTTCAAAAAAAGCTAAGAATATTGCACCATCAGTTACATTAGAAATAACAGCTAAAGCAAATGAAATGAAAAGTAAAGGAATAAATGTTATAGGATTTGGAGCTGGAGAACCAGATTTCAATACTCCAAAAAACATTCAAGAAGATGGAATAAATGCAATTAGAAATGGAAATACAAGATATACACCTACTCCAGGAATTATACAGCTAAGAGAAGCAGCATGTGAGAAATTTAAAAGAGATAATAATTTAGATTATAAACCAAATAATATCTTAGTTTCAAATGGAGCAAAACATTCTTTATATAATGCTCTTTGTTCAGTACTTAATCCAGGCGATGAAGTTATAGTACCTAATCCATATTGGGTAAGTTATCCTGAATTAGTTAAGATAGCTGATGGAGTACCGGTTATGGTTGAAACTAAAGAGGAGAATGATTTTAAGTATAAACTTGAGGATTTAAATAGTGCTTTAACTCAAAAAACTAAAGCTATATTATTAAATAGTCCAAGCAACCCTACAGGAACGGTTTACAATATAGAAGAATTAAAGGCTATAGCAGATTGGGCAGTAGAAAATGAGATATTCGTTATATCAGATGAGATTTATGAAAAATTAATATATGATGGAGAGAAACATGTTAGTATAGCTTCTTTAAATGATAAGATTAAAGATTTAACCATTGTTATTAATGGTATGTCAAAAGGCTATGCAATGACAGGATGGAGAATTGGTATAGCAGCAGCACACCAAGAGATAATTAAGGTTATGACTAATTTACAAAGTCATACTACATCTAATGCCTCATCCATATCACAGTATGCCAGTGTGGAAGGATTAAGCGGTGATCAAAGCATCATAGATGAAATGAAGAAGCATTTTGTTCAGAGAAGAAATTATATGGTAGATAAGATTAATTCTATAAATGGAATGTCATGTAAGAAGCCCAAAGGAGCTTTTTATGTAATGGCTAACATTTCTAAGTTAAAGGGTAAAACAATTAATGGAAAGGCTATTGAAAGTTCTGTAGATTTAGCTAATATTCTTCTAGATGAAGCTAAAGTTGCAGTAGTTCCGGGTTTAGCTTTTGGATGTGATGATTATGTAAGATTATCATATGCTACATCTTTAGATAATATAAAAGAGGGTCTAGAAAGAATTGAAAAACTGTTAAAATTGTAATTCATTCAATAAACTTATGATCTTAAGTAAATTAGGATATGAGGAATAATTAACCTCATATCTTTTTTTCGGAACGATCAAAACCTTAAATCATTAGCTATATTACAGTAAATACTATAATCTATAAGTAATTATTACAATTGAAAGGAGTATGATAATGAAGGATAAGTATGAAAATCCTCTGATTACTAGATATGCCAGTAAAGAAATGTCTTTAGTATTTTCTCCAGATTCAAAGTTTAGAACATGGAGAGAATTATGGATTGCATTAGCAGAATCAGAAAAGGAACTTGGTTTAAATATAACTGATGAACAAATTAATGAACTAAAGCAAAATAAAAATAATATTAATTATGAATTAGCTGCCAAAAAAGAAAAAGAATTTAGACATGATGTAATGGCTCATATACATGTATATGGTGAGCAGTGTCCTAGTGCAAGACCAATAATTCATTTAGGTGCTACGAGTGCTTTTGTAGGAGATAATACAGATATTGTACTTATGACAAGAGGATTGAGATTAATTAAAAAAAAGTTGGTTAATCTTATGGAAAGAATTTCAAATTTTGCTCTTCAATATAAAAGCTTACCAACATTAGGTTTTACTCATTTTCAACCGGCTCAACTAACTACTGTTGGTAAAAGGGCAGCTTTATGGTTACATGAAATATACATTGATTACAGTAATCTTGAACATGTTATTAATAGTATGAAAATGAGAGGTGTTAAAGGAACAACAGGGACCCAAGCTAGTTTTTTAAAACTATTTGACAATGACCATGAAAAAGTGAAAAAGCTTGATTATCTAGTAGCTGAAAAGATGGGATTTAAAAATACATATCCTGTCACAGGTCAGACTTACTCTAGAAAGGTAGATTTTGATGTACTTTATGCACTTAGCAGTATTGCTCAATCTCTGCATAAAATAACGAATGATATGAGATTATTACAAAATCTAAAGGAAGTGGAAGAACCTTTTGGTGAGAAACAGATAGGTTCATCTGCTATGGCCTATAAAAGAAATCCAATGAGAAGTGAGAGGATTGCAGCTTTAGCTAGATTTATTATAGCGAATAGTGTTAATCCAGCTATGACAGCATCAACACAATGGTTTGAAAGGACATTAGATGACTCTGCAAATAAGAGATTAGCAATTCCCCAATCCTTTTTAGCCTGTGATTCTATACTGGAAATAGCAATTAATATATTTAGTGGCTTAGTAGTTTATGAGAATGTTATTAATAAACATATTGAAGATGAGCTTCCATTTATGGCTACTGAAAATATCTTAATGGAAGCAGTTAAAAAAGGTGGAGATAGACAGGAACTTCACGAAGAGATACGTAAACTTTCTATGGAGGCAGGAAGAGAAGTTAAGGAAAAAGGAAACAAAAATGACCTTCTTGAAAGAATTATGAAGAGTGATAAATTTAATTTATCAGATGAAGAAATGTCAGAAATATTAAATCCAAGTAACTATATCGGTAGATCATCAGAGCAGGTTGAAGAATTTATAAACGAATATATAAGACCAATTCTTAAAGAAAATAAAAACTTATTAGGCATTGATATACAACTTAAGGTATAAGCTTAAAAGTACGGGAATATTTCCCGTACTTTTTATTTAAAAAAACTTTGTAACAAAATCATATTTCATTAGTTAGTGAAGTGAAAGGAGGATTTGGCTTTGGAATTTGAACAAGTATATAAATTGTATTTCAAAGATGTATATACATTTCTGTATGGTTTATCACAAAATAAAGCCGTTGCCGAAGATATTACACAAGACACATTTTTAAAAGCAATAAAGAACATTCATACATTTGACGGACGAAAAGATATTAAAGCATGGCTTTTTACCATAGCACGAAACACATATTATACAGAGTATAATCGCCAAAAAATTTTCTCGCTTTACTGCCTTGAGGACAATGTAGATAGTAAAACTAATGTTTTGGATAATTTGATATTAAAAGAACAATCTGTTTTGATACTAAAAATTTTGCACAATATGAGCGAACCATATAAAGAAGTTTTTATGTTAAGATTTTTCGGCAGTCTATCTTTTAAGAAAATCAGCTTAATTTTTACAAAAACTGAAAGTTGGGCGAGGGTTACTTATTATCGAGCTAAAAAACAAATATTAGAACAAATGGAGGGAAATTATAGTGAATAAAATAAATTGCGACATTGTAAAGGATATTTTGCCTTTATATGCTGATAACATTGTCAGCGAAGACACAAAGAAACTTGTTGAAGAACATCTGCTGAATTGTAATGACTGTAAAAAGGAACTTTCATTATTAAAATCCGATTTAGAAACACCTACAGTTGTTATAACTGAAAAAGATGACATAGCATTTCTGAAAAAAATAGGTTTAGATATAAAGAAAAAACGAGTATTTACTGCGATGATCTCAGCAACTATTTCAGCCATCGTTGTAATATTATCATTTGCATATCTAACTGCACCTGAATATATACCCTATACTCAATCATCTGAGATTATTACTGTAGATCAGAATAATAACAGTGTAACGCTTTCTTTTGTTGGAGAATATGAACTAACACAAAGTGAACAAGGAATATATAATATTAGTGTTTATAATACAGCATGGAATGAGATTATTGGTGCTACAAAATCCCAAACCATTACAGTAAACCCGAATAATGAAGAAGTGAACACAATTTATTATGTGTCTAACGGAGGAGAAGAGGATAAAGTAATATATGGTAAAAATCCAATTTCTAATGGCGGTGTTATTACCTTGCCACGATTGTTTTTGAATTACTATATTACTCTTGACATGTTAATTATATTTGTTTTGGTAGTATTCTTTCTAATATTCAGAAAGAAAGAAAAGGTTAAAGCTATAATAGTAAAGATTCTATTTATTCCTGTTTCTTACTTTGTAAGTCATGTTATGATTACAGGATTTACAGCTACCTCATATTCAGCAACTCGTGATTTTTATTTAATTTTGCTTTTAGTAATACCTATTTATTTTTTATTTTATATTTTGTATAAAAAGAAACATTCGAAATTTAGGCACTAACTATTATGAGCATAACACGAAGTTCAAAAATTTCAATATTTATTTACAAAGGCTCTTGATTTTTATCTACACCATTCAATAAAAGAGAGTATAGGCTCAACAAATCTTTTGATACGATTATTTGCAATACTAGACAGAAGAATTGGTAAAAGAACACTTTATAAACTAAAAAGTTAAATAAATGATCAACCAAAGTGGTTAAAGCAGTTTTATGAATTAAGACTAGATGTGGAAAATATACGTTTTGAAAGATAAGGTGGCTCATAGAGGGTCATCTTTTTTTATTATAGATTATACATATTATTAGTTATTTGCATCAAAATAATAGTAACATTATTTTTGAAAGGAGAACTTTATTGAATACAAAGAATGTTATTATTATAGGTGCAGGAATTGGAGGACTAGCTTCTGCTGTTAGATTGTTAAGTAGGGGTTATAATGTAATAATTTATGAAAAAGAAAGTAGTATAGGCGGTAAGGTTAATATATTAGAGACGAAGCATTTTAAATTTGATTTAACAGCATCTATATTAATGATGCCTAAAGAATATAAAGAGATTTTTAGTTATGCTAATAGAGATTATAAAGATTATATATCTTTAATTAAACTAGACCCTATTTATAGAGTATTTTTTAGTGATAAATCAAAATATGATTTTTCTACTGACCTCACTAAATTGTCAGAAGTACTTGAGTCATTTTCTAAAAAAGATTTTCATGGTTATTTA
The DNA here is from genome assembly GCA_028280805.1 of Tissierellales bacterium. Taxonomy (GTDB): domain Bacteria; phylum Bacillota; class Clostridia; order Tissierellales; family VENL01; genus JANQLB01. The sequence continues at coordinate 158,613 of JANQLB010000078.1, forward strand.
AAGCTTTTAGAAGAAGTTTATAATAAGTATAATATTGCATATGAAAATTTTCTTCATAAATCATTTAATAAACCTCAAGATTTTTTTAATCCTAAAACTCTTACTAAGGCACTAGAGATAAATACACTGACCAATACATATCATTACATATCTAAATATTTAAATAGTGATAAATTAAAAAATTATATTAGTTTTCAAGCTATGTATGTAGGAATATCTCCGTTTAACGGACCTAATATTTATACTCTGGTTCCAGTTACGTCACAATTATATGGTATATGGTATATAAAAGGCGGAATGTATTCTTTTATAACAGCTCTTAAAAAATTGATTGATGAGCTGGGTGGAACTATAAAAACTGAACTGCCGGTTGAAGAAATAATCTTTTCAGGTGATAAAGCGGCGGGAGTTAAGAGTAAAGAAGGTGTTGAGAAAGCAGATATAGTTGTATGTAATGCTGATTTTGCATACTCTATGAATAATCTTATTAAGTACAGTAAAGCTAAAGGCGATTATACAGACAAGAAACTTTCAAATCTTAAATATTCATGCTCAACTTTTATATTATATTTAGGACTAAAGAAAAAATACCCTGAGCTTTCGGTTCATAACATATATATAGGAGAAGATTTTAAAGCAAATATTGAAGCACCCTTTAAAGGTATGCTGTCCCCAAACCCTTCTTTATACATTTACTGTCCCAGTAGAATTGACAATAGCATGGCATATGGTAAAAAAGAGGCTTTAAATGTTACTTTAAGAGTTCCTAACCTATCATTTGATATAAAATGGAATACTAATACCATAAAAACTATAAGAGATAGGATAATTAGAATTATTTCAAATTTAAAAGGTTTAGAGGATATTGAAGATAATATTTTATATGAGAGTTTTTTTACACCAGAAAATCTTCAATCAGCTTTTAATTGTTATTATGGTAATGCTTTTGGCATAAGTCATACTTTAAGTCTTACGAATTATTTTCGACCTCACATAAAGTCGCCTACAGTAAAAAATCTTTATTTTACTGGTGGTTCAATTCAACCTGGTACAGGAGTATCAATGGTTCTCATATCTAGTAAAAATCTTGTAGAAGATATAATTAAGTATGAATAAGCATTTTAAAAAATCAATAAAGATATATAAATAACTAAACTTTCCCAGCTTAAATCTGCAAATAACCCCTTGATATAGCTGGCTTGTTGGTCAACCCAGTACTGTAATTGACTTTTAATATTAGATATGTATTTTG
>JANQLB010000120.1 GCA_028280805.1 Tissierellales bacterium
TGTCTGGAGAAATTGCTAAGGTTGACAAATATTTAAAAGGTAAAGAGTATATAAGAGAAGAAAATATAGGAGCATTTAAAGCAGCTGTTGTTTTAGAAAATATTGAAAATAAAAATGTCGAGTTAGCAGATGAACTGGGATTGGAGTTTGGAAAAGTAGAACTTCAAAAACTGTTTATAAGCTTAACAAACCCATAAGGAGGTATAAGTTTTGAACAATATATTAAATATTTCAAGATATGTATTAACAGATCACAGAAAAGCTTTAATTATATTTTATTCAATATATATTAGTATAGCTGTATTTTCTTCAACAATGATATTTATAATTGGTGATAGAAGTTTAAACTCTTGGGGTTTAGGAATATCTTCAGCTATTTTTTTGTTTATAGCAGCTTTAAATTCTTTTGGGGAAAATTACGCATTTATGCAGTCTTTTAATATATCAAGAAGAACATTCTATGTTAGTATTGTTATAGGACTAATAGGTTTAGCATTAATTATGTCCATAATTAATGTTGTTTTTACTAATACGTTTAAGTTAATAGAATCCTATCAAGGACTATTTGAGCAGATTTATACAAAAACCTTTTTTATAGATGACTTCTTTTGGATATTTAGCCTTTTGATTTGTGTATCAAGTTTAGGATTTTTTATTACACTGCTATATTATAGATGTAATAAAGTTATGAAATTTGTCATTTCTATAGTTCCCGTATTAGTGGGCATGTTTATTTCAATAATTGACAACATAACAAATGTAGCTATTTGGAATAATATTTGGGATTTCATTATTAGAATATTTGGATTTACAAATGGATCTAATCCTTATACGGCAGTCATAACTTTTATTATTTGTTCGGCAATATGCTTTGGATTAAGTTTTTTACTAATACGCAGAGCTACAATAAAGCTTTAATAAAGTAAAATACAACTAAATACCCATTAACACTTAGGAGCATATACTTAAGGAAAAGACTAATATTATTGGTATAATATCTTTGAAGGGAGATGTTAGCCATGATAAATAAACAGAGAATTATCTTAGTCTTATCAATGTTGATAGTTATAGTTTTGTTATCACCTGTAATTGCGTATGCAGACAATGACTCATGCAGCTTACGACTAAAATTTTGTGATGTAGCCGTGGATCACTGGGCTTACGAAGGTATTAGCTGGATGACAGAAAAAGGAATTTTAAATGGGTATAATGATGGGAGTTTTAGACCTGATAATACTGTCAGTAGAAGTGAGTTTGCAAAAATTATGGTTTTAGCGTTAGATATTAAGTTAAATAATCCCGGTAAATCTACATTTATAGATGTAGATAAGACTCACTGGGTATACAAATACGCAGAATCAGCAAAATATTACCTTACCGGCTTTAGAACCAATGCTGGAGATATGTTTAAACCTGACAGCCCTGCAGTGAGAGAGGATATGGCTGTAGCATTAGTTAAAGCTTTGGAATATGAAGATGAACACACAGATGAAAGTATCTTGGAAATGTTTGCTGATAATAATATGCTATCATTAAATCTCAGAAAATATGTAGCAAAGGCTGTTGAAAGTGGAATTATGCAGGGATATTTATCAGGTGATGGTATAAAAGAGTTTAGACCTCAAAATACGTTAACAAGGGCAGAAGCAGCAGTTCTTCTATTTAATACTATAAAAAGCAATGAAGAAAAAATTAATTATGGCGAAGAGAAAATAACATATGATAGAGAAGAAGATTATGAAGATAATGAAAATAATGAAAATAATGAGGCTAACCAACCAATATTACAGGCAAGGATAGAAAATGGAAAAATCATGTTAAATTGGACTCCCGTTCAAGGTCATGGATTTAAATACTATAAGATTGTTATATCTAAAAACAACCCAAATCCAATCTATCCTAACGACGGACATCTTTACTGTATAAACAATTCAAATACCACTACTGTAGCAATAGATACAAAAAATAAATATAATAATGGAGACTTTGGTAAATATCTTACTAAAGGAGAGAAATACTATTTTAGTGTTACAGCAGTTTATAAGGATATAAAAATTGCAGGAAATTCAATTCAAATAAAAATCCCAAATAATTAGAAGAAATTATAATTTAGAATGTGATAGGACTTAAATCCTGTCACGTTTTTGTGTTTGTCCAGCATGAGCGAACTCTAAAGAGTGTGTCTTTGTAGTAGGAAACACATAGTTAAGCATGTCCATCGTGAGATGGAATCTGAAGGAAGTGGGAGGCAAACCTCTGGTCTGACGGACAGAAATCACATATAAGGCAGGTCATAATGGATAAAGTTGCATAACAAACTGAAGTCCAATACTATAGTAACAATTATGAAATGTGGCAGATATATGGAGGGAAAGAGTTCGTTCTTAACTGGGGAGGTCTAATAATCTTGTACCAATTGAAAATTTGTGTAATTTCAGCGAACTTAATCTTATTTTATTAAAAAACATATAATCAACATACTGATTTCACACAGATTACAAAAAAATTGGATAGTATAAAGATACAGTAGATTTATAAATAAGAAATTGATCTATATCAAATAAAATTTTAAACGTGTTTATAACTCTGCTTTTATATACAAAACAATAGCACTGACTTACAATTTCTGGAAAGGAGGCAATATACATCATAAAAAATACATGAGAAAAAACAAGAAATTTTCATCTGGATTTCACATAGATTTCACATCCATTATTTATCATTAAAAAGTAGAAATAAATTAAAAAGGAGAATAAATAATGAAGAATAAAAAAAGAATGAAAAAATTACTGAGTTTAACGGTAGTTGGGATTATGGCTCTAACAACATTATCAGGTGGAGCCAGTGCTCAAACAATAAATGATAATGCTGATGCTTCTAATACAGCAGTTAGTGTATTTGATTTTAAAGATATAGTAACACTTGAGGCCTTAGATGTAGAGTACAATTTTGAAGATGGAATAACACTTGAGGTCTTAGATATAGAATATAATTTTGAAATGTTTAAAAATAATCTAAGGGAAAATATAAGCGAAGAAGAATTAGCTGAAGCTGAGAGATTGTTTAATGAGGCAACTAATGCAAATAAAGAATCACAGAAATTATGGCAAGAGCTATATGCTATGGATATATTTAATGTAGAAAAATCATTAAATTCATCAAATACATCCAATATTAAATTATCTCAATTAGATACTATAAATATAGAAGATTTTGATTTAGAGAAGATCTATGAGAAAATTATAATAGAAGAATGCACAGTAGGTATGTCAGATTTGAAAAGTATTTCGATTAAATCTGCTGAAATTGAAGATGATGCTTCTTTATCTACAATTGCAATAAATAAAGAAATGGAATTTGACATAGAAGATTTTGATTTAGACAAGCTTTATGAGAAAATTATAATAGAAGAATGCACAGTAGGTATGTCAGATTCAGAAAGTGTTTCGATTAATCTTGCTGAAATTAAAGATGAAGCTGCCTTATCTACAATTACAATAAATAAAGTTGAAGGTGTTGAGGATCAATTTACATGCTCACTAATTGGATTTGAATCCTATAAATATACTTTTGATATGTTCAAAGAAGGTTTAAAAGATGATATTAGTGAAGAGGATTTGACTAAAGCAGAAAAATTATTTACTAAAGCTACAGAGCTAAGTCAAAAATCTAATGAACTTTGGAATGAACTATATGCAATGGATATTTACAACTATGAAAAAAATGGAAATTTTTCTTGTGGATTTGACGGTGATGCTTTAATAATAGAAAAATATAAACCTGAAAACTAAAAAATAAGCTTTACTTATGTAATTAAGCTTTTAGGAAATTATTAGAATAAAATAACTTGCATATCATTTGTTATAATAAGATATATTAGTAAAATCTAAACTAGTAGTCTGAAAAAATGTATGCAAGTTATTTGCATTTTAGAAAGGAAGCATGGAATGATCAAAACTATATTAGTAGTTGAAGACGATAAAAGAATGAATGAAATTATTTGTGATTATCTTGAAATGGCAAATTTTAATGTTTTAGTAGCTAAAGACGGTATGGAGGCTTTAGAAATCTTTGAAAACAATAAAGTAGACTTGGTTGTTCTTGATATAATGATTCCTAAGCTTGACGGCTGGTCTGTCTGTCGAAGAATAAGAAAAATCTCTAATGTGCTTATTGTGATACTTAGTGCCAGAAGTGACGAGGATGATAAGTTAATGGGCTTTGAACTTGGAGCTGATGAATACGTTACTAAACCCTTTAGTCCTAAAGTTCTTGTAGCTAGGATTACAGCCCTTTTTAATAGATTTGAAAAAGAAGAATATTGCAAAAAAATAATAACAAAAAAGGAAATTACAATAGATAAAGATGCTTATAAAGTTAGTGTTTCAGGTGAAGAAATTTCCTTAACCGTTAAAGAGTATGAGCTGTTACTTTTTCTTATTGAAAATGAAGGAAAGGTTTTCAAAAGAGATACCCTTATTAGTAATATATGGGGTTATGATTATTATGGAGATGGCAGAGTGATAGACACTAATATAAAGACGTTAAGAAAGAAATTAGGCAATTATTCTAATTATATTCAAACTATTATTGGAGTAGGTTATAAATTTGAGGTGAAACAATGAGAAAATCTTTGACTGCAAAAATGTTTTTAATAACATTTTTATGCTTTATGTTAATGATAATTATAATTTTTTTCGTTCAAACTTTTTATTTCAATAACTTTTATGAAACCAAAAGAATAAACAATATTATTAATAATATTAACAATTTTTCATTGGAATACGTTAAAAATAATTGGTCACAAGAAGAACTTTTTAGGCAGGTTGACAGATTTTCATCTAGTAATAATGTTACTCTTAATATTATTAACAATTATAGAATGTCACATAGCTCTATTTCTCATGATACCATCTCAATTAATTTAATAGACGATGATGCTGATGACAAGCAATATATGATTACTATTATTGATAGTGAGGAAATTTATCGTGATTTTTTTATAAATAAAACTGATTTACGTAATGCTTTTGGAGAGTTAAATCTATCAAAAGGAACTAGATTTACTGTACATGGTTATTTAAATGGTATTGAGACAGTTAATCCTATAAAGATAAATGGAATAGATGTAGGTGTAGAAAATAATTATGGTAATCAGCAAAATCAAGAATTTAAAGAGCTTGTAACCTTTGTCGACATGAAAGAATTTTCTGGTAGGAGTAGTTATAGCAGCAGCATTTATGAACAAAATAAATATAGTGAAGAATTAACAGAATTTAAATTAGAAACTTTAAATACACAGAAAACAGCAAAAAAAAATGGAGTGAGCTATACAATAAGTGATATTCCTTATACAAATTTTAAACAAGTTGATTTTACAAAGACAATTGAATTAGAGAAAGGTGAAGAAAAAGTTATTTATGTCAATGCTTCTTTACAATCAGTCGATGAAGCAATGAAGTTTATCAATGACTACTATCCCTATTTTTTTATTCTTGCTATGGGTTTATCCTTTATAATTGCAATGATTTACTCTAAAACAGTATCTAAACCTTTAATTAATATTACTTCTGCTGCAAATAAAATGGCTAACATGGACTTTGACGTTAAATTAGATGTAAAAAGAGAAGATGAGCTGGGAATACTATCAAATAGTCTTAATACTTTGTCTGTTGAGCTTGAAACTTCTCTGAATGAATTAACACATGCTAATAATCAGCTTAAATTGGACTATGAAAAAGAAAAGAAACAGGAAAAAGTCAGAAAAGAATTTGTTGCAAATGTTTCCCATGAATTAAAAACACCCTTAGGAATTGTTAAGGGTTTTGCAGAGGGAATTAAGGATGGTATTAAGGAGGAGAAAAAAGAGTATTACATTGAAGTTATACTTGATGAAGTAAGAAAAATGGATAGTTTAGTTATGGAAATGCTTAGACTGTCTAAATTTGATGCTGAAGCAATTACTTTTAACAAGAAAGATTTTGACCTTAGAGATATGGTTGTAAGAGTTGTAAGGATATTTGATAAATCATTAGATAAGAAGAACTTAAAGATAGATATTATAGGAGAGTTGAATGTAGTAAATGGAGATAAGGGTAAATTAGAACAAGTCCTTATAAACCTAATAGGAAATGCAATAAAGTATTGTAATGACAACTCGACAATAATTATTAAAGGAGAATTATACAGAGATAAAAATATAATTTCCATAGAAAATGACTGTAAACCCTTTACAGATGAAGAAAAAGAAAAAATCTGGAATAGATTTTACAAAACAGATAAATCTCATAATAGAGATCAAGGAGGAATAGGATTGGGACTTTCTATTACTAAAGCAATTTTAGAAGGTCACGGATGTGAATATGGGGTAGAAAACACAGAGACTGGTGTAAGGTTTTATTTTTCTGTTCCAGCTAAAGTAGTGATGTGAGTGAGAATTATAAAAATTAATATTTTAATTTAACTTTATAATAATATATAAAAAAATAAGAAAATAAAATTCAAAATTAATTGTAGAATTCATTAATTAGTGGTATAATAATAATTGATTCTTAAATAAATGTTTTGTGAAATAAATATTTCTGGAGTAATAAGTAATAAAGAGTATATTAGAAACATATGAAATACAACCTCCAAAATTTTTATTTAACAATATTTAAAGGGAATTAAAAATAAATTTGGAGGTGCTTTAAATGATTAATGGTACAGTAAAATGGTTTAACTCTGAAAAAGGTTTTGGATTTATCACTGGTGAAGATGGAAAGGATGTATTCGTACATTTTTCTCAAATCAATAAAGAAGGATTCAAAACATTAGAAGAAGGTCAAAACGTTACTTTTGAAATTGTTGAAGGTGAAAAAGGTCTTCAAGCTGCAAACGTAAGTGTTGGCTAATAATTTAAATAGCATATAAAACTCTGAAGAATTTTCTTCAGAGTTTTTTTATGTAAATTAAAATATATTGAATTTATTTAAAAGTATGTGATAAAATATTTATAAATATATAATCAGCAGTAAAAAGGTTATATAGAACAAGATAATTATAAAAGGGGGATTGACCATGGAATGGTATTGGTGGGTATTAATAGGTGTTGGAGTAGTAGTTATTGGTTACATAAAACTAAAGGTATTGAAGAAAATGATGAATAAGCCACAGGAAGAATACGAAAATGAAGAATAAAGTAAAAAAGTCGGAAGTCAAATGCCTTCCGGCTTCTTTACTTTATACTTTAAACCTATATCCGGCACCCCAAATGGTTTCAATATATTGAGGATTAGAAGAATCTGCTTCAATTTTGTCTCTTATCTTTCCAATATGAACAGTTACAGTAGCTATATCCCCTAAGCTGTATTCACCCCATACCTTCTCAAACAGATAATCTTTACTAAAAACTTTGTCAGGATTTTGTGCTAAAAACACTAATAGTTCAAACTCCTTTGTTGTTAAATCTACTTCGTTTCCATTTACATATACTCTTCTTGAGCTGATATTTATATTTAAGCCTCTTATTATAATATTGTCATTAGATTTAGAAGTAATGCCGACGAGTCTATCATATCTGGCTAGATGAGCTTTAACTCTTGCAACCAATTCATTTGGGCTAAAAGGTTTTGTTATATAATCATCAGCTCCAAGACCAAGGCCTCTTATTTTATCAATATCCTCTTTTCTGGCAGTAACCATAAGAATTGGAATATCACTATTCTCTCTAAGCTTTTTGCAAATTTCAAAACCATTAATTTCTGGCAGCATTAGATCAAGTATGATTAAATCATAGTCGTTATTTTTACTTTTATCTAATCCCATAAATCCCGAATGTTCTATATCAACCTTAAAGCCATTAATTTCAAGGTAGTCCTTTTCGAGTTCAGCTATACTCGCTTCATCCTCAATAATCAGAATTTTTTTCATTAAATATTCTCTCCTTAACTTTTTTTAATGTAAAGAATATTGTAGTACCACTACCATAGATACTTTTAGCATATATCCTGCCGCCTTGTCTTTCAATTATCTGTTTGGCAATTGCAAGTCCTAATCCACTTCCTGAAATTGATGTAGTTCTAGCTTTATCAGTTCTGTAGAATTTGTCAAAAATATATGGAAGGGCTTGTTCTTTTATACCTATACCATTGTCTCTTATGGCAACCAAGACTTCTTTTTCATCTTCACTTAAGTTAATATCTATTTTTTTATTATCATTGTACATATATTTAATAGAATTTTGAATAATATTTTGTATAACTCTTTTAAGTTTTTGCTGGTCTATAAGTACTTCAGTATTTTTATAAATATCTGCTGTAAATTTTAGTAAAATATCATATTTTGACAGCTCAAAGCTCATTTCATCTATACAATCATTAAAATATTTAGTGATATTTACAGGCTTTATTTCAAAAGTCAGTCTATCTAAATCAAGCTTTGAAAATAGGAATAAATCATCTATGAGCTTATCCATATCTATTGATTTAGAGTATATAACATCCAGATATTTGTTGAATTTTTCGGGAGTATTGGCTACTCCGTCCTTTATCCCTTCTACATAGCCCTTAATAGAGGTAATTGGAGTTTTTAAGTCATGAGATATGCTTGAGATAAGCTCCTTTCTGTTTTCTTCATATCTAAGCTGCTTTTCAATTGAATTTTTAAGCTCTTTTCGCATTCTTTCAAACGCATTGCAAACTTTATTAATTTCGCCTTTGGATTTTGTCTCTATTGAGAAATCAAGATTTCCGTTTTTAATCTGCTCAGTACCATACTCAATTTTTCTAAGAGGTTTTATTATTAGCTTATTTGTCATCATAATAAGGACAAAAGTTATTAATCCGAAAACTCCGATAATAACCAGTATTAAACTTACTACATATGATATGACTACATTTTTCAAGTTGGTAATTTCAATATAGTAATAAAATCTTCCAATGCTATCATTATAGTTAATTTCATCTAAAATTAAAGAATATTCTTTATCATTAAAAGGAACATAATTATCATAATAATTATCATTTTTTTCATCATATTGAGGTTCTATATTATTATAAATTTGAGAAAATAGTACTTTGTCTGTTGAATGTATCAATTCATTATCTATAGTTACACTCATGCTAATATTAATATTCTTTAGCTTATTTAGTATTAAATTCATGTACTCTTCATCATATAACAATTCTTTATTATTATAAACATCATCAAAATCCCCTGCAAGATCCAGAACATTAAAAAATAGCCGTCCAAAATCCTCTCCTTTTGTAATTTCAAATGAAGCACTGCTTAAAAAATTAACTGTAAGAAAAGCAAAAGAGCCTAAGAGAATAGTTATTGAAATTATAACCATTATAATAAATGCAATTATAAACTTTGCTTTAATAGACATAAATATACTTCCTAACATTTTATTTTTTATTTCATTTTTGCATTGCTATATCATCTGCTGATGCATAGGGATGACAATATCTTTCATTTTTATGAGAATTTGAGCTGATTTGTACTGATTGAGCCGGACAGTAGTTTACACAAGCCATACAGTTATAGCATTTTAATTCCTTCTGCCAAACAGGCTTATTATCTATAAGCTTTATTTTTTTTGACGGACAGACCTTCTCACATATTCCACATGCGTTACACTTTGAGTCATGGAAATATCCATTATCAGTTTTACGTTGGGTAAGAGACAGCAATAAAGGTAAAGGTCTTAATAAAAATTGAGGAATAGAAGGTGTTGCATCGTTGTCCTTTTCTTTATATTGTTCCTTTTGAATTATGATATTTTTAATTAAATCAAGCTTTTTACGAGCCTCTGCTTCTAATTTCTTTATATGCTCCTCTGAAGGATTTTTATATTTAAATCTAGGGTTATTGCCGGCCATGTTTACAGTAAAATATGAATTTAAGTTTTTTCCTTTTCTTATTAATATCTTCTTAATGTCAATAAATGCAGTATGTGTTATACCAATTCTTGTTGCTGCTGCAAAGATATAATCAGCTGATTCTAAATCAAGTTTTTTAATAAAGTTTTTTACATGAATAGGTATTGCTGTGAAATGAATTGGAAAAACAAAGCCTACCGTTTCTCCATTAGTCTTTATAATATCCTTATCTGTGTTTAAGATACCAGCTATTGGTATAAGAACTGCTTCTGGAATACGATTTTGTAATTCCTGTGCAATAAATAACGAGTTACCTGTACCGGAAAAATAATAAATTTCAGTCTTGTTCATAAAAATGCCTCCTTTTTTAGTGTTGAATCAAAATCCGTTTAATTTATTTAATATCATTCTACTATCTTTTAATTTAATTTTACAATATAGATATAAACTACACAAAAAAAATATATAAAAAAAGTATAAAATAATAGTAGATTAAAACTTAGAGATGAAGAAGATGTTAATTTATAAAACCATTACATTTACTGTTTATCTTTTACTTAATTACATTAAAAGAATACATCTTAATAATTATGATATTTTTAAATTTCTTAAATACTTGTGTTAATAGTTGTATGATTATATAATTAAACCGTAATCATTAATATATAAAAATACTTTATAAGGCAGGTAATCAATATGGAAAATCAAAAACTAAAGGGAATTGTATTAATAATTTTATCTGCTTTTGCCTTTGGACTTATGCCTACTTTTTCTAAGCTTGCTTTACAAGAAGGATTAGATATTTCAAGCTTATTAGCACTAAGGTTTATAATAGCTTCAGTAGTCGTATGGGGTTATATATTAATAAAGAAAATATCCTTTAAAACATCATTGAGCCACTTTTTTTATTTAATCCTAATATCTGTTGGAGGATATGCTGCAACTTCAATATCATATTTTACCGCTTTAAGCTATATTTCAAGCTATGTTGTTGTAATCTTATTGTATTTACATCCATCTTTTATTGTAATGTATGAAATAATTTTTCTTAGAAAAAAGAAAAATTCAAAAAAGATATTAGCTTTAATCGTTTCAACATTAGGAATTATATTAATCGTTTGGTCTGATAACGTAAGTATTAGTGTAATAGGAATATTACTAAGCTTTTTATCGGCTTTTTTCTATACCTTCTATATATTAGGTCTTCAGGAAAAAAGGACAAAAGCAATGAACCCAATTGTAGTAACCGGATACATTTTGTTATTTTCTGCTATATCATTTTTACTAAAAAGTTTATTCACTAATACATTTTATCTCTCATCTTCTATAAACGGAATTTTGTATGTTGTTGCTTTTTCACTTGTATCTACAGTATTTGCCATATTTGCTTTCTGTATAGGTGTAAGGCTCATAGGAGCAAGCAGAGCGGCAATTATTAGTACACTTGAACCCGTATTTGCAACAATTTTAGGTGTAACTCTTTTCGAAGAGAACTTAACCTTGTATTCGTTAATAGGAGGTTTATTAATTATAGTTGCTATAATAATTTTAGAAGGGCGAAAAGTAGAGCTGAAATATACTAAAGCTAAAGATTGATTTTTCACACCTCTATCCCATTAATCATAAAATAATATGACAAATGTTATTTTTGGAGGTGAATTTATGGCAATTTTGCCATCGGACTTTAATATCAATCTTTCTTCTAACCCAGTAAGAGTTGTTTTAGGAATGGACGGTACATTTAGTGTTGGTTTTTCAAATACTAGTACAACTGATGTAGCATATAATTTAACTTTAAATGTCAACTTACCAGATGGTGTTTCATTTGTAGACAGCTCAGAAACACCTACATCCATCATAATCAATCCAGACCAAACCATATCAATTGAATTATTAAATATTAAGGATTTAGCACCAAATGAAGTAGATTTTGAAATACAATTAACTTTAAAATCCGATGAGAATTTTAGAGATACTGGTGATCTGGTTCCCTTTGACATACCTTTAACTAGTATTGATGTATCAGCCACGGTAGATACATTACCTAGAGGAGATGAAGATCCGGGGAATCAGAAAATAACCAAAACTGGTACGGCTGATTTTATACCTTTAAGATATAATCTAACTAAATCATCACCAGGTAAAATACCTAAAGGGGCAGGATTAATAACCCCTCCTGTATCACCTCAGTGGCCCTTTAAATATACCTTGACAGTATTTAATAACACCAGAGAACCTTCACAAGTGACTTTAGTAGATAACCTGCCAAACGGAGTAAGATATCTAGATAATATTAATGTCACAGGACCCGATGCGTTGGTTTTATCTTCGCCAACTGTAATAATACCTTCTCCGGGACCAGGATGCCAGGATTTTGTTACCATTAATTGGGGAACAGTTACACTTTCAGCAGCGTCAACAAATGGAATAACTTTTGATGCAGCAATATGGGATAATTTTACAACAAATTGTGTGGAAAACAGCGGAAGTAAAATTTCACATATGACACCCCTACAAAATATAGCTACATTAGACGGCTTATCAGGACCAGTACAGGCACATAGTACAATAAATGCCATGGATGCAACAATAGATAAATCTGTTGTTTCTCAGAGTACTGATGTAGGGTTAGTAAAAACCTATACATTGGCATATAGAATAAATCAATATGACGATGTGAGCTTCTTTACTATTACTGATTTAATTAGTGATGGACAGATATATAACTCTGGATCGGCAACCATTACTCCGGATTCAATAACTGTAAATCCTGATGGAACAACAGAGTTATTTTGGAATCTAGGACTACAGGATACAGGTACTTCCGAAATTATTACCTTTGAAACAACTGTTAACAGTGCATTTATTGGTGACAATCCTGTGGCAGCCGATGATACTTTAAACAATAATGTTAATATAGATGGAAGAAATCAAACCACATTGACACCAACTTCAGATAGCTCTACAGCCATTATCTTTATTGTGCAGCCCTCGATTTCTAAAGAAATATTAGGGTATTTTTATAAGGATGGAAGTCCCAAACTCTTTGATGTGGCAGCACCTGGAGATAAGGTAAGTTTTAAGATAACCTATGATGCAACAGATATTACAGCATCACAGTTAAATATTCAAATAGATGAATTTGCACCTTCAAATATGGGACCTTTACCTTCAAGCACAGATGTAATTTTTGGAGGTACTGTTTTGGGACCGTTTAACCAACAGACCATATCTCCCAATGGCTTACGTTGGATGCTGGGAACTGTTGATGGAGGTGAGCTTTGGACAGCTACCTTTGACATATCAGTGGAGAATGTCGATTTTGTAGGAGTAAGAAATAATCTATCTAAATTATTAGGTCAGAATACTGAAGGCTTTTCATATAGTGATAGAAGCCAAGTTGAAGTAAAGTTTGGGCAGCCTAATATAGAATTTAGAAAAACTGTATCTGGTCCTGATGTCAATGCAATAAAGGCTGGAGAGACATATACCTATTCAATTACAATCTCCAATCTGCAAAATCTAGAGGGTAATGTTACCGATGCATTTGAAATGGATTTAAGCGATACAATCCCAGACAAATTAACATATGTACCAGCAAGTGCTAATGTTACTGGTACAGGAAGTTTTAATCCACCGTCTATTACAGGGCAGAATGTTAAAATGACTATAATTCAACTGGCACCAGGCCAAAGCTTGACATTAACATTTGATGTAACAGTAGATGACACTATAGTTGCTGGCGAATTATTAACAAATAATGCAGTTCTAGAACAACCATACTCACAACCGGATAGGTCTTTTCAGTTTCCGGGAGCACCCTTTATAGATTCCACTAGCTTGAAGGCATTAGCCCTAATAATTGACAAGAGGATAGATCCAACCTTTGCAAAAATTGGAGATACTGTGACTTATGTAATTCAAATAAGAGTTCCAGATGGAACAATTGCATTTAACGTTCAATTGACTGACGAGTTCTTAGATAGCAAACAGGATTTCATTGTTGGAAGTGCCACATTAGATGGAAATCCAGTTATACCTTCAGTATCTGGTGGAATAGTTATTTTTCCCACAATTCCATTTATAGATGGTACTGCCGGGTCTGTATCAAAGACATATAGCTTTGATGTAAGAATTACCGATGCTCAGCAGACACCGCCGTTTATTGAAGAGCAACAGGATACAGCAACTGTTAATTGGGATATAGACAGTCAAGGAACCCCTGCCGTACCTCAGACTGATTCTGAAAACCTACAGGTAAGGATTCCTTTCATAGAAGGAATTAAGGAACAAAAAATATCAACTCAGCCAGACACAGCATTTACAGTAGATACAATAGGGTATGAAGTAGGAGATATTATAGATTATAGGATAAGCCTTATAAATCAAGGAGAAGAAACAGCATTTAATATTCAACTTACAGATGTAATAGACCCTCTTTTAGCTTTCGTACCTGGATCAATTAGTACTACAATTGGCAGTGCATCTGAATCCGCAGGTACTATAACCTGGAATATTGATGACCCGGAGAATCTTTCAAAGGGTGTAACGGCCGTATTAAGTTTCCAAGTAAATACGTTATCCGGGGTTGCTGCCGATGATAGTGTTTTAAATCAAGCAAGCTTTACCTATAACTCAAACAACAACGACTTTGGAGTTTCATATGGTCCTGAAAATACTAATATAGTTAGACTAAGGTCCTCAGCAGTAACCATAGATAAAACTGCATCCGCAACTACAGGTCAAATTGGCGATGATATAACCTATACTTTAACAATTACGATTCCAGAAGGTACTATAGCATATCAGCCTCTAATAGATGATATTTTACCAGACGGGCAGACATATCAGACTGGTACAGCTACAAGACAAGAACCGCCTAACCTTCCGATCTCGGTAACACCAAGTATTTCTGGGCAGGTCATAACATTTCCTCAAAATCCTGATATAGATGCAACAAGTGGTGCAAAGCAAATTATATATCAGTTTGTTGCAAGGATTACTTCAGCGAATACCAATCCTCCATATACAGAAACTCAGATTAATAGTGGATTTGTTAGATGGTCAATACAATCCGGAGGACCTTTAGTACGTTCAAGAAATGATACTTGGACAATTACTGCAACAACTCCCCATATAGTTATATTAAAAGAGCAGAGGAGCTCGGCTACAGGAAGTTCCTTTACAACTAATGCAATATCAGGATTGCCGGGAGACTCAATTGAATATAGAATTACAATAACTTCAGATGGAGCATCTCCAGCATTTAACGTAGTATTAGAAGATATTTTAGATGATCGAATAAGCTTTGGCAGCATTGTTTCCGGGCCTACTCAAGGGTCTATAACATCTATAACTTCTCCACCTAATGCAACTCTTACATGGGAAATAAGTCAACTAAATAATGGAGATACAGCCGTATTAATCTTTTCAACAGTAATAAATAGTGGCGTAGGAGCTGGATCTGAGATATTTAATCAAGCAACTGCTACCTATGACTCTAATGATGTAAATCCAGTACAATTTAATGCTCAATCAAATAGTGTAGAATTGGATATACCTTTTATTGAATTCACTAAAAATGCTTCAACTAGTATAGCTGCTATAGGGGATATAATAACTTATACATTGACAGTCACTATACCTGATGGAGTAGAGGCGTACAATATTAAGATATTAGATAGTATTCCTGCTAAGCAGAGTTATATGCCAGAAAGCTGGAGTCCCGGTACAGCAATCATACTTCCGGGAAATGTATTGGAATTTGTTGACACAGCATCTCCAAGGATAGGACCATATACTCAAAGCTATACGTTTAATACAATAGTAGAATCAGGTCAAATAGAAGCTCCATATATTGAAGTTCAAAGAAACACATCTAATATAGAATGGGATGTTACATCAATTGGGCCTACAAAATCTACAGGGGATTTTACTGATGTAGAGATTAGAGTTCCCCATATAACAGTTCTAAAGGAACAGAAGCGACAAGGTGATCCTAATTTTACAACAGGGGTACTTCAAGGAGTAGCCACAGGAGATATTATACAATATAGGATTACCATAACAAATGATGGAGCTAACACTGCTTTTAATGTAGATACTACTGACAGCTTGGATATTGCATTAACGTTCGAGGGATTAGTACCTCCTGTGCCTCCGGGAATCGTGAGTTCATCAGTACCTCTTGGTGACCCTGATGGAACTATTACTTGGAGAGTAGGCAGCTTGGATATTGATACCTCTTTAAGTCTTATTTTCGAGGTTAAAGTAAACTCAGGCCCAGCTCCAGGAGATTCGATAATAAATACAGCACAAAGCACTTATGACTCTGCATCAGTAAATCCAATAAGACTAGGACCAGAGGAATCCAATCAAGTAGGTTTTAATTTCACATTACCCGAGATAATAAAAACCGTTGATAAGGAAGCCGTAATCTTAGGAAGTAGAATAACATATACTGTTGAGATAACTATACCAAACGGTAATATAGCATATGATGTTCAGGTTATTGATATATTACCTGAAAATCAAAGCTTTGTTTCCGGGAGCTTGACTAAGAACGGCATCTCAATTATCCCTGTATCATTGTTTCCGTTAATCTTTGAGAATCCACAAACCATAGATGCAACGGGAGAAGAAGTAACAATAACTTATGAATTTGAAGCTGATGTTAATATTGTATCATCTTCTCCTGAAGACATTCAAACTAATTCATCAACAATCACATGGAATAAAGACCCCCAAGGAGATCCCGGAGAACCACAGAGTGATAGGGTTGAAGTTTATGTGACAGATAATGTGCCTGACATTGAGAAAAGTCAGAAGAATTTCACTCAAGATCCAACTGCAGTCTTTACTACATCTTTGATAAATGCTGAAGTAGGAGATATTATACACTATCAATATGTAATAACAAATACCATTAATGCTTCTTCAATATTTAATATTCGATTAGAAGATAATTTATTTGATTTTTTAAATTTTGAAAGTATTATTTCGTTACCATCTGGCGGTACGGTAATCGAAGATAATAGTGTTATCATTGGAAACATAGGTAATATACAGGAAAATACTACTGCTGTATTTGTTTTAGCTTTTGAGGTTTTATCAGGAGCAGGTACACAGAGTATAATACCAAATGAATTTACAATTGTATATGATGTCAATGATACGGCTCCTTCTCAAGAATACGGTCCTATTACCAGTAATGAAGTAGAGATAGAACTGCCACAATTAGAAATACAAAAAGATTCATCAATTACAGTAGCAGAGATTGGAGAGATATTTGAGTATTCAATAGATGTAACAGTACCAGATGGAACAATTGCCTACAATGTAGTATTAACAGATGTACTACCAGATCAACAAATATTTATTGGAGAAGCAACGGTCAATGGAGTTGAAGTATTTCCAACAGTTGCCGGTCAAGAAATAACATTCGACCCAATAACTATTGATGCTTCTTTAGGGATAATGACGTTTAACTTCGCATTTAAAGCCAGAGTAGTTGAGGGAAATACTAGTTCACCATTCACCGAGATTCAAACTAACAATGTAGAAGTGAATTGGGAGGTCAATCAACAGGGTACTCCAGCATCACCTGTATTTACTACTAAGGATATTATTGTAAATAGTCCTTCTCTATCAATTTTGAAGGAACAAAGAATTTTAGATAATGGCACTTCTTTTACTACTAACCCTTTAGCAGTGAAAGTGGGAGATATACTTGAGTTTAGAATAACAGTAAATAATAATGGTGAGGCAAGTGCATATAACATCATGATATTAGATCAGTTAAACCAGTTTGAGGATTTCATAGCTATAGGAATTCCTTCTATTGGTTCAGCAAGCTATAATTCAGTAAGCAATACAGTAGAATGGAATATTTCTGAGTTAAAAGTAGGGAGTCAAGGAACACTAAATTTCAAGATAAAAATCTTAGAAGGGATATCAGCAGGAGGTCAAGATACAAACGATGCTGTAGCCACCTATGATACTAACCAAAATAACCCGATTACATTTGGGCCAATCGATTCAAATAAGGTAGTTCAGTTATATCCTAATGTTCAAATTACTAAATCCACTAGTCTCAAAAACGCAGCCATTGGAGATACAATAACCTATACAGTAGAGTTTATACTTCCTAAGGGAACACTAATATTTAATGGACAATTTACAGATATTCTACCTATAGGACAGGAGTATAATAACAATGCCACATTAAATGGCAACCCAATTACAGCTTCAGAGGTCATGGGAAATTTCATAGCATTTCCGGTTATACCATTTGCTCAAGCTGGTGATGAGGATGAAAAATTCACTTATACCTTTGAAGCTAAAGTAGTATCGGCTAAAGTAGACCCTTTGACATTAATTGAAATTCAAACCAATAATGCAGAGGGAAACTGGGAATTAGAACCAGGCAAACCAGCTCTGGCTGTAAATAGTACAGTTGATTTGGAGGTTACAAACAGCACCATTGATATTTTAAAGGAACAAAAAAACGTAACTCTTGGAGGAAGCTTTACAGTTCAGCCTATTACAGCCTCTACTGGAGATATAGTAGAATATAGATTACAGGTTACAAATGTAGGACCTAATGATGTTTTTAGTGTAACAATAGAAGATATATTAAGCTCTGAACTAGCCTTTTTGGGGGCAGTCAATGTTCCTGCGGGAACAAACTTGACTCATAGTGAAGAGCCTAGTAATGGAGTTGTTCAGTGGTTAATTCCTCAGTTAAAAGAAGGAAGTCAAATATCTGCTACCTTTGCTGTTGAAGTATTAAGTGGTACTCTTGCAAGTATTGCTAATGATTCAGTAGGTAAATTTAAAATTGATCCACAAAGTCCATCTTTCTTTGGAAATTTACCATCGAATATTACAGAAATAATAAGACAAGGTGCATTCTTTGAGTTTGTTCCAGATGATGAAAGCAGAGTTTCAGACACAGAGGCTATTGCTTATAGTGTGAACAACTGTAATGGGTTAATCGGATATAATCTCACAAGTCTTAGCGTAGGGCTAATATCATATAGATTAAATATACAGTCATTAAGCTTTGGTTATGATATTTATATAGATGGTAATTTAGTTGATTCAGTAATGGCAAATACTCCTTACTCCAACATTCCACCTGAGCTTCAAAATTTGCAGCAGGGTGATATGAGGAATATTGAGCTAAGATTTACTGGTCCGGAAAATAAAATAATAGGCTCGATGGAAAGCTTTATAATTAGTATTAGTAATGAAGTAAGTAAAGAAATAAAAACTAATGTAGTCTTTGGAGATGTTACATCCAACATAACCTATAAAGTTATAAGTACTGGATTAAGCCACAGTGTTGTTTATACTATAACCACAAATGTTATTGGAGGAATAAAGGTATTTGACTTTATTCTTGAGAGTATTTTTTCAAATGTATATTCATTTGTGGAAGCTACCTTTGATGGAATTCCAATAACCCCAACAGTTATAGGAAATAAATTAGAATTCCCCACAATACCTGTAGTTGATGCCAGTGTAAGTGATGTTAGTTTAATATACACATATATGGTTGAAAGTCCAGAGAGTGAATCTGTATCACCTGCCTTCGCCAGAAACGTAGAAGCCATAGCTGGTTTTAAGCTGTCTAGCGGTATTCAGCAGCAGTGCAATAAAATAAGTAATCTAGAAATTCCTATCAAAAGCGACTGTATATTAATTGATAAAGTGTATTCACAATGTCATAACAGGGTGTGCTTTAACGAAGTACAGCTGCAAATACCTCAAGGCTTTCAAATAGTATCCGTTAAATTCATGAATGGAGAGATTGTACCAGGAACTCTAATGATTAGAAGTCTCATAAATAGACCTAATTTTAAACGAGTTACCTTCGATGTTAATATTCCTATTACAGTTACTGTAAAAGATAGTGAAGGTAATACTCAAATTCTCGAGGATAGTCTTCCAATTTATAAAATAGATATAGTTTTATTTATGCCTCCAACTCGTGATGAAGTAAGCTTTAATATCATTTTAGATACCTTTAGTAAGCTTTTAGATATTAATCAAGAGTCTAATAGTATTGCAGTAGGTGTTTTCAACGTAGTTTCAAGTGTACTACCGGTACAACTGTTAATTCCGACATTAGATGATTGCTTTATTCCGCCAATGTGTGAGGATGTTAACAATGGAGATATATGCGATGATTTTTTAACTGAACCCGGCTCGGAGATATATGATAGCTTTTTTCCTCAGCAATTTCCTTATAAAGCCTAGTAGTGAATTTAGCTATATCAAATAGAATAACTTAAGACCGTATAAGATGTATATAGTTTAGAGCTATATACATCTTTTTTATATTGAAGATTCTTAGAGATTTTAGTAAAGCTTAGATGTATTTAAGGATATTTTTATTAAAAATTTTGTTAAAAATAAATAAGAATGATTGACAACAAAATCTATCTGGTATAAATTATTATTAAACAGCGTTTAAAAACTAAACACAATTAAATTAACAATATATATTGAAAAGAGTGATAAAAATTGAGTAAGGAACGTCAAGCTCATAAAAGAGAAGAGATAAGAAATTTAATATTAACTACAGCAAGAGAAATTATTTCACGAGATGGAGTTCAAGCACTTTCTATACGTAAAATCACTAAAACAATAGATTATTCACCTGCAATTGTGTACCATTACTTTAAAGATAAAAATGAAATAATAGAATTGTTAGTTTCAGACGGATATAAGAGAATTCTTGATTTAATTAGCAAAGTCAATAAAAACGAGGATGAACCTGAAAAAGAGATTGAAGAGGTGTTTCTAAATTATATTGAAGGTGCTTTAAGTTTTTCTGAAGAATACAAAGCATTTATTCTTAATGGCGATTCAGAAGTGCTAAAAAAAACAACAGTTCTTAAAGAAGGGATTTCTAAAATAAGTCCTACTATCAAATTACTTACTGATGCAATACAAAGAGGGATTGGCAAGGGACGTTTTATGCCCGGTAATGCTGAACTTACTGCACAAATTATGTGGACATCCGCCTTTGGTTTAATAATAAAGATAATATTTGAAAAAAATATTTCTGAACAACAGAAGAATCGTTTAATTGAGCAGTATTTAAAGATTATGTTTAATGGAATTTTAATAAGAAAGGAGGAAAAATAAAATGAAAAAGGGTTTTAAAATATTTGGAATAGTAGTTTTAGCTTTTGTAATCTTACTTGGAGGAGCTTTTTTTTATATAAAATCTCAAGAAGTACCTCATGTACAGGTTTCAAATGTAGAGCTGGATAACATTAAGGATGGGAGCTATGAGGGAGAATTTTCCGAAGGACTGGTTAAAGTAAATTTATCAGTTGAAGTAAAAGATAATAAAATTATAGATATAATCATAAAAGAGCATCAGAATGGTCTAGGTAAAAAGGCTGAAAAGATAATTGATGATATTAAAAGTAAGCAATCATTAACTGTAGATGTTGTTAGTGGTGCTACATTAAGTAGTAATGTAATTCGTAGAGCTGTTCAAGAAGCTTTAACTAATTAGATTAACATTATGTATTTAGTATTTAAAGGAGGAGATTAAGTGAAAACATTAATAGTATATGCAACGAAGTATGGGAGTACAGAGAAATGTGCAAAGCTTTTATCTGATAAACTTTCAAGTGAAGTTGAATTGTGTAATTTAAAATTAGAAAAGAATATTGATTTATCAAAATACGATAAAGTTATTATAGGTACGTCGGTTTATATGGGACGTATACGTAAAGAAATCAATGAATTTTTTACTAATAACTTAAACGAATTAATAACAAAAAAGTTAGGTGTTTTTCAATGCAGTATGTCTCAAGGGGCAGATGCTGTTACCCAAATAGAAAATACATTTCCAAAAGAATTAGTTAATAATGCAGTAGCTAAGGAGCATTTTGGAGGAGAATTTTCATTTGATAAAATGAACTTTTTTGAAAGGTTTATTGTTAAAATGGTATCTAAGAAGGATAATAATAACCAGCCGATAGATACTAGTAAGAAGATCTCAAACATTTCAGAACAAAGAATTAGTGAATTTGCTCAAGCAATGAATGATGCTTAAAGTTAGTATCTGGAAAGGACGCAGGTCATGAATATACAACCTTCAGATTATGACGCATAGCAGTTTATCTAAATTATAATTCAAGAAAAACAGCTAAAAAGAATGGAGTTACTGACCTAGAAAGAAAATTTTATCTTTAAATTACAGTATATTGAAAGACTTTAAAAAATAAATCAAAAACACGCAGTCTGAATGAAGTTTAATAGAGAATAAAATAGCTGGTAATAATAACCAGCTATTTAGTGTTTATTATAGTTTATTTGTTCAAACAGCACTTTTTATATTTTTTACCACTACCACAAGGACATGGTTCATTTCTGCCTATTTTCTTTTCTTTGACAACTATCTGAGATCTGTTATATTCTTTTCTAATTTCCTTTCTTCTTGCTTCTGTTAGTATGTTATCCCATTGAGATAAGTTATAAAGCCAATCAGCTTTAGCTGAATTCATATTATAATAAAGCTTTTCAAAGTCTATAGAAAGTTTAATATTACTTTCTTCTGTTAAGTTTTCAATATCAAGCTCCTCGTTAAGACTGCTGTTAATTCCATCTAAAAAGCCTATAAATGTAACAGCATCCATATCAAACTTTTCAGAAAGTTCTACTAATGTTCCCTCAACAGTCTCGTCTTTGTTTTCTAGAATATATTCATAGTTTTTCTGTTCTTTTGGTAAGTATTCTCCCCAAAACTTGTTATACTCCTCTTCAGTACGTTCAACATAAGCTTGTTCCTGCCAATTTTTAAGTAATGACACTATATTTCATCCTTTCTTTTTTCATAAATTTAATCGTTATAAGTCATTAAGTATTATATCATAGATTAAGGATAAATACATAGATAATCAATTATACAGTTTTACTATATATAAAGTTTTGTCAAGTTAATGTATTCTTCTTGCTAAAAGTAATAAATCAATTTGTTTTTAGGAAAATTAGTATAAGTATTATGAAAAAGCGGTATTTCGCATATTAACGGCTTTACAATAAAGAAGTTGGGTTAACCCAACTTCTTTTTTACGTTAAATCTATAGATAATAATATAAATCGAATCCTGAGCATAGCGGTAACCCATGATCTTTTATCAAAGAGGAATGGGGATCAGGCATCCATCTTAGAAGTTTTGAACCTCATTAAAAGAAATATGATTGTATTCTGTGAAGTTCCTGTGGATATAACAGTTGCTGGTGATGACTTTCATCTTGACAGCGAAAAATCATCTGTATTTGCATTAATCGTAAACGAGTTACTCCAAAATTCCATTAAACATGTATTTCTGGGACGAGATCATGGTAAAATTGATTATTAAATCAGGAACAGAGGGAACAACCACTTCTTTCGCATTTAAACTATAACGGTTGGTGGGTAATGGTTCTAATGTATATCCATAACCCCATTTTTCTTATATAAAGCCACATAGCCCACAATACCTAAAGCAATTAAGAGCAACGTAACAATAAGCTCAATACCTACTATTTGAGTAAACCTATATAATGGATTTTTCATAAAAAATGGTTTATCAAAAATTCTCATACATATAAAGACAAATACTGTAAAGATGGGAATCCCCTTTAGTATCAGAGTGATGTAGTTTTTACTCATCTTTGATATAACAAATACGATAAAAGTGAGTACAAAGGCAAGTAAATACAGCAATCCTACCTGCATTAAAATCCATTGTCCGTAAGTAAAATCAAATGTTGAATAGCTATGATTATAAAAGGCATTAAACGCATTATTCCAAAAAACTTGTGTGCCTAATGTACTAAAGATACCTCCGAATATCAGCACCTTAAGGGTTACCAATATAAATGTCGAAATTAAACAGGCTATCAATTGATGAGATAATAGTTTTCTGCCTTTTTTTGATGTATATTGCAGTAAAGACATATTTCTTAAATTATCGGTTGTAATCAGCGGTGATATAAGGATGATAACACCAAGCATTATGACGATACTTCCAAAGAAGAAATACGGTTGGATTCTATTGATAATTCTTGTTTCATTTATAGATATATTTTTATATTGTTTGGTATCCTTAATTTCTTGCAATCTTGTTATTGATTTTGGACCTGTATCTTGGCTGCTTATGTCATAGTCAATATATTTCTCAGCATTTAAATAATCATTTTCAATATGCATAATGGTTTGAAATTTAAATCCAATGTAGTCATATTCTTTTCCGTAAATACGACATTTTGAATCAGACATAAGCTGCAATTTTTCTTCATCACCATTTAATTTTTCAAGCTGTATATGCCGGTTTCCCTCAGCATTGAAGAATAAATACATATCATCAAAGGTATATATTCCGTTATCTGTTAAAATGGATTCATTGGCAATAGATTGGATAAATTCCTGATTTAATAATAATTTCTTTTCCTTGATAAATTGGTCAAATTCCTTTTGTTCAATTCTTTTACCATATTTTTTGGTCATTTCCATAGCAAAGACATAACATTCTTGCTCCGGATGATTGCTAAAAAAATAATTTATATTAAAGGACATAAACATATTGTAAACAACCAAACTTGAAAAAATAATCAATAAAATAATTTTTATATTCCAAATCTTTTTCATTTCATTTAAAATAATTCTCATATAGCCCTCCTTGTATAGCTATAACTTAGATAATTACTATAATCTCTACAACGAATAACACAACACATGAATTTTCAACTGTTTGCTCTCATGTTAAATTTTTACTTTTAAAATATCGCCCTGCCAACAAGCAAAAGGCTGATAGTATCAGTAACGAGCCCACTGCCCCTCTTAATTCAAAGTAAGACCATATAATAGAGACACCGTCTGTAAACCAATAACTATTTAATAAATAAAGGTAAACAGGTGTTAGATAAAATACATAATGGATAACATTTGTTAAAGGGATGCATGTTTGAACCAACACAATCAACCCATTCAATATAATCAATACCAAAAAACCTATATAACTATTTCGTATCAATAAGCCGATACAATAAGACATGAGCATAAAACAAATCAGAAGCAGTACAGATACACCGATACTAGCAAGCATATAGGTTAAGACAGTAAAACTTTGCCATGTTGCAAAGGGTCTTGCGCCTGCTATTGAATCACTGATATAATTAAATCCGCTTGAAATACTACTATGCCATATATGTGGATATCCATTTAATAATAGGTATGGGATTAAAGTCAACAATACCAGTATAAAAAAACCACCTACACCAATAATAATGCCTGCTAATAGTTTTTTACTGTTTATCTTTCTGCCTATTTTTGTACTAAAAACAGTAAGGTCTGTCTTGTTCATATCTTCATAGCCTAAAGCAAGTAAAACCATCAAACTTGAAAGCAATATGCCTTCTAATAAAAGCACATTTATCAATCTGCTTAAGCCATACCAATAATTGTTGTAAGTCTGTCCTCCGAAAAAGAGCGTTAAGCTCTCGTTGGTATCCCCTTTTTTGTCAATACGCTCTTGCATAAGTGAATACTTTTCTCTTAACATCTGTGCCGGTTGACTGCCCTCAATTTTCATTGCCTTGATATACGCTTCACCTACATAAGCAATGTTATAATTATCAAATACATCTGTTATATCCCCTGCTTCTTCCAATAGATAGGCATAGTTAGGATTATTCATATCGTTTATTTGAAGTAAAGCGTTATAAAAATGATCGTCTATTGTAACCCCTGTTTCTTTTGCAATATCCGATACATAATTCCCATAGCTCTCGTAAAAACTATCAGAAAGGATCAATACATTAAAAGCCAAACATAAGACAAAGAATATCCAAAGCATAGGAAACATGATGATCTTTTTCATTTCCAATTTAAGTATTTTCATATGCTATTCCTCGTCTTTATAGATATACAAAAATACATCCTCAAGGTTGGGTACAACCTCTTTTATATGACCTGCTGGTTTTTCTTCACTTGTAAATCTTGTGTAGGTTTTATCATCTTCTTGTCGTTGTGTTAGGACAAGATGAGGTTTTTCTATTTTGCTTATTTCAGATGTTTCAAAAACTTTACCCTCTAAGTACTTGCATATATTTTTTGGCATATCATTGCATAATAACTGGTGGTCTTTAAACATAATCACTTTGTTTGCAATGGTTTCAATATCAGATACAATATGGGTTGACAGGATCACAATACGGTTTTGTGAAAGAGAAGATATAAGGTTTCTAAACCGTACACGTTCTTTAGGATCAAGTCCTGCCGTTGGCTCATCTAGTATCAATATTTCAGGGTCGTTAAGCATTGCTTGTGCAATACCGACACGCTGTATCATACCACCGCTAAACTTTCTCATCTTTTTATTCGCAACATCACTTAATGAAACTAGGCTTAATAATGCTTCTGTTTTTTTATCCAGTACACTTTTTTCTATACCCTTTAATGTTCCCAGATAGTTTAAAAACTGCTTGGGCGAATAGTTTTTATAATATCCAAAATCTTGGGGCAGATAACCGATAATATCCCTGTAATCTTCGTCAAGTGCTATAATATCATCACCGTTATAGAGTATATCTCCTTTAGTTGGAAACAACAGAGTCGTAAGCATTTTAATAAGTGTTGTTTTTCCTGCTCCGTTGGGTGCTAATAATCCATAGACACCCTTATTAAATTCAAGGGTTATATCTTCTAAAGCTGTAAATTTTCCATAATTCTTTGTTACATGATTAACGGTTAGCATATAGGATAACCTCTCTTTCTGTAATCAATTTCTTTATGCCTAATAAATAAATGGCTGCCATTATCAAAATCAATACGGTTATGAGCAAATAGGGCAGCTCTCCTAAAAATACATTCCAACCTTTACCCCATATTACAGGAGGTAAAAGGAATACAGCAAACCACAAGCCAATTAATATATTATGGCTGTTTCGTCTGTTCCCATAAAGCATAACGCCTAAAGCCAATAGGGAATTAATCAACAACCCAAGCAAGGATACAATAAAAATATCTAATAAACTCTCATTAGTAAAAATAAGAGAATATCCCATTGACATTAAGCTACTAAACAATACCCCTAATGCTGAAAAACAAAGTAATCTTATAGCTGTAATTTGCTTTACAGTATATTTGCATGTCATTTTAAGTTCATATAAATGACTCATTTTTTCTTTCCATTCCGTTGCCAAAGTTAAAATAATATAAAATATTGGAGAGATAGCAAATGTAGTGCTTAATTCTGTATTCATTATTCTAAAAGATAATGAAAAGAAATAGATGAGTACCGTAGAAGTAATCGCTATGATTAAACAATCCAGTATATCACCAAAGATATATTTTGTACCAATATGCATATATAAATTAACAATGCGTTGTATAAAATTTTCTTGTGGTGTCATCCCATTAGAGATAATTTTATTGATAGCTTTTTCCTTTTCTTCTTTAGTGGGAATAGGTATCTTATTCATCTTTAAACTCCTTTCTTACCTGATTGATAAGACGATAATACTTTGTCTTAACGGTGGGCTCTTTTATACCCAATTGTTGTGCTATTTGCTTAAAAGTACATTCACCGTAAAACTTTAGCCTAAATATTTGCTGGCTATCCGTATCTAAGGTGTTGATATACTGTTGCAGCCTTTTGATCAAGTCGTTTTCCTCTATCTCCTTTATAAACTCTTTTTCATCATATACTTTTATTTCGTCTACATATAATATCTTTTTACTTCTATTTTTATTACTTCGCAAGGCGTCAATGGTTTTGTTAGTGGCTACCCTATAAAGCCATGTTCTAAAACTCGATTTTTCGCTGTCATATCGGCTAATAGATTTGAGCATGGATATAAATATTTCTTGTGTAATATCCATAGCATTATCTTTATCAGAGGTCTGCTTGTAAGCATAAACATAGATTTCGTCATAATACTTTTTTATAAGACAGTTAGCGTACTTGCTTTTGCCTGTCTTTTGAAGTTTTCGTATTAATTTTGTTTCTTCCAAGCTGTCACCCCCAGAATATATCTCCCTTAATTATATATTCGTTCTAAGTTCTCAAATAGTTTCAAAAATATTATTTTCTTTTAAAAAGAAATTATGTGACCTAGATTCTACGTCAAAATAAATTTGCTTGAAGTTTCATAATCACATATCTTGCAGTCTTTATTATTTTACCAGCAATAAAAACATACTTTAAGCAGAATCTTTTTATTTGCTGTCTATATTCTGAAATACTTAAGATATCAAATTTGAAAAGCAAAAATAGATTATACGAAAGCATCATCATTTGAAAGATTGCTTCATTTGCCCAAAATGTCTTCAATAGAATATGACCTACTGCCATATCATACTTAGCTTCTTTTATGTAATTCTCACAGTTGCCACGCTTTTCATACGATATAACAACTTTTTCACAAGGTATTGGGATGTTGGTAACAAAGAAGTAGTATTTATATTCTTCCCCTTCCATAAGAGAGAGCTGCATCCTATCTTCTTCTGCTTTTAATATGCGAGATATGACAAATCGTCTGTCTTTGCTCCAGTTGTTTAATTTCGTGAAATATTCCGCTGTTTCTCTGTCCTCTTCACCTTTAAAAAATAAAATAGATGGATCATCTATTACTTGTGCTAGCGTGGGATACATTTTGCCTTTAATTAAATAGAAACAACCCAAAAATTTAATCGTCTCAATTATTTCTTCATCAAAATAGCCACTATCCATTCTAAACATGATTTCTAAATCACTTGTTTGGATATTGGCTACAATTTCTTTTATCATTTCAGCTGTACCATTTGACGTATAGGTGTTCCCACTTCTCATATATCCAGTTAGATATCCCTTTAATTCATCACAGAAAGCAAATTATATATTGTAGCAACGATTACCTCTTTTGTTTATATATACTAGATTTAGTAATATTACAAACCAATTTAAGATTGAATTGCTTTAATTAAAATGATAATATAAAAATTGTGGGATTGATTTCCATATGCTAAAACATCAATTAAGAAGGGGGGTACATTTATGGTTTCAACAACAACACCAACTGTTGAGGGTAAAACAATTAAGCAGTATAAAGGTATAGTTTTTGGAGAGGTTATTTCAGGTGTAGATTTTATAAGGGATTTTAAAGCAGGACTTACTAACATATTTGGTGGAAGATCTAAATCTTATGAAGAAGAACTTATTGAAGCAAGGCAATCAGCTATAAGAGAAATGGAACAAAGAGCATCTTCCATGGGAGCTAATGCAGTTGTAGGAGTAGATATTGATTATGAGGTATTAGGACAGGGAGGCAATATGCTGATGGTTACTGCATCTGGAACGGCAGTAGTAGTTGAATAAAGAATTAAAAGCCCGGAAATTTTTCCGGGCTTTTAAATTACTGTAATTTACATATGAGTTTTTTTATCTGCAAGGCTAAGTTTAAGGATTTAATAGCATGATCTATACTAATAACTGTTTCTTTTTCAGTCTTACAGCAGTCAATAAAATGCTGTATACACTTTTTATAACAATTTTCCTCTGGTATTTTTATTTCTTTTTTTTCATCATTAGTAAAGACTATTAAAGATTTTTCACTTTTACTTGCATATCCATTCTCAATAAATTCTATCGTGCCCTCTTCAAATACAGCATCATATCCAACAGTGAAGGGATGATAATGTGGCATCATGGATGAACCTTGAACTTCTACGATTACATCTTTGTAGTCTAAAAGAGCATCAACATGACATTGATTTTCTTTACTAGACACTCCTCTAGCAAAAACTGTATTAGGTTCATCTAAAATATGGGTAATTATATCAAATTCGTGAATCATAAGATTTGTACTGATTTTATTAAGACCTAAATCACCCCATAATGGAGGAGTTTTCCTTTTAATATGTAAAGCCTTTAGCTTTCCATAAGTATTGTTAAGAACTGCTTCATTGAGAAATATATAAGGAAATTCAAATTTAATAAACAGGTTAACAAATACTCTTTTTTTATATTTGAGTTCTGCTTCTTTAATTGCCACAGCATCTTCTAGAGACAGCGTAATCGGAGTTTCACAGAAAACATTTTTCCCATTTTTAAAAGCTTCTATTACGTATTTTTTATGCAGTGAACTGGGTAGACAAACATCAACTACATCAATACCAGGATCACATATAATTTCTTCAATATTATTAGTTACATTAATATTTAAATCTTTTCCCAGCTTATTTAATTTTTCTTTATTTCTCCCAAAAATCTTTACTATCTCTACACCAGCTAGTTTATTATAAATACTAGCATGATAAGCTCCGAAGCCTGTTCCTAAAATACCTATTTTCATGTAATCATCTCCTTTAATTTTTATACAATTCAATTTTACCAGCAATTATTGACATCATCTTGTCATAAATATATAATTTCTTTATGATTTATATAATAAATAAGGAGTTGATTACTTGAGAATCCACAGACTTATATCAATTTTATTATTAATAGAATCCAGAGGAAAAGTTAAAGCGAAAGAGCTGGCATCAAAACTTGAGACCTCTGTCCGCACCATCTACAGAGATATAGACATCTTAAGTGAGTCAGGTATTCCAATAACTACTACAACAGGTCCAAATGGAGGAATAAATTTTATTGAGGGTTTTTCTGTTAATATTAATAAATTACAGGAAGGGGATATTATGAACCTGTATTTAGCCAGTTTAGGTATAAAGCCTGATAGTTACAGTGACTTTGGAGCAAAGTTGCAGAATTCGTTACTAAAGCTTGAAAAGAATGTTGCCTTTAAGTACAGTCATAACTTTGAAAAAGCTCGAAATAGATTTTACTTCGATAACAATCCGTGGTGGGGAGAGCATACTAAGGTTTTATATATAGATGTTTTAGTAAATTCTGTATGGCAGTCATCTAAGCTTATAATTAATTATGCAGTAAATGAAAACCATAATACAACCAGAGTTATACATCCATATGGAATTGTTGTTAAAAGAAGTGATTGGTACATTGTAGCTTATTGTGAAAAAAGAAAAGATGTAAGAACTTTTAAATGTGAGAGAATAATCAAAGCTGAAGAATTACAAGAAAAATTTTCGATACCTTTACAATTTAACCTTTCTGATTACTGGAATACAAATGAGCAATCTTTTAAGAGTACTTGTGCAGAAACAGAAATCTACCTTGTCAAAATTAAAGTCCATAAAGAAAAATCATACATTCTTAAAGAGCTTGAAATAACAAGTCTTAAAGAAGAAAATGATTATATTATTGCTACAGTAAATATGTATGGATATGAATTAGCATGCTGTGATATTATGAAAATTATAGCAAATGTAGAAGTATTAAAACCAAATGAGCTAAGAGATTTTGTTAAGACTAGGCTTAAATATATTATTAAAATGTACTGATATTATTTAATGTATGTTTGTAAAAATAATATTCTGAGTTTTTTAAATATTAATTTACAAACTGATTTTGTTTTGTTAAAATAAAGATATAATATTAAACGGAGGTTCATTATTATGCAGACTCTTAAAAATGAAGTTAGAAATAATATATATAAGTCAGCGCTTATTGAGTTTTCCGAAAAAGGATATGAAAAGGCTTCAATGAGAAAGATAGCAGACAGAGCAAAAATTACTGTTGGAAACATGTATAGATATTTCAAAAATAAGGAAGACTTATTTTATTCAGTAATCAGTCCTGCATATCAAAAATTAACACAATTCATTACTGAGCAGAATATAACTTCAAATATTGATAAAGCTAAAGAAAACTATAACATTGACAATCAGGCTAATAAGTTTGTCGATATATATATGGAGCATAAAGCTGAGTTAATTATAATTATTGAAGGGAGCAAAGGCTCAAAATATGAAGGTGCTAAAGATGAAACTATTAAGCTTGTAGAAAGTATAATTAAAAAAATGTTAATAGCAAAATCGCTTGAAAACACTTCAATTTATAATGATCCTTACTTTATACATGTATTGTCCGTAAGCGTAGCTGAGGGAGTAATTATGATACTTAAACAGTATGAAGGAGAATCAAAAATTAGAGAAATGGTTCAAAATTTTATTGGACTAATCTTTAAGGATTTTGAAGATAGAATTAAATAGTATTTTATAAGATAAACATATTTTTTTGACCCAATAATGAACTAACATTCATTATTGTTCAATAATTATAAGAGGTGAGAATATGGGAAAAAGATTAATAAAATCTGCAATTACAAATCGTAAAATAACTATTTTCTTAGTTATAATTATTATGCTGTTTGGCTCTTATAGCTATTATTTTATGCCAAAACAGGAAGATCCAGATATACAAGCTCCTGTAGCTATGATAATTACAGCTTATCCGGGTGCTTCAGCCGAAGAAGTAGAAAAAACAGTTACGCAAAAAATTGAAGAATATCTGGTAACAATAGAAGGCTACGGATATACTAACTCATATTCTAATAATAATGTATCCACTATATTATTAAGGATGGATTATGGAACTGATATAGACGAAGCATGGTCTGATTTAAGATTAAAAATGGGACAGCTGCAAAGTGAATTACCAGAAGGATGTCAAGAAATTGAAATTAATACAAATATAATGGATACAGCAGGTATGATATTAGCTGTATCAGGTGATAGATATTCTTTGGAAGAACTAAACGAATATACTCAAACAATAAAAAGAGAGCTTGAAAAAATACAAGGTATGTCCAGACTTAATATCGATGGAGTAGATGAAAAAGAAATTAATGTAATCATAAATGAGGAAAAGTTAAATTCTACTGCTCTTTCGTTAGAAAATGTTATAGATATCATAAAGGCTCAAAATATTAAAATTCCTTCAGGAAGAGTTAATGAAGGAGAAGAAAAATTTAATGTAAACATATTAAGTAAGTTTGTATCCGTTAGAGATATTGAAGACATAATAATTAACATTAACAGTCAAGATGGAAGTATAACAAGACTAAAGGATATTGCTGACATTAAAATTGACTCTAAAGAATCAAATCTACAAATAAAATATAACGATAATAAAACTATTTTACTGACTGGTTATTTTAAAAGTGATGAAAACATTGTTTCAATTGGAGATGAGGTTTCAGAAGAAATTGAATTAATAAAGAAAATGCTTCCGGAAGATGTCTCTGTAAATAAAGTAGTCTATCAACCTAAAGAGGTTAGTGAATCTGTGAATAAATTTCTCTTAAATTTAGTTCAAGGAGTATTATTTGTAATAATTGTAGTATTATTAGGAATGGGATACAGAAACGCTGTAATAGTTTCCACAGCAATACCGATTTCAATATTTATAACCCTTAGTGCAATGAATCTATTACAAATTAAGGTACATCAGATTTCTATTGCTGCTTTGATAGTAGCATTAGGTATGCTTGTTGACAATGCAATCGTAATAAGTGATGCTATTCAAAACAAAATAAATGAATATGATGATAAACTAAAAGCATGTGTTGATGGAGTAAGAGAAGTTGCAATGCCTGTATTTACTTCAACTCTAACTACATGTGCAGCTTTTCTTCCTTTACTATTCTTATCTTCTATAGCGGGAGAGTATATATCAAGTATACCTAAAATAGTTATTATATCTCTATTTGCTTCTTACTTGGTAGCTGTTTTAGTAATTCCTACTATGGCTTATATATTCTTTAAGAAAAAGGAGATTAATAATAAGAAATACAGGTTAAGAAGATTATTTAAGGGTTTATTGACAAATAGTATAAAGAGACCAAAAATTACGGTTTTATTCATTATAATCATTATAATTGTAACAGGTTTTATTGTAGCAGATCTGGGGCTGCAATTTTTTCCTAAGGCAGACAAAAACATTTTATACATTGATGTTAAAGCAGATAAAAATATTGATATAAATTATACTGCTAAAGTAGTTGAAGATATAACAGCAATTCTTAAAGCTGAACCGGAGATTATCAGTTATACCGCTGTAACCGGCGGTGGACTTCCTAAGTTTTATAATTCAAT
Source organism: Tissierellales bacterium (assembly GCA_028280805.1). GTDB lineage: Bacteria > Bacillota > Clostridia > Tissierellales > VENL01 > JANQLB01. The sequence continues at coordinate 33,873 of JANQLB010000120.1, forward strand.
GCCCAATACAATTAATTCAATAAATATAGGTCAAATTTTACTGGAAATTGATTTAAATAAAAGTGATAGATTTACAAACAATAATCAGATAACAGATTGCCTTCAGGAAAAATTAGATATAGAAATTACTAAAGGTGAAGTATCTGTTAAACAGTTAGAAATAGCGGAACCTATTGGCTCACCGGTAAGAGTTAGGTTAACTGGAGAAAATATTGAAGATTTAAAGATGGTTAAAGAAGATATAAAAGAAGTTTTAAAAGATGTACCCGGGACTACAAATATAAAAGATGATTTTAGCGTAGAGAAAGAAGAATTTGAGATAAAAATTGATAAAGATAAAGCAGGTAGTTTCGGATTATCTATGTATGATATTCAAAATGAGATAAATATAGCTTTAATGGGTAAAAAAGCTTCTGTTTTCAAAGCTAATGAAGAAATGAACATAATTGTTAAAAGTGATATAAACACAATAGATGAATTAAAAAATCTTAGAATTAAATCAGATGTTTCATCTCAAAAAGTAGTCCTTAGTGATATTTCAGAAGTTAATATAAAAAGTAAAATAACATTAATCCGTAAATATGATAGAGAGTATGCAGTTATGGTTACCAGTGACGTTAAAGAAGGATTCAATCCTGTAACAGTTCAAAATGATTTAAATGATAAAATAAAAGATTTAGATTTAAAAGACGTAGACATAACCTTTGATGGTGAAAGAGAGAAAATTCAGGAGAATTTTGGCAATATTGGTACTTTAGCTGTTTTAGCAGTCGTGTTAATATATGTGATACTTCTTTTTCAGTTTAAATTTTTTATACAGCCTCTTATTATTCTTTTGACAATACCTTTATCAGCTGTCGGGTCTATACTGGGAATTTACTTTTTAAACCAGCCCTTATCGTTCACAGCCGTATTTGGTATGGTAAGTTTAATGGGTATTGTTGTTAATAATGCTATTGTGTTAATAGACTATATTAATTTTGGAGTAAACGAAGGAAAATCTGTAAAGGAAGCGTGTTTAATAGCAACTGATCAAAGATTTAGACCTATTATACTTAGCTCAATTACAACTATTATGGGATTAACTCCTTTAGTTTTTTCAGGAAGTGAACTATTTAGACCGATGGCTATATCTTTAATGTCAGGACTTATGGTTTCAACTTTACTAACTCTGGTAATAGTACCTTTAACATATTGCTTGGTTTATAAAGAAAGGAATACCTAGAGAAGGTATTCCTCAGACTGTAAACAAAATGTGCTTGAAAGAGCAGATATTTCTTTGTGGGAATATAAAAAAGTAATTATTAATCCAAATAAAACTTTGCTGGATTTTATTCAAGATTTTCAATTAATGATTCTTGAGCATAATATACCTTCCACTTACCATGTTGCTTTACAAGGTAATACTGACCTAATATAGTTAAATCTTCAAATTCTGGTCCTGATAATTTTTCTATAGTATATACTACTTCTACTGTAGCCTCATTATAGTGCTTCTCAATAATTTCAATTTCTTGGATTTCATAATCAAAGTCGTATATCTGAAATAATTCTTCATAAAGAGGTCTGATTTCTTTAAAGCCTGAGCTAAAGGTATGGATTGTGCTTAAATATTTTTCAATATCCTCTTCCTCTAAAGCTGTTATAGCTTTAATAATTAGATCCTTTATTCCTTCATCTGAAACATCAAGATATTTTTCTATCTCTTCGGTCATATCTATCACGGTAATTTCTTCAAAAGTCATTGACTGTAACTCCTCAATCCAGTCTATAGCATGTGCAATAGAAACAGCATAGAAAAGATTACCACTATCTGACATAGCTGATGTTATTCCTATTACCATACTCTCCATATTAACCAGAGCTCCTCCAGAGCTTCCGGGGCTAACTGGAGCAGTGAATTCAATAACATCTAGGCTTCCGTTTTCTCCATATTCAATTTTTTTCAGCTCATTAATAATACCAACAGTAATTACTCCCTGTTTTCCTTGTGGATTTCCAATTGCTGCAACATATGTTTTTGTATTTAACATATCCATTGGCTCTACATTAAGAGCTTTAATATTAACTGGTTCTTTAGTTTTTATTATCGCCAAATCTACATCTTCATTGTATTTTACAATTCCTTCAATATCATATTCATCACCAGCTGCGGTCGTTATTTTATAATTATCACTTCCCTGAAGAACATGATAATTTGTTAAGAATAGTCCATTATCTATAGCAAATCCGCTTCCTTGAGCCATCAAAGCTCCATTTTTATCATATGTTTCTACAAGAACAATACTCTCAGCTAATTTTTCTATATCTTCATATGGTATTTCTATATCAGAATTCACATGGTCTATAATATTTTCTTTATAATTGATAAATCTAAAGGTAAGAACTGCAGCTTGTTCTCTTATGGCTTGTCCTTTTGGTGAGAAGGTATCATTACCAGTTCCATTCATAAGTTCTGTAGTCATTGCAAATGTAACATATTTCTTGGCCCATTCAGAGATTTCGTCTTTATCGGTTAGTTTATTAATAGTGTTTATGTCATTTGTAGTATCAATCTCTACATCTGTAAAACCTAAACTTCTTATAAACATAACAGTCATTTCTTCACGGGTACAAGTTTGATTTGCAGCAAAAAAATTCTCAGTGACACCATTTACAATCCCCGATTGATATGCGGTTTCTACATACGGAAATGCCCAATGGTCCTTTGGTACATCATAGAAGGTGGGATCAGCAGGTGGATTACTAGTATCAAGATCGAGGATTCTTACTACAAGAGCAAGCATTTCAATTCTAGAAATTGGTCTGTTTGGATGGAAATAGCCTTCTTCATCACCTTTAATTATTCCTTGACTATAAAGATCTAAGATATAAGGCTTAGCATAATCAGATATTTCATTCAAGTCTTTGATAGTTATTTCTTCAGCAAAGCCTATGAAGTTACTAAATGTAAAACTTATTATAAAAAAAACTGCAAGGATAAATTTACATTTAGTATTATTAAATATTTTGTACATATTTCCCCTCCTTATATAAGTATAAAGCTAATATAATGGTATCATAATTATGTAAACTAACAAAATCCAAATTATTACATTGATTTGAGGGTTTTTATATGTTCTACAATATTCTCATTAAATAAACTTTAAAAGAAGCAATACTTACTGAAAATAAGCATTACTTCTTGATTGGTATAAACGTATAGTCAGACACTTTAACCTATGTATAATTATTTTATAGACTAAACTGTCCATATGCTATTTATTATTCTTGTTATTCCTCCTTTTATTATTATTTTTATTGTTGTTATTTAAATTAATTTCTTCGCCTATTTCTAAGTTCATGTTGTCATCATTGTTATTGTTGTTTTTGTCATTGTTGTTTCTGTTATTTCTTTTATTCTTGTTTTTCATTTTAAATTTTCACCTTCCTTTTATTGGGATTGTTTTATCATTAATATTTTGTCTCGATTGTATAAATTAATGCTTTAAAAATAATAGAAAATATGTAAAATTATGCATAAAACTTATGAAAAATTAATTTTTAGTGTCTAAAATTAACTAATATCAGCATAAGAAATTAGTAAAAAGTAAACAATAGGTGATTAAGTAACACATAAAACCAAGAAAATATATAACAAGTATAATGTAGAATACTACATTAGGAGTGATAAACATCTTAATAAAACAGAATATCTCTATACGTACGACATCGGGATTTAAGCAAGTGTAATGAAGTAAAGAAAGAAGGATTTAAGAAAATATTATAGAAATTATTAATATTATATTTTCTGAAATTTAACAAGATAAATTATAATCGTATTTTTAAAGAAGAATGGATGGCATAGTATGAATAACTACAAATATTTTAATAACATGTTTGTTCCTACTCAAGGCGAATGTCTATGGTCTGATAACGAACAGAACAATACTATATATAAAGAATTTCTTCCTTGCAGGGAACTTCAGCCTTGTATCGCTTGTTACTGGATGTCTAAGAGGACTACAGTTCCTAATGAAGTAGTTATTACCAGAATAATCCCAGATGGCTGTATGGATATAGTGTTTAATATTAATAATTTATCCAAGGGAAAAGGAGGAGTAGTTATAGGAACTATGACTTCTCCAGAGGAAAACTTGGTAAATGATTTGAGGCATTTTGTTGGAGTAAGATTTTGGCCCGGAGCTATATTCCCTTTTATTAAAAACTCAGCAAAGGATTTTACAAATAAGGGATTTTCTTTAGAGTATGTCTGGGGAAAAGAGAATACTATCCTTAATGAGTCAGTTTATGAGGCTAAAAATATCAATGGCATAATTAAAATTTTAGAAAAAACTTTGAAGAAAAAACTACTTGAGATATTTTATATCGATTCTGTCATTCAAAACATGCTGTATAATGTCTATAAAGCCAAAGGGAATATATCAATTAAGGCTTTGGCCATGAATTTAAACATAAGTCAAAGACAGCTTTCAAGAAAGGTTAATGAATGGATAGGTGTAAGTCCTAAAACCTTTAATAATATAGTCAGATTTCAAAACATTATAAATGAGCTTAACACTAAGAGTAACAGGAATTTTTCAGAGATTGCATTAAATAACGGATACTATGATCAAGCACATTTTATTAAGAAATTTAAAGCATTTTACGGAAAAACTCCTGGACAATTATAACTTGATTAATAATGTCCAATTTTTACAATACATTTATCCTGCTGCACGATATTATAGAGTAAAAAGGAGGGAAATATATGAAGTTAACACATAGTTGTATTATAAGTACAGATGTTAAGAAATTAAGTAAATTTTACGAAAATATTTTACAAATTAAAGGTCAGTATCATGGTGATGATTATTCAGAATTTCAAATGGGACAATTTAAACTATCTATTTTTAACTTTGATTCTCATGAAAGTTTAAATCCGGGTTCTGCAAGACCGGCATCTAACAAGTCCGTTATATTTGAGTTTAACGTAGAGGATGTTGATTACGAATATAAAAGACTGAATGAGCTGAATATTGACTGGGTAAAGCCCCCTACAATTTATCCTTGGGGAGTTAAATCTTTTTATTTTAGAGACCCTGATGGAAATTTGATTAATTTTTACACTTTATTATCTCAAGATTAATGCAGGTGCATTATTTTTACAGTTAATTTAATCTGCTAAAATATGTTCATTTTTTAAAATCAATAGGAGGTACAAGAGATGATTATATCACCAAATTTTATTTTTAACAAAGAATGTGAACAGGCACTAAAATTATATGAGAAAGCATTTAATGGTAAAATAACCAGTTTATTTTATTATAAGGATGCTGACCCGTCTGATTTTTCCATTACACTTTCAGAAGAGGAAAAAGGATATGTATATCATGCAGAAATGATGATTGGTAATCAGCGGTTAATGTTTTCTGATAGTCTTGAGCAAATACCATCTGGAACAAATTTATCTTTAGTTATGGTTTATGAACTAAAGGAAGATGTTGAGAAAGCATATGAAATTTTGATTGATGGAGGTCATGCTATTACTTCGCCTACAGAAACTACATATAGCTCTTGCTTTACATGTTTGGTAGATAAATTTGGTATAAGATGGACTCTTATGACAGAAAAAGATTCTTAAAAAATTTAAATTTGTTATGCTTATAAAGAGGATATCAGCTTAGTTATCCTCTTTTAAATTATCCTTAATGATAAGAATTTTACGATGTGATATTGCATGTAAAAAATCAAATTATTTTAAAAATAGTTGCATATGACATATATTTCATATATAATAATAAGGCAAACAAAAAATCAAGGTGAAAGGTTGTGATTGAGTGATATTTAATTATATAGAGGTGATGAAAATATAACTAAATACTATACAAAAGGCTTAAGATAACGGGGACTAAAGTATCCCTTAGTTTGTTGTGTCTTTTGTAATTAAACTTATGACCTTAACCTGTAGAATATTTAATTAAAAAAATATTATGTGAATATACACACGATTTAGGTTATCGTGTTTTTTATTTTTTGAATTTACATCATTAATATAGTTAAATTTTAATTATTATGCAGGAGGTTATTCTTTCTGTAGTTTTTTATATGTTTTTTTAAAGATCATATATAGTAATTGGTTATTTTTTTCATCACGATTAATATTCACAGATCTTTACTATAATTTAAATTTTTGCGTGATGAAAGGAGTAATTATGGAGCTTAAAAAATTAGGATGGGATGAATTTTTTGAAAAAGAATTTAGAGAATATGAAAGAAAAGAGTTAATACCTGCAAGAGTAATAGCAGAACATAAAAACAGATATTTTTTATATTATGAGCAAGGTGAAATAAATGCTCAATTAGCCGGGAAGTTTCGTTATAAGGCAGCGGTTAAAAAAGATTTGCCGGCAGTTGGAGACTGGGTAGCTGTACAAGTGATAGAGAGAGAGAATAAGGCAGTAATACATGCGGTATTACCAAGAAAAACTTCTTTTGTCAGAAAAATGCCTATTTCTGGAGGAAGAAAAATGAAGTACGGGAATATTGTAGGAGGAACACCTGAAGAACAAGTAATAGCATCAAATATTGACTTTGCTTTTATTGTGTCAGGCCTTGATGGTAATCACAACATCCAGCGGCTTGAAAGATATATAACTCTTGTCTATAATAGTGGTGCTGATCCTGTAATTATACTAAATAAGATAGATATTTGCAGTAATCCTAAAGAATTTATTGATGAGGTTCAGAGAGTAGCTATTGGAATACCTATACATGCTGTTGGTGCAGAAAAGGGTATAAACATGGATGTTTTTGATAAATATTTGGAGTTTGGAAAAACAGTAGTATTTCTTGGGTCTTCAGGTGTAGGAAAATCTACTATATCAAATTACCTTCTTGGTGCAGTCAGACAACAGACTAAGGCGGTTAGTAAAGCAAGTGGTAAGGGCAGACATACCACGACCAGCAGCGAGCTTTTTTTTCATGACTTGGGCTATATGATAATTGATACTCCGGGGATGAGAGAACTTCAGCTTTGGGGAGAAAAAGAAGCACTACAAGAGAGCTTCGAGGATATAGTTGATTTGACAAATATGTGTAAATTTAATAACTGCCGACATGAAAGTGAGCCGGGGTGTGCTATATTACATGCTATAGAAGATGGAACTATAACAGAGGAAAGATATGATAGTTATGTTAAACAGTTTGGTGAGTTAAATAGAGTAAGTAAAATGAAAAAACAAGCTGAAAGATATATTGGCAGAATGGCAAAGCTTAATATGTATAACAGTAGAAATAATGCTAAAAAACGCAAATAAAAATTGACAGCTTTAAGCTAAAACTAAAAATAGCTGGTATATTATAAAGACATCCAACCTCATAAAAAAATACAAGTTCAACTGTTTATCTTAGTATTTTTTATTATGAGGTTGGACTCTATATAATTTATGTTAATAATAAAGTTATATATGGAAAGTATAAACTTTAAACAAGTTTAAATTAAAGTAGCATTATGGTTTGATTTGAAATAGAATTAGTATTATTAGTTAGAGAAAGAATAGGGGAGCGGATTTAAAGTGAAATGCCTAATTTGTGGGATGAAAATTAGTAAAGATAGCTACGATTTAAACAAACATTCATTTGTTAAAGGAAATCTGGATGGAAATATAATTTTTTGTCCATTTTGCGGAGTTGAAAATCTTTATTTGGACTGTGAAAAAGAGATTTATAAAATAAGCAGTGATTACTTAGATGAAAAAACGAAAAAAGTTTTTGATATGGCTATGAAGCTAGAAGTATTTAATGGAGAATTTTATGAAGAAGCTAGCAGATTAGCTAAATCGGATAAAGTAAAAAATATGTTTAAGGATTTAAGTAATATTGAGTTTATGCATGCAAGAATTCGTAAAAGACTTGGAGGATTTAAAAAGCTCCCTAAACTTAGAAAACCTGATTATACAAGACATGACACGGACGAAAAACTTATTGAAGAAGCTCATAAACGTGAAAAACATGCGATAGTTTTTTATAAAAAATATAGTGATAAAATTGCAAATGATTTAGTTAAAGAGGTTTTTGGTGCTTTAGCAGATGTTGAAAAAGAGCATATGATTATAACCCAGAGATAAGAAGTTTTAACTTAAATGTGCGAAATTCTCCCATCTTCTATAAGTGGGAGATGGATAGCACTTGCTGATAGGCAAAATTTGTGACAAACTATATTCAGTAGATTATACTGAAAGTCAATCATACAAATAAAACTAAATAATAATAATCATTCAGTGTTCTTGTTGAATTATCATCTAGTAATGGTTATAA
>JANQLB010000129.1 GCA_028280805.1 Tissierellales bacterium
ATATCATTCAGGAGATAGCTGTTTAAAGATGATTTTTAATAACCATAATAGAGGGGATGGTTTTGTTGATATGAGATTAAAATTAAAACTATCCCCTTGACATTAAGTAACTTTATTATTTATCATTTGAATCAAATTGTTCTTTTCTTCCATTGGTATATTTTCATTTAATCTTGCCGCCCCCATTGGTGCCTCCCATTTTTCAACTTCTTGTATTGATATACCTGATATTTTCAGATAATGTTTGATATATTCTTTATACAGTGTATTTTTTAACTGTTTTAATACAGCCCTAATTATAAAAGGCTTATCAGGTGGAGTACTTGAATACTTAATTATAATTAATGTTCTGACTACATCTAGTATTTTATTTCCTTTTCTAGCATTTGTCCAATCTATAATTATCGGTCCTTTATTAGAAAGCATTATATTGTCCGGATGAAAGTCACCATGACAAATCACATTACTATCTTCCAGTTCTGCAACCATTTCTAAAAGTTTTTCCTTTACCTTCTCTGATAAAAATGGAGCTTTGTCTATTTGGGATTGTATATCCAGTTTATAAGATTTTAATGAGATATTGACACATTGATGTATGCCATGATGTAAATCAGCTAATTCTTTAGCAAAAAACTTTATTTTCCAAGGTTTATTTGACATTTCTTCAAGCATTGTACTCCCTTGTATACGTTCAAATATGATTCCAGTTCTGTCTTTAACTTCAACAATTTGAAAAGGTTTTGGCATAGCAATTCCTTTTTCTTTAGAGCTTTCGTAAACCTTTAAATTAATATCAAATTCAAGCTCTACATTTGATTTATGAGTATCTTTACTAAAGAGCTTAATAATTTTTTCATCTTCCCATAGATATACATCTGCAGTTCTACCCTGACCTATGATTTTATCAATTTTCATTTAACTTATACCTCCATTTTTTTATTTTGATTTTAATTATCACATGAGCTTATAAGTTTAGTAAGAATGCCAAAATCTTCATTATATTCAACTTCAACTATAGCTCCCGTCGGTATCTTAAAGCTCCACATCTTTTCTATATCTAAATCAAGTAAAATTGTTATTAATACTTGAATTACACCTCCGTGACTCACTATTAAGTATGTTTTATCGTTATTATCTTTCTTTAATTTATTGATAAAATTATTGATTCTATTATATAGGTCTTCAAGGGATTCTCCTTGGGATATTCTATGTTTTATATAGTTTTTTACCCACCTTTCATATTCATCTTTATAAACTTTACTTATTTCTTTGTGAGTTTTACCGTCAAATATACCAAAATTTATTTCCTTTAAGTCATCTATAATTTTAATATCCTTGTTAATTTGACTAGAAATAATCTGTGCAGTTTTTAATGCTCTCTTTATGGGACTTGAGTATATTTTATCAATATTTATATTTTTTAAATATTCTCCTGCTTTTTCTGCTTGATTTTCACCTCTTTTTGTGAGGTCATAGTCTGTCCATCCACTGTATATACCTTTTACATTTGCTTGACTTTCACCATGCCTTACCATTATGAGCTTCATATTATTATCTCCTTTAAAAGATAAGCTGTAAAGATAAAAATAGTTTGAGATATTTCAATTATACATCCTAAAGTATCTCCTGTAGCACCATTAATTTTGTTTTTAATATAGCTTGTTTGTATTAAAACTAAGATAAAAGTTATTAAAGTTATAAGACCTGCTTTATAATTAATTATTAATGTTGATATTGTTAAAGTAAAAATTATTCCGATTAATACTTCTTTTAATTTGCAGTTATTAATAAAAGTAGTTCCCATACCGGCTTCTTTTCTGGCATATTGACTTATGGAAGCTGAGATTAAAGCAGATGTCCTTCCTACAACCGGAAGTAATAAAAGAAATCTATAATCTATATAAAAACTAATAACTAGATTTGATAATATCACAAATATTATTCCTAATACTCCAAACGTACCTATTCTGCTGTCTTTCATAATTTCTAACATTCTATCTTTATTTCTGTTACTGAAAATTCCATCAAAGGTATCTGCCAAACCATCAATATGTAATCCTCCGGTTAACCAAAGATATATTATCCATGAAATCAATATAATAACCGGTTTATCCAGAAAATCCTCTGAGAGTGAAGGAAGCCATATTAAAGCTCCAATGATTAAACCAATTAAGGGAAAGTATATTATACCTCTCTTTAAATCGTCTTCTCTGTATTCGTATTTATATTTAATTGGTATCCTCGTGAAAAAAACTATCATTAGTAATAAACTTTTCATAGTTACCTCTTTTCATTTATTGAAATTCAAATGGTCTCCTGCTATTTTATCTTCATCGGAATCCCTGATACAGTAAAATATACTTCATGTGCTTTATCTGCAAGGTATTGATTAGCTCTACCGGCCATATCTCTAAAAACCCTTCCCAGTCTGTAGGGAGGCACTAAACCCATGCCTATTTCATTAGTTACTGCTATAAAGTTTTTGTTATATTTTTCTATTAGGTTAATAAGAGTATTAAGTTCACTAAACATCTTTGACTCAATTTCTGTTATTTTATCTATAGTTGTATTTTCAAAATCTAAATCATTTTCTATTAATAAGTTTGAAACCATTAAAGTTACACAGTCTAATAATACAGTATCTGCATTTAAAAAATTCTCATCAGTATCTAGATAATGAAAATCTTTATACTGCTCAATGGTACTCCATTCTTTAGGTCTTGACTCTTTATGCTTCTTAATTCTGTCTTTCATTCCTTCATCAAATGCCAAGCCTGTAGCTATATATACTATGTTTTGTCCAATTTCTTTTGCTTTTTTTTCTGCTAAAGTGCTTTTTCCGCTTCTAGCACCACCGGTTATAAAAATAAGTTTCTGCATCGTTTCACCTCTATACGCTTCTTGGTAAAATAATTGGTCTTTTATCATTATTTCTATTAATCAACTCTACTTTTATACCATAAACTTCTTCTATGTTTTCTTCTGTAAGAGTTTTATGGGGAACATCTACTTCTTTAATATTTCCTTCTTTAAGTAATACTATATAATCACTGTATCTGCTTGCCATGTTTATATCATGTAATGTTGTTATTACTGTAATGTTCTGCTCTTTATTAAGTCTCTTACATAAATCCAATATTTCTATCTGATATTTAATGTCCAGATGTGAAATAGGTTCGTCAAGTAATAGTACCTTAGGCTGTTGGGTTAATGCTCTTGCAATTACTACTCTCTGTTTTTCTCCTCCGCTAATTTCGTTAATACTCTTATCCTTTAAATGCCAAGTAGAAGTGTTAAGCATGGCTTCTTTAACTATTTCTTCATCTTTTTTACTCTCAGATTGAAAGCGCTTAAGGTAAGGAAATCTTCCCATCATTACCACGTTATATACGGAAAAATCAAAATGCACCTCAGTACTTTGATGTACAACAGCTAGTTTTTTGGCTAGTTCCTTATGCTTAATTTTTCTAATATCCTGCATTTCAATGAGAATACTGCCATTGTTTGGTTTTAGCGTACTGGATATATTTTTTAATAGAGTCGTTTTACCTGAGCCGTTAGGTCCTAGTATACTTATAAAGTTTCCTGTTACTACTTCTAAAGTTATACGTTTTAATATATCAATTTTATCATATTTAAAGCTTAAATTCTTAATATTAACAATTGAATCCATAATATTACCTCGCTTTAGCTCCATATATAGATTACTATCTCTCTGTAAAATCTTAAACTAATCTCTTGCTCTTATTTCTCTTTAATAAGTATAAGAAGAATGGTCCGCCAAATACTGATGTTATTATTCCAACAGGAATTTCAATTCCTTGCAGAACTGTCCTAGCTAAGGTATCACATATTAAGAGAAATACAGCTCCGCCTATGACTGATACTGGTAATAAAATTCTGTGATCTGCACCAAATATAAGCCTAAATAAATGGGGAACAATTAGTCCTACAAACCCTATTATACCACTTACAGAAACAGCACTGGCTGCAAGAAAAGATGCTGTTATAAGTATTATCTTCTTAGTAAACTCTACGTTTACTCCTAGATTTTGTGCCTGTTCTTCACCTAATACTATGGCATTTAATTCTCTTGAAAAGCTTGATAAGAATAACGTTCCTATAAGAGCCGGTATAAAGATAACTGCTATCTGAGTCCAGCTTGCTCCATTAAAGCTTCCCATAGTCCAAGATACTATACTAGCTAAGTCGTCATGGTTAAAAATCATCATTAATGAAATTCCGGCAGATAATATTGAACTCACAACTATACCGGCAAGCAGTATGGAGGTAGTAGAGATCTTATTACCAATTCTTGCTAGATTATATACAAGTATGGTTGTTAATAATGCACCTGCAAATGCCATTATAGATGTTAAACCAAAACCTAATATTCCTTTACTTATCCCCAATATTATTCCGATTGTTGCACCAAAAGCTGCTCCTGATGAAACACCCATAACATAAGGGTCTGCCATAGGATTTTTAAATATTGATTGATATGATGTACCGACTACTGAAAGAATAGCTCCAACTAAACTAGCAAGTAGTATTCTTGGCAGCCTTATATTTGTCACTATAAAAATATGAGATTTTTTAATATGGTCTATATTAATTTCAAAGTTAAAGATGTTAATTTCATTAATTATTATTCTAGCTGTATCAAGAAATGGAATTCTTACATCACCAAGAGTAATTGAAAACAAAACTGAAAATATAAATATTAATAATAGTATAATAATTTTTGTTTTATATAGCTTTTTAAACATAACTATCCCTAGCTTTCATAAATTTTTAAATAAAAATATAAAGGAAAAGCTGAGTATATCATATGACATACTCAGTTTATCCTATGCTCTATTTAATTAATAAATTATAATATGTCTGTAATAATACTAATTACTTAATTGATTGGCAATATCCTTATGAAACATTTCAATAAGTATATCCAATCCTTCATAGATCAATCTAGGTGAAGGTCTGCTGAATATGTTTTCGTTTACAATGATACATTTATCATTCTGTACTGCTGATAGAATCTGATAGTTTTCTCCAGCTTTCATTGTATTTATATTAAATTCTCCTCCAAAGATAATCTCAGGGTCGTTATCAATAAGTTTTTCTATAGTGTATTTCCATCCTGTAACATCGTCAGCTACGTTTTTTCCACCAGCTATAGATATTATTTCTGAAATAAAGGTATCACTTCCTGCTGTGTATTCTCCCCATTGTCCCGTTCCAACAACGTAATAAGCTTCAGGCTTTTCTGTTATACCTTTTAACTTCATCTGAACTGTACCAACCTTAGACCTCATACCCGAAACTAATGCTCTGGCTTCGTAATTTCTATCTACAACTGCACCTAATTTTAATATAAATTCATACATTTCATCAATATTTTCAGGACTTTTCTTTGATAATATCTGTATACCCGCTTCTTCAAATTTTCCTAGAACTTCTTCTTTATAATGAGTAGCCGCAATGATTAAATCCGGGTATATGTCTACAATATCCTCCGTACTTGGGTCAGTCATATTACCAACTACTTTTATATCATTTACCTCACTTGGATAGTTGCAAAATTGAGTTCTACCTTTTATTTTACTTCCTACTCCTAAGTCAAAAAGAATTTCTGTTACGCTTGGAGCTAATGAAACTATTGTATCGGGTTCTTTATCAATAACAAATGTCTCGTCATTATCTTGTATAGAAACCGGATATACAATTTCTTCACCTTTTTTAGCAAGAACTCTACTGTTAACGCCGTCCCACTCTAGTTCATATCCTAAAGTCTCAAAGATAAATCTTAATGGTAAATATACCTCTGAACCTTTTACATATGATTTTACATCTAATTCTAAAGTAATATCGTTAACTTCTACTTTTTTTGTTCCAGTAATAAACTTAAATGTAACCTCACTGTTTGCAATAGTTACTGTTTCTCCATTTTGACTAAGATTAAATCCCATGCCCTCTAAATGTTGTGCCGGAATTAAAGTTCTCCCTTCTACATTATCAAGGCTAACTTCCTGAATAACTCCTTCAACACTTAATCCATTACCTGATGCTGAAACTATAGATGCAAATAAAAACACAAATAACAATGCTAAAGATAATACTTTAATGTTTCTTTTCATAATTAATATCCTCCTTATATTTTTTATTTTAGTTTTTTTAATATATTGATTAACATTAAATTTTCATCATGAGTTCTAACAGCAATACGAAAATAGCTATTGCTTAATCCATAAAAATCTTCACAAGTTCTTATATAGATACCTTGCTCTAAGAGATAGTTTTGCAGTTTTTCAGCATCCCCATCTGTAAGCATACAGAGAAAAAAGTTTGAACTGCTTTTAAATACTTTTAAGTAATTTAATTTGGTTAATTCTCTAAACAAAAAATCTTTTTCTTCCTGCAACCATTTAAGTGTCATTTCTTTATACTCTTTATCATCTAATAGTACAGGAATTGACTGTAATGCTAAGCTGTTTACAGTCCAAGGCTCTTTAAATATATTAAGTTTAGCTGTCAAATCTTTGTGAGCTAATCCATATCCTAATCTCAATCCTGCAATTGCATAAAACTTAGTCATAGACCTAAGTATAAACAACGGATATTTACTTATATATTCCTTACAAGAATCCTTATTAGTAAAATCTATAAATGATTCATCTATAAACAAAAATGACTGCATCTTATTAAGTGTTTCTAAAATAGCTTTTATCTTTTCCTTTTCTATGAAACCTCCTGTTGGATTATTAGGATTGCATATAACTAACACATCAGGCTGTATAAACTTTATTTCATTTAATAAATCATCTATATCCATATTAAAATCTTTATTGCGGCTAACAACAAATTGATAAATGCTGCTTCCATTAATTTCAAAAGCTCTTCTGTATTCTGTAAAAGTAGGTTCAACTATGAGAACCTTATTAGGTTTTATTGCTTTTGCAAATAAATAAATTAGTTCTGTAGCTCCATTACCTAAAATAATTTGATTAATATGAATATCTAAGGTTTTACTGAGTAGATTTTTCCCGGTTTCTCCATCTATCTCAGGATACCTAACTATATCTTCCAGATTTTTCTTTAGACTCTCCACTAATTTTGGTGAAATCCCTAAAGGATTAACATTTACACTAAAATCAATAACACTATCGGCATTACCTCCAAAATATCCGCCATGCTTATTCATTAACTTCCTCCTACCTTACAGAATCAAGTATAATAGCATAAATCCAGTAATCATAAATATCTGTGAAACATACATGATATTGATTGTGCTCGTAATATGATATGGCTCTAAATTTACCACTCCGTCTCCAATGGTTGGCTTATGAAGTTTTTGACCAAAGTACTTATTGCTTCCGCCCAGCCGGATATTTAGGAGTCCGGCAGTAACAGATTCCGGATATCCGCAATTTGGGCTTTTATGATTTCTCCTATCCCTTATCAATATTTTTAAACCGTTTCTCGCATTAAACCCAAGAAATATGCCGGCTATAAGCATAAATAAACTGCCTAGTCTTGCAGGAATATAGTTAGCTAAGTCATCAAGCTTGGCTGATACATATCCAATATCCTTATACGGCTCTTGTATATATCCAACCATGGAATCTAATGTATTTATAGTCTTATATAGAAGCATGAGCTCTATCGGCATGTCTATTAAAATTCCAATGATAAAGTAAAACAAAGGTGCTAAAACTCCATCTATAGTATTCTCAGATACAGTTTCAATAACGGCTCTTATGATTTCACTTTTATTAAGCTCAGTAGTATCCCTTCCAACCAAATAAGAAATAAGTTTTCTTGATTTATTTATGTCATCATCTATTAAAGATTTATATACCTTTCTAGCTTCAACTGATAGACATTTTGCTGCAAGTAAAGTATAAGTCAGATATATGGAAATAACTATCTTAGCTATGGGATGTATAATTCCCCCTATTAACAACAGAATACTTGAGATAATAAATATCGTAGAAAGGGTTAAAATAACTAACAACAACCCCCCTACTCTTAAGCTGATTAAATTTTGCTTTCTTATTAAAAGTTCATACCTTTTTATTATCCATCCAACAAAACGTATTGGATGCGGCCAAGTAGGAGGGTCCCCTAAAACAAAATCTAATAGTACAGCTATAAATAAAATATATAAATAATTCATATAAAGACCTCTTTCCTATGAAGCTCTATTACTCTAGTTCCATAATTTTCTTTATTGCTCGAACATCACAATTTTCCTTAACAATTTGAGCTAATCTATTGTACTCTTTTTCTTTTAACTCTTTATAGCTAAATGCTGTACTATCATCTTGTAAACCCTTTTTCTTTCTAATGACATTTAAAATACTGTTTCTAAATTCATCGTTATCAAATATCCCATGCAGGTAAGTACCTATGACTTTTCCGTCTTGACTGACTGCACCATCATACCTGCCGTCGTCAAGCCGGATTATAGGACTGGTATTTTCCAAAAGTTCTGTCTTCCCCATGTGGATTTCATATCCTGATACAATATTATTGTCTAGTGATTGAAAAACTTGTGACTTAGTTATTATTTTCCCTGTGACCTGTTTTGTCTGCTTTTCTTTAAGCATCTCGGTTTTTATATTAAGTAAAGATAATCCGTTTATACTGGTGCAGGCAGATTCAACTAGATTAGGATCAGATATTTCCTGCCCTAATATCTGATACCCTCCGCAGATACCAATTATGGGTATTCCTTCTTTACGCTTTTTATAAATCGCCTTATCTAAATTACTATTAAAAACATACTGCATATCTTTAATGGTATTTTTACTGCCCGGTATTATAACTAAATCAGCATCAAGTAATTCTTTTTCATTATACACATATCTTACACTGACATCCTGTTCAGCTTCTAGAGCTGTAAAATCTGTGAAATTAGACATATATGGCAGATTTATAACACCTATAACAATTTCTCCATTATTCTTTTTTATAAACCTATTGGTTACACTGTCTTCATCATCAATCTGTAAATCCATATATGGTATAACTCCCAGACAGGGCTTGTTTATTTTTTGTTCAATCATTTTAATACCGGGCTTTAATATTTCTATATCTCCTCTAAACTTATTTATTAAGAAACCTTTAATTCTAGCTCTTTCATCTTCAGACAAAAGCATAACAGTTCCGTATAATGATGCAAAAACTCCTCCACAGTCAATATCTCCTATTAAAATAACCGGAGAATCAACCATTTCTGCTAATCCCATATTTACAATATCATTTCCTCTAAGATTAATTTCAGCAGGACTTCCGGCTCCTTCAATAACTATGACATCAAAGCTTGAATCTAAACTGTTATAAGCTCGTAGTACAATATCTTTAAGCTTTACTTTCATATCAAAGTAATTTTTAGCGTTTAAGTTTTTATATACCTTACCGTTTATTATGACTTGACTCCCAACGTCACTTGTAGGCTTAAGGAGAATTGGATTCATTTCTACCATAGGTGCAATCCTTGAAGCTTCAGCTTGAACAACTTGTGCTCTCCCCATTTCTTTTCCATCTATAGTGACATAAGAATTAAGTGCCATATTTTGTGATTTAAATGGAGCAACTTTTAAACCCTCATCGTTAAAAATCCTGCAAAATGCTGCTGATATTATACTTTTTCCAACGGAGGAAGCAGTGCCTTGAAACATAATTTTTTTAGCCAATGTACTCAACTCCTGTATGTGTATTATTAATCTAAATATGATAGATTAATTGGCTTTAATTTAATAAAAATAAAAACACATAGGAAAACTATGTGTTAATTCTTAAAGAATCTAACATACTTCCCTCCGAAGTAATCAATCCATCACATTAAGGCAGGTTTCCTGACTTGCAGATCATCTTACTCTCCTATCCTTCCCGTTTTACCAGTGGCATAATAGGATTTCATCCCTGCTTACAGTAGCGGGGGCTGTAGAGGATTTTCACCTCTTTCCCTCTTAGCTTCTTTTACAAAGCACCTTAATGATATTTAGTTTTTTATTATTTACTATATTTTCTTACATTATAATTTATAAGATATTGTATGTCAATTGAAAGATATTTAGCTGTTAAAAAATTTAATTTTTTAATCTCTTTTTTCTAAAGAGGTATTTTTTATTGTTCAAAGATATATTATTCTACCATTCTCTTTGTATTTTTATGTCATCAAGTAATGTATTCTCTAGGTGATAATAGAAAACTTCACCATGATTTATCCCTTTACCCAGTAAGTTAAGTCCGCTTGGTTTGTTTACTCCATATATGTCTCCATCATCCGTTCCCCAGTCAGTTTCTTTAAGGGTATAGTCATAAACTGTTCCTGTA
>JANQLB010000002.1 GCA_028280805.1 Tissierellales bacterium
TTGACAGTCGATAAAAAGTTAGGACCCTTAGAAAATAAGCATTATCTGTGCTTACTTCATGCCTAAGGTTGAGACAACAGCATTTGTGCATAATATATGAAAGGGCAAGCAACTGCTTGCCCTTTTACTGTTACATACCTAAAATCGTCCAGATGTAGAGGGGGCCGTCAGCATGAACACAAGTGAAGCAAATAAAATCATCGGCGCCGCCCATTCAAACTGTCCATGCTTCCGATAATCAAAATATGCCATCCGGAACTTTCAACAGAGGTCAGGCTTTACTAATTTTCACGGCAACTACGTTTAAACCTGTGTAGAGTGTTACTAAAGGTAAGTTATTCCTATCTCATTTAATCAAATCTTAAATGGCTCTTATTAGCGACTTAACATCTTCAAATATTGTTCTTTAATCAATTTTGCATTCTCCAAAATATCTTTTGTCCCATCCACTTGAATTACAGGACAATTCAAAGTTTTTGACCAATGTTCAACACTTGCAATATCACGTGATTTAACAAATTCAAAGAATCTCTTCTCTGATTCATACATATCACCACCCTTTTTTACTCTATCTCCAAATTTATCTATTGACCTTTGCTCTACTCGTTTAACTCGAATATCATATGGCACATCTATAAAAACTCCAAGCTTATATAGTGAAGATATTTCTTCACCAAAATTTCCTTTAACAGCAGATAGAACAAAATTATCATGTTTTCTTATATCTTTTAGCATTAAACTCAAGTATTCTTCTCTTGTGAGTTGCTTTGTATATGGAATGTCTGATTCAATAAAAACATAGTCTTCAATATCCATATGTTTATAGCCCAATACACTTGCTAACTCTTTTCCTAATGTAGATTTTCCACTACCATTTAAACCAAATATAATTATTCCCTTTGACATATTTACCCCGATTCATAATTCTATTTTGAATAACATTATATTATTAACCTATATTTCATCTAACCACCATCACTTATGATACGGTTCACCGTATTATATGCAACGACGGTTTTTTATTAATCTTCCATACAAATGACCACACTTTTTATATTTCCTATCAAAGAACGACCTAGCTTATCTCTATCTTCTTAATATATTGAGTAATTCTTTGCTCCTTACATTTTTTCCAAAATCATCTTAACTAACAATAATAAATTAGAAAACCCTCAATCAATTAATTAGTCGAGGGTCTCACTGGTGAATTCAAGTTTAACTTACCACCATACATTCATCCAGCTTTAATAAAAACCGTACTCACTTATTATACTAGAATCTATGTAGTATAATGAATTAGTATTAGGCTACATTATACATTCCAATATGCTATAATAAGGTGAAATGTAATAATGGTAATAATATCACATATATACTATAAAGATGTATTGTAACTAGATATAATAACGAAGTATATGTATTTGAAAAGGATTTGAGAAGTTTTCATTATATAATATATAAAAATAATGGTGGGTATATGAAAAAATCAGAAAGATTGAATGGACTAATATTTGCATTAAATGAGAGAGGTAGGCTTACTGCAAAAAACCTTGCTGAATTATTTGAAGTTAGTGAAAGGACTATTTATAGAGATATTGATGCGTTATGCCAGCTTAAGGTGCCAATTGTCGCTTATGAAGGATTAAACGGAGGATATGAAATAGATTCAGATTACTTTCTTCCTAGTATAAAGTTAAATGAACAAGAAATCCTAATGCTACTTATTGCTTTAAGGGTTGGTGAGGAACTAAAGTTACCAACTTTATCTGGTGATTACCAACTTTTAAGAGCAAAAATCATAAACACTTTTTCAAAAGACGATCTTGACCAGGTAGAGAATTTGCTTGATAAGATGAGTTTTTATTTTTCAAGAATTGAACCGACTGAGTATGTAGTAGGCGTATTTTCTACCATTATAGAAGGGCTTATAAATAATGTTCAGATTAGTATGGAATACTATGTGCCTAAAAGGAATCAGTTAACTAAAAGAATTTTGTCTCCTACTGAGCTTTTTTTTGACGAAGGTGGATGGTATTTAACTGGTTTTTGTCATATGCAAAATGAAAAAAGAACATTTCGTTTGGATCGTATTCGAGGAATTTCTCTTTTAGAAGAAAAAAATCAAGTTAAGTGTGACCATCTTAACAATATTTCGAATCATTATATTGAAGAAACCTATATATTGGAGCTTTTACCGTCATTCTACCGAGTAATTAAAGATAATTTTTACATGAGCAAAAGTCAAATTCTTTCCGAGAACTCTTTAATTAGGGTTCAGGTAGTAAGCCAATTCAAAGATGAAATAACAAAGATTATCCTTTCAAATCCAAATAAGGTAACAATTATAGAACCAGCTAGCTATAAAAAGGAAATTCAGCAATTAATAGAAGCTCTTTCAAATAAATATTTATAACTCTGACAGGTATATGTCAGAGTTTTTTTGTTATTATACTTAAAAAGAGGAGGGACTATAAATGATTTATACTGTAAAAGGACCTATTAAACAAAAGGAGATGGGAATCACCTTATCTCATGAACATTTTAAATGGGAATGTGATGAAAATTTAGCTCTAAGTATGTACTATGAGAAAAGATATGATGATGAGGCTAATGAAAAATTTTATGAAAGGCTGTTGCCTATAATGATGAGCCTTAAGAAAGCAAAATGTAGAGCAGTCGTAGAGGCTTCACCACCAATTGGAGGACAGAATCTAAGATTGTTGAAGAAATTATCTGAAGCCACAGATATACATATTATTCCTTGTACTGGTATGAATATCACCAAATATGCTATTGAGTTATTTCCAAAGGAATTCTCGGATCAGTTAGCAGATCGCTGGATAAATGATTTCAATCTCGGTCTTGATACAATCGATAATATTTTGATTCGACCAGGATATATTAAGTTGTTATTAGATACTGGAGAACTGTCAGTTATTGATAGAGAAATGCTACGTGCTGCTGTTAAAGCAAGTAATGCTACTGGTATGCCAATTCATTGTCACATCTTTGAATCTGAAATGGTTGAACATGTTATTGAGCTTCTAAAGAAAGAAAACATGGACCTGTCGAAATTCTTATGGGCACATGGAGATTATGAGAGTAATATATCAGCCATTGTAGATGCCATAAAATCAGGAATTTGGGTTGGCATTGATCTAATTAAATCAGAAACCCATCAAGAAAGATGTGACTTAATTAAAGCTCTTATAAATAAAAAAGTGGAAGGACATCTGTTACTTTCTCAAGATTATGATTTTTACGAGATGTCTGCTAATAAAGAAGCTATCAAAAATTCAACGAGTTTATTGAACGAGTTCATTCCATATTGTATTGAACAAGGAATTGAGAGTTCAAAGCTTATCGAAATGTTAAGCAAAAATCCAAGTATATTCTATAATATTGGAGAAAACTAGATATAGTAATGAAAAAGATCAGTCAGCTGGTAATAATCTTTTGACTATTACTAGCTGGTAGCATTAATATATATTCAAATTAAATTTTATAAAACATTGATAACTCACATTATGCAAAACCGCCGTTACTTATGATACGGTTCACCCTTAAGAATTTTAAATCCTCTATATATCTGCTCTAATAGAATTAACTTCATAAGCTGATGTGGAAAAGTCATTTTTGAAAAAGACAGTTTAAAATCACTTCGTTTTAGCACATCATATGATAGACCAAGAGAACCTCCTATTACAAATATTATGTCACTATTTCCACCTAAAGCAAGTTGATCTAACTCATAAGACAACTGCTCTGATGAAAGTGTCTTACCATCAATAGTTAATGCAATGACGTATGAATTTAAGCTGATTTTATTAAGAATTCTTTCACCTTCTCTATCCTTAACTATTTGCATTTGTGATACACTTAGCTTCTCAGGTGCTTTTTCATCGTTTACCTCAATTAAATTTAACTTACAATATCTAGACAATCTCTTTGAATACTCTTTTATTCCATCCTGTATAAATTTTTCTTTAATCTTTCCTACTGATATAATAGTAATTTTCATTTTATGCTCCTAACTACATTAAGTTTATACTACAAGGTATATAGGTTTCTTACCACAAAAACTACATCTATCTGGACTTTCCCAGTTTGTAAAATATACCTTGTCAAGCATATATACATCCGGAGGCTGTAAATACTCCTCAACAAATTCATCTATAGCTATATCTAAGTCATCATTACACACTACATACATTTCTTTCACTTCCTATCAATTTTATGTAATTATAATATGATTATATATGTTATTAACAAAAAACCAAACTTATTATATTAAATAATAAATTAAAAGACCTAATAACTTATGTTATTAAGCCTTAATATCTACTGATTATCTAATCTTTCTACAAACTTAACATCTAAGTATAATAAAGAATCATTTCTTAACACTGTAAGCTTTGCAATTTCTCCGGGCTTATAAGTAAGTAAGATATTTCTAATCTCATTCATGCTCATAACTTCTTTATTGTCTATTTTAAGCAAAATATCTCCTTCTTTTAATCCGCTTTTATAAGCTGGTGAATTAGATATTACCTCACCAATGTAAACTCCTTTATCAGCCTTTAAATCAATATTTAATAATTGCTCATAGTTATCTACTGCAACTCCACTAATTCCTAAAAATACTTGTTTAAAATCACCTTCATCTATCATTCTGCTAATTATAGGTTTAATGACGTTTATTGGAATAGCTAGACCCATTCCTTCTCCACCAGAAATTTTCGCAGTGTTTATACCTATTACCTCTCCTCTTCCATTTAAAAGAGGTCCTCCACTATTACCTCGGTTTATAGAAGCATCAGTTTGAATTAGGTCTTCAATTTTCTGATTATTATCAATTACTATAGTTCTGTTAAGTCCACTTATCACTCCAGAAGTTACTGTTCTCTCAAATTCTAATCCTAAAGGATTTCCAATAGCAACAGCAATTTCACCTACTTTTAGAGCATCTGAATCTCCCAGGTCAGCCGGAGGAAGGTTAGTAATATTAACCTTAACTATAGCTAAGTCGTACGTATTAGAATACCATAATACTGTACCGGATTTATTGGTGCCATCTTCGAATAAAACTGTAATTTTGTCTGCTTCACCATATCCTACAACATGTGAGTTTGTTATAATATATCCATTACTGCTTATTATAACACCTGACCCTAATTCCTGCCTCTGTACGGGTCTGAAAAAGTAATCTAGTCCTCTCCTTATTGTAGTAATCCCTACTACTGACCTCATAGATTTTTTTGCTACTGCTTCTACTATTCCTATATCTTCTGTGGGCTTTATCGTTATCTCTTGACGCACGTTAGAATTTCCTTCATACCTTGTACTAAAGTCTAAATCTTCATATAGGATGATTGGAGCTAAATATAAAGATATTAGTCCACCAATTAAAGCCCCTACCATAGCTACAATAAAATACGAAAATGTTCCTCTTCTTTTATGGTTATCATTTGAACGTCTATAATTTTTACTATCATAATTAGAGTCTTCTTTCAGTATAAAATTAATATCTTGATTATTTAATTTACTATCATCATACTTAAACACCTCATTATTTCTGTTGTTATCATCCATATATCCACCTCCAAAGTATAAAATTACAAATTATACAATTTAGTTGGTTTATCTCTGTATGTTAAGTCTATATTGACATCCTTATTTGCTATTATACCCTTCTCTTCAATGATATTAACAACAGTTTGATATGCTAACTCAGGAAAGTTATTATCTTTACTCAAATGAGCTAAAAGAATATTTTCTTCTTTTCCTGTCATAATTTCAGCTATAAGGTTTCCTGCATCTTCATTTGATAAATGGCCTTCCGCTCCAAGAATTCTTTTCTTTAAAAACCAAGGATATTTTCCTACTTTAAGCATTTCTAAATCATGATTACATTCAATTACTAAAAGATTAGAATTCTTTATACTTTTTTTAACATCTGAACTTACAAATCCTGTATCTGTTAAATAGCTTATTTTTTTATTTTTATGGTAAAACACGAATCCTACAGGATCAATTGCATCATGAGATACTTTAAAAGGTAGTATTGCCAAATCTCTTAACTCAAATCCCTCGTTTGTCTTGAATTCTTTTATATTTTTTTCATCTATTTTTCCTATATCACTTTTCATGGCTTCCCAAGTTTTATTATTAGCATAAATAGGTACATTATATCTTCTAGATAATATCCCTACTCCTTTTGTGTGGTCGCTATGTTCATGAGTCACAAGTATATAATCAATAGTATTAGGATTTACATCAATAGCTCCTAAAAAGCTCTCTACTCTTTTACCACTTAAACCGCTATCTATTAATATCCTAACATTTTCAGTAGCAATAAATTGACAATTACCACTGCTTCCACTAGATAATGAACAAAATTCCAAAGACATCCTAATCCTCCACTAAATATATTTTAACGTACTTTATATCTTAATACGTTTTATTTTTGCTCCTAAGCTTAAAAGTTTATTTTCTAATCGTTCATAACCCCTATCTATATGATAAGCATTTTCTACTTCTGTAACACCATCTGCTACTAATCCAGCTATAACCATTGCTACTCCTCCACGTAAATCTGATGCTGCCACTTTAGCTGCACTTAGTTTATTTATTCCTTGAATTACAGCAACTCTACCATCTACCTTAATTCTTGCACCCATCCTCTTTAATTCATCTACATATTTAAATCTATCTTCTGAAACGGTTTCAGTAACAATACTCGTCCCGTCAGCATGACAAAGCAAAACGCTCATTGGCTGTTGTAAATCTGTCGGGAATCCAGGATAGGGCAATGTTTTTACATCAACGCTTTTAATTTTTTGAGGTGCATATACTTTTATCGAATCTCCATATTCTTTAACTTCTACATTCATCTCTTTAAGTTTAGCAGTAATTGCTTCAAGGTGAGTGGGAATAACATTATCTATTATAACCTCTCCACCAGTAGCAGCTGTAGCTATCATGTATGTCCCAGCTTCAATTTGATCAGGTATTATACTATATGTACAGCCTTTTAATTTATTAACTCCCTGTACTCTGATAACATCTGTTCCTGCTCCTCTTATTTCTGCTCCCATAGCATTTAAGAAATTAGCTACATCAACTATGTGAGGTTCTTTAGCTGCATTTTCAATTACTGTCTTTCCTTCAGTCAATACTGAAGCAAGCATAATATTTATAGTTGCTCCAACGGTAACAACGTCTAAATATATTTTTTCACCTTTTAATTTTTCGGCCGTACAGTTTATAATTCCGTGACTAATATCAACTTTTGCTCCTAATGCTTCAAATCCCTTTATGTGTTGATCTATTGGTCTGTTCCCTATACTACAACCTCCCGGTGGCGGTGCTTGAGCTTGTGAAAATCTACCTAAAGCTGCTCCCAATAAATAATATGATGCTCTAATTTTTGTTGCTAACTCATAAGGTGCATTACACTTCTTAATTTTACTGGTGTCTATCTCCATAACGCCTTTATTATTTAAACTTACATCCGCACCAAGCTTTGACATAATTTCCTTATATACAATTACATCTTTTATTAAAGGAAGATTTTCTATTGTGCATTTATCTCCAGCCAACAAAGTAGCTGCAATAATTGGAAGAGCTGCATTTTTAAATCCACTGATTTTCACCTTTCCTTTAAGCTTTGTTCCACCTTCTATTAATAATTTTTCCATAGCACTTCACTGACTTACGTCAGCTTTTCACCTCTCTTTCCATTCAATCTAAGTCATACTAATATTATATAAAACTTTTATCTTTTTTTAAATAAATTTTTAATATTATTTATACATAATATCTACATAGAAACAAAAAATAGAAAAGTATATATTTACCTCTTCTATTCACAATTAAAAAATGTTTATATATTTTTATTTAAAAGAAAAATTTCTTAGTTCCATCAGAAAACTTTATTCTCCATGCGGGTATTGCTTGACCTTTCATTGCATTTTTAGGGTTAACATATTGATAATCATAGTTTACACTAAAATAATAACATAAATCTATATCTGTTATAGTCTTTCCCATAACGTCTATTTTAGATATCAATCTAAGTAAAACATTAGGCGCTGAGCTAATCGAAAAGTTACTATCAGTTACCTCTTTTGTTTCCAGCCAATATCGTTCAAATGCTATAACGCCAGTATTATTTATATTAAATTTCATATATGTTTCCTCTACAAATCTACCATTATATATTTTTATATATTCAAGATAATGAGTTTTCGTCATGGGGTTATAGTCATAATCTCCAAGTTTAAAATCGTCAGTACGAAAAGCTTTATCTTTAAGAAAGTTTTCTACAATTAACTTTAATTGACTCTCACTTAAGTTGTTATATTTTTCTTCTGAGTTGTTAAATGTGTATAAAAGCTTTCTATTATTATCAAAAACAGTTAATTCTTCGTCTCCAGATTTAAAGACCTTTTTATTATATTTTTCATCTTTTTCATCGTATTTCCCTAAAAAAATCATAGCTAATTCCTGTGGATTATAGACCTCATATTCAACAGTTAATTTTGGTAAGGATGGAGCGTCTAATGGAATTTCAGCTATTACATTTATATTCTTTTCTAATAACTTTGCTTTAACATCTTCAATAAATTCTTTATTAAAAGTCTCATCTATGTCTTTATTCTCAACTAAAACATACCCTAAAATTAAATTAGTGATAATAAAGGCAATAATTAGAATACTCTTTGCTTTTGACCAGTCCATAGATTCTTCACCATCCAAGGTAATCTAATTTATTATCCCCCATTTAAGTCCTCAATCTAAATTTGTCCCCTCATAAGCATCAAATATAAAAGTAATTCCATCTATTTCTATAACCCAAACCGGTATAAGAGTTAATCCTAAATCACTAGAAATCCTTTTTGTTCTAGTTTTGTAATAAGCTAAATATGAATTGTCTATAAAAGATAAAATATCAATCTGAGTTTCAGCTATATCTTCCTCATTTAATTTGTTTTTTTGAATATATTTACTTCTTATAAGTTCATAATTGATTTTATTATCTATTATTTGAGTTGGTGATAACATATCATCATTTGCTTGGTTGATATTTAACGGTATCAAATTTAATCTAACTAATCTTTTATAAGATTTAACATAATCATTAAAAACTTCTATCTCAATAGGAGCTTCCATAGAATGATCATCGTTTAACATTATCTGTGCTTGTGAAATTTTGTACATAAATCTAAATCTATATCCTTTACTATCTTCAAACTCTATAGGTTCAATTGATTTTAAATATGAATTTTCAGGCCAGCCTAAACGCTTGGTAATGAAATTAATTGCTGTATTTAAGCTCTTATATAGTTCTCGATTTCTTACCGGCTCATGATTTAGATTTGAATACTCTAACATACCATCTTGATAAATTTTTAATACTTCTTCATTATAAACATATATGATTGAACCATTTGATTCTACAAACGGTCTTGCATATTCTAAATTATTAAAAAAATTCCTAGCAATTGAATCAACAGATTTGTTATCTATATCAATTTCACTTTTTACAACAATTTTAGGCAAACTATATTTCATTTTAGTTGGTATAAATTCATGATTGTCAATTTCAGGGAACGCGTAACTTATTGCAAAGAATTCAGTTGGATTTTCTTTTCTTATAGCATTTATCGTTTTTCTTATATTACTAATTTCTGATTCTAGTTTATTTGCGTTTTCCAAATCACTTATCTTTAAATGTATATCTCCATTACTAAAAACAATAAAAGGTTCTTTTCCTAAACTAATGTGTATATTATTTGCTTGTTCTATTTCATTATAAACAGAGCTGGGTATATTAATATCTAATGTCTTAGACAATAGATATATGTGTAATTTTTCAGAAAAAAAATAGTCTAAAGATAGACTTTCTCTATATTTATTAAGTTCGTCACTCTCAATTATTTGGCTTATATAATTATTATCTTTAAATATATTTACAATTAAAGATCTTCCTTTTTCCCATAATTCATGCTCATTGTCATTATATAGTACAGTGTGTTTATTACCAAAGTTTATTAGATACCTCTCAGGGGACACTATATTAGAAAATATATCTTTAGAATCTATATAATATACTTCGTCTGCAAAGGAAGGAAGAAAACTCTCAGGAAGCTCTATCCAGATTTGATTAGCTAGAAAAATACTAACCATAAAAAGACTAATTAGTATAGCTGTTTTTATTCTTTCTTTGGTCATTTATATCATCTCCAAAAACAATTAACAATATATTCTTAGTTTTCTTCTTCATTTTGGTTAGTATCATTCTGTAAAGAATTCTCTTGAATATCATCTATAACATCTATAACATCTTCATTGTCTAAATTGTCTTTTGTGCATTCTGTTTTTGGTATTTTATCTGATTTGAGAAAACTTTCTATCTCTTCTTGCTCAAAAACTTTTTCAATATTGTTAAGAATACCCATATTATCTATTCCTTCAATAAATTTTTCTGCTTTAGAAGGGTCATTGACGTAGATGTATATAATCTTTAGATCATCTGAGCCTTCTATATATATTTTAATCTTATTAAATCCTATTTTTAATTCCAGTTCTTTAGCAAAATATCCAAGAGCTCCAACTTCAATTTCACTAACTACAGGTGGTAGATAAATGTCCTCTTTTATTTGATTTTCTTTAGTATTCATTTCATTTTCTTCAGTACTTAGTTCATATCCTTCAGTATCCAGCTCATATTCTTTAGTATTCATTTCATTTTCTTCAGTTTCTAGTTGTGCTGGATTCCAAAAGTCAGTATCATATAAGCTAAAATTATAAGTATTAAAAATACTAGGAGTTGAATATACCTCAACTATAACTTTACTTCCCTGTGGTGCAACTCCAGAAAGTAATACAATTCTATCTGAAATTCTTCCACTTTCAGGCTTGTATATCTCTAACTGTCTTTTTAAACTAACGTTAATTTCATCTATGTTTTCTAAGCTTATTGGATTTTCTTCATCGGTAACTATATGACTATATGAAACAGATCCGCTGGCACTTACTAAAACAAGTACTATCGTAACTGCTATTACCTTTTTGAACATTTCTAATCCTCCTCAGATATATCTCTAATCTTACATTTATAATTATACAACAGTATTATTACAGATATATTACAGTGGAATTAAAATTGAATTACAGTGCTTAACTGCACTGGAAGTATTATATCTACTTCCGTTCCGATTTTATATTTGCTCCTAATCTTAATATTTCCTCCATGATGCTCTACTATTTGTTTAGCAATAGAAAGACCAAGACCTGTGCCTCCAAGTTCTCTTGACCTTGCTTTATCAACTCTATAAAACCTTTCAAATATTCTACCAATATCATTTTCAGGTATTCCTATTCCATTATCTTTAACAGTAATAATTACATTATCGTTATCCAACCTTGCAAATATATCAATTTTACCTGATACAGGAGTATATTTTATAGCATTACTTATTACGTTTAATATAACTTGTTCTAAGCGATCCTTATCACCAACAACATTTGGCATTTCTTCCTTAATAGTCAGATTTAAAGACTGCATTTTTTCATCTGCCGATATTTTCATTTTAAAAAATGAATCCTTTAATAACTCCTCAACACACAACGAAGTTTTGTTCCATTTTGTCTGTTTATAATCTAAGTTAGATAACTGTAATAAATCTTTTACTATTCTATCCATCCTATCACATTCACTGTTTATAACATCTAAAAACTGATAAGATAACTTTTCATTGTCTAATCCATTTTCAATAAGGGTTTCTGCATAGCTCTTAATTGTTGTAATTGGAGTCTTTAGTTCATGAGAAACATTCGCTACAAATTCTTTTCTCATATTTTCTAGCTTCTGCTGTTCAGTTACATCTTGTAATACAATAATTAATCCTCCAATTTCATTATTTTTATTTCTAAATGAAGCAAATTTAACTCTGTAAACAGAAGAGGCTATTTCTATTAAATGACTTCCTTTCCATCTATTCACCCGTTGAATATATTGTAATGTAAGTTTTGGATTATAGTTTACAAAAACTTCATCATATTTTTTTATGTTTATATCTTCTTCTGTAATATTTAATATCTTCATTGCAACAATATTGGCATGTATGATATCACCGTTAACATTAACTGCAATAACTCCATCTGCCATGTACTTGAAAATAGTGTCAAGCTTACTTTTTTCTCTATAAACTTCTGACATAGTTTTTTTTAGTTTTAAGGTTAAGTAATTAAACATACTGGCTAGTTGACCAATCTCATCACTTGATTTAACTTCTACCACTTGATCAAAATTTCCTTTAGCCATACTAGCAGCTTTTACAGTAACATCCTTAATAGGTCCAGTTATACTATTAGCAATAAAAAAACCTAAAAGAACTGTAATAAGTAAAGCCAGAAATGTGGCACTTGTTAAAATTTCTTTAGAATCATTAAGAGTATTGTGCATATCATTAAGTTTTGAAGTAACGTAAATAATGCCTTTAACTTGACCTACTTCATTTTCAACAGGATATGCTAAATGCTTAATCATATTAACTTTATCATTTTTAATTATTTTTTCGCCCTTTAAAGCATTGTATATAATATCTTCTCTTAAAACTCCATACTCATATGCATTTTTTCCAATGATGTTATCAAAATTAGATTCATTGCTTCTATCTGCTGCAATAATTTCTGGCATATCTGGAATTTTTGAGTTGTAAATTATATAAAGCTTTTCAGAAGAGTCTATTGATAACTGAGTAACCGTGCCTTTGATTTCATCTTTAACTTTTCCCCAGTCATCACTTGAAATTGCACTTGATATTTGAAAAAGAGTTTTAATAAGAGATTCCATATTTTTTGTGATTTGATTTTCTAGATTTTCCTGAAATTTTTCTACTATAAAAACTCCTACTATTACCATAGCAATAAATACTAATAAAAAATAAATGGTAATAAATTTCCATCTTATACTCTTGAACATAATATTATGCCCTCCTAAAATAATACCCTATACCTCTCTTAGTCAGGACGTACTTATATCCTTTTGAATCATCTTCTATCTTTTCTCTTAATCTTCTAATTGTGACGTCAACGGTTCTTATATCACCATAATATTCATATCCCCAAACCTCTTCAAGAAGCTTTTCTCTTGTAAAAACCTGTTCTGCTCTCGTAGCAAGAAATTTTAACAGCTCAAACTCCCTCATAGTTAAATTAAGAGGTTTTTCATTTTTTCTTACTTCATATTTATTAATATCAATAACAAGATTATTTGAAACTATTAAATCTGTATTAGAATTAGTCGTAACAATTTCTGTTCTTCTTAAATTAGCCTTCACTCTTGCAATTAACTCTCTCATACTAAAAGGTTTAGTTATATAGTCATCAGCTCCAAGCTCTAATCCTAAAACCTTATCAACCTCTTCTTCTTTTGCAGTTAACATAAGTATTGGTATATTTAATTTACTCCGTATTTCTTTTAAGACCTGAAATCCGTCTTTTTTAGGCAGCATAACATCTAATAACATAAGGTCTACTTTTATTTCTAAAGCTTTTTTTACAGCTTGTTCACCGTCGTATGCTAAAGTTGTATTATATCCTTCTTTTTCAAGATTAAATTTTAATATATCAGCAATAGGCTTTTCGTCATCTACAATCAATACTGTCTTATCCAATATTTCTCACCTCATCAACTTATTTCATAATATAATTTAAGATAGAATATCATTTATTAATATATTCGTTGCATATAATGCTTTTTCCTCTAAAATATATCTAAATAATATTTCCAATATTTTAATTGATACCGATACTTCATCTTTAACTATTTATTTTTTACACATATATTTAATCTTAATATACTATAATTAATAGTTAATCATATGCTAATAAACATTACTCTATATCTTTAAGATTAACCTTTAATACGATTTTTGTAGACTTTGAAATACTTTTACCTTCTCCTAAAGTATCTAGTAGTAATATTAACTTATCAAATCCCCAAGTTTCTGAAATTTTCTTTACAATTTCAAAAGATTTTCTATAGGATAAATATGGACTAATATTATGAAAGTCATTGTTTAACTTTTCAATTGTTATATCTTCGTGCTCTTTAAGAGTTTTTCCCCATTCAAATCCCGTAGTTTTATATTCTGTATATAAAGCAATTCCTTCAGTTAACCACATTGGATAATTACCCTGGGTTTTTTCATCCACAATTAAATGTACAAATTCATGTACTACCGGTCCTTTCTTCTCGTAAATTTTATTAAAATCATCTTTTGTGTTAATCCATAATTTAGGAGATAAGATGCTTATAACTCCACTATAATACACTCCTAATGGCGGATTATTTTTTCTCAGCTTTACATTTTCTAAAAGCTTATCACCATCACTATATATTACAATATTAATTTTATCTTTTGGATAATAGTTGAATTTTGTGCAGATTTCATCGTAATATTTATTCATTATTTCTTCTGTCTGCTTTGCAATATCTATATCTTCATGTCTATTATATCTAATTATATATCTATCTGATTCTAGTTTGTAGTACTCTTTTACATAACTTATCATTCTTCTTTGTTCTATATTTTTTACTAAAATATAGAACTCTCTAGTAATAGGGTCATGAAAAGATATGCCTATTATTGTCACAATGAATAATAGTGATAGTATCAACAATAAATTTTTCTTATTTTTTAATATGTGCATATGGTATCCCCCTTTATTACTATATGTATATGCAAAGGGGTATCCTCATTATATCATTATGTTATGTAAACTTCACTGGTAATTTTTTATCACCTTTTGACTTTTTAGTGCATAGATTAAATCATAGGTAGGTGAATTGTAATGATGAGAAAAACTCAAAAAATATGTCCAATTTTAAGTGCAAAACTTCTTTCAAAATCAAAGGAAGAAGTTCCTGTGATTGTCAGTGTGAAAGATAAAGATTCAAATAATCTCAGCAATAAAGTGTTTGGAATGTCAGGACGTGTAAAATATAACCTACCCCTCGTAGGTGGAGTAGCATGTAATATGAATATAAAGGATGTAGCAGAATTATCTCGTGATTCTAATATAGACTATATATGCTTTGATTCAAAGGTTTTTGCTTTATTAGATATAGGAACTAAATCCATAGGTTGCCAAATTCCATATACAGAGGGATATAAAGGTGAGGGAGTAACTATAGCAGTTATTGACACTGGAGTTGCTCCTCATAGTGATTTAACAAAACCTAAAAACCGAATTGTAGGATTTAAAGATTTTGTAAACAATAAGAATAGACCTTATGATGATAACGGACATGGAACTCATGTAGCAGGTATAATTGCATCTAATGGTTACTCATCTAATGGAAAATTTTCTGGTGTCGCTCCAGAGGCTAATATATTGGCAATAAAAGCATTAGATGAAGAAGGTAGTGGAAGTACTTCAGACATCATTTCTGCTATACAATGGGTTATAGAAACTAAAGACGTGTATAATACTAAAATTTTGAATCTGTCTTTAGGTACTCCTGTAACAGATCCATACTCCTCAGATCCATTGGTAAAGGCATGTAATGAAGCGATAAGTGCTGGAATAACAGTTATTGTTGCAGCTGGTAATAGTGGTCCATCAAGTAAAACTATACTTTCTCCAGGTAATGGTCCTAATGTAATAACAGTTGGAGCTGTTGATGATAATAAGACAATAGAAATTGATGATGATGTAATAGCCCCATTTTCAAGCAGAGGACCAACAAAAGAAGGATTTAAGAAACCAGATGTTGTTGCTCCTGGAGTAGACATAACATCTCTTTCTAATACTAAGCTTGATGGTTACAAATCTCTTAGCGGAACCTCTATGGCCACACCTTTTGTGTCTGGATCAGCTGCTCTATTATTTAATAAAAATAAAAGATTAAGACCATCTTCAATAAAATCAAATCTAATGAATAATTGTATTAGCTTAAATGATAATTATAATAATCAAGGAACCGGAATAATCTCTTTAGATAAACTCTTTAATGGTAAAATTAAAGAATCAGCTCATGTAAATCAAACTGCAACTAATAATGTATTTAATGAAAGCATTATAATAATAATATTGGTATTATTACTTCTATGTTGGTGTATTTAAAAAATAAAGCGACCTGATGGCCGCTTTATTTTTATTTATATTCTTTATCTATATAGTTTAATGGATTTTGTGGAACTCCGTGTTTTATTACCTCAAAATGTACATGAGGACCTGTACTATTTCCTGTATTTCCTACTGCCGCTATTGTTTTATCTTTATATACCTTTTGTCCAACCTTTACATATATTTTACTACAGTGTCCATATCTTGTTTTCCACCCACCACCATGGTCTATTTCAACTAATAGCCCATAGTTACCAAGCCAACCAGCAATAGTGACTACACCACCGTCCGCAGCCTTTATAGGCGTACCTGTTCTTGATGCTAAATCTATACCATTATGCATTCTTCCCCATCGCATTCCAAATCCTGAGACAAAGCTTCCTCTAGTTGGTCTCATAAAAACTCCTGTTCCATGTAGAGGAGGTAGAGGTTTAGTTCCTTGAAGTTCTATCTGGGCAGTAGGCTGTGATAAAACAACCTGACTCAAGATTTCTTCTTCAATCTCAATACCATTATGTTTCTTTACCTTAGCTAATACTTCAACTTCTCCATATACACCTTTCTTTTTAACTTGTCTTTGGTCTTTGTATAGTGTAGATGTATATTCAACTTCTTTACCAAATTGAGTTTTCTTAACATATGTCTTTTCTTCTACAGTAACTACTGTTAAATAAGGCTTTGGAACGATTAAATTAATTTCGTCACCGGGGTGTATTAATTTTTCATTTTTATCTGGATTAGCTTGTATAAGCTCTTCAACAGTTAATTTGTTACTACGTGCTATCGTCCAATAGTTTTCACCTGATTCAACGACATGAACTTTTGTTTCAGTAGTTCCCTTTTCTAGTAAAGCTAAAACTGTTTCGTAGTCTTTTATTGACGAAAGAGAAGTGTCCTTTTTTATTATTTCTACATTTTCTACTATCTCAATGTTTAAGATGTTTGAACTATCATCAACTAACTTCATATAAGGCTCTTTTACTTTATCTAATAGTGCTTGTGCTGTTTCTTTTGACTCAACAAAAGCAAAATCTTCTCCATTTATATTTACAGAATATGCGTAAACATTATACAACAAATCTCTTTCTATATTGTCCTTAATTTCTTCATAAGATGAAATTTGTTGATTATTTAATTTAATATCCTCGAAAACAGTTTCTTGCTTAATTGCTATTTCTAAGTTATGTTTCTCTGATAACTCTTTTTGAATATCAGTTAAAACATTAAAAAAGTCTTCTTTTTTTAAAACAATTCCAACTTCTTTTCCACCAAATTCAACTCTATAATAATTACCATCTATCGCATAGTTAGTGCCTAAAATCCCTTCCCTTGCTTTAGCATTATTTAATGTTAAAACTACTGAAGTAAGAATTACTAACATTAGTATTGAGCTTATGGTAATTATAATTTTCTTTTTATTTAGTTTTTTTGTGTTTTTAACCATTTTAATTCTTAAAAAACCACAGACCAGCTTTTCTTTTATTTTCTTAAAAAGCAAGTCATACATAAAAGCTCCTCCTTTGCCTTTTCATAAAATTTACTCTTTTAAATTCTATTTACCATAAAATATAATATGTAAATGTTTACACATTGTATATAATAATAGAAATAGAAAGTGCCGTCAAGTAAAATTTTCTTCTTTAGGAATGTATAGGTATATTCTTATCCTAAAAAATTTTTTTATACATTATAAACTTTTTGACTGCTAAAATGAATTTAAAAAGCCGTTATAACAATACTCTAATTATTATAATATCATTTTTTAATTGTAATAGGCAAGTATTCTATGTTGATTTCTTCTATGTGATAAAATCCTTTATTATGTTTAATTTTAGCTTTTTCTTTATTGATATTTGTAGTAATTATTTTATAATCTTTAGGTATAAATATCCTAATGTAATGGTTTCCTTTTAATACATTTTGATAATTATTCATAGCATTTTTCAAATCCCATCCATTTTTATCATGATAAATAATTAATGGATACCAAGAATTAAGTTGATAACTTAAAACTTTATCTTTATTCATCATTTCTTTATTCTTTATATCTACCAGGTAATCTATATTTATCTCAATAGTTTCGTTTGGCTCAATTGTATTTTGAGATATAATCATGAGTATGTTATCATTTCCTATTACTTTATAGTAAGATTCTTTATTGTTGATAGTTATATTAAATATTTTTGTTTTCTTATTATTAAAATAAAAATATATTTTACTCATGTTTTTATTTGTTTTGTTCAAAAAAATAACTTTCTGAGAAATATTAATACTTTTTTGAGAAGCTATGAATTCAGCATCAAGTATATATTTACATTGACTAGTGTCAGTATTTGACATAAAGGTTGTATGTACTTCTTCATTTAGGTATAAGTAAAAAACTAAGGGTAAGAATGTTATAATAAACAAAATAATAATTTTTTTTATAAGTTTAAAATACAACTTGTGCATCTTATCCTCCTTAAATTTTCTTTTACATAAAATATATTTATTTGTGCTATAAATATAACTTCTTATAGGAATTAACATATAAAATTATTAAGCTTATATGTTATAATAAGTTTAATACATAGTATGATTTTAGTACTAAAATTATATTTTAGAAGTAATTTTGGAATAAAGTAAGACTCAGTTCGCTTCAATTACCCAAATTTTTAATTTGGTGTAAATTCAGATAAATTATTATATTAATAAACAGTTGATTTTTTTATGTAAAAAATTGCTAAGTAAATTTTATTTATTATGTGGAAGGTGGATATTATGACCTTTTTTATGCAAACTACAGATTTAGATTTAGGTCACACTCCTATTGAAAATATATTTATCAACGACTTTATGCCTATAGCAGACGGTACATATGTTAAAGTTTACCTACTAGGATATAAATATGCATATGATAAAGATGATACTATATCTTTAAACAATGATACTATATCTAAACATTTAAATATACCTTTATCAGATGTTCTTAAGGCTTGGGACTTTTGGGAAAATAAAGGTATTATAAAAAAACATTATGAAGAAGCGAATGATGAGTATAACTATAAGGTTGAGTTTATAAACTTAAAACAGCTTCTAATTAAGAATAATTTTTCTAATGTGCAAGAAAACTTTCATGATGAGGTATTTAAAAAGCCTTTTACCTGTTCTCCAGAGGATCTTTCAAAGGCAAAAGAAGATCCTAAAGTAAATAGTATGTTTAATGAAGTTAGAAAAATTATCAGAAGATACTTAACTCCTAATGAATGTCTAAAGATATATGAGTGGATGACAAACTATAATATGAGTGGAGATATGATTGTAAGAGCATTTCAGTTTTCATCTCAAAACAAAAACAGACGTACCTTATCCTATGTAGAAGGTGTTATAAGAACATGGTATGATAATGATGTGACTAATTTAGAAGCTTTACAAGAATATTTTGAAACTAATGATGAAAAACATTATAGATATGAAAAAATCATGAAATCTTTAGGATTTAAAGGAAGATACCTGACAAATGGTGAGAAAAAAGTAATTGACAAATGGTTTAACAAATGGCATTTTAAATTAGAGATTGTTTTAAGAGCTTGTGATTATACTAAAAATATATCAAATCCTAACATAAATTACATAGATAAAATTTTAAATAAATGGTTTAATGAAGGTATACAAACTTTAAATCAAGTTGATGAGAATGATAAACAAAAAGAAAATAAAAATCAGAGTAGTTATAAAAAGTCAAATTCTTCAAAGAAAAAGCCTATTAAAACCAGATTTCATAACTTTGAGCAAAGAACTTCAAAGTATACTGCAGATCAATTGGAGCAAATAGCTAAAAATATAAGAAAAAAGCATAGTAAAGGTGTTAATGATTAGGGAGGTAAGTTATGAATAATAGGTTCATAAATATAATATTAAGAGAATATGAAGCTAAAAGGGATAAAGCTAAACTTAATCAACAGAAAAGACAAAAAGAAGTCTATTCTAAAATTCCCAGAATCAAAGAAATTGATGCAGAAATTAACAAAACAGGATTCTTAATATCTAAAGAGGTTATAAATAATCCTAATACATATAAAGAAAATTTATTTGTTATAAAAAATAAAATGAACCAGCTAAAGCAGGAAAAAGCATTTTTAATGACTGAAAATAATCTTCCTATAGAATATTTAGATATTAACTATATCTGCAATGATTGTAATGATACAGGTTTCTTGCAAAATGGTAATAAGTGTAACTGTTTTAAGCAGACTCTTATTAGTAAAGCATATCAAATGTCCAATTTAGAACATATGTTAAGCAAAGAAAATTTTCAAACGTTTAATATATCAATTTTTTCTTCTGAACCTTTCGAGGATGAAGAGTTGACTCCTAAACAGAATATGATGGATATTTTAAATACATGTGAAGGATTTTGTATCAATTTTAATCAAGATAAAGAAAAAAGTCTTCTTTTTTATGGAACTACAGGTTTAGGTAAAACTTTTATGTGTAATTGTATTGCTAAGGCTCTTTTAGATAAAGGAAACATAGTAATTTATCAGACTGCTTTTAAAATATTAGAAATTATTGAATCTCATAAATTTAGAGGTAATTCAACCTTAAGTATTAATTCTGAAGAATATAATCTTTTATTTAGCTCAGATTTGTTAATTATTGACGATTTGGGAACAGAATTGACAAATTCATTTACAAATACCGAAATTTTTAATATAGTTAATTCAAGGATTGTGTCAGGAAAGAAAACTATTATATCAACAAACTTATCTCCTTTAGAATTTGCTAATACATATACTGATAGAGTTTTTTCGAGGATATTTAGTAATTTTACTCCCTTAAAATTTTATGGTAGTGATTTACGATGGGAGTCATATGACAAATAAATTTACTTTAATAAAAATCAAGACCTTCTTAAAAAGCCTTGATTTTTTTGGAGCTGGCGAGAGGACTTGAACCCCCAACCTACTGATTACAAGTCAGTTGCTCTACCAATTGAGCTACGCCAGCACTAATTACTTATGTTTTTCCCTTTTGCCATACTGTAAACTCTATACGGATGACCTAAGTGACCAACACAAAATCAAAGATTTTGGTTGTCTACTTATACCAATTGAGCTACGCCAGCACTAATTACTTATGTTTTTTCCTTTTACCATACCGTAAACCCTGTACGGATGACCTAAGTGACCAACACAAAATCAAAGATTTTGGTTGTCTACTTATACCAATTGAGCTATGCCAGCACTAATTACAGAGACTTGATGCGAAATAAACCTTTTTCTTTTCACTTCTTACCTCTTGCTTATATTTTGGCGACCTGGAAGGGACTCGAACCCTCGACCTCCAGCGTGACAGGCTGGCATTCTAACCAACTGAACTACCAGGCCATACTTATTTAAAAATGGTGGGCGCGACAGGGCTCGAACCTGTGACCCCCTGCTTGTAAGGCAGGTGCTCTCCCAGCTGAGCTACGCGCCCTTAATAAAAGCTATTGGTGACCCTACCGGGACTCGAACCCGGGTTACCGCCGTGAAAGGGCGGTGTCTTAACCGCTTGACCATAGGGCCAAAATAAATGGTGACCCATCGGCGACTCGAACGCCGGACACCCTGATTAAAAGTCAGATGCTCTACCAACTGAGCTAATGGGTCATAAAGAATACCTTATATATATTACATGATATTTGATAGGTTGTCAACACTTTAATTTGAAAATTTTATTATATAGTTTGTTTTGTATTAATAAAATAGCACTGAAAATTTAAACTCAGCACTATTTTAAGAAAATGTTTCATATATTATATTTTAAAAAATTCTTGTCTAATGAGAGTTTCACTTCTCCTAGGTCCTATAGAAGCTATACTAACTCTAACATCTGTTAATTCCTCAATTTTTCTTACATAATTCTTTGCTCCTGCAGGTAAGTCTTCATATTCTTTAATATTATTCATATCTTCTACTGACCATCCATCTACTTCTTCGTAAATAGGTTTACACTTTGCCAAAGTTTCTAAGCTAGCCGGAAAAGTATCTATAACTTTTCCATCTAATTCATACCCTACACATATTTTTAACTTGTCAAATCCGGCTAATGTATCTAATTTAGTCACCGCAAGTGAAGTAAATCCATTAATCTGAGTAGAGTATTTAAGCATCACTATATCTAACCATCCACATCTTCGTGATCTTCCTGTAGTTGTACCAAACTCACGTCCTCTTTCTCTTATTTCATCGCCAACAGCATTGTTTAACTCTGTAGGAAAGGGACCTCTGCCTACTCTAGTAGTATACGCTTTAACTACTCCTAGAGCCTCGTGTAGATTAAACGGGCTTATGCCGCTTCCTATTGATACTCCTCCTGATATTGGATGAGATGATGTTAGATAAGGATAAGTTCCAAAATCTATATCTAATAACGTTCCTTGAGCACCCTCAAAGAGAATGTTTTCATTTTCTTGAATACTATTATTTAATAGAACATTTGTATCTGTTATATATGGTTTTAATTGATTTAAATAACCTAAATATTCTTTTATTATTTCATCAGCATCAAGAGGTTCATGACAATATATTTTAGT
The DNA here is from genome assembly GCA_028280805.1 of Tissierellales bacterium. GTDB lineage: Bacteria > Bacillota > Clostridia > Tissierellales > VENL01 > JANQLB01. Next base: position 22,703 of record JANQLB010000002.1, read on the forward strand.
AATTATTTCGTTTTTGCTGTTTATGTTTTCTCTTAATTTATTTTCAAAGTATTCTTTATGAAAAATATCACACATTCTAAGACCTATCCTATCAGCCTTGTCCCTATAACATGGTCCAACGCCTTTAATTGTAGTTCCAATTTTGTTTTCACCTTTTCTCTGTTCCTCAAGTTCGTCAAGTTTCAAGTGATAAGGAAATATTATGTGTGCTCTATTACTGATTTTAAGATTTTTAGTATCTATTCCTCTATCATTTAAGTATTTTATTTCTTTAATTAAAGATTTTGGATTTATTACTAATCCATTTCCTAAAACACAAGTCTTATCATCATAAAAAATTCCTGAAGGTATAAGATGCAGCTTATATTTATTTTCACCAATTTCAACAGTATGACCTGCATTATCCCCACCTTGATACCTTACTACCATATCAGCTTTTTTTGCTAAGTAATCTGTTATTTTACCTTTGCCCTCATCACCCCATTGAGCACCTAAGATTACGAGAGTTGACATATTATCCTCTCCTTTACTTTAAAATAATCCCAAAATATTATCGGGTTAAAATATTTCAGAAATAGATATATGTTTAATTTTCATTTTTATGATTATTATGAGTTTAAAGCCCTAATATAATAAACATTTTTTACATTTATCAAAATCCGAAATACCCCTTAATTATATTATCAAAAAACTCTCCAAAAGTCAATAAACTACGAATTATTTTGTTGATATTTTATTTATTGTTCGTATTGCTTTGTCTGTTTATCTCATAAGAAGCTTTAGATATTTTCATTTTATAGAGATAAGAGTATACTTTTTTCTTTTTTCTATCAAAATAAAAATACTGCTTATCTGTTTTATATCTAATATCTTCAAAATTTGAAGCTTGAATCTGAAGCTTTTGTTTTGACTCACCTATTTTAGTAAATCCACATTTTATGTAGCAGTTTATTGCTCTTTTGTTAAATTTAGCCACATCAAGATGCATTGTTTTCATTTTTAATCTATAAAAATAATATTCTAAGAATATTTTTATAGCTTCTGTTCCATATCCTTTATTCATATATTTAGGATCTAATACTATTCCAAGGGTAGATGATTTTGTAAATTTTATTATATTTTTTATAGAAAGATAACCAATAATTCTTTCTTCCTCATTAAAAATTCCAAAGCATTTTTTATTCTTACTTTGACTTTTTATCTTAAACCATTCTTTTACCTCTTCATCTTTTAATTTTGGAAAATTATAATCAAAATATAATGGGTCAGTATGAGCACCCCATTTTAACATTCCAAAAACATCTTCTATTTTTAACTTTCTTATCATCACTCTTTTACCCTTAATTACTTCCACTAAATATCTCCCCTGATTATATTATCTATAATTCTTATATATTATTTATATAAATCAATTAAACATTTATTTATATATCTTATCATGTATATTTTTATTTAGAAATTTTACAGCTATAACTTTTACACAAAAAATTACTCCATGATAAATTGGAGTAATCTAATTACTTAACCTTTCTAAGTTAACAAACTTAGTATATTGACCCATAAATACCATTTCAACAGTTCCTGTAGGTCCATTTCTATGTTTAGCTATAATAACCTCAGCAATATTTTTTTTATCTGTATCAGGATTATAGTACTCATCTCGATAAAGAAACATAGCTATATCTGCATCCTGTTCTATAGCACCAGAATCTCTAAGGTCAGATAATATTGGCTTATGGTCAGCTCTTAATTCTGGAGCTCTAGAAAGCTGTGCCAAAGCCAGAACCGGACAATCCATTTCTTTAGCTAATCCCTTCAATCCCCTTGATATAGCAGATATTTCTTGCTGCCTACTTTCGCTTTTTCCACTTTCCTGCATTAACTGAAGATAATCTACTACTATTAAATCTAATCCTTTTTCGACTTTCAACTTTCTACATTTAGCCTTCATCTCCATAACAGTGATACCAGCAGTATCATCAATATAGATTTTTGCTTTAGATAAGGGTCCCATTGCATTGACTAGTTTTGGCCACTCATTCTCTGAAAGTTGTCCATTTATTATTTTTCCAAGCTCTACATGTGATTCTGCACTAAGCATACGCTGCACCAATTGCTCCTTAGACATCTCCAAGCTAAAGATTGCAACTGAAGCATTTGACTTCAAAGCACAATTTTGAGCAATGTTTAATCCTAAAGCTGTCTTTCCCATAGAAGGTCTTGCTGCCAAAAGGACTAAATCAGATTTTTGCAGTCCGGATGTTTTGCTGTCAAGGTCTATAAAGCCTGTGGGAAGACCAGTTATTCCTCCTTGGTTTTTAGACATTTCTTCTATCCTGTTAAAACTATCAAGAAGGACATCCTTTATTAAAGTAAAACCATCCTGTCCTCTTCTCTGTGTTATATCAAAAATCTTCTTTTCTGCTAAATCAATTATATTATTAATCTCTTCATCAGCTTGATAACCCTTAGCAATAATATCATCTGAAGCTTTTATAAGCTTTCTAAGCACTGATTTTTCCTCTACTATTTCACAATAATATTTAATATTAGCAGTAGTAGATACTGCATCTGATAAATCAGCTAAATATAGAGATCCTCCAACTGCATCCAAAGTACCTCTTTTCTTTAATTCATCTGATAAAGTTACCAAATCGACTGGTTCATTCTTATTGTAAACTTCAATTATACCTTCAAATATTTCTTTATGAGCCTCTTTATAGAAGTCGTCAGCCATTAAAATCTCTGAAGCTACAACTATTGCATCCTTATCCAACAACATAGAACCTAAAACTGACTGTTCACCTTCTAAACTATGAGGTGGTATCTTGCCTAATATTTGTGATTCTAATGCCATTTTACTTCACTCCTATATGCTAATGAAAGCAACTTAGAGCCGCTTTCTGTCAATTTCTAAAATTTCATCTTTATACATTAAGTTTTGTATATATTGTTAACATTGCCATATCTTAATACAATTAAACAAAAAGCGTATTTGTCATAATTAGTTTACTTTTCTTTTACATTCACTTTAAATGTTGCAGTCACATTTGCATATACCTTTGCTTTTACTTCTGTAATCCCCAAGTCTTTTATATTATTATCCATTTCAATTTTTCTTCTATCAATTTTAATTTTATATTGACTTTGTAACGCTTGGGCTATATCCTTAGTTGTTATAGAACCAAACAGTTTACCATTTTCTCCTGCTGTACTTTCTATTTCCACTGTTAATTTAGAAAGCTTTTCAGCTAAAGATTTTGCTTGTTGTAATTCTTCTTCTTTTCTCTTTTTCTTTGCTGTTTTTTGTTCTTGTAAAACTTTAACATTACCTTCAGTAGCTTCCTTGGCTAACCCCTTTGGAAGTAAAAAGTTTCTGGCATATCCATCTTTTGCATTTACTACATCGCCTTTTTTCCCTAATCCCTTTACGTCTTCTAAAAGTATTACTTTCATTTCTCATCACCTTTCTCAAAATATTCTTTTATAGCAGATTCTAACATCTTCTCAGCTTCATGTAAATCAATATTTTCTAGTTGTGCTCCGGCAGTTGTCAAATGTCCTCCACCACCTAATTTTTCTAATATAAGCTGCACATTTATATCTCCCAGAGATCTTGCACTAATTCGTATTAAGCCCTCACTTAAAGCTAAAACAAATGAAGCCTTTATTCCCATAATATTTAATAAATCATCTGCTGCTTGAGCTGTAACCAGCATTGTATCATTTCCATCTCTAACTAAAGTAGAAATAGCTATATTATCTTCAAGTATCCTAGCGTTTTTTACAACATCAGCTTTAGCAATAAATGTATTTAAATCATCTTGAAAAAGTTGTCTAACCGAAGTGGTGTCAGCACCAGCTCTTCTTAATAATGATGCTGCTTCAAAAGTTCTAACCCCTGTTTTAAATGTAAAGTTCTTTGTATCTACACTTATACCGGCTAACAGTGCTTCAGCTTCAAATCTTTCTAAATTTAACTTATCATCCATGTAATAAAGAATTTCTGTAACTAACTCACAAGCCGAAGAAGAATATGGTTCTAAATATGTTAAAACAGGGTCTTCAATAAATGATACTCCTCTTCTATGGTGGTCTATTATGACTACCTTGTCAATCAGCTTTAAAAGATTTGGAGCTTCAACATAATCAGGTCTATGATTATCAACTACAATACATAGCGATCCTTTGGTTACCATCTGTTCTGCTTTTTCTGATTTAATTATATAGTTAAGGTACTCTGGCTGTTGTTCTAACATTCTATTATAAACATTTTGTATTGAAGGATTGACATCGTTTAAAACTATATATGCTTCTTTATCCCTATTCATAGCTGCTCTATGTACACCTATGGATGACCCGAAACTATCCATATCTGGAACCTTATGACCCATGATAAATATTCTATCAGACTGATCCATTAGCTGTCTTAATGCGTAGGCAATAACTCTAGCCTTTACCTTATTTCTTTTTTCTACTGCTTTACTTTTACCACCATAAAAGCTTAAATTGTCAATTTTTTTTACTACAGCCTGATCTCCGCCTCTTCCTAAAGCAATATCCATAGCTGCTGTTGCAAATTCATATAGATTAGCAGGATTTTTACTATTTACCCCTACTCCGATGCTAAGAGTTGCAGGTATTGTATTTCCTTGTTTAACTTCTCTAATCTCATCAAGGATATCAAATTTTTTATTTTCTAACATATTAAGATACTTATGTTCAAAAACTATTATATATTTATCATTTTCATACTTCCTAATTAGTCCATTAATTCTATGTGCTAAGGTATTAATTTTTCTATCTATTTCTGCAAGAATAATAGGACGATTAGTTTCATCTGTACTATTTTTAACTTCATCATAGTTATCTATTTGTATTAAAGCTAAATTTATTTTTTCATCGTTGTATTTTTCTTTTAATTTAGAAAAGTTTGTTATATCTACCCAATAAAGCATTATAATATAATTTTCCTTGTTAATTGATTCTTTATTGCTTTTTACTACATTATATAGAACTTTATAGTTTCTGTCATCTATTGATGCTTCTATCGACATTTCCTGTTCACTACTCATAATATCATCTATATTAAAGTTTGGTATTATTTCATCAATATTCTTATTTAGTAATCCTGTTTTATTAATAACATCTGCAAATTTCGGATTATACCAGCTAATAGAGCCACTTACCTCTACCATAACAAGCGGAATTGGTAAGTTTAATATTGCGTGCTTAGTAGCTGAATCAAATTCTTTGGTAAGTTCTTCAATATATTTTGTCCACTCAAATCGCTTTAAATGAACGTTTTTCCAATGATGATAAACTAAGTATCCTAATACCACTACTCCTACTGCTGATATTTTAGGCTCATAAAAAGCTAATATACCAATTAATATACCGATAATCCAAAGATATATCCTGGTATTTGGAGTTAATATTTTAAAAATACTTTTACTAGCCATATAAACCCTCCTAAGGTATATTTACTTTTCTTATTTTTCTAAAATCAAATAATGTATCCAAAACGCCAACCAAAACTATTATAATAATTAAAAACAAATTAATCATTACTAATAATATTATTATAATTTTAAAAACTTTATTAATTCTCAGTTTATCTATAAAGAAAGCTAATACTGCTAACCCTTGGAGGAAAAAAACTAATATCAATAAAAATATAATATTAATAAGCAAAGTTTCATAGTAAAATATCTCTAAATATCTTATTAATAAAGCACCTCCAATTAAAACTAATGTTCCTAATATTATATTACTTGGCAGTCTTAATCTCTTAAATTTTGGGACTTCAGTACTTTTATTACCTAGCCTTCTTAGGATAAATATAGATAACCAAAAGTTAATATATGCTATAAACAAGCTAGTAGTAATTATAGTAAAGGGAATTAATAGTATTAATAATTCATACATTAATTTAACCATCTGCTTCATTTGTTCTAATTGATAAACAGATAATTCCATATTTGTTATGCTTTCATAAGAAATATTTCTTGCTTGGTTTATGAAGTTTTCTAGTTCACTTATAAAGCTAATTCCTGCTATATAATTAAACATTGCAATTGCTATCAATGTAGATAGTAACAAAATGAATGTAGTAAATATAAGTGTGTGTGAATGTCTATACTTTCTCTTTATCATATAAGATAAAGAAATTGACATAAACCCAAAAAATATAAACAAAAAAATTCCTAACATTATGTTTATTAATATTCCTACAACTAAGCTGGACATAATTAAAGATAAAATATTATATCTGGTTCCATGTCTTAATCCTAAAACAATAAATGGAATTGGATAAAGTATAATTATTATACCAAGAAAATATATTCCTACTAATGCAAAAACAACCATTAACGCCGTGACAATTGCACTCTCTGTTAAAGCTTGTGTATTATTATCTAATTTCAAAGTTCCCACCTCTAATCTCTTGTTCTTTTTATATAATCTGAAAGCTTGCTTAAATCTCCATACCATTTTTCTATTTTATGTTCTTCAACTACTCCTAGCTTAATCTTGTTTTGCAGCTTTTCATCTATTTTTTCAAATGTAAAACCTAACCTTTTACCTAGCAAATATGTAACAAGTATAATATTAGCAAGAACATCTAATATAGCTTCTTGACTATTTTGAACGCCATTTACCAGTAGTTGAAATAACGTAGATACTGCTGTTAAGATTTCACTTTTTAACCATTCGATAACCCTAATATTCTTTGTAATATCTACATTCTTATTATAACCCATTACAACTCCCCCTCAGATACATTATAACAAATATATCTCTATAATATATGTATTAGTGAAAATAAACTATATTTTTATATAAATATTAAAAACGTCATATTAAGATTTTACATAGTTTAAGAGTTTTAGTCAAATATCAATTGTTTAATATTTACATGTACTGTTGAATGTAACCGATTTAAAAATCAAATTTTTACACATAAAAAAGAGAAGTGACAAACCACTTCTCGTAAAAACTTAATTTATTACTCTGCTGTATATGGTAAAAGTGCAACGTTTCTTGCTCTTTTAATAGTAATAGTTAATTGTCTTTGATGTCTTGCACAATTACCTGAAATTCTTCTAGGTAATATTTTACCTCTTTCAGTAATATATTTTTTAAGTTTATTAACATCTTTATAGTCAATTTTATCTACCTTATCAACGCAAAAATTACACACTTTTCTTCTTTTTTTGAAGTTTCTACGTGCCATGAACTTCCCTCCTTCTTAAAAAGGTATCTCATCATCATCTACAGGTTGAAAACCGTTTGTATCAATACCTGCTGTATCATGACTGCTATGACTTTGAGTATTGTTTGATCTATTATTATCTCCCCATTCAAGGAATTGAACTCTGTCTGCAACTACCTCAGTCATATAAACTCTTTGACCTTGAGCATTATCATAACTACTGGTTTGTATCCTACCTTGAACTGCTACTAATCTTCCTTTACCTAAATAAGTTGCACAATTTTCAGCTTGTTTTCCCCAAACAGTTATTCTTGGAAAATCTGCTGTAGGTTTATTTTGCTGTTCTAATTCTTGTTTTTTATCTTTAGACAGATTTTTATCAACAGCTATAGCAAATCTTGTCACTGCTGTTCCATTATTAGGTAAAAATCTCAACTCGGGGTCAGAGGTCAATCTGCCTATTAAAATTACATTATTCATAAATAAAAACCCCTCCTTAATTATTCATCTTTAACTACCATATGTCTAATAACTTGGTCAGTTATTTTTGCAACCCTGTCTAATTCGTTGATAGATTCACTTTCTGCTTGGAATTTTACTATTATATAGTAACCTTCTTTAAAATCATTAATCTCATAAGCAAGCTTTCTCATACCCCACTCATCAATATTGTTGATGCTTCCTGTGGTTTCAATTATTCCTTTGAATCTTTCAAACACTTTATTTCTAGACTCTTCTTCTAAATTAGGTGCAAAAATAATAACACCTTCATAGTTTCTCATTTTTTTCACCTCCTTTTGGACTAGCGGCTCCTTTTTGGAGCAAGGAATTATTTAACGACAGTAATTATATCATTTATTATTTCCTTTTACAAGTTTTTAAACAAAAAAATCCTAGTAAAATATATTCTAGGATTTCTTTGTATTTATTATTAAAGCATTTCTTTTATTGTTTCGCCCAGTCTTTTAATCCCTAAAACTATTCTCTCTTCATCCATATTAGAATAATTAATTCTCATGGTATTTTCGTTACCACCATTAGGGAAGAATGATCCCCCCGGTACAAATGCAACTTTTTTCTCAATAGCTTTTAATGCCAAATCTCTTGCATTTATATGCTCTGGTAATACTGCCCATGTAAACAATCCACCTTGCGGTTCTGTAAATTTAACCTCTTTAGGAAATTCTTCTTTCATTGTTTTTATCATTAAATCTCTTCTTACTCTATATACATCTATAATTTTCTGTATATGCTTATCAATATCATACTTATCTAAAAATTTATCTAATTGTATCTGTGATATAGTACTGGTCTGCAAATCAACACCTTGCTTAATTAATATATATTTATTTATAATTTCGTTATCAGCACAGGTCCAACCTAATCTAAAACCCGGACAGAACGTTTTAGAGAATGTTCCTAAAAATACTACTCTTCCTTCAGTATCAAAACTTTTAACAGATGGAGGAATTTCTCCTTCAAATCTTAACTCTCCATATGGATTATCCTCTATAATAGGAAGATTATATTTATTTGCTATTTCAATTAACTTCTTTCTTCTATCCACAGACCATGTTCTGCCTGTAGGATTTTGAAAATCCGGAACAACATATATTATCTTTATTTTATTGGTTGTTTTAATAATCTCTTCTAAGTTCTCCATTATCATTCCGTCATCATCAGTTTCAACTTCTACAAATTTCGGCTGATACTGCTTAAATGCTCCCAATGCTCCTAGATAACTTGGACTTTCACATAGAACAACATCACCTGGATCAAGAAAAACTTTTCCAGTTAAATCTAATCCTTGTTGAGAACCACTGGTGATAAGTATATTGTCCGCATTCATCTTTATACCAAATTTCTCCATCCTCTTAGAAATTTTTTCTCTAAGAGGTTTATATCCTTCTGTTGTGCTATATTGTAATGCTTTTGTTCCCATTTCTTCAAGAACTTCAACTGAGACATCTTTGATTTCTTCTATTGGAAACATTTCTGGAGCAGGTAATCCACCTGCAAAAGATATTACCTCTGGATTTTGAGTTAATTTAAGTATTTCACGAATTTCACTGGCTTTTATACTATCCATTCTCTTTGAATAATTAATTGACATAACAATCCCCCTAAAAAAATATATTCTTTTTAAATATTAAAACGTTTTCCTCAATAATTATTTTACTATTTCTTAAGGTTTTTGTCTAATAGTAATTGTTAATTTTTCTCCTACTCATCACTACTTTTTATGATTTTTTTCACTCTTTTTTCAAATACTGGTCTTGAAAGCCATACTTGCTTTTCACATCCTAAGCATTTTATACGAAAATCAATTCCTACCCGCATAACTTCCCATTTATTTTCTCCACAGGGATGTTTCTTTTTAAGCTCCACAATATCTCCTAAATTAAATTTTTTAACCATACTAATACCTCCTAATACGTTTATCAGTTAAGATAATTTTTTAACATTAAATATATTATATTTAATTATTCTTAAAAAACTATACTATCTATATCTCTAACCTTGTAGCTTCTTTTCCATTAATTCCTTTTGTTATTCTATAAACGCCTTCAATATCAAGTTCTTTACTACAAAAAAAGGTCTTTATCTTATTGATATTATATTCATAAAACTTAATTGACAAACCACAGCTTGTAGATATTTCTCTTGGAGTAGGTATAGTTCTAACATTTAAACCTTTATCTATTAAAATTTTTTCTCCTTTAATCGCATGGTGGATAGAATTGAAAGTAATAACATAAAATATTGTTTCCTTCATGTAAGACCTCTCTTTCTTTTTTATCATAGGATTGTAAGTATTAGAATTTTAAGCTATCGGATAAATATATTAAGATTTAAGTTAATTTTAGCAGTATTAGTACATAAATACAATACCCCAGCCAATTACGACCGGAGTATTTAAATTATTGATTCCTAATTTGTTTTAAATTATATCATTAATGTATTATTAGCATTTTTAATTTCTTCAAGAATATTATACATATTTGAAACTTCTCCTACTACGAGCTTTTCTGCAACTTTATAAAAATCTAAACATGCACCGCAGGATAGTATCTTTATCCCTTGAGCCTCTAGCTTCTTAAGATCATCTAATGTATTAGAACCTTCTATAGTGAGTCTGACGCCACTATTTAAAAATATCAACGATGAAGGATAGGGAAAAGATTCTGTTAATGCGTAAATAAAACCTTTCATAAGTAACTCTCCTAGTTCATCCGATCCTTTTCCCATTTTGTCACTTCCAAAAACTATTGTCATATCCTTAAAAGTATTTGGAGTACTTATTTCTAGTTCTTCTATTTTTTCTTTCCCTTTAATGATTGTAATATGAAATTCTTTATCTGAATTTTTTTTAACGTCATAATCATGTGAGAGACTTTTTGCAAGCTTAGTCAGATTTTCTTTTGCTACTTCATTATCTACTATACATATTACAAAACCCTCTTTAATTTCCTCTAATGCTTTCTTAGTCATTATAACAGGTTTAGGACAGTCTTGTCCTCTAGCATCCAGCTTAGTACCCATAACGTTTCCTCCTTAATTAATATAAAATTTTATATCCTTAATCTTACTAATAGTATACTAATTTATCAATCGTTTTTGGATTGTTATAGATATTATCTATCTTAACTTATTTGACATAGGTGCTATCTATAGCTGGATTGTCCATTAATTTATATATTAATTTTTTTAATTTTTTAATTCATTTTTTTAAATTCACTATTGACATTTATAAATATTAATAATATTATATAGTTAGAAGTTAAGGTTTTTAATTGCTATACCTCTTATTAAAGTATACTTTAATAATATTATATCCAATTTATCCTATTATTAAAAGGAGGGAAGTTGTTTGAACAACGAAATTAAAAATATCATAATAAATTTAAAAGATGGAGAAATAAAACCTGATGAAGCTGTTAATCTTATTAATCAGTATAATTATCCAAAGATTATAAAAACAAAAAGATGCTCTAAGCTTAAAATTTATGTATATAGTAAAGATGATAATAAAACTATAAGACTTCCGGCTATACCATTATGGTTAATAACTTTATTAGGTAGTTTTGCATTAACTATTATTAAGCTTGTGCGTTTTGTACCTAATATTATGAATAAGAAAACTGAAAAATATTTAAATCTTTTAAAGCATTTTAATCTAAGAGAAATTTTGCTTGAATTAAAAACCCATGAACCTTTTGATTTAGTTAATGTAGAAGAAAAAGATGGTGATGTTGTAAGGATTTCAATATTATAATTATATTAGAAAGGGTGTTAATATGAAAAAGGAGGCAATAGGAAGATGTCCTGTGTGTGACCACGGCATGGACATTACCAGATTACATTGTGATTATTGTAATACCACTATTGAAGGTCAATTCACACTATGTAAGTTCTGCAAGCTTAAGGATGAAGAAAAGTTTTTTATTGAAGTTTTTATAAAAAACAGAGGTAATATTAAAGAAATTGAAAAAGAGCTTGGTATATCTTATCCAACAGTTAGAAATAAACTGGAAAGCGTCATTGAATCTTTAGGATATAATCCTAAGTACTCACCAAAAGTAGATAAAAAGTCTATACTAAATAAATTAAGTTCTGGTGAAATAAGTGCTGAAGAAGCTGTTAAACTGCTTAAAGAGTGATGTTTATAAAATAGTAATGTGGAGGAGAAAAAATGAAAGATGAAAAAATAATGATTTTACACATGTTAGAAGAAGGTAAAATTTCTATAGATGAAGCATCTATGCTTATAGAAGCTTTAGATGAAGTAGAAGGTAAAAATTTAGAGGAAGATGGTTTTTTTGACAAAGTAAAAGAAAAAGCTAAAAACATTAATCATAATTACAGTAATAACAGCAAATCTGAAAAACACGAAACTTCAGAAAGAAATTTTGAAAATCGTATAGAAAATTTAGCAGAAAAGATAGAAAGTAAGTTTGATAAAGAGTTTGTTGAAAAAATGAGTAGAAAAGGCGAAGAATTAGGAAAAAAAATGGGCAAAATTGGAGAAAATATCGCAGAAAGTACTTCTTCTATAACAGATAGAATATTAGATATAGTAGAAAATGTTGTAGATAAAGGAGCCTTTACTAACCTATTTGACAACTATGAAACTATAAAAGAAAAACATGAAAAAGATATTACTAATGTCAATGATATAGAATTACAATTCCAAGCAGTAAATGGAAAGATACTAATAAAAACATGGGACGAAGATAAAATTTATGTAGATGCATTTTGTCAAATAAAAAGCAAAAACTTATCCCCAAATAATCCCATATACTCAATATATGAGGATGGTAATAAGATTATTTTTAAGCCTTCTTATTCTAATAATTTACGTACTACTCTTGAAATTAAAATACCCGATAAAGAATATAATAAAATTGAGCTTATTACAACCAATGGTAGAATTCAAGCATCAACTATCAATTTAAATCAGCTAAATTGTAATACTACAAACTCTACTGTTAATTTATCAGATATAGAAAGTTCTGAGATTAACAGCAGCACTAAAAACGGTAGAATTATATTAAAGGATGTAAAATGTACTAATGTAAGTTTAACCACTTCTAATGCAACTATTGATTTACAGGACATGGATTGTAAAGATATAAAAGCCACAACAAAAAATGGTAAGATTATATTAGAAGATGTGGTGGCTGATTCAATACTAGCCAAAACATCTAACGCCTATATAAAAGTAAATGATTGTAGCTCAAAGATTATTGACACTGAGACATCTAATTCAAAAATTAATATCCATAACATTGACACTGAAAAACTAAGTAGTTTATATATGAAAACCTCAAATTCTTCCATTGAAGCTGAACTCGATGATGATAATAGAAAATTTAGCATAGATGCAAAAACTTCTATGGGGAATATCGACGTCGAAATACCAAACTTAGTATATGATGTTAATGTTCAGAAACATTTAGGTTCTAAAAAAATTCTTGCTCATAGTGTAGATTTTAATGAAGAAAATGATACTAAAATAATAGCTTTGACTTCAAATGGGTCAATTAAAATTAGATAGTAAGGAGGATATAATATGTCAAATAATCTTAAAGAAGAAAGAATGGAAATTTTAAAAATGATTGAAGATGGAAAAATCAGTTCTAAAGATGGATTAGAGCTACTAAGTGCATTAGAAGAAAGAAATGAAACACTTTCAACTCATAAATCTAAATGGATAAAAATAAGAGTTTTTGATCCGAAAGATAAAAATAAAGTTAATGTTAACATACCAATAGCATTGGTGGATATTGGTTTAAAATTTATTACTAAAATATCGCCTGAGCTTAAGGAATATAATTTTGAAGGCATTGATATTAATGAAATAACTGAGCTTATTAAAAGTGGAGCTCAAGGTAAAATTGTTGACGTTGAATCTGAAAATGGTGAAAAAGTAGAGATATTTGTAGAGTAAAACTCATAAAAAAAGAAGCAAATTTGCTTCTTTTTTTTATTTTTTAATTTTTATGCTATTGTAAACAATCTTTAAACCTATTAATATTATTAGTGTCGGCCATATATAACTAAGAATTTCCCAAACAGAAGTTGTAATTACATCTTCTACTATTAAATATGACATTAATGATATTACAATAAATATTGTCCCTAATATCAAAGGCCATTTCTTATTTGATTTTCTTGTTTCTATTAAGTATATCAAATAAAAAGAAACTCCAATAAATAATGCAAATGTCCAAAATATTTCATATTCATAGATCTCATTAACTAGTCTAAAAAAACCTATTGCTATTAAAAAGCATCCTCCATATATAAAACCTCTAATCTTTTTAACAAAATATATTATTAAAAAAGCAGTTCCTAATCCTATTAAAAATATAGTTTCTGAAATATCAACTCTTAATAAATTATAAGTATCTACTATTTGACTTATACCGACTGCTAAAATAATTGTACCTGCTATTAAATATCCTGTATTTCTTTTAAAGTAATAGCCAGTCATAAAAGCTACCCCTATAAGTATTAAAATATTATCTTTAATTGAAATCTTAAATAAACTAGATAATAATAAAAAACCTCCAATAAATACAAGCACAATTCCTAATGTGTGACCTCTTTTTTTATACATAGAAGTACCTCCATTAATTTATAATTCCATTTTCTTTTAAAGCATTCATTATTAAATTATTATTATAAAAATATTGACCTATGGGAGAATTATATACTGTTTGAGCAATAATCCCATCAGGTGAGGTTAATATAATTGGTGTAAAAATTGCCAACACTATATGCACTATTAAAATACCTATTAGCAACCCTAAAAATAATCCTGATACTTTATTAAATTGTCTTAAAACAGGAAGCCTTGCTACTACATCTAATAGTTTAATTAAATAACCTAAAGCCATTCTTACTAAAATAAAAATAATAATAATGCTTATAATACTAATAAAAATATCCGATAAAGAGCTTGATAAAATATTCCCTATTGAATAATCACTATTTGTTAATTGGTTTTGAGCCTCTATGTTCTCAGCTACACCTTCTTTTATACCATTAGGTAGTTTGAATATATCTAATATGCTGCTAGTATTAGTAGAATGTTGAGAAGTACCAATTAGCTCATTAACTTTTCCAGTTACCCAATCTCTTACTTTGACAAATATATCAGTATTGCTTTTAATATACTGTGCTAAAAATGGATAATATATCTTTGCAATGATTCCTGCAACAATATATCCTACTAAATTAAACGCTGTAACAATAAAACCTTTAATTAATCCATTTACACCGCTTATAAATATCAGGACAATTATCAAAATATCTATAAAATTCAAGTTTCTGCACTCCTTTAGTTTGTTCTAACTATGTCCATTATTTTTATTTTATTATTTAATTTAATTATTATATTTTCAGTTGTTACATCTATACTTTTTATTTCATCATTATCTTTATATTTCAAAAACTTACTTTTCTCCATAATACCTAAAATACTTTTATTGTTGTGTAAATAAATAATATTTTTATCATATTTAATTTTATCAAACTCTTCATTTAATGCAATCTTATTTTTAGTTCTTCCACTAAAATCAATAATTTCTAGATAGCTTTTAAATAAAACTGCAATTATATGATCATCATCATTTATTTTAATATCCCATATATCTTCATTGTTTTTTCTACTCCATAACAATTCTTTCTGTTTACTCAAATGATAAATTTTCTTATCAGTAACTAATATACAGGACCTGTCTTGTAAATATTTTACTTCTTGGATTATTTCATCTTCAAATGTTTCTACCCATAAAAGTTCTCCATCTTTTGAATATTTTGTTAAATTACTGATTATTTGTTGTTCTATATTATTTATTGTACCAATTATAACTTCATCACCGTCTCTAAAAATATCAGCTAAAACAGCTTGTCCATCCTTAATGACAATATTTTGTTTTAACTCTCCTTGAAAATTAATTATATTAATGTGTTGGTAGCCTTCTGTAGTCATAGATATTAATACTAAGTGATTACTCTTAATAAATCCTTGGTTTATTTTTCTATTTAACTTATAACTCCATACAATATCACCATTACTTCTAAAAGTCTGTATTTCTCCATCATCTTTGTTAATAATATAAATATTTGATTCATCTACAGTAATAAGTGAATTATTTAAGTTTTTCTGGATAATTGGTTGACCATCTCCATTAGAATCATATCTATAAATCCCTTCTTGGTTATATACAATAACTTTATTATCCATGACTGCTGATTGGTATTCATTTAGTGTTTCTATGTTAATCTCCTTAACAACTTGAAGAGTTTTATCATCTTTAGATACTAAGCTAAAAATTTTTTCTCTAATTGTACTATTAGATAAAGTCATTACTAAGACAACAAACAATAGTATAAACCTACCTATCTTTTTCTTATTATATTCTGTCGTATCATTAGTTTTCAATATTTTTACCTCCCTGTTTTTTAACAGAGTCTAATATAATTGTATATTCTATAAGTTTATGCTAAAACCCTTTTACTCCTTACTTATTATAATTTAAATTTTACTTGCTTTATTAAAAAATTTCCAACTATACTGATTATCATAAACAAACCTAAATATCCAAATAAAGGATAGAGTGTTGATACCAAATTTGCAAATCCTATTTTAGCAAGAGGCATAGTTAAAATACAAAACATACATGCCATTATATTTGGTTTAATCTTAAATATGTATGCTAATCTTTTTATACATCCATAACCATTTGAGATAGCAGTTGTAAACATTGAGAACCATAATACAAAAGAATATACAAGACCGCCTTGACTTCCCATAACATCTGCTATTTTTATCATTGGTATTTCTAGCCCTTGAATATCTGTATATTTTATTAGTGTAGGAATAAGAATAAATGAAGCAAGAACTCCAAGACCGATGCCTCCAAAAACTCCACCCTTTATTGCTGTTTTCTTATTAGGAATAATTGTAAACAGCGAAGTCATAATAACGATAGCAGATATACTATTATAGCTTACATAAAGAAATGCAGATGTAAACCAGTTACCTGTACTTGTTATGTCTGCTCCCTGATAATTACTCAAACTAAAGCCTTCTTTTAAAATAACCATACTTCCAATAGACACAATACCCACTAATAAAATTGGTACTAATACTGTATTTACGGCAGCAATTCCTCTAACACTAAAAATAAACGTTAAGAAAGTTGCTATACTCATTGTATATATTCCAATGTTATAAGATAAATTAAATTGTTGTGAAAAAATAGCTCCACTCCCAGCTAACATTACGCAAAATCCAGTAAGTAAGAACAATGTTATTATTATCTCTATTACTTTACCTAATTTTTTGCCAAATATGGGGAATATAAATTCTTCATAACCTTTAATTTTTCTATTATACACTCTATTAAGAACAACTGCACCGATAATTGAAAATAAAACTGTTGCTATAATTATTCCCCATATTCCTTTAATTCCAAATACGCTGAAAAAATAAATTATCTCTTGACCAGAAGCAAAACCTGCTCCAATCACTGTTCCTATATATATGCTCGCAAGCTTTCCCCATCCATTAGTTTTCATTTATCTGCCTCCTTGTAATTACTAATTAATACTATGAATTAGGAGGCTTGGATTATCCTATATTTTTTATATCATTTAAACAAACTTAAGGCATATAAAAAACTTTATAAATAGGGGAGGGTACTGGATAAGCTTACCAGTACCCTATATATTAATTATGGAGTTATTAGCTTTTTGGTGAATAATGTGTATGAAGAAGTTTGTGCGATTTTTCTCCTAACGGTTCTTTAAGGAATTCTTCATAAAGTGCCTTTACTACAGGATTTTCATGAGATTTTCTCAACTTAGACATTGAGTCTATATCATAAATTGCTTTAATCCTTTTCTCTTTAATTTCATTAGTTCCTAGTATAGGCTGACCGCCACCTCCAATACATCCACCTGGACAACACATTATTTCTATGAAATGATAATCTGCCTTACCTTCTTTAACCATATCTAGTATTTTTCGAGCATTCTCAAGTCCATTAGCTACAGCAACATTAACATCTAAGTCTCCAACTTTTACAGTTGCTTCTTTGCATCCATCAATTCCTCTTAGGCTGACAAAATCAATATTTGATAGTTCTTCTCCTGTTACTACTTCATAAACAGTTCTTAAAGCAGCTTCCATAACACCACCAGTTGCTCCAAATATTGCTGCTGCTCCTGTAGAGATTCCTAATGGATTATCAAACTCTTCTTCTGGTAATTCTTTTATCATTATCCTTGATTCTTTAATCATTTGGCCTAATTCTCTAGTAGTCAATACTATATCTACATCTTGATAACCGCTGTCATTCATTTCTTCTCTGACAGCCTCTGCTTTTTTAGCAGTACATGGCATAATAGATACAACAACTATATCTTTAGGATCAATATTGTTCTTTTGAGCATAGTATGATTTTACTAACGCCCCAAACATTTGTTGTGGAGATTTACATGAAGAAACATTTTCTAATAGTTCAGGATAAAAATACTCAACGTATCTTACCCAACCAGGACTACATGAAGTAAACATTGGAAGTTTACCGCCATTATTTAATCTGTGTAAAAATTCGTGACCTTCTTCAATAATAGTTAAGTCAGCAGTAAAATTCGTGTCAAATACCTTATCAAATCCTACACGATTAAAGAAGGAAACTATTTTACCAGTTACAATACTACCTGGTTCTTCACCAAATTCTTCTCCTAAAGACACTCTTATAGCAGGTGCAATTTGAACTACAACATGCTTACTTTCATCATCTAGAGCATTCCAAACTTTTTGAATATCATTATTTTCATATATAGCACCTACAGGGCATACATTTATACACTGACCACAATATACACAAGGAATTTCATTTAGTTTTTTTCCTGGAGGTGTGCTAATCCTCATGTGACTGCCTCTATCAACATTATAAATAGCTCCTACTCCTTGGACATCATGACAAGCAGTAATACATCTGCCGCACTTGATACATTTACTCTCATCTCTAACTATTGAAGGATTTGAATCATCTATTGGAAGTTTATGATTAATTTTCTCTATCTTAGTATCTCTTATATTTAACTCCATACATAGGTCTTGCAATTCACAATTACCATTTCTTACACAGGATAAACATTCTTGATTATGATCTGCAAGAATTAAGTCTAATACAAGTTTTCTTGCTTCCCTTGCCTTCTTAGTATTTGTTCTTATTTTTATTCCTGCCCATACAGGAGTACAGCATGCAGCAGAAAGATTTACCTGGTTTTCTATATCAACTACACAAACTCTACAGCTTCCTTTAATTGTTTGATCTGGATGGTAACATAAAGTAGGAATATCTATGTTTAATTCTTTGGTTGCTTCAAGAATAGTCGTACCCTCTTCAACTGAAATATTTATTCCATCTATATTTATATCAACTTTAGACATTAATAGCCACCCCCTCTTTTAAACTGCAAGTTCCAGCAGGACAATTGTATTTTATATGATTTTTATATTCATCTTCAAAATATTTCAATGTAGTCAATAATGCTGTAGGAGCTGCTTGCCCTAATCCACATAATGAAGCCTGCTTCATTACCATAGCAATTTCATTTAATAATTTTAAATCCCTTTCAGTACCTTCTCCGTTTGTAAGGTTATCTAATATTTTTATTATATGTTTATTACCCTCTCTACAAGGAGTACACTTACCACATGATTCATGGTCAAAAAACTTTGTTGCATTTTTAACAAAATCGACCACACAAATTGAATCATCTACAACCAACACTGCTCCTGACCCCAATCCTATTTCCAATTTTCTTAATTCGTCAAAATCTAACTTAGTATCTAATAAACTTTCTGGTAAACAGGCTCCAGATGAACCTCCTAATTGAACAAATTTTATTTTTTTGCCTTCTTCCATACCTTCGCAAATATCATATACAACTTCTTTTAAAGTTGTTCCAAACTCTATCTCATATACCCCTTTATTTACCACTCTGCCTGAGACTGACAAAAGCTTTGTTCCTGTGCTGGATTCTGTCCCGTACTTCTTATATTCTTCTGAACCTATTGATAATATAACTGGAATATTAGCTAAGGTTTCTACATTATTTACTAATGTAGGTTTACCCCATAAACCTTTGTTAGGAGGATATGGAGGCTTAAATCTTGACCTTCCGGGATTTCCTTCAATAGATTCTATAAGAGCGGTTTCTTCTCCGCATACATATGCTCCCGCACCAGATCTTATTTCAATATCAAAGCTAAAATCTTTACCTAATATTTTATTACCTAAATATCCTTCCTCTTGAAGGATTTTTACGCCACTAATTAATATCTCTTTTGATTTTGGATACTCTCCTCTAATATATATATATCCTTTATTAGCACCTACTGCATAAGCTGCTATTATCATACCTTCAATTACCTGAAACGGACATCCATCTAATAAAACTTTATCTTTAAATGTTCCTGGTTCACCTTCATCTGCATTACAAATTACAAATTTATCTTCACTATTTTCCATAGCAACAAAATTCCATTTTAGTGCTGTAGGAAAAGCAGCACCGCCCCTTCCTCTTAAATTTGAGTTTTTCACTTCATCTATTACTTCCTTTGGAGACATTTTAAATATAGCTTTCTCTAAGCCTTCAAATCCTCCACTTTCCTTATATTCTTTAATAGATAATGGGCTTATTTTACCACATAATTTAGAAAGCAAATTTACCATTACTTTACCCCCTCTCTTATATTATTTATTATTTCATCTATTTTCTTCTTATCTAAATTTCCACAGACTTCTTCATTGATTTTAGCTGCCGGAGCAACATCACAAGACCCTATACAGCTAGTAAATTCTAATGAAAATTTACCATCATCAGTCACTTCACCCATTTTAATACCTAAAGCAGATTCAAACATATTAACGACATTCCTACTTCCTCTAACGTAACAAGGTCCACTATTACAGATTTGAATAACATTCTCTCCTCTTCTATGTGTAGATAATAAAGAATAAAAGCTTGCTACACCATAAACTTTACTTAAAGGAATTTCTAACTCTTGTGATATTTCCTCTAATTGATTCTCAGTGATGTAATTTTCCCTAGACCTTTCCTGTACCTTAAGTAACACTTCAATGAGTTTATCCTCGGTGTTACCAGCCTCTTCAATTGCTCTTAAAACATTTTCTGTCTTTGTCATTATATATACACCCCCTAATTTTTTAACAGCCATTCATTTATATTTTCATCATATAAAGAATGAGAAATTACTATTGCTTTAGCCATCCTTGGAGTTACAAGTTCATAAGTATATCGTTTTCCTTCATAGGTAAATATATCTAATAACGGTTCTCTTGAACAAAGTCCAATGCATCCTGTGGTTTCAATTATTACATCTTTTATTTCAGCTTCTAATAATACTTCTTGAAGGGCTTTTAATACATCATTTGCTCCAACACTAACGCTACATTTAGAATAGCCTAACACAGCTCTTATTCTCCCTTTTTTTCTCTTATTCTTGATATTTTCTTCAGCAGTAGCTCTTAGATTTTTATAAAACTTTATGTTTGTCATATCCAACCCTCCAATACTAATATTTACTATTATTTATTGCATGTTGTATGCCAAAAGTAAAAAAATTTAAAATTTTCACACTATTTTTTTTAATATGTTAAATTATTAACATCTACTCTGTTTCATTAGTTCAAAAAATATAAAAGGAACACATCAATCGATATGTTCCTTTTATATTTTAATGCAATCCTGCATTTAATTATGCGTTAATGCATCTTTTTTTATATGTTTTTGAATTTTTCTTACTACAGTAGATTGATTAATTCCTAAAACCTCAGCCATTTCATAAGTTGTATTATATTTTTTGAAAGCTTCTTCAATAAGTTTTTTCTCAACCATATTTACTGCATCCTTTAATGGAATTATATTATCAACCATTATACCCTGGCATAAAACGTCTTCGTCTTTAAATAAAAATAATGGTAAATCCTTTTCGTCAATTATTGTCTTAGTTGTAGTAACAACTAAACGTTCAACTATATTCTCAAGTTCTCTTATATTTCCCGGCCATTTATATTGAAGTAAAACTTCTTGAGCTGCTGGAGTAATATCTTTATCACATCCATATTTGTTATTAAAGTAATCTATAAAGTAATAGCATAATGGAATTATATCAGATTTCCTTTTTCTAAGAGGTGGAATTTCTATTGGTACGACATTTAATCTATAGTATAAATCTAATCTAAATTTACCTTCCATTGTCATTTTATGAAGATCTTTATTCGTTGCAGCTATGACTCTTATATCTACTTCAGTTTCTGAAGTTCCACCTATTCTGACTAACTTTCTTTCTTGTAGTACCCTTAAAAGCTTAACTTGAAGATTTAAAGGCAGTTCTCCAATCTCATCTAAGAACAATGTTCCCTCATGTGCTAACTCAATTAGCCCGGGCTTACCTTTGCTTCTTGCTCCGGTAAACGCACCTGTTTCATATCCAAATAATTCTGATTCTATTAAATTTTCCGGAATAGCACCACAATTAATTTTAATAAAGGGTTTATCCTTTCTATCACTAAGGTCTTGAATAAATTTAGCAACTACTTCTTTTCCAACTCCTGATTCTCCTAATATTAATACTGTTGAATCTACACCTGCTATATTACTAGCTATTTGCAATACTTCACCAAATTCTCTACTGTTAACAACTAAATTATTAGTATCAAATTCTATTTTGTCTTTCTTTTTATTGCAACTCTGATGATATTTTTCTAATTTTTTTGCCTCTTCTAATTGATTTTTAAGCTTATTTAGTTCATTAATATCTCTTATATTTGTAACTACTCTTTTTATATTTCCCTGTGTATCTAATATAGGTGTAGCTGTAGATAAGAATAATTTTTCTCCCTTAGTTTTCTGCATAAATGAAATTCTTCTTTTTTCTTTAAGCGCTAATAAAGTTGCTGAAGGAAAAATAATATTTTTATCTTCTATTTCTTGTACGGATTCTTCATCTTCTATGCTATAAGAGTTTGTCATTTTTCTCCATGCTTCATTTGTTTTAAGTATTTTCCCATGTCCATCAGTTACAACTAATCCATCATATGAAGATTGTATTATTGTTTCTAACTCTTTTTTAAGCTCAGAAATTTCTTTAAATTTATGAGACAATTGATCTAATAATTTTGTTTTCTTTGATAATAAATATGGAAGACACATATCTACTTCTGCTAAATCTTGTAATACAGCTATTGCCTTTTCTTCACATGTATTATATCCACAAGCTCCACAGTTTAGCTGTTCTTCTTTACTATATTTATTTGTCTGTTCTAAGATCTTTTTAATTTCTTCTTTTGATGGAAAAGGCATAATGCTTCTTTTATTTTTATATTTTCTACTATAATTTTGTTTATAATATATTTCATCCTCTAGGTTTATTTTTTCCCTAGTACAATTTTGCTCAAAGTATTTGAATATTCTGTTTTTTTTCTCAAAAAAATTTATTTCACTATCGATTTTTGGTCCTTCTATACAGCCCTCACATATTAATACATCTGCTACTTTTATAGATGTACAATCTTTAGATAAAGCTTCTATTAATTTTAAGCATTCTTTTTCTCCTTCAATAAAAGCATATTCATTTTGCTTAAGATTACTACAGGCATCAAGATTCAAAAGTAATCCCCCAGAAAGAGGAAAGAGTTTGCCTTTAGTGCATTTCTTACTATCAAAATCTTGTTCTACAGATTTATTAATGTTTATACCCTTTTCTTGAATTAATTGTTTTAGTTCTTCAAAGGTTAAAACCGCATCAATTACAGAATTAAATTGAGGTTCTTGAGCTTCTGATTTTTTAGCAACACATGGACCTACAAAGACTATTTTTACATCTTTATCCTTATACTGCTCTTTAATCATTTTACCAGTTGATACCATAGGTGAGACAAATGGAAGTAAATTATCAATCAGCTCGGGATAATGTTTTTCAATCATAGATACAAAAGCTGGACATGATGAATTAACGTATGTTTTATTTTTGTTATTTTTAATAAATTCGTCCATTTGCTTACATAAGACCTCTGCTCCTACTGCAGTTTCCCAAACTTCTATAAATCCTAATTCTTTAATTGCACCTATTACCTTTTTGTAGTCATACTTATCAAAACTTGCAACGAAGGAGGGTGCTAAACACATAATGCTATATTGATTATTTTTTAGTATTTGTAACGTTCTTTCCTTACTATCCAATACAAGTTTTGCACCATGTGGACAGCTTTTAATACATTTTCCACAGTTAATACATCTGGAATGAATTATTCTAGCCTGCCCGTTACTAATTTGTACTGCATTTACAGGACAATGTCTAACACATGAATAGCATTGCTTACATTTATTCTGCGTAATACTAATAATATCTTTCACAAGACTTCCCCCTTACAGTCTTAAAGATAATAATTTGTTATTATTTTATAATACTATTTTATCATATTATTTGTTTAAGATGAGTGTTTTTTTAATTTTTTACAACATTTTTAATATTATCTACTGTCTTAAAAATTTGGACAAATAAAAAAACTCCTCTTATTAGAGAAGTTCCTTTTTCAATCTAGCAATGTCCTACTTAAGCAGGGGACCGAAATCTTAGATTTCGTGTACATCGCTTATGCCGACGTGTTTTTGTCGGCCTCCCAGGCAAAGTAGTCAACCCATTTGAATCTTTTCTCAAATGGTGTTGGTCACTTTGGTTTTTGGTAAATAAAAAAACTCCTCTTATTAGAGAAGTTTTCATTATTATCTAGCAATGTCCTACTCTCCCAGGCGATCTCTCACCAAGTACCATCAGCGCTGGAGGACTTTACTTCTGTGTTCGGTATGGGAACAGGTGTGACCCC